>CACZJL010000012.1 GCA_902781505.1 uncultured Lachnospiraceae bacterium | reverse complement strand
ATTCATAAAGAATTTTCAGGGTTGGTTTGCTGTTCAATTATCAAAGACCATTGCGGATCAAAGATTCGCATTTTTACACTCTTCTTTCGTCGAGTGCTTTGCAAGTTTAACTTATTTTGTTAAACTTGTCAACCCCTTATTTTTCGCTGTTTTCAAGTGATTTTAAGAAGTTGTATTTGCTGAAACCTCTCGGCGACAGCTTAAAAAGAATACCATTTCTTTTTAGACCTGTCAACAAGTTTTTCAACTTTCTGAAAAATTTTCTTTCGAAGATTTTTCAGAAACGGAGAAGGAGGGATTTGAACCCTCGCGCCGCTATTAACGACCTGCACCCTTTCCAGGGGTGTCCCTTCAGCCTCTTGGGTACTTCTCCAGGATAGCCTACCTAAAGTATGCTGTTATCTGCCATAACGTAAAGACAAAAAAGCGGAGAGGATGGGATTCGAACCCATGCGCCCGTGAAGACAAACGGTTTTCAAGACCGCCCCGTTATGGCCACTTCGGTACCTCTCCATATGCTTTATTGTTGTCGCCGTTACCGACGACTTGAATATACTAACACGTCTATTTTACCTTGTCAATAAAAAATCTTGCGATTTCAATATCTTCCGGTGTAGTTATTTTCATATTCTCATAACTGCCCATGGTAAGCTTCACCCGGACACTTGAAAAGTTCTCTACAACCATCGCATCATCTGTGATATTTAACATGCCCGCCTTAAAGGAAGGATCTTCTTTCATCCTTTTATATGACTCTTTAATCAACCCGATTCGAAAAGCCTGTGGCGTCTGAATCTGCCAGAGAGTAGAACGGTCCGGCGTCTCCACAGCATATCCCGAAGCAGACGCCACCTTAATCGTATCCTTAACCGGCATGGCAGCCGCACAGGCGCCATGTTCTTTCGCATCCTCAATACAGCGCTCTATAATTTCTCCTGTAACTAGAGGACGCGCGCCATCATGAATCAGAATCAGATCCGTATCAAGCGCATCAAAACGCTTCAGCTTCTCTAATCCTGACAGAACCGAATCGTATCGTTCCCGTCCTGCATCCGCCAGTGTCACCGGAACACCTGCACGTGGCACGACAAAACGATTCAGATAATCCCACTCATGTTCCTTTGCCACGAGAATTGCCTGATCAACTTTCCCGGCAAATGCTCTGATTGAGTGCAGGATTACCGGATCTCCCTGTAAGTCCATATATTGCTTCGGAATCTCCGAATGCATTCTCGTGCCGGATCCACCGGCAAGAACTATCGCAAATACTCTGCTCATTTAGCGTTCTCCAAGCTTAAGGTTCGGAATGGCATTTAAATCCCACGCTCCCCTTGTTCCATTTACATATTCATAGTAAGCCGCAGCTCCAATCATGGCCGCATTGTCTGTACACAGACCAAGTGGGGGACAGAAGAACTCAACCCCCGCTTCCTTACATGCTTCCTCGCAGGCCGCACGCAGAGCGGAATTGGCCGATACACCGCCGGCAATTGCAAGCTTCTTATACCCCTTTTCCTTCACCAACATCATGGAATGATCAACAAGTGCGCTGACAACCGCCTTCTGGAAGGACGCAACCAGATCTGCCTTATTCACTTCTTCATTCTTCATCTGTGCGCCATTTAAGTAATTCAGTACCGCAGACTTAATTCCCGAGAAAGAGAAGTCATACGCAGAACCGTTAACGTGCGCAACAGGGAAGGTAATCGCATCCGGATTTCCTTCTTTAGACAACTTATCAATCTTTGGTCCGCCAGGATATCCTAAGCCAACCGCTCTTGCTACCTTATCGAAAGCCTCACCTGCAGCATCATCTCGGGTTCTTCCGATAATTTCATAGGAACCGTAATCCTTCACCTCGACCAGATGAGTATGTCCGCCCGATACGACGAGCGCGGCAAATGGCGGTTCTAACGTCTTATCTGCGATATAATTTGCTGAAATATGTCCTTCAATATGGTGCACAGGCACAAGTGGCTTCTTTAACGCCCACGCAAGAGCCTTTGCCTCGGCCACACCAACAAGCAGGGCGCCAACAAGCCCCGGTCCATAGGTTATACCAATTGCATCGATATCGTCCCAGGTCATATTTGCATCTTTTAACGCCTTTCTGATGACCGGGTTAATGTTTTCAATATGCTTTCTGGATGCAATTTCCGGCACCACACCACCGTACAAGGTGTGAATGTCAATCTGCGTATTGATTACATTCGAAAGCACTTCTCTTCCGTTTCTCACAACGGCTGCTGCCGTTTCATCACAGGAGCTCTCAATTGCCAGAATATTAATATCCTTCATAATTCATCCTCAAAATTCAATTCAATCGTCTTACCGTCCTTGCCCGCTTCAATCGGTGCAAAGATTTTCTTCACATCTGCCACATATTGGTCCGGTCTGACAAGCGATGGCGAAAAGTGGGTCAGCCACATCGCAGTCGGTTGCGCCTTCGCACCGATTTTCGCAGCTTCTGCCCAGGTCATATGCTTGTGTTCTCTCGCCTTCGCGTCTTTCCCCTTTTCCCCGTACATGCCTTCGCAGATAAAAAGGTCTGAGCCGGCTGCGTGTTCTGCAATCTGCGGCACCGGGCGGGTATCCGTAGAATAGGTCACCTTCAGGCCCTTTCTTTCCGGTCCCAACACCATATCCGGCGTGTATGTCACATCGCCGTCAACCACCGTCTGTCCATGTTGCAGCCTGTTCCATGCACTTACAGGAATTCCGCGTTCCCTCGCCGCAGCTGCATCAAATTTGCCGTTGCGACGAATCCGGATACTGTAGCCGTAGCACGCAACCGAGTGAGACACCTTAAATGCCGTAATTTCCATTCCTTTTATGGCAAATGTCTCTTCCGCCGTTGTCAGTTCTTTAAAGACAAGCTCAAAGGGCAGTTCCGGTGCAACCACCAGAAGAGATTTCACCACACGCTCGACACCTTTTGGACCGACAATGGTCAGAGGCTCGGTTCTGTCTGAATTTCCAATGGTTAAAAGAAGACCCGGGAGACCGGACACATGATCTGCATGAAAATGAGTCAGCAAGATGGTATCGATATCATGGAAGCTCCATCCTTTTTCCCTGATTGCAATCTGAGTTCCCTCACCGCAATCAATTAACAGGGAACTCCCATTGAATCTCGTCATCATAGAAGTCAGCCATCTTCCCGGAAGGGGAAGCATACCGCTGGTTCCTAAAAGACACACATCAAGCATAAATTACCTCTTTCTTTTCCCGAAGCCTGTACCTGACAGGAATCCCGCCAGCCGCCCCGATTTTATTTTGTCACCTCCGGCAGAATCGCATAAACCCTTGCATCCTCTGTCGGTTTTTCATAATATCTCTTTCTTGTTCCAATCTGTACGAATCCAAGAGATTCATACAACGCAATCGCAGGGACATTACTCTCCCTGACTTCTAAAAAGAAGGTGTCGACTGTCTTTGCTTTAGCCTGTTCCATGACCGTCATCAGAAGCTGTCTTGCAAGTCCATTTCGTCTGAACTTCTCATCCACCGCAATATTGGCAATATCCGCTTCGTTTACAACCTGCCACAGACAGACATAACCGGCACGCTCGCCATCTACCTCACCCACAAGGGCGATATTATAGTCATTTTCCACGTCATGGACAAAATCATGGGCATCCCAGGGAGCACTGAAATATTTCTGTTCAAGCTCTGCAGCCCACTCTGCGTCATCCGCCGTCATTAATCTGACCTGAATCATGCTTCCACTCCGTTTACTCTTCACCGACAACGCCTGATTTCCTCATACGCTCTGCCTGGCTCGGTCTTAAATAGTCCGGCTTCACTTCATCTGAAGAAACCAGCTTTCCTTCTTTCGCCATTTTAGCCGCAACAACTGCAACAGATGCCGCACGCTGATAATTCATATTTTCCGGGGCTAAGATTAACTCACCGGCAACAAGTTCCTGCATGATATCTTTCATACGTCTTGCATCCCCGGCCTTGCTCTCAAGAGCAGAAAGTCCGTCACCAAGCATGATTACAGGCTTCCCTTCCTCTGCCAGGCTGTTTAAGCTGTCGGCAAGTTCTTCATAGGAAAGGAGAGACTCCGGAAGAACTTCCTGTAAGTCCCCCTCATCATCATATTCATATACTCCGGTATAGACATGCGCTCTTCTTGCGTCCATAACAGGACAGATCAAGCACTCACTTCCGGCCGGAATATTGGCTGCCATCGCAAGAAGGGTGGAAACTTCAATCATCGGACGGTCGTAGGCCAGTGCGATTCCCTTACCCGTTGCAACGCCGATTCTGAGTCCCGTAAAGGAGCCCGGTCCTACGCTGACTGCGACTGCATCGATAGATTCCGGTTCTGTTTCCGTAATCTTGCAGATTTGGTCAATCATCGGCAGAATCGTCTGCGAATGTGTCTTCTTAAACTGAATTGTCATATCGGCAATACAGGTATCTCCGTCTAAAATTGCAACGGATGCTGCTGTTGCAGCACTTTCAATTGCTAAGATCTTCATATTCTTCTCCAGCTTCCTGTCACCAGGATTATTCTCCAGCTTCCGTAATCGTGATTCTGCGGTAGTCGAACCCTTTTCCGAGGTCCTTTTCAATGGTAATTGTCTTCGTTTCCTCCGGCAGAAGCTCTTCAATCATGCTTCCCCATTCAACCAGACACACTCCATCCCCGTAGAAATACTCTTCATATCCAAGTTCATCCATCTCCGATACATCCGCGATGCGGTATACATCGAAGTGGTATAAAGGAATCCTGCCCTCTTCATAGACCTGAACAATCGTAAAGGTCGGCGAATTCACCGGCTCCTCAATTCCAAGTCCCGTGGCAAATCCCTGTGTAAACACCGTTTTGCCTACGCCAAGGTCACCGTTCAGACAGTAAACCTCACCAGCCACACACTCCTGTCCAAGCTCCAGTCCGGCTTTATAGGTCTCCTCCGGTGAAAAGCTCTCAATCACTCTCATATTAATCTCCAATCCGGCAGGGGCGCCAGGGCGCAGTCGCGGCGTCGACGCCTCCAAATTGCCGAAAAGACTCCCTTACATAAGGGAGTCTTTCAAAGTACTTTAATCGGCTTAATGCATGAACTTAGAAAGTCTGGATAGATCTAATCCTGCATTTCCCTTATTATTGTTTCTTCTGCCACGGTTCTGATTCTGATCGCCGCGATTCTGGCCCTTGCCATCCCGGCGCTTTGAGCCTTCTCCATCATGCCGGCCCTTACCACGTCCGAACGTGCCTGCTGCATGGCGGTTCTTTGCTGCATTCTCATCTAAAATCATGGAAAGTGCGATACGCTCCTTATCCGGTTCTACGCTGATAACACGGACATCAACAATATCACCGACTGATACCACATCCAGCGGATGATTTACACGACGTTGTGCAGACATCTGAGAGATATGCACCAGGCCATCCTGATGAACACCAATATCTACGAACGCACCAAAGTCGATAACATTACGAACCGTACCCTTTAAGATCTGGCCCGGCTTAAGGTCCTCCATGGAAAGAACTTCCTTGGAGAGAATTGGCTTAGGCATATCTTCACGAGGGTCTCTGCCCGGCTTTTCAAGTTCCTTAACGATATCTGTAAGGGTTGGAACACCGACGCCACACTTTTCAGCCATTGCGTCCATGTCAGTAATCCTCTTATGAAGTTCAGGAATTCCGCCCTTCTTTAAATCCTCTGCAGAGAATCCAAGCTCCTTTAAGAGCACTTCTGCTGCCTTATAGGATTCCGGATGCACACTGGTCATATCCAGAGGATTCTTACCATCTCTTACACGACAGAAACCAGCACACTGCTCGAATGCCTTAGGTCCTAACTTAGAAACCTTTAAAAGCTGTTTTCTGTCGGTAAATGCGCCATTTTCCTCTCTGTAGCTTACGATGTTTTTCGCAACTGCCTTTGAAATACCGGAAACATACTCTAACAGAGAAGCACTGGCTGTATTGAGGTCAATACCAACCTTATTAACAGAGTCTTCAACTACTCCGGTTAAGGCCTCGTCTAACTTCTTCTGATTACAGTCATGCTGATACTGGCCAACACCGATGTTCTGAGGATCAATCTTAACAAGCTCTGCAAGCGGATCCTGAACACGTCTTGCAATGGAGATTGCGGATCTCTGTGCTTCTGTATAATCAGGAAGCTCTTCTGTTGCCTGCTTACTTGCAGAGTAAATAGAAGCGCCCGCCTCATTTGTGATGATGTAGGATGTATCAAAACCATTTTCCGAAATAATATCAGAAATAATTGCCTCAGACTCGCGGGAAGCCGTTCCGTTACCGCAGGAAATCAAGGTAACATGGAACTTTTTGATCATATCTGCGACCTGCTTCTTGGCAATGTCCTTCTGCTTATCACCCTGTGTTGCATACACAATTCTGGTATCTAAAACCTTACCGGTCGGATCAACAATCGCTAACTTACATCCGTTTCTGAAGCCCGGATCCCAACCCAACACAACCTGACCGGCGATTGGCGGTTGCAGTAAGAGCTGCTCTAAGTTCTTGCCAAATACATGGATTGCACCATCTTCTGCTTTTTCTGTGAGGTCAGAACGAATTTCTCTCTCGATGGCCGGTGCAATCAGACGGTCGTACGCATCTTCAACAGCAGACATGATGATTGGTGTTGTATAAAGATTCTCAGATGTAATCATCTTTGTATTCAGGTAATCAAGGATTCTTTCCTTTGGTGCTTCAATCTTTAAAGACAGGAAGCCTTCCTTCTCACCACGGTTGATAGCAAGTACGCGGTGGCCGGGAATCGTTGCAAGGCTCTCTGCGTATTCATAGTAATTCTCGTAAACGGACTTTGCTTCCTTATCCTTGGCTGCAGATACAATCTGGCCTTCCTTAACAGTCGCCTCACGAATCCAGGTACGGTTCACAGCGTCATCAGACACCTGCTCAGCGATAATATCGGAAGCACCAGCGATAGCGTCGAGTGCTGAAGTAACGGAAAGCTTTGGATCTTCGTTCTCCTTTACATACTTCGCCGCTTCCACTTCAACCTCTTCTGTTGCATTCTGCGCAAGAATGTACTCCGCAAGCGGTTCTAAGCCCTTCTCCTTCGCTGCCATTGCACGAGTTCTTCTCTTCTGCTTATAGGGACGATATAGATCTTCTACTAAAACCATCGTTTCAGCAGCCTCAATCTTAGCCTTTAACTCATCTGTTAACTTGCCCTGCTCTTCAATAGAAGAAATAACCTGCGCCTTACGGTCTTCAAGCCCTCTTAAGTACTTTAAACGGTCACTTAATTCACGAAGCTGCTCGTCATTTAAGGAACCTGTAACTTCCTTACGATATCTTGCGATGAATGGAACGGTTGCGCCTCCATCTAATAATTCAACTGCTGCATTGACCTGAGTCACCTTAATACTCAGTTCTTCTGCAATTTTCTCTAAAATATTCATGCTTTACCTCTAATCTTCTTAAAGAAGAAATATTTCTTCTCAAAGTCCACAAAATTATAGCAAATGCGCTCCCCCTTTGCAACTTCGCCCCCGCCGTCTTTCGCCCCATTCACTGCTCATCTTGTGGCAAATGTCTCTTTATGGTACAATTCATTAAATATTAACGTGCCAGGTCTGCGTTTCCAATAGGGGTAAACCAGCCGCCTGACATCTATATCCAGGAGGGAACATGGACGATTTTAATTATAACGTAGACAATTCCGGCGAACCAAAGACACCGGATCAGATTTTAAACGGAGGCGCTTCCGGTGCCGATTATAACCAGAACCCCGGCTCCGCTCAGCCTCAGAATCGTGACTATGGCTCAAACACAGGCTATGGCCAGCCTCAGAACGGTTCCAACAGCAACAATCAGTGGCAGAACAATCCATATCAGCCAGGTCAGTCCCCAAACGGCGGCTACGGCCAGAATCCGTACGGCAGCTATGGCCAGAATCCGTACCCAAGTTATTACCAGCCATCCGGCCCACGTACAAACGTCACTGCAATCGATGTTGTATCTCTGATTTTTGGTACTCTTTCTATTGTAGGAATCATGACCATCTTCGGAGGAATCATCTGCGGTATCGTTGCGATTGTATCCTCAGCAATCTCAAAGGTTAATAAAAGGAAATTCAACGGATGCTCCATTGCCGGACTGATTACAGGAATCATCGGCATCGTCTTCTCTGTTCTTCTTTTCGTCCTGGTTCTCTACATGATGCAGGATCGTGAATTCGTGGAACAGATCATGGAAGTAAATCGCTCCCGCGGTATGATGTAATCCACGGCCGGCTTCATCTAAACACAAAAAACAAAGGCGAGTTGCTCGTAAGCAACTCGCCTTTTTAAAACCCGCGGGACTTTTATTTAAGCTTCATCATTTACATATACTTCGTAGATCGTCTTGATTGCCTCATCGAAGTACTTATTTCTGACACCGATGATGATGTTAAGCTCAGAAGAACCCTGATCAATCATGCGGATGTTAATCTTCTTCTTAGAAAGTGCACTGAAGATCTTACCTGCGTTACCGGAGTTATTCTTCATACCACGGCCAACAACTGCGATCAGAGCAAGGTCACTTTCCAGGTCGATTGTATCTGGCTGGCACACACGGTGAAGGCCGGAAAGCACCTGCTGTTCCTTATCGACAAATGCATCCTTATCGACAAATACTGTCATTGTATCGATACCGGATGGCATATGCTCGATGGAAATGCCGTTATCTTCGAATACCTGAAGCGCACGACGGCAGAATCCGATTTCTGAGTTCATCATATCCTTATCAATAGATACGGATACAAAGCCCTTCTTACCGGCGATACCTGTAATTGTGTACTCTGGTGTATGGCATGTGTTCTCAACAATCAGAGTTCCCTTATCTTCCGGGCGATTTGTGTTACGGATATTGATAGGGATTCCTTCCTTACGTACAGGGAAGATTGCGGATTCGTGAAGAACGGATGCGCCCATGTAAGATAACTCACGGAGTTCTCTGTATGTAAGAATCTCGATGTTCTTAGGATTTTCAACGATTCTTGGGTCAGCTACGAGGAAGCCGGAAACATCAGTCCAGTTCTCATAGATATCAGCCTTCACTGCTCTTGCAACGAGGGAACCTGTTACGTCAGAACCGCCTCTGGAAAATGTCTTTACTCGGCCATCTGGCTGAGCACCATAGAATCCGGGAATTACGGCTCTTTCTACGTCCTTTAAGCGTGCACGGAGTGCCTCGTTTGTCTCTTCAGAAAGGAAGTTACCTTCCTTATCAAACTTAATTACAGTTGCTGCATCGATGAATTCGTAACCTAAGTATGCAGCCATAATACGTCCGTTTAAGTATTCACCACGGGAAGCGGCATAGTCAGAACCAGCCTTGCCTTCAAACTTCCTGTAGATTGTTTCAAATTCTTCATCCAGGTTAAGCTTTAATTCAAGGCCTGCAATGATTTCGTTGAATCTTGTCTTAATAACACGGAAGGTCTTCTCGAAGCTAAGTCCTTCTTCTGCTTCTTCGTAGCACTTATAAAGAAGATCTGTAACCTTTGTATCTTCCTTGCTTCTCTTACCGGGAGCGGAGTCAACAACATAACGACGGGAGGAGTCAGCCTTAATGATTGCTCCAACCTTCTTAAACTGCTCTGCACTTGCAAGAGAGCTTCCACCGAATTTTACAACTTTTACTAAATTTTCCTCTGACATAACCTGCTCCTTTATTACTCAACCATTGCTGTATCATCAAAGCGAATAGACTTGATTAAATCTACAAGCTTAGACTTGATTACGAAATCACTTTCTGCCATCTCTTCTGTAACGAAGGCAAATTCACCTTCGACATCCTGAACACGGATTGGCTGTACATCAAGACCAAATGCATCGCGAACCTTCTTAGCTTCACCTTCCTCATCCTTTACACGAACGAAGTACTTGAAAGCAAGATCCTTGTTATCGCCAAGTTCAACCTTCTTGTCTTCCCAGACAACGATGACATTGTGATCCTTATTCTTAACAGCCTCAACGATATCGCCGCATACAGCAGAAGCTGTAGGAAGCTTACCTGCACCAGGACCGAAGAACATCGTGTCACCAACCATGTTACCATTTACATAGATGCCGTTTAATACGCCATTTACATTGTAAAGTGGATGATCAGATTCAAGCATGAATGGAGCTGTGTAAGCGTAAACCTTGTCGTTCACTACCTTACTTGTGGCAAGGAGCTTGATTGTTACGCCAAGCTTGTTAGCATATTTGAAATCTACATATGTAATATCAGAGATACCCTCTGTCTGAATATCATTGAAATCTACCGTGCCACCCTGAGCTAAAGAAGTCAGGATTGCAATCTTTCTGCAGGCATCCCAGCCATCAACGTCAGCACTTGGGTCACGCTCTGCATAACCTAAAGCCTGTGCTTCCTTTAATGTCTCTTCATAATGAGTGCCTTCGCGTCTCATCTTTGTGAGGATGTAGTTTGTTGTACCATTCATGATACCTGTGATCTGCAGAATCTTATCTGCTGTAAGAGACTCGTTAATTGGGCGAATTACAGGAATACCGCCACCAACGGAAGCCTCAAACATATAGTTAATATTCTTCTCACGTGCAAGCGCCATCAGCTCTGCACCGTGTGCCGCAACGAGAGCCTTGTTTGAAGTACATACGCTCTTGCCAGCCTCTAAAGCAGATTTTGTGAATGTGTAAGCAGCACCTGTACCGCCCATAACTTCTACGACAACGTCAACTTCAGGGTCATTTAAAATGTCATTGAAATCATGAGTAATCTTCTCCTGAATCGGATCTCCAGGGAAATCTCTTAAGTCAAGGACATACTTTACTTCAACCGGTTCACCAGCGCGATTCTTAATAGAATCTGCATTTCTTTCAAGAACCTCCACAACGCCGGAACCTACTGTTCCGTAACCAAGAACTGCAATTTTAGCCATTTTTGTACCTCTTTCTCCACATAATTCTTCAAACGCATCATTCGCGGCTTAAAATTTTTAAATATCTGACTCCCTGCAACTTTTCAATCTCCTCTACCATCTTTGAGGAATCTCCGGTTGTCGGAAGGATATCGACAGATAATGTCAGGGACGCTACACCATTGACCGGAATAGTCTGATGAATCGTCAGGATGTTGGCCCTGTAATCTGCAACCGTCTTTAAAACCAGGGACAAAAGGCCTGGTTCATCAGCCATTGACAGCACGAAGGTTAATGTCCTTCCCCGCATATTGTCGCGCAGCGGAATGATGTCATCTTTGTACTTATAATAAGAACTCCTGCTGATTCCTACTTCTTCGGTTGCCTCAGCGATTGACATCTTGGTTGTTTCAATCAATGTATTCGCTCTTGCTACCTTTAAAAGGACCTCAGGAAGTGCCTTTTTATTAACAACGTAGTACTTATTTTCTTCCTGTTCCATCTTCCTACCTCATGTGCGTGACACAAGTACATCTGTACTCGGTAGACAGAATAGTACCATACCCCCTGCTTCATTGCAACACTTTAGTGCGTGAAATCGTAATTGTACGCCATAAAATACAATTGTCCGTGTGCGGCGCATTTTCGATTCCCTGGTCTAAAAAAACTCCGGAATCAGATTCGTTACGAATCTGATTCCGGAGCAGAGCTTTTGTAGCATTACAGAGTGTAATCTGAATCATTTCACTTTTCATATTCGCACCTGCAAATCTAAAAATACATGAAAGAAATAATACACTAAAATTACTTTTTTACTTGAACCATCCCCAATTTGACATAAACAATAATCTACCAATAACCAATGAAAAAATACCTGCTACTAAAAAACTCACAACCATGGCAATTGCTGAATACAGTACAACTACGCCAAGCTTCCCTTTATCTTGTTGTATCGCTCTATTTAATAACTTCTCGCACCATATAATCATGCCAGCATATTTAATACCTACAATCATTAATTCAACCCCTCCTGTTCCAATCATAACAATTGCAAGTCGCACTATCATAATAAAAAGTAGATTAATCACAATTCCTGCAATTAGAAATTGCTTTTGAGAAATATCTTTATATCCCAATCGATGTCCTATCACAATACCTTCAACACTTCCTCTTATCAATATAATCAAACCACACATGATAAATCCACTTATTGAAAGGTTTGAATTGTACATAAAGTAGTTTTCAAACATCACTCCTGCTAACAATATATCTAATAGTATATATATACGCCATTTCAATTCCAATCATGTCACTATGCGATTGGATTCCTTTCTCCCAGGACAGCCGGGTTATTCAGCAAATTACTACATATTCGTTCATTCAATACTTAATATATTACTAAATAAACCTAACTTTGAAAAATACTCATCCGAACTAATATAATAATTTCCTCCCCAGGAAGATATTGAGTAATACTTTTTTAAACGTTTTGTCCTTTGGTCATACTTCTGCAGCCGCACCTGAAACCTCAGATGCGGCTGCTTAATAGGTTTTCAATTACTCTTCGTCTTCTCCGGCCTTCTTACCAGTGCTCTGGTAGATGAGGTATGCGGAGATGAATGGATCAAGGTCGCCATCTAAGACTGCCTGTGCATTACCGATGTCCTTGTTTGTTCTGTGATCCTTAACCATGGTGTATGGCTGTAAGATATAGGAACGAATCTGAGAACCGAAGTTGATATCACGCACTTCACCACGGATATCTGCAGCCTTCTCAGCATTTTCCATCTGCTTTAACATGAACAGCTTGGCCTTTAACATCTGCATCGCCTTATCCTTGTTCTCATGCTGGGAACGCTCGTTCTGGCAGGTAACAACTATGCCAGACGGATAGTGAGTGATACGGATAGCGGATGAAGTCTTGTTGATGTGCTGACCACCGGCACCAGAGGAACGATAGGTATCAATACGGATATCATCCGGATTAATCTCGATATCGATATCTTCTTCAATATCAGGCATAACGTCGCAGGATACGAAAGAAGTCTGTCTCTTACCATTCGCATTGAATGGAGAGATACGAACCAGTCTGTGAATCCCGTGTTCGGAACGAAGCAGACCATAAGCATTCTCGCCGTTAATCTGAATTGTTGCAGACTTATAACCGGCTTCATCACCATCTAACATATCAATGATGTCATAGGTAAATCCCTTCTTTTCTGCCCATCTTGTGTACATACGGTAAAGCATGGAACACCAGTCCATCGCCTCAGTACCGCCGGCACCAGCGTGCAGTGTCAGGATTGCTCCGTCCTTATCATAAGGACCTGTAAGCAGAGTTGTCATCTGAACTTCTTCTAACTTCTCCTCGAAATTAGCAAGAATCTCTTCGATTTCTTCAACAAGGGACTCATCGTCCTCTTCTTCAGCCATCTCAATCAGAGTCCTAACATCTTCTAATGAAGTGCTTAATTCGTCATAGTCATTAAACGCACTCTTTAAGGAATTTAATTCCTTCATTGCTTTCTGAGAACGCTCAGCGTCATCCCAGAAGCCAGGCGCTTCCATATTTCTTGTCATCTCTTCGATTTTTCTTGCCTTTGTATCTAAATCAAGAGACTTCTTAATTCTTTCAAGCGGAGCAACATAGCCCGCAACCTTTGTTTTATACTGATCTAATAAGACCACTGCTCTTACCTCAATTCCAAAAAATCTTAACTTCTATTTCTCAAAGCGTAATAATACAACAAGTATGTATTTTTGTCTAGAGAAAATACCCGGACAAAGAATTGTCCAAGATAAAGCCTTGCATTTACCTTGGACAATCATAGTTTGCACGTGACCTTTAAAACACGTTTGTTGTAATCAGAATATTTGCCAGATTTTATGCCTTACGTCCGTGACAGTTCTTGTACTTGAGTCCTGAACCGCAAGGGCAAAGGTCATTTGGATATACCTTCTTTTCACGCTTCATAGGGCTCTTTACAGAAGGACCTTCGTCCTTATTGGTGCCGGAAATCTTGGCAACCTGCTCACGCTCTACCTTCTGCTCTACCTGAATGTGCATCATCATACGAACAGTGTCTTCAGAGATACCTTCAGACATTTCGTTGAACATGTCATAACCCTGGCTCTTATATTCGATAACAGGATCTCTCTGACCATAACCAACAAGACCGATGCTTGTCTTTAACTGATCCATATCATCGATGTGATCCATCCATCTGCGGTCAACAGCCTTTAAGAGTACAACTCGTTCAATTTCACGGATTGCTGCTTCTTCAGGGAATTCAGCTTCCTTAGCTTCGTACATCTTAACTGCCTTAGCCTTGAGAGCCTGAATAAGCTCATCCTTTGTATTGATGCTGTCATCCTTATGGATAGGCTCCATTGGGATGGTTGGAAGAATCAGCTGATTTAATTCCTGATAATCCCACTGATCAGAGCTGTGATCTTCGTTGATGCATCTGTTGACACTGGACTCAACAAAGTCAGTAATCATGTTCATGATTGTGGAGCGCATGTTGTCTCCGTCAAGAACCTTACGACGCTCAGCATAGATGATTTCACGCTGCTCGTTCATAACTTCGTCGAACTGGAGCAAGTGGCTTCTGATGCCGTAGTTATTCGTCTCGATTCTCTTTTGTGCCTTCTCAATGGCAGAAGAAAGGAGCTTATGTTCGATAGGCTGGTCTTCATCAACACCGAGTGTTTCAAAGACGCTCATTAATCTTTCCTGACCGAAAAGTCTCATTAAATCATCTTCAAGAGAGATGAAGAATCTGGATTCACCCGGATCTCCCTGACGTCCTGCACGTCCACGAAGCTGGTTATCAATACGTCTTGACTCGTGACGTTCTGTACCGATGATCTTTAAACCACCAGCTGCACGAGCCTCATCATCAAGCTTGATATCCGTACCACGTCCTGCCATGTTTGTGGCGATGGTTACGGCACCGTGAATACCTGCATCAGAAACAATCTGTGCTTCTAATTCATGATACTTCGCATTTAATACGTTGTGCTGAATTCCCTTTCTCTTAAGCATGGAGGAAAGGAGCTCAGATGTATCAATGTTGATTGTACCAACAAGGACCGGCTGTCCTTTCTCATGTGCTTCGATTACAGATTCAACAACAGCCTTGTACTTTGCGTTCTTTGTCTTGTAAACGATGTCGTCTAAGTCAATACGCTGTACCGGTCTGTTTGTAGGAATTTCAATAACATCAAGTCCATAGATATCACGGAATTCCTTCTCTTCTGTAAGAGCAGTACCCGTCATACCGGACTTTTTTTCAAACTTGTTGAAGAAGTTCTGGAAGGTGATTGTAGCAAGAGTCTTGGACTCTCTCTTAACCTTTACATGTTCCTTTGCTTCAATCGCCTGATGAAGGCCATCAGAGTATCTTCTTCCTGGCATTACACGACCTGTGAACTCATCTACGATAAGAACTTCGTCGTCCTTTACGATATAATCCTTATCTCTGTGCATAAGATTGTGAGCACGAAGAGCAAGAATGATATTGTGCTGAATTTCAAGGTTTTCAGGATCTGCGTAGTTATCGATATGGAAGAACTTTTCTACCTTATGAACACCCTGTTCTGTTAAGGAAACGACCTTATCCTTTTCATTTACAACAAAGTCACCGTCTTCTTCGATTTCTTCCTGCATGATGGCCTGCATCTTGGTCATGTCACCATTGAAAGTTCCGCGCTCCATCTGTCTTGCAAGAACATCACAAAGTTCATAGAGCTTTGTAGACTTGTCACTCTGACCGGAAATGATCAGTGGAGTTCTTGCTTCATCGATTAAGATGGAATCGACCTCATCGATGATGGCATACTTTAAATCGCGAAGAACCAGCTGGTTCTTATAGATTGCCATGTTATCACGTAAGTAATCGAAACCAAGTTCGTTGTTTGTTACATAGGTAATATCGCACTTATACGCTTCTCTTCTCTCATCCGGTGTCATATCGTGTAAGACACAGCCACAGGACAGGCCTAAGAAACGATGAAGCTGACCCATCCAGTCAGAATCTCGCTTAGCAAGGTAGTCATTAACTGTAACGATCATTACGCCTTCTTCTGTTAAGGCATTTAAGTAAGCCGGAAGTGTACATACTAATGTCTTACCTTCACCTGTTTTCATCTCTGCGATACGTCCCTGATGAAGAACGATACCACCGATTAACTGAACGCGGTAATGCTCCATGCCAAGGGCACGCTTACCGGCTTCTCTTACGGTTGCATATGCTTCAGGTAAGATGTCATCTAAGGTCTCACCCTTCTTTAATCTTTCCTTAAATTCTACTGTCTTATGCTGTAACTCTTCGTCAGTGAGTTTCTGCATCTCCGGACGAAGTGCTTCAATCTTATCAACGATTGGAGTAATTCTTTTTAATTCGTGTTCGCTATGTGTACCGAACAGCTTCTGAACAAGTCCCATCTCAAGTTCCTTTCCCTTAACGGGTAAAGCCCGCCATAATGCACAAATTATAACAGAAAACCGGCCTTGTGACAAGAACTCTGCAGGGCGGTCTCACAGCAGGCTCGGTGCACCGCTACAATGAACGTGCAAAAGAGCTGCGAGGGGTACTCGCAGCTCCGTAGGGTTTGTTATTTAGTTTGATTTATAAGGAATTAGTTATCAATCGAATTCTGGTTCGATTAATCCGTAAGTATTGCCTTTTCTCTTATATACGACATTTACTTCGCCTGTCTCTGCATTGGAGAATACGAAGAATGTGTGTCCAAGAAGTTCCATCTGTACGCATGCCTCTTCAGGTAACATTGGCTTTACACCAAATCTCTTTGTACGGATGATCTTCACGTCTTCTTCATCCTCAATCTCTTCTTCGACGAAAGCCTTGGCAAAGGCTACAGCATCCTGCTTCTTATCAATGATCTTGTTCTTATACTTTTTTAACTGACGTTCAATAATCTCCTCCACCAGATCGATTGACACATACATGTCTGTGGACTTCTCTTCCGCTCTGATAATCTTGCCCTTAACAGGGATGGTTACCTCGATTTTCTGCACGTCGTGCTCTACGGAGAGTGTTACGTTAACTTCTGTTTCCGGAGCAAAGAAGCGATCTAACTTTCCAAGCTTCTCCTCCACTGCTGAACGAAGGCCGTCAGTGACTTCAATATTTCTTCCTGTAATAATGAATCTCATGATGTCCAACTCCTTTCACGTCTTTTGATGAATCTATTATAACATAATTCAACCTTTTCACAAGCAATTTTCACACATTTCAACTGGATTTCAAAAAGTGTTCAAAAAATGTGGATAAAACCTGCAATGTTAATTACACAGTTCTTTTGTCAAGAGAAGAATCATTCCAAAACCGCATAAATGCTATTTTTGTCCTTTTTCACAACCGCATTGGAAACGCAAGTCCTGATTTCCTTATCCACATCTTGTGTGTAATAAATTGTGGATAATGTGGATAACTTTGTGGATATCAGTTTTTATGCCCCTTTTCACAGTGGGTAAATTGTGCCTGAATTGTGCGAAGCAATATTCTATTCTTTTCATAGTATTTTACATTATGTAGCAGGATGCACAAACCCGGGTTTGTCAATACTTAACGCACTCCTTTTTTCAAAATAGTCCAACCTGTTTGCATTCTGCTTATCTGTTGACTTACAATAGAACAGAACAAAAAATAAGGAGTAATTATGAATACCAGACCACTTGCAATAGTGACCGGAGCCTCCAGAGGAATCGGGGCTGCCGTTGCTTTAAGACTGTCAAAAGCAGGATACAATCTGGCTCTGTGCTGCCAGTCAAAAGAAGCACAGTTAAAAGCAGTCGCTGCTCAGTGTGAATCACAGGGCAGTGATGTAATCACAAAGCTTGTTAATGTAAGCGACCAGAATCAGGTGAATTTATTTATAGAAGAAGCTCTGACCCGCTTCGGTCACATCTATCTTCTTGTCAACAATGCCGGCATCTCCATCGTCGGTTTGTTTCAGGATCTTTCCGCAGAAGAGTTTAACCGCATCACAGACGTCAACTTAAAGAGTGTCTATAACTGCATTCACGCCGTACTGCCACCCATGATTCACGAGCATTCCGGACGAATTATCAATATTTCCTCCGTTTGGGGCAACGTCGGTGCAAGCTGTGAAGCAGCCTATTCTGCAACAAAAGGCGGAATCAATTCTCTTACACGCGCCCTTGGCAAAGAACTTGCGCCAAGCCGTATCGCTGTTAACGCCATCGCGTGCGGAGCAATCGATACCGATATGAATAAGTGCTTTACAGAAGAAGATTTAGAAACACTTGCTGAAGAAATTCCATATGGAAGAATGGGCAAGGCTGAAGAAGTCGCAGAAGTCCTTTTAAAGCTTTCAGAAATGCCGGACTATCTAACCGGGCAGATTCTTACATTAGATGGTGGCTGGATCTAAATCCTCTGCCTGGTACACTGGCTGACCGTTTGGAGTTTATCTGACAGAGAATCGATCAATCTGCAGATGCAGAAAGCTGTTCGGTATGCGCCTTCTGACATCTTCAATAATTTCCTTTCGAATCTCCTCTTCTGTTTTATTTAAAGAATAAGGAACCACAGCATCAAAGTAAATTTCTGCCCGCTTCTTTCCCTGTACAACCCTGAAATCATGCAGATGAATTTCAGGATGAATGGCAATCAATGCACTCTCTACCTGCCTTTTATAGGTATCGGTCTGAGCATCTCCTATCACAACCGGATCCCCATGAATCACCAGATCAAATCCAGACTTTTTATGAACTCTCCGCTCAGCGCGGTCGATAATATCATGCGCTTCTAAAAGCGTCAGCTTTGAATCAACCTCTGCATGAACTGTTGCATAGAGCCTTCCGGGACCATAATCGTGAATAATCAGATCATGCAACCCCAGAATTCGATTATCTTCAAGCACTATTTTATTAATCAGGCTGATTTCCTCTTCTGACGGCGCCATACCAAGGAGCGGCTGCATGGTGTCTTTTACCTGCCCGATTCCGCCTGCCAGCACAAAAACAGAGACAACCAAAGAAGCGTAACCATCGACATTTGCCCCCAAAAAGCGGAATATCAAAACACAGATTAAAACCACACCCGTTGTGATGCAGTCAGACAGGCTGTCAACAGCACTCGCTTTAAGAGATACCGACCCAATTCGCTTTCCTACTGCAGTGTAAAGGTAAGCCATCCACGATTTCAGGCAGATAGAGAACAAAAGAATGACAACCGTGAGAACGGACCAGGTCAGCTCTTCCGGATGCAGAATCTTCTGAACCGAGGTCTGAAGCAGTTCTACACCGACTACCACTATGGCAATCGAGACAATAATTCCGCTGACATATTCCATTCTGCCGTGTCCTAGCGGGTGCTCTTTATCAGCAGGTTTCGCTGACGTCTTAAAGCTTAGGAACGTGACTACGCTCGATGCCGCATCGGACAGGTTATTTAAGGCATCTGCCGCAATGGAAAATGCACCTGTTGCCAGCCCAATAAAGATCTTGAGAGCAAAGAGCAGGATATTGCAGATAATTCCCGTCAGCCCGGTCAGCACTCCATATTTTGATCGTACATCCGGATCTTTTACATCTTCTGAATTCTTAATAAACAAGCTCACTAACAGATTCATGATTCTCTCCCTTTTCGCTTGAAATCCGCTTATTTACAAGTATACGGACGCCTGAAAAAAATGCAAGACAAACCTTTTCTTGTCATAACTAACTCAAACTACAGGTAACTTATTAAATTCTTTTCCAAACTCTGCTTACATATTGAAAGACATGGGTGTTTTGCGATAAAATAATATCATTAGCGGAAAGGACGTGTAACACTATGATGACTGATTTTTTGACAGCGACTCCGGAAAGTGTTGGCATTCCATCTGAGTCACTGGTCGCATTTTTACAGGAGTTAGAAGAGGCTGAACTTCCTCTTCACTCATTTATCGTACTTCGTCACAACAGAATTGCATTTGAAAGCTATTATGCACCATACGAAAGAAACACCTTTCATCGTATGTTCTCTGTAACTAAATCCTTCGTATCCATCGCCATTGGTTGTCTGGCTTATGAAGGCCGTATTTCTCTCGATGATCGAATCGTCGATTATTTTCCGGAGAAGACAGAAGGACTCACCATTCATCCTTATCTGGCACTTCTTACAATCAGACAGATGCTTGAAATGCGCACCTGCTACGATTCTACAACCTATAAAGCCAAGGGCGTAACCGACTGGGTTGGTTCGTTCTTCACAACAAAACCAACGCATGCACCAGGCACAAACTGGTCCTATGATACCTCTTCAACACACACTCTTTGCGCACTTGTTGAGAAGCTCTCCGGCCAGACCCTGCTTGATTATTTAAGAGATCACTTCCTGAACTTAATTGGATTCTCAGAAGATGCTTATTGCCTGAAGGATCCACAGGGCGTCTCCATGGGCGGAAGCGGATTAATGTGCACTCCTATGGACATCTGTCGCGTTATGTATGTTGTCTCTCATGACGGTTGCTGGATAGACGGAACGCAGGTTTTACCTGAAGAATACATCCGTCAGGCAATTGTAAAGCAGGCGGATACCTATGCAAAGACCCGCGTCTATGACGAAATGCAGGGTTACGGCTACCAGTTCTGGACTCTGACACACGGCGCTTACGCCATGTACGGCATGGGTGGTCAGTTAGCGGTTGCCATTCCTGACAAAGACTTAATCTTCGTCACAACAGCAGATACTCAGGGACGCGACGGTGGTGTCGAGATGATCTATCAGAGCTTCTGGAAGAACGTATATCCATACCTCTCTGATGAGCCTCTCGAGGCAAATACAGCCGTAATCGCTTCCTGTCTTGACTATGCAGAGAGCAGAACCCTCGCAACGATTCCAGGCTACGACAGCTCTCCTGTTGTAGATGTAATCAACGAAAAGACCTTTGTCTCTGATACCTCTAACTATGCACAGATCAAGGAATTCAGCTTCACCTTTGACGGAAACTTCGGAATGTTCCGTTACTTAAATGCTACAGGCTATCACATCGTTCGCTTCGGATTTGGACGAAATTACATTCAGGAATTCGCAGACACCGGCCACAAATGCGCCGCATCTGCCGCATTCAGAGCACCTGAAACACTCGTCATCAAACTTCAGTTTGTCGATGAATCCGTCGGCCACCTGTACATCATCGTAAACTTCATTGAGAACCATGCAACCATCATGTTTAACAAGATCGAAGAATCTCTGTTTAACGAGTATCGTGGCACCTTCTCAGGAACAATTAAAAAATAATCTGCCACGCACGCCCAGTGAATTCTATCTTCCACGTGGTTGGCCTCAAAAAAGGCTCGGAAAGCACCTGCTTTCCGAGCCTTTTTTACTTCATAAATCGATCAATCGCCTTATTCAGTTCCTCTATGGACTCACGGTCCCCTTCCCGTATTGCTTCCACAATACAGTGTTCCAAGTGTTGCTTTAACAACTCCTTCCCGGCATTATCAATGGCCGAACGAACTGCAGCAAGCTGAATCAGAACTTCCGAACAGTCCACACCATCCTCTACCATCGATTTAACCCGGTGGAGATGTCCCTCGGCCCTCGCAAGTCGATTCACAATTTTCTTAATCTCCTGTGGGTCATGCGTATGCCCATGTGCGCCATGGTCTTCCTGTAAGTGCATGTAATTAATCTTCTTTCCTTAAGTCTGTATGAATGACCGCATCGCGGACATTTAAGACAAGACCAACGGATACGGATAATTCATCAATTCCCATCTTTAAGAACTCGCGGGTAAGTGATGTGTCTGCACCGAGCTCACCGCAGATACCAATCCAGATACCGTTCTTATGAGCATTTTCCGCGGCCATCTGAATCAGTCTTAAAATTGCCTTATGATGGGTATCAATAAATGGAGCCAACTTATTGTTCATACGATCTGCTGCCAACGTGTACTGCGTTAAATCATTGGTTCCTACGGAGAAGAAATCAACCTCCTTCGCTAAATCATCAGAAATAATAGCTGCTGCCGGGGTCTCAATCATAATACCAAGCTCTGTATCTTCCTTATATGGAATGCCCTCTGCATCGAGTTCTGCACGAACCTCTGCACAGATATCCTTAATCTTTCTGACTTCTTCAACCGAAGTAATCATAGGGAACATGATTGAGATATTACCGAATGCAGTTGCACGGTACAGCGCACGAAGCTGTGTCTTGAAAATCTCAGGCTGCGTCAGGCAGATTCTGATTGCACGATAACCCAGTGCCGGATTATCCTCTTCACTAAGGTTGAAGTAATCCACCTTCTTGTCAGCACCGATATCTAGCGTTCTGATAACAACCTTCTTGCCAGCCATATTCTGTGCTACATCACGGTATGCATTGAACTGGTCTTCCTCTGAAGGAAAATCTTCTCTTCCAAGATACAGGAATTCACTTCTGAACAGGCCGATACCTTCTGCATCATTATCATGTACCTTTACAACATCTTCTGGTGAACCAATATTCGCATAAATCTTAATCTTTGTTCCATCAGCAGAAATTGTCTCCTTACCCTTTAACTGAGCAAGCAGCTCTCTCTTTCTGTCATATTCCGCTTTCTTCTCGGCCATTCGCTTCATGGTCTCTTCATCCGGATCAATATAAACCGTTCCGTCAGAACCATCCACAATGGCCATCTTTCCATCCATCTCTTCACCAAGAGCAAATCCTAAACCGATGACTGCCGGAATAGACATGCTTCTTGCAAGAATCGCCGTATGAGAATTGGTAGATCCACCCTGCAGGGCAAATCCCAACACCTTGCTCTTATCTAACTGAACGGTTTCAGAAGGTGCCAGATCATCTGCTGCGATAATCACCTTTTCATCGCCCGTCTGAGATGTTTCTTCATCGCCGGAAAGAATACGAATCAGTCGTTCGGAAACATCCTTGACATCTGCCGCTCTTCCTCTCATATATTCATCTTCCATTGCAGAGAACATTGCAGCGAAATTATCCGCTGTTGTTGCAACCGCATATTCTGCGTTAACTTCCTGTGTTGTAATAATGTTCTCAATGGAATCTGCGTAATCAAGATCCTCCATCATCATCTGATGAATCTCGAAAATTGCCGCATTGGCTTCACCGACAGATTTCAGTGCATTTTCATAAAGTCCCTGAAGCTGCTTTACCCCCGATTCTCTCGCTTCATGGAAACGCTCAATCTCAATCTGTGGATCATCAATATGAACTCTGCGCACAACACTCTTATTTCTCTTGAAGAAAGAGAGTTTACCGATGCACACGTCATTGTAGACACTTTTGCCTGTTAAAACCTGCATAAAATCACCGCCTTATTAAATTTATCACACGACTTTCCGCTACTAACAACTTTAACAAAAAACAGCATGAGAAACAAGGCTATTACTGATTTTTAATAAATTTTACCCCGACACGTACCAGGCAGTACTGATAAGCGTCCGGGAAGACAAAGCATTTCGAATCAATCGACAAAAAGCTCCGAACTGTTCAAGTTCGAAGCCTCACGTATTACATATTTAAATTTAAAGCTTAAAGCCTTTTGCGATTCCATACACATCCGGCAGCTCAATCTGCCTGTCCGAAACGCGGATGGAACGAACGATTGCACTCGATTGTCCGCCAGACACCAGATGTTCGCCTGCAAGGCTGATTACAACCTTCCTGTCCTCTGTTCCATACTCTTCTGAAACGGTCACACCAGGCTTTGCCTTTAAGATTTCCTTTCGAAAATCCGTAAAAAAAGACGGCACGATCACCATCGCTACGCGTGCCGCCTCTGAAGCTCCATAAAATGGCATCAGTGCGGCAGTAATTTGCTGTTGCACAGTCATTTTCAAACTCCTTATTTTGCCTTGTATTTGCCGGCAGTCTTAAGACGTGCAAGCGCACGTGCCAGATTCGCCTGATTTACATGATACTCGACAATACTCTTCTGGTTAATCAGCTTCTCCTGCGCGCGCTCTAACGCTTCCTGCGCACGGAACTCATCGATTTCTTCCGGTCTTTCCGCGGAAAATGCAATGAGCAGTACCTGATTACGGTCTACTTCGACGAGCCCTTTTGAGACAACCGCTACCTGCCACTCATCTGAATCCGGTGTCTTGAATTTCATTTCACCGATTTCAATGGAAGCAGTCATTTGCTCGTGATCAGCTAAAATCTCCATCTGACCATCTGTCGCAGGAAACAGAAGCTTCTCGCATGGGCCATCGTAAAATGTACGGTCACAGGTAAGAACCTTTAATTCAAATGTCTTCATACCAGCCACCTCTTACATTAAGTTCTCAGCCTTCTTCTTAACATCCTCAATTGTACCAACGTTAAAGAATGCTGCTTCCGGATATTCATCCATCACACCATCTAAGATTGCCTTGAATCCTCTTACTGTCTCAGCTACAGGAACGTAAACCCCCTGAAGACCTGTAAAGTTCTCAGCTACATGGAATGGCTGAGAAAGGAATCTCTGAATCTTTCTTGCACGATATACAGTAAGCTTATCTGCATCAGAAAGCTCGTCCATACCCATGATGGCGATGATATCCTGCAGGGACTTGTACTCCTGTAAGATTTCCTGTACACGTCTTGCAGTTCTGTAGTGCTCTTCACCTACAACGTCAGGCTCAAGGATACGGGAAGTAGATTCCAGTGGATCTACAGCCGGGTAGATACCCTGCTCTACAATCTTTCTTGAAAGAACGGTTGTAGCATCCAGATGAGAGAATGTTGTTGCAGGAGCCGGGTCAGTTAAGTCATCGGCCGGCACGTATACAGCCTGTACAGAAG
Source organism: uncultured Lachnospiraceae bacterium (assembly GCA_902781505.1). Classification (GTDB taxonomy): domain Bacteria; phylum Bacillota; class Clostridia; order Lachnospirales; family Lachnospiraceae; genus UBA4285. The sequence continues at coordinate 31,013 of CACZJL010000012.1, read as the reverse complement.
TAACGGAACCGTTCTTTGTAGAAGCGATACGCTCCTGAAGCTCACCGACATCATTTGCCAGAGTCGGCTGATAACCTACAGCGGATGGCATACGTCCAAGCAGAGAGGAAACCTCAGAACCTGCCTGTACAAAACGGAAGATATTATCGATAAAGAGTAACACATCACGGTGCTGTACATCACGGAAATACTCCGCCATGGTAAGTCCCGTTTCTGCTACTCTCATACGGGCACCTGGTGGTTCATTCATCTGACCAAATACCAGGGCAGTCTTCTCTAAAACGCCGCTTTCCTTCATTTCAGACCAGAGGTCGTTACCTTCACGGGAACGCTCACCTACACCTGTAAAGATGGAATAGCCGCCACTTTCCTGTGCAATATTATTAATTAATTCCTGGATCAGGACGGTCTTACCTACACCTGCACCACCGAATAATCCAATCTTACCACCCTTAGCATAAGGAGCTAAAAGGTCGATAACCTTAATACCTGTTACAAGCATCTCCTGAACCGGAGACTGATCCTTGAATGCAGGTGGGTCTCTGTGGATTACCCAATGCTGCTCATCATCTAACTTTTCACCGTTATCGAGTGTATTACCTAAAACGTCGAACAGACGACCAAGAGTTTTGTCACCGACAGGAACTGTAATTCCTTCGCCGGTAGCAACAACCTTCATGTCACGGCACAGGCCTTCTGATGGGGCCAGCATGATACAGCGAACGGTACTTCTTCCGATATGCTGCTCAACTTCCATAACACTCTTACGTCCGTTATTGATGACATAAAGCGCATCCTTAATCGCAGGGAGATAGTTATCTTCAAATTCCACGTCAACTACAGGACCTGAAACCTGAACAATCTTACCAATGTTCATACCTTCATCCATGGTTTATTTTCACCTCACTGCTTTCTTCTTTGCTCTTTTCAGAGCCTGTGCACCTGCTGCAATCTCAGTAATTTCCTGAGTGATTGCGGCCTGACGCACTCTGTTATACTGCGTGGACAATTCTGCAAGCATTTTTTCTGCATTATCTGTCGCCGACTTCATTGCCGACATACGCGCATTTTCCTCACTTGCCGTCGCCTCTACAAGAGTACCGTAGATGTAACCGGCAACATAGTTATATACGAGCTGATGTAAAACATGATGTGGATTCGGCCAGATGAAGAAATCACCGGAATACAGGTTACTTACTGCATCTTGGTCTCCCTCCACCGAATAGTTCATATCTCTTGTCAGACTCTTATACTGAGCATCTTCCGATGCATCATTCTTAATAAATTCATGCGGGCGTAATGGAAGAAGCGGATGATATTCAATCACGCTCTTCATGGAATTGACGCTTCTCGTATAGATTACATCAATTTCACTTAACTCGCCATCATGATACTTATTAACCAGAATCTCCATAATCACTCGAGCTCTGTGTACAGATGGATTCGTCGCAGTAAACTCAAAATCCGCAATCGGAAAACCGCGGAATTTCAGATACTGACGGCCTAACTCACCAATACAGTAAAACTCATAGGAACCAGGCTCAAAGTCTTTTACATAGTCTTCAGCCGCCTTCATAATGTTGTGATTATACGCACCTGCCATGCCCTTATCAGAGGACATGACGACAATTGCCTTCTTTCCGTTCGGATTGCGATTCGTACCGTTCTCAAAATAACGGGAATCGATTTCCGGAAAATGGTACAGAATCGATGAAATCTGATCCTGCAATGCAAAGAAATAAGGCTCCGTGTCTGCAAGCTTCTGACGCGCCTTCTGCATTTTGATTGAGGAAATCATATACATGGCACGCGTAATCTTTCTGGTATCCTTGATGCCTCGGATTCTGTCCTGAATTTCCTTAGCACTTGCCATACTTAGTCTTCCTGTCTTTCTTCATCACCGAAAACTTCCTTACGAAAATCTCTGGCAATCTTCTGAATTACACCCTTTGTCGAATCTGTTAAGGTCTTGCTGGTCTCAATTTCAGAAATAATATCGTTGTGAGAACTTGCAAAATAATCTAACAGCTTCAGCTGGAAGCTCTTGACCTCTTCCTTTGGAACCTCGGCGAAGACATGACCTGTCGCTGCAGCAAGTGTGATAACCTGTTCAGCCATGGTGAACGGTCTTCCAAGTGGCTGCTTTAAAAGTTCCATCAGAGAACTTCCGTAAGCAAGCTGCTTCTTCGTTGTATCATCAAGATCTGATGAGAACTGAGTGAAGACTTCCATCTCACGGTACTGAGCCAGATCCACACGCATAGAACCGGCAGCCTTCTTCATCGCCTTTGTCTGCGCCGCACCACCTACTCTGGATACGGAAAGACCTACGTTAACCGCAGGACGCTGACCGGCATTGAACAGATCAGACTCCAGATAAATCTGTCCATCTGTGATGGAAATTACATTCGTAGGAATGTAAGCAGATACGTCTCCGGCCTGTGTTTCAATGATTGGAAGAGCTGTGATAGAACCACCACCTGCTTCTGCTGAAAGTCTTGCAGAACGCTCTAACAGTCTTGAATGCAGATAGAATACGTCACCAGGATAAGCCTCACGGCCTGGAGAACGCTCTAACAGCAGAGAAATGGAACGATATGCAACAGCGTGCTTACTTAAATCATCATAGATGATTAAGCAATCCTTGCCCTGATACATAAAGTACTCTGCCATAGCGGTACCTGCATATGGTGCAATATACTGCATGGATGCTGATTCAGCCGCTGTTGCAGAAACAACGATGGTGTAATCAAATGCATCCTTTTTCTTTAATGTGTTAACAAGCTGTGCAACGGTAGATTCCTTCTGACCAATCGCAACATAAACGCAGATTACGTCCTTGCCCTTCTGGTTCAGAATGGTATCAAGTGCAATACTTGTCTTACCGGTCTGTCTGTCACCGATAATCAGCTCACGCTGTCCACGACCGATTGGGAACATGGAATCGATGGAAAGGATACCTGTTTCCAATGGTACATTAACGGATTTACGATCAACAATGGACGGAGCCGGAAATTCGATTGGACGATAGCCAACAACCGGGATCTCTCCTTCGCCATCAATTGGTTCACCGAGCGCGTTAACAACACGGCCAAGGTATTCATCTCCTACCGGAACACCGGCAATCTGACCGGTACGTACAACTCTTGTACCTTCCTTAATTTCATTGTCATTACCAAAAAGAATGACACCGATGGAATCACGCTGAATATCCTGAACTTCGCCCTTTGTACCTGTATCAAAGACAACGATTTCGCCATAGAATGCATGATCAATACCATCAATTCTTGCGATACCGTCACCGATAGTCTTAACAACACCGATTTCACGGTTGCCTGCGTGGAGTTCAAAGGATTCTACATCAGCCTTTAAAATCTCAACAATATTCTCTTCAGAAATTGCAGGATTGCTTCCGGCCATATTTAATGCACGAACCATGGAGGAAGAAAGCTGAGATAATCTTCCCTGCTCACTCCAGTCAAACTCCTGATTTCCGTAACGAAGAACGAAACCGGAACCAAGAGACTTGTCCTCGTGTAACTCAATATCAATTTCAGAATCATCAAACTTCTTCATTAAGAAGCTTTTGATTCCTTCAAGCTGTCTTTCTGTAGGCTTTGTAACATAAAGCAGTTCTGCCTTTGATTCCTTAACGTCAATCTTAGCTTCCTGCTGCTTGTAAGCCTCAAAGATATCCTCAAAGCGATCGAACTCATTCTTGTCAACCAGGACCATCAGAGTATCTCTGACTACTTCCGGGAAAATGCTTGTGATAACGACATGCTTTTTCTCAAGAGCGACGGTCGGGTCGCAAAGCTGCTGCTTTACCTGTGGCACAGCCTCGAGAATATTCACCACATTCAACAGATCGTCTCTGCCAGCACCTGCTGCCTTAAACGCCTCTGCATAACTGATAATTTCCTGTGTCACTGCTCTTCACCTGTCTTCTTCAAAAACTCATCATAAAGCTTTGAGTTTGTCTCATCATTCACAGATGCACCAACGACTGTGCCGGCTGCATCCATAACAAGATCCTTCACTTCCTTCTGTGCCTTACGAAGAATTTCATTCTTTTTATTCGTTGCTTCTGTTACCGCATCCTCTTCAATCTGCTGCTTCTTCAGGTTTGCGGAATTGATGATCTTCTGATATTCCTTATCAGCACTTTCACGAGCTTCACGAATTGTATCTTCGCGAGTCTTTTCGATGTCCTTCATCTGTGCCTGGTAATCCTGCATCTGCTTCTTTGCTTCTGCCTTTGTATCATCAGCTTCCTTTAACTTCGCATCTGCGAGTGCCTGTCTTTCTGCAATTACATTCTTCACTCTGTCAAAAAGGAAAATCTTCATCAGAATGAACAGTAATAAAAGATTGAACACAGTAAATAAAACATTCCAATCTATACGGAGCATGTTCTATCTTCCTTTCTTAATTTACGTATGTATTGATTACTGACCAAGCATGATGATGATCAGAAGACCGATAACGAAACCGTAAATAGCGGTTGCTTCGGCAAGGGCACAACCTAAGATTAAGGTTCTGGAAATCTTTCCTTCTGCCTCTGGCTGCCTTGCTACTGCCTCTGTTGCCTTACCTGTTGCGATACCGATACCGATACCTGCACCTAATCCTCCAAGAACTGCAATACCTGCACCAATTGCTACTCCCATTTTAATATCTCCTTTTCTTACTCATTTACCGCTTCATTGATATACAGTCCTGTTAAGAATACAAAGACGTATGCCTGAAGCAAGCCATCAAATAAATCAAAATACAAACTGAATACAGCCGGTAAAATGATTGGAACAACGATTTTAATCAGTTCCATAATTACGAATGCACCTAATACGTTACCGAAGAGTCGCATGCACAAAGACAGCGGTCTTGTGAACAGCTCCAGTATATTGATTGGTGTGACAATCGCGATTGGTTCTGTAAAATTATGAAGCCACTTTTTAGGACCATTAGCATGAATCGATGCATACTCAACGAGCACGATGCTCATGAGTGCAAGAGCTGCCGTTACGCCAAGATCCTTTGTAGGGGACTTTAATCCGAACAGACCAATAATGTTTGAAATACCGATGTAAATCATAACCGTTACCAGATATGGCACATAAGCTCTGCCATTCTCTCCGACGATTCCGGCGAGCATGTCTTCAAACTTTGTAACCATAAGTTCCGCTACAGCCTGACGCTTGCCGATATGATCCACTCTCATGTTGCTTGTCAGAAACAGCGCTAAGATTACCATGACTGCCATAACAATCCAGGTAACTACGACAGACTCTGCTACATCAATCCCGCCAAAAATCGGAATGGTGAATGCAGTCCTGACAGTAAGCTGTTCGATAAGCTCTTCTCTCAAGTTTCCCAAACTTTTCTCATCTCCTTATTTAGTTTCTTCTTTCCTCACCTGCTTTGTCTTCTCGTTTACGAGTCTCTGCATCATGCGAAGCATTGCAATTGCTGATTCAGAAAATTCCCTGCCAGGATCAAAGACCAGGTCCACACTTCTGTGTGGCTCTCTCTGAGCCAGAGGAACCCTAAACAGCTTGCCGGCAGCGATTGCTTCACGGCATAACTCTTCCGGATAGAATCCGATACCAAGATTGTGCTTGACCATAAGAGGAATCTGGTCGGAAGCCGCAACTTCAATATCCGGGCGGAATGGCAGATTATTGTCATGATAGAACTTGTTGTACAACTCATATGTACAGGTATCCTGTCCCATACTGATCAGTGGAATGTCAGTCAGATCCTTCAGATCCTGCGTATTCGATGCTAAATCCTTGTACTTTGGTCCGGCGATTAAGATTTCGTCAAAGTACTTCAGCGGGAATGAGGCAAATGGTGTTTTCACATCAAATGACGATGTAACCACAGCAAAGTCAACAATCTGCTTTTCGGCAGCTTCGATAGCCTGGAGGGTCGTGTTGTTCTGAACCTTAAGCTTTACTCCGCCATGAATGGTCTTATACTCTTCCATTGTATCGACCAGATACAGACGAAGTGCCAGTTCACTAGCGCCAATGGCAATCATCCCAGTCTCAGTGGTATCCTCAAGATTCAGTTCTGCTTCGCCAAGCATAATCTGATCATGTGCGACCGCAACGTGCTGATACAGCTGCATTCCTGCCTCTGTTAATGTCACGCCACGATTGCTTCTGTTCAGAAGCTTGACCCCCAATGATTTTTCAAGGATATTCATACATCTTGTAATGTTAGGCTGATTATTATTGAGTGCTTTTGCTGCACCAGTAAAGCTCTTATACTGTGCAACATAGTAAAACATGTTGTAATAGTCTAAACTTACCATATTTTTCTCCTTTTTGAGACTGACCCAAGACAATAATTATATAGATATAGATGCGATATATAGAATCTCTATCTAAATGCAGTATATTCTTTTCAAATATTCAATTCAAGTCCAAAAGTTACTAAAATGAGCCACTTAAACTCTCTGTTTTGGTGATATTTACCACATTCATAATGTACCCTTTCCAATACGTACTGAACTCCTGTAATAATAGAAAACAGGCATATTAAGCGCCTTTACTCAATATGCCTGTCTGTTTAATCATACTTTGCTTCGATGGAGCTTCCCTTCTGCGGATTCTTCGACACAATCAGCATCTTATCAATCATGCCTTCGAGTTCTTTAACATGAGAAATAATACCGACCAGTCTGTGACTTCCGGTCTGGCTTCGAAGAGTTGTCACAGCCTGCTGCAGCGACTCAGAATCAAGAGAGCCAAAGCCCTCATCGATAAAGAGCGTATCCATTCTCGTTCCGCCCGCCTGTGCCTGAATTTCATCAGACAGTCCCAGCGCAAGCGCCAAAGATGCCTTAAACTTCTCTCCGCCACTGATAGAGTGAATGCTCCGCTCCGTCTCCGTATAGTAGTCATAAATATTTAAATCAAGTCCGCTCTGTGCCCGGTTGTTCTCTGCCATCGTTGCCCGGCGCATCGCATACTGTGACCCGGTCAACGTCTTAAATCGATCATTTGCCCTGGAAATAATCTGGTCAAAGCAGGCCATCTGTACGTATGTTTCAAACGTCACCTTCTCACGGCCCGCTACCTGACCGTTAAAGATGTTATTAAGAGGCTCTAACCAGCTAATCTTATCAATGTACTTCCCAGAGTCCTTTTCATACTTCTCAATTGCTTCAAGAACCGCAGTGTTCGTTACAGTTCTTGTATGAACACTCTTAATCTGCAGCGCAATCGCATCGATTCTTCTCTGAGCTGCTGCCTGTTTTCCCTGAATTTCCGCAAGGTTCGGTCTTAACTTTCCTGCTGTTTTCTCGGCAAATGTCTTCACTCCGGCCTTCGCTTCAGCCAGTTCCCGTGCACAATCGTCTTTTTCCCTGCGCTTCGCCTCAAGTCCTTCTGCATACTTGGTAACCTGTGACTCTAATCTGGTAATCTCAAGCCTTGCTGCGTTTTCGGATTCAAACTTAAGTTTTTCCTTCAATTCTGACAGAGCCTTTTTATTGGCATCTGTCTGTGCCCTCAAGCCCGCTTCTTTCGTTGTTGTCTCTGTTGCACTATCTGTCTGCTTATTTATCTGATTCTGAAGACGCGGCATATGTTCATTCAGAACCTTCACACGGTCCTGATTCTTCTGATTTTCTTTGATTTTCTCATCAAGTGTCTCTTTTTTACGAACCAGTATTGGCTTAAGCTTCTCTAAGCACCTGGATGCTGTAGTGTAGTCATCATTCTCAATTTCAAGCACATCACAGGCTTCCACAAATTCATCCCAGGCTGTTTCATCCGCTTTTCTTGCCTCTGCCGCTTTAGCTGTTGCAGTTGAATATGCCGCATTTGCCTGCTCTGCTGCTTCTTTAAGCCGGCTTAACTCCTCGTCTGTTGGCGCCTCTGTCTCACAGACAGCAAGGCGCTCGTGGTGCAAGGAACCACAGACCGGACACGGCTGCCCTTCCGTAAGGCCATTTGCTAATATACCTGCAACATTATTGTGCCAGAGATCCTCTGCCTGCCTTCTTTTCATATCCTGTTCCCGGAATACCTTCTGCGCATGCTGGTAGGAATCCTGTACCTTCTGAAGTTCCCGATGACACTTCACATAGGCCGCACCACGCTTCACCGCTTCATTGTAATTCTTCACTTCCTGGTTTAATGCTTCGCTTTCTTTTAAAAGCTCACCGGAATTGACGTGAACATCCTTAAGTCGGGCGAGCTCCGCTGCCTCTTCCTCCCTGACCTCATTCAGGCGTTTAAGACTCGCAGCAGTTGCCGCACTTTCCTTTTCAAGATCGAGTAAGGTTTTCTCTGCCTTCGCGATTTCTTTTGTAAGGTGGCTCAGCTTCTCATAATCCGGAATCTGATTCTGAATCGTCGTAATCTCTTTCTGAACCGACTCCGATTTCTTATGAGACTCTTCAGAATCCCAGGTTTTAAAAACTTCTTCTGCCTTCCGGGCCAGTGGTTCAAGCTGTGTCACCTTCTGAGTCTCTATCTCAAGCTGGCGGAAATCCTCATCAAGTGCCTTTGCCGTACCAAGCTCCTGGCTGACTGCCGTTAACACTGCCGCCTGTTCCCTGTTTTGTACATCAAAAGTCTCTTCGAGCACCCCATCCTCTTCAAGAAGCTTGCAAAGAACATCCTTTGCATGTGCAATCTGTGTCGCAGCGCCACTAATGCGAATCTGATCCACCACCTGCGTATATTCCGAATCCTCCGAAACCACACTCTTTTTGAATTCCTCATCAATGTAGGAATAAACGCCTTCCAGATTCTTTCTGATTTTGGTGTAATCGTCATTGATTGCTTTCTGAATTCGCTGATACTTCTCCGTATGGAAAATATCGCGAAAGATTCCGATTCGCTCTTTTGTATCTGCCATCAAGAGCTTCGCGAAGCTTCCCTGCGCAATCATCACAATCTGGCAGAACTGCTCGCGCGTCAGGCCCATCAGCTCGACAATTTTAGGGTTTACCGACTTCACTTTCGTCACGACCGTACCATCCGGAAGCGTCAGAGTCGCTTCAGCGGCCTCATTCGTCACGCCTTCTCCTCTTTTCTTCTTTCTGGTATATGCCGGATTACGCTCAACCAGATAGCGTTTTCCGCCGATTTCAAATTCCAGATTTACAAAGGTTTCTGCCAGCGAATCCGCGTATTTACTGCGGAAATACTCCGAATTATTCCGGTCGTCTCCACTTGCCGATCCGTACAGGGCAAATGTAATCGCATCGAAGATGGTTGTTTTTCCGGCTCCCGTATCTCCCGTAATCAAATAGAGTCCGCTCGTGCCAAACTTCTCAAAATCAATTTCCTCTCTGCCAGCATAAGACCCGAATGCTGACATCACTAATTTGACTGGTCTCATGCCTCTTCCTCCTCGTCTGTGTCACAGATATCCGCAATCAGCCTGCTAAGATACTCCATCTGACACTCATTAGCTTCCGCACCGGACTGTTTCAAAAAGAACTCACGTGCAAGCTCTAAAGGCGATTTTGACCGGTCTGCTGCCTGAGAAGTGCCTGCAGCTTCCTGGTAGATTCCATTCAGCTCCAACCCTAAAATATGCGGGTAGCCAACTCTTAAGCGCTCCATCACATTCGGAATCGCCTCGGTATCCGTCAGCACAATCTGCACATAATCGTCCATTTTTGTTCCGGTCAGAGTATCTCCATCCGTCAGTTCATCGAACGTACCTTTGATTTTACACACTCTTCTGAGCGGCTTTAATGGCACCGTCTGCACCTCAGGCTCCGTGCCCTTTTCTTTTAAATCCACCACAACAAAGGAAGAACCATATTTGTCATCATTAACCGAATAAACCATTGGAGAACCGGAATATCTGCAGGTTTCACGACCTGCCTTACTCGGCTTATGAATGTGACCGAGAGCTACATACTCAAAATTATCAAAAACAAAGGACTCCACATTATTTAAACCACCCTGGCTTAAATCGTGCTCCTCATAGAATCCGCCAACAGTGATAAACTGATGGGCAAGAATGACATTTCGCTCATCCTTCCTGATATCCTCACGTTCAAGGACCTTCATCACTGCGTCCGTGTAGTCCTTCGCCGGCTCATCAAAGAAGCCTCGAATCATACTCGGCTTAATAAACGGTAGCAGATAGAAATTCACAGGACCGTACGCATCATTTAAAACGACCTTCTCCACATGTCCGGCATATGGTCCTGCAATGTGGATTTTCAACTGATTTAACAGACCTGCAGCAAAGCTCAGTCTTCCCGCCGAGTCATGATTGCCGGGAATAATACAGATTTCCTTATCCATGGCAGCAAGCTTGTTTAAAAGCTCTGAAAACATCCCAACCGCTTCTGCAGAAGGCGTAGAGCTGTCATAAATATCACCGGAAATCAGAACTGCCTCAACGTCTGCTTCATTCATCTTTTCAATCATCTGATCAAAGATATAACTCTGATCTTCTCTCAGATCATAACCGGATAATCTCTTACCGATATGGAGGTCCGCAATATGCGCTATTCTCATAACTTTAACCCTTCACTGTCTTTTTCAATGTGTTCTTTCCCGCACCGCATCTGCTCTTCAGTCCCTGAAGATACGAAATCAGCTCGGCACTGCAGTTGTTCTTCACAACAATAATGCCGGCATCTGCAGACTTCATGATGTAAAAGTTTGTTCTTGTTTCAATGATTTCTACTACATCGTCATACTCAATCCGTACGGCACCAAACTTTGAATGCGCAACCACCGCATCCTCAAAGAACGAAATCTTATCGACTCTGTCATGAATCTTCTGATTTCTGTCGTATGCATCGCTGATTTTCATTCGCTTCTGAACCACGGTTAATAAAAGCATGATGACAGCGATAAACACACCTGCTGCAACCCAGATATACTGCTTTGAACTGAGACCTGATACCACGCCTAAAATTCCGACCAGAATTCCGAGTGTCATCGTCTTCTTCTGTTCTGCCTGAAAGACGTCATACACCTTTTTACTGAATCTCGTGTACTCCTTCTTAGTCATCGTCATTTCTGTAGTGAATAATGCTTTACTTGTCTCCATTCTATATTCCTCGTCTTTCTTAAATTACCCGCCATCTGAATTTAAGAAAGATCGGCACAGGAGTTACTCACTGCACCGATCTTTCACATTAATTTAAAGTTTCAAGCTACGCGCAGATTCAGGTCAGGAGGGAGGTCACATCCCTGCCCAAATCTTCCACAGTACCATAATTACGACAAATGAAACTGCATAAAACAGCAGTTCTCCATATGGAATGTCTTCCTTCTTCTTCGGAACGTAGTCCAGTCGATAGTCCAGACGTTTCGGGACATCTTTGAACTCATACGGTCTTGGAATCTGACTCCTTAAAGTCACTCCATCAACCTTACAATCACCAAAACCGGTTTTCGCATTCAGTCCGATGTAAGGTGCCAGTTTCGTCTTCATAACCGGCTCCCAGACCTCATCCTCTGCCCTGGCAATGTAACAGTTCTCATCGATTGTTCCATCCTTGGCAAGATTCATCAGCTGTTTCCAGGTTCGGACTTCCGACTTTTCTCCTTCTTTCAAGAAGATCCAGTTAAAAAGTGTTTCCTCTTCCCATTTCTCGGCCCAGGATTTCTTTTCTTCACTGGAGTTCTCCTCCCGGATTACGTCGGAATGGAACCCCTCTTTGGTACTTCGCTTGTAGATCAGTGATGGTACGCTCATAAGTGTTCCTCCTTTCCGACTTTTTGTTTTCTCATCACTTTTTGTAATTTAATAGTATCTTTTTTGTAAAAAGATTACCATGCAAGAAATAGCCAAAATTACAGACCAAAATTTTGTGATAAATCCGAAATCGTTTATGGAAACCACTTACATTGCGAATCTGCATGAAAGCCGAAAATCCGCAATTTTCGCGTACACTTATATTTAGTTTTAATTTTACTTTCCGCGTTTTTCTTTCATTTGTAAACGCTTTTATCCTCTGAGACGTTTTAAATTGCCGGAACGCTTTAAACCGGCGGAAAAGCTTTACCTTGCCGGAACGTTTTATGAATAAACCTCTGAAAGTTTCTTCACGTGCTCCTTCATTTTCTGTACAACGCTTTCCGGTCCGACAATCTTAATCGAATCCTCAAAGCTTGAAATCCAGGAAATAAAGCGCTCACTCGGTGAGACATTGACAACAACCGTAAATTTATCCTGCCCTGCAGGCATCATGGTCACCTCATTGCCAAACCTATCCACAATGACATTCGACATTTCGTTCTTACAGAGCAGTTTCACAGACTCCACCTCTCCGCCAAACATATCAAAATGCACGGTTGTGTAATCATCCGGGCGCTCCTTCTTAAAGAGCTCCTCTCCGATTCGTGGACCTTCCTTCGTTCTGACATTCACCATCTTATCCACGCGGTAATTCCTGATTTCTCCGGCCTCGCCGGCCCCTTCGTCAAAACCGACCAGATAATAATATCCATCATCAATCAGAACCTTCCAGGGACTGACCGTATAAAGGCCATCATCCCTGTGAAACTTCATTGATTTATCGACATCCCAGCCAAAGTACTTAAACGATACTTTTCTGTTCTCACGAATCGCCTTAAACAGGTTATCCAGACTGTAGATTCCAGATGTATTCTGCGAATGACGCTTGCCATCAACCTCAAGACCGCTTCTCTCAAGCGTAACTCCATCGGCCTTCGACACCAGCGTCTTCAGCTTCTCAATCAGTTCATAGGTCTTTCGCACTGTGATAAACTTTGATGCCGCAACCGCATCAGCAAGCAGCTTCACCTCCGCCAGATCAAACGGGCGTCCAACCATATAATATCTGGTTCTCGCGCCGTCCCGGTACGTTCCGATTTCATAATCACAATCCATCATGTCATTGATTGTTTTGATGTCCTCGTAAATACTCTTCCGGCTCGCATCAACACCATACGCATTCATCTTTTCAATGACTTCTGCCATTGTGATTCCATGTTTCTCGTCCGTGCTCTTCAGAATCTGAATCAGGCGATATAGCTTCTCTTTCTGATTCTGTCCTCTCGCCATTTTCTGCCCTCCTTTGATTTTACCCGAATAACTGTCCCAATTATAGCACATCCATCATGGCAAATGCACGTTTCTTCCGCACCAGTTTCCTCATGAAAGGTGCACGTGCACGAAAGCTTGTGGTGCCTACTGCAGGGCAGGAATATTTGCCACGCATAAAAAAGCCCCGGCGTTAAAGCCGGGACCATGTATTACTTACCTGTATAGGAAACAACTGCTCCCTGATACTTTTCTTCCATCCACTTCTGTGTATCTTCGCTCTTTAATGCGGAAACCAGCTTCTGGATTGCTTCGTTGTTTTCATAGCCCTGCTTTACAGCAATGACATTTGCATAGTTCTCAGCGGCCTGAGAAGAAGCCTTCTCTACAACGAGGGCATCCTTTACGGAAAGCTTGGCAGCCTGTGCGTAGTTACCGTTTAATACAACGAATGCACATTCATTGATAACTCTGGATACCTGAGCAGCCTCAAGCTCCTGAATCTTTATGTTCTTAGGATTCTCAACAATATCCTGCTTTGTAGCCTTAAGACCAGCGCCATCCGTTAACTTGATGATACCGTTGTCCTGAAGTAATAAAAGGGCGCGGGCTTCGTTTGTTGTATCATTTGGAACAGCGATGGAGTCACCATCAGAAAGCTCAGAGAGCGCCTTCTTCTTTCCTGCATAAATGCCAAATGGCTCGTAGTGAATCTTGCCTGCAATGCCGAGGTGCGTACCCTTTTCCTGGTTAAAGTTATCAAGGTACACAACGTGCTGGAAGTAATTTGCATCAAACTCGCCGGACTCAACGACGTTATTTGGCTGGATGTAATCGTCAAATTCCTTCACCTGAAGGTCGATATTCTGCTTGGCAAGTGTCTCCTTTACATGCTCTAAGATTTCTGCATGTGGAGTTGTTGAAGCGGCAACCTTGATTACTGTCTTGCCATTCTTTGTTTCAGGGCCATTATAATCCTTCTTGCTTCCGCATCCTGTGAAGATGCTCGCTACTAACACTGCAGTTAACGCTACTGCCAATACTCTTTTTTTCATAACTTTCTCCTTTAATTTATCTCTTGTCTGATTTCTTTCCAACCCAGGTTCCCAATCCCTGGAAAATCTGAACAAGTACCACCAGTAAAACTACTGTGATAATCATAATCTGTGTATCATAGCGATGATATCCATAACGGATGGCAATATCGCCTAAACCGCCACCACCAAGGGTTCCGGCCATTGCGGAATATCCAAGGATTGTGGCAAATGAAATGGTTGCCCCGGCAATTAAGGATACTCTTCCTTCCCCTAACAGAACATGAAGAATAATCCATCCCGTGCCAGCTCCCATAGACTGGACCGCCTCAATTTCTCCGGCATCCACTTCTACCAGAGAAGATTCCACCATACGCGCAATCATCGGTGCCGCAGAAATAACGAGTGGCACAATGGTTGCTGTTGAACCGTAGCTCTGACCGACAATTGCGATGGTCAGCGGAATGACCATAATCATCAGAATCAGGAACGGAATACTTCTCATAATATTTGCAATGACATCGAGTACGAAATAAATGCCTGAATTGCGCTTAATTCCGTTCTTTCCGGTAATGCAGAGCGCAACGCCCCACGGAAGTCCGATGACATATCCGAACAATGTTGCAAATACGGACATATATAAAGTTTCTCCGATGCCCTGAAGCAGCATCGTTACGATTTCTTCTCTCATGCTTGTACCTCCTCGACTGCAAGATTGTGATCCTTAAGGTAGGCAATCATCTTCTCCTGTGCATCTGCATCATCAGGGAGTCCTAAAATCATCTGACCTCTTGCTACACCGCCAACATCCTGTGTATCTGCCTTTAAGATATTAACCGGCTTTCCAACTGCCAGCACCATGTTGGCAATGACAGGCTCATAGGAGGAGTTCTTGGAAAATACTATGCGAATTCTCTTTTTTTCTTTTAACAGTTCAACTGCTTTCTGCCTGTCAGATGTTCCGACCTCTTGCGTGCCGTCAATGACAAGGACCCTTCCTGCCTGGCTCTTTGGATGAGTAAAGATTTCTTCCACCTCACCCATTTCAGCAATCTCACCGTGATCTATGATAGCCACACGGTTACAGATTTTCTGAACAACAGACATCTGATGGGTAATGATAATGATTGTGATTTTAAGCTTCTGATTAATCTCTTTTAAGAGGTCAAGAATCTGATTGGTAGTCTGTGGATCTAAGGCAGATGTTGCCTCATCGCACAGTAAGATTTTTGGGTCAGACGCTAAAGCTCTTGCAATGGCAACTCTCTGACATTGGCCGCCGGAAAGCTGGCTTGGATAGCTTCTGGCCTTATCTTGAAGACACACAAGTTCAAGCAGTTCCTTTGCGCGCTTCTTCGCCTCTGATTTCTTCTTACCCTGAATCATCATCGGAACACAGACGTTACTGATCACGTTCTTTTGCTGTAACAGATTAAAACTCTGGAAGATCATGGCGATTCTTCCTCGTTCTTCTCGCAGTTCTTTATTCGTTAAAGCAGTCAGATCCTTCCCTTCCACAATAACCTGTCCTTCTGTCGGTACTTCCAGGAGATTTAAGCATCTTACGAGGGTACTCTTGCCGGCGCCTGACATACCAATAATTCCAAAGACATCGCCTTCCTCAATGGAAAGATTGATGTGATTGAGCGCAGTTGTTGTTCCGCCCGCTGCATCAAAAGTCTTTGAAAGGTTCTTTACTTCTACAATAGCCATAAAGCTTCTGCCTTTCCTTTGCTTTTCATCATATTGAAAAATTTGCTTACTTCTAATCATTATAGGAGAAATATATAGTGTTTGCAAGTACGCCGGCTACATACTCGAGATCTTCGGTCTCTCGTTGTGACGGCGGCTCTGAAACGTTCGTACCCGACTGGACATGGAACTCCGATTTTGACTGTTTCATTCCTTTAAATGCAGAACGGGCGCCCGCAAATGCGGACGCCCGTGAAGTTTTTTATATGTTGCGAAAAGGTTTACTTTCCGACTGCTTTAGCACCAGCTTCTGCCTGTGCCTGTGTGAAGCCATCCTTCTGAAGTCTGTCAACCAGCTCAGCATGAGAGATGTTAGAAGAACCTTCTACCTGTGTCTTAGCCTTCTGTGTTGCAAGATCAATCCAGTTAGCTCCGCAGTTTGCTGCACCATATTCGGCCTGCTCTCTTGTGAACTTGTCGAATGTGAGCTGTTCAACAAGGCTGCTCTGTGAGAATGGCTGGAATGTTAAGTATTCCTGTGCCTTTCTTACTGCCTGTGCATTCCAGTCTGTCTGAGTGTTATCAAGACCGAACTTTGCATCAGCTTCGCTGTATCCGTCGCCTACTAGGACTGCTTTCAATCCCTCATACGAATAAGCTCTGACACCAAGGTAAGATCTTGAAGCAAGGATAGCATCCTCACCCTTTGTTCTGGATGCAGGAGCGGCTGCCTGTGTTGTAGCCTGTGCACCAGTATTGCCGGCAGGTGCTGTTGTTGCAGCGGCTGCCTGTGTAGCAGGTGCTGTTGTCTTAGCAGCAGCTGTTGTTACCGAAGTTGTTGACTTCTTGCTTCCGCCAAATACTCCCAATACATGTCCCGGAATATTATTTATACCAGTAACAGCAAGAAGAAGTACTAATACGGAGATTACAAGTCCGACAATGCTTACTGTAATACCTGCGTTATTATTACCATCAATCTTTTTCGCTTTTAATCCTAAAATTAAGCCGATGACACCAAAGATAACACCTACGCCAACAAAGCCTGTGATGATAGAAATTACGCCAAGAATTAAAGCAATCATGGAGTACTTTGTAACATCAGAGCTGTCGCCGCTGAATGCATTCTTTTTAGAGTCACTGCCTGAAGAAAATCCAAGTTCATCTTCCTCGAACTCACGGATCTTCTCTCTTTCATCCGCTGCCTTTAATCTCTGCTGCAGCTCATAGTTGCGCTGTGCATAGTTAATTTTAGGCGGAATCTGAATATCAAGAGGATTATTCTGAAGTGTATCCTCCTGTGCTGAAGGTTCCACAAACGCATCAACAGGAACGCTTTCTTCTTCTACTTCGAGCTCTTCGAACGGTTCCGATGTCTGATTGGAATCACCCACACCTTCTACCGAGTCAAACGCTGCCCCATCATCCTGGCCCACAACGAATTCATCTGCCGGCACTGCCCCATCATCCTGGCCCGCAGTCGCAGATTCCTGACTGAACTGATCCTGTGACTGGCCTGCATCAAACTCGTTAGCGTATGCTCCTTCTGGTGTCTGCTCTTCGTAAGATTCTGCTTCCACTTCTGGAGTTGCGTAATCATCCGGTTCCTCTTCGAAACTGAAATCTGTCGCAAAAGTGCTTTCCTCGCTTGCAGCTGATGCGGATTCTTCCTCACCAACCGGTTTACTGTTCAATCTGCGAAGCATTTCTGCATACGCATTGCCAACGTCATCATCATCCGTTGCTTCTTCCACATCGAGTTGATCATCCTCAGGTGCAGTTTCAACCTCAACAGGTGAAACATCCAAAGTCATATCCTGATCCTGATTAAAGGCGGAAGCATCAACCTGTGCTCCTGTGCTTGTAATATCAAAATCATCTGGAATCGGAATCTGCTCAGAAAAATCGGACTGCTCAATGGCAGCAACCGGTGCAACTTCCTCATCAGCTGGAGTCATTTCAATCTCCTGAATTGGAATTGAATCCCCACTCTCAGCACCATAGATATTCCATGGATTGTAGCTCTCGTTAGCATCATTCCCAGTACTCATGCTAGGTCCCTCCTTAAATAGCGCTCATAAGCGTCCTTACTTTTCAAGCAGATTATAAATACCCTCTGCCCTATCGCTATCTTTGAATGTATTATACCCTAATGTTCGTAAACGTTTACATGGTATTGATTCCAAAATAGAAAACAAATTCAATTCCGACAGGTGCAATATTTATAATATTTGAAACAGCCTTTCCTCAAAAGCTGAGTATTTACGCATATCAGAGCAATTCCCCTGCTCTCATTCGCTAGACTATCCTAATTTTAACACGATTCATTCTAAATTGTAATAAAAGGACGAAAATATTTCTCTTTTTCATCACTTTATACAACGAAAAAGCCGGCACATCGTCTATTGTGACAATGCGCGGGCTTTTTTTCAGTTACTCAGTTTATTCGGAAACGAAATCAGTCCTGGAAAAGTGGTGTAGAGTAGTAACGGTCACCGCTATCAGGAAGAAGAGCAACAATTGTCTTGCCCTTATTTTCTGGCTTCTTAGCCCAGTCAATAGCTGCCTTAAGAGCTGCACCTGAAGAAATACCTGTAAGGATACCCTCAGATCTTGTAAGTTCCTTAGATGTAGCAAATGCGTCATCGTTAGAAACTGTAACAACTTCATCGTAAACCTTTGTATTTAATACGGATGGAACGAAACCGGCACCAATACCCTGAATTTTATGAGGACCAGCTTCACCCTTTGAAAGAACCGGAGAAGTCTCAGGCTCAACAGCAATGATCTGAACATCAGCCTTCTTGCTCTTTAAGTATTCACCAACACCTGTGATTGTACCGCCTGTACCCACACCGGCAACAAATGCGTCAACTTCGCCATCTGTATCTTCCCAGATTTCCGGACCAGTTGTCTTTCTGTGAGCTTCTGGGTTAGCTGGGTTGTCAAACTGTGCAGGAATGAAGCTGCCTTCGATTTCAGCTGCGAGTTCGTTAGCCTTAGCGATAGCGCCCTTCATACCCTTAGCACCTTCTGTTAATACGATTTCAGCGCCGTATGCCTTGATGATGTTTCTTCTTTCAACAGACATTGTTTCAGGAAGAACGATTATTGTCTTATATCCCTTAGCTGCTGCTACAGAAGCAAGACCGATACCTGTGTTACCGGAAGTTGGCTCGATGATTGTAGCGCCTGGCTTTAACTTTCCTTCTCTTTCAGCTGTTTCGATCATCTCAACTGCGATACGATCCTTAACAGAACCGGCCGGGTTAAAGTACTCAACCTTAACAAGAACTTTTGCCTGAAGATCAAACTTCTCTTCGATGTGTGTTACCTCTACAAGTGGTGTCTTACCTACTAATTCTGCTGCTGACTTATAAATCTTTGCCATAATATATGTCCTCCTTAAAGACCTTTTGTTTTTTAATTTCATTGCGAATTGTAAGGAATTTATTTCCCCGCAATATTACTTAAATAATCCTGATATGCCGGACTCATTTTTCTAAGTCTCGGAATAATCTCTTTTAATTTATCCACCACAAAATCTAAATCTTCCTTTGTGGTATCTTCACCCATGCTAATTCGAAGTGAACCATGGGCAAGCTCCTGGTTTACACCAAGGCTTAAAAGTACGTGGGATGGCTCTAACGAACCGCTTGTGCAGGCTGAACCTGCTGAAGCACAGATACCTGCCTGATCTAAAAGAATCAGAACGGTTTCACCTTCCACGAAATCGAAACAGACATTTACATTTGCCGGGAGACGATGCTCTACACTTCCATTTACGGTTGTGTGAGGAATCTCGTTAACTAACCTGTCTATAAGATAGTTACGAAGTTCCTGCTGGCGAGACATGGTCTCCTCCATACAGGCTGTCACCACCTCTGCTGCCTTCGCCATACCGACAATTCCGGGTATGTTGCTGGTTCCTGCCCTGCGGTTACGCTCCTGCGCACCTCCGTGAATCAGCGGTCCAATCTTCACATCCTCGCGAACGTAAAGGAAACCGATTCCCTTTGGTCCGTGGAACTTATGTCCAGAAGCAGAAAGCAAATCAATGTTCATCGCCTGCACATCCATTGGGATATGTGCATACGCCTGAACGGCATCTGTATGAAAAATCACGCCATGTTTCTTCGCCACAGCACCAATCTTCGCAATCGGTTCAATCGTTCCGATTTCATTATTGGCTGTCATCACCGAAATCAGAATCGTATCCGGACGAATTGCTGCTTCAACAGCGTCCGCACTGATTATTCCATCAGAGTCCGGTGTAAGATATGTCACTTCAAACCCATGTTCCTCTAAATACTCACAGGTATGAAGAATTGCGTGATGTTCAATCTTTGTTGTAATAATGTGCTTTCCCTTATCAGAAAGCTTCTCTGCGACCGCCTTTAACGCCCAGTTGTCAGACTCGCTGCCACCTGCTGTAAAGTAAATTTCAGAAGGACGTGCATTCAAAGTCTTAGCAATCACTGCTCTTGCCGAATCCATTGCCTGCCTTGCTTCCTGCCCGAACGTATAAACCGCCGATGCATTGGCATAGTTCTCAGTAAAGAACGGCCTCATGGACTCGAACACCTCAGGCAGAACGCTTGTGGTAGCCGCATTATCAAGGTATATTCTCTTTTTCATATTACATAGTTATTAATTGCGGCTTCCTGCCATTCAACCATATCGCTTAACTTAATCCCATCAACCACGCTGTTTACAGCGTCGTTAATCTTCTTATAAACCATGTAGCTTGCGCATCCAGCCTCATTCGCACATACGGAATCAGAATCATCAACGCAGCTTACAGGAGCTAAGCTTCCTTCTGTTACTCTTAAAATATCGCCGACTGTGTAATCCTCCGGTGCCTTCCGAAGAAGGTAACCGCCCTGCGCGCCGCGAACACTTTTCACATAGCCCGCCTTATTTAAAACAGAAATAATCTGCTCGAGATACTTGTCGGAAATACCCTGTCTTTGAGAAATATCCTTTAAGCTGATTGGCTCCCCTGTATTGTGTACAGCTAAGTCCAGCATCAATGTCAGTGCATATCTGCCTTTAGTAGAAATCTTCATAAATACATACCCCTTAGATAATAATTCCGCCGCCGACTACGACCTCTCCCTTGTAGAATACAGCCGCCTGTCCTGGCGTAATCGCTCTTACCGGCTCGGCAAATGTTACTTCTATAGTATCCGCATCGACCATGTGCAGACGTGCCTCGGCACCGCCATGAGAATAACGGATTTTTGCAGTAACAACCTCACCTTCTTCAAAGTGATCCTCACCCATAAAGTTTAAGTGATTGGCATAGAGCGTACGTCCAAACACTTCGTCATTGCTTCCAAGAACAACCTCGTTTGTATCCGGCTTAACTGCCACAACAAACATCGGTCTTCCAAGTGCAATTCCAAGACCCTTTCTCTGACCGACCGTGTAATGAATGATGCCCTGATGGCGTCCTAAAACATTACCTGCCGTATCAATGAAATTCCCCGGTACATCAATGTAACCGGTTTCTCTCTTAATATAACCTGCATAATCATTATCAGGAATAAAGCAGATTTCCTGACTGTCCTTCTTATAAGCAACATTCAGTCCTATATCATTGGCAATCTTTCTTACCTCATCCTTCGTGTAAGAACCGATTGGCATCAGCGTATGCTCTAACTGATCCTGTGTCAGATTATATAAAGCGTAGGTCTGATCCTTGGCCGCTGTAACAGAGTTGCGAATTGCAAAACGTCCATTTTCAAGCTGTACAATTCTTGCATAATGTCCGGTCGCGATATAATCCGCACCAATCGCTCTCGCTCTCTCATAAAGTGATTCCCACTTAATGTAACGGTTACATGCGATACAAGGGTTTGGAGTTCTACCCTTCTGATATTCACTTGTAAAATAGTCAATGACCTTCTCTTTAAACTCTCTTCTGAAGTTCATGACATAATAAGGGATTCCTATCTGTCCTGCAACGCGTCTTGCGTCATCTACAGCGGAAAGACCACAGCAACCGCCGTTATCTTCCAGAATTGCCTGCTCCTCTGACTGCCAGATCTGCATCGTAACTCCCGTTACATCATATCCCTGTTCCTTCAAAAGGTAGGCCGCAACTGACGAATCAACGCCCCCGGACATTCCTACAACAACTTTCTTCATAAATCTCCTTTATCATACTAACATTTATTCCCTAGTATTTCAATAGGTTTTTAGTAGTTTAGATAAAATTTTTTCTTTATTTGCTCTGAAACGGCCCTGCTCAGACGGCACAAACTCTGGACTTTCGACCAGTTTTATAAAATCTTCCTTATCGAGGAACTGTGCCTCCACCGTCTCACCCTTCTGCAGACGAATTCCTGTCTGTGAGCTTTCAATCACATTCAGGTATCCGTGGTAAATACAGTGACGACCGTCATCTACAAGCGTATAAAGGCGTTCCAGACTGGAAGCCTTCGCAACAAGTCCTGTCTCTTCTACCAGTTCTCTGACAGCACCCTCTTCAGACGTCTCTCCGCAAAGAACCGAACCTCCTGTCACTTCCCAGCACAGTGGGTGACTCTTGATTGGCGCCCGCTTAGTCACCAATACTTTGCCGTCTTTTGTGACTGTATAAACCTGTACCACAAGGTGATACACCCCTTCATCGAGAGACTTCGCCGCAACACGTGGAACGCAGAAGCCAAGCTTCTTTCCATCCCGGTCAATAGCATCCCAGGTCTCCGTATTATATTTCGTCGTACGATAATCCTGAATCTGACCTTCAAAGTCACATCCATAGGCGAAATCATACACATGCCCTTCCGAATCGACGTATGCCTTCATATCGAATGGAACATCCGAATAATGCTGTCCGATTTCATAGGACGTTGCCGGGAATCTAAATGGCAGAAGTCCTGTCGGAACAACATCTCCTGCCAGTACGTGGCGCACCTCTTCTGCTCTCGCTCCAAGGTTAATTAAAACCGCATCGCAATAAGGTTCTGCTGCTTCTAACAAAACCGGCCTTGAACAGTTCAGAACAAGAACAACCTTCTGTCCCGCCTTTTTCGCCTTTCGCACTTTATCGACCGTAGCTGTTGTCAGCGTCTTTCCGGCATCATGTCCGTCAATCACCGCAACGCGCGTCGTTCTTTCCCAATCGGAAACCGAATAGACACCGAGCTTCGTCCTGACCAGAGGAAGCGTCGCTTCCCTGTTCTTTAACAGCACGATACTCGCATATCTGGCCTTCTTCATCAGATTCTGATAGATCAGACCACCCGAAAGACGATGTACCTTTCTGGCATCACCGAATGGATTCTCAAAAATACCACAGCGGAACATATTGATAAGAATACGGACTCCGCTCTCCTTCAGGCGCTCTCTGACTCTTCCTTCACCAAATTCCTCGCGCGCACGCGACAGAACCTGCGTCGGGAACTCATCTCCCGGTAATCCGATGAACTGATCGCCGCCATCCACGCAGGCATCAATCATCGCCTGAATCTTATCGTTTCTGTTCGCACTCCAGTTCAGCCAGTCGACAATAATAATGCCCTTAAACTTATTCTTGAATCTGAGCTCTTTAACATCCCGTCTCGCTAGCACCCCAGCACAGGACTGGGATCCGCCGAATAAATTCCAGGCACCTTCTTTAAATGGCTTCAGATGCAGTCTCGTATTATGACCGGAATACTTCTTATCAACATTGTTCTTTCTGGCAAATGAAGCAAGTCCCGGCCACACTCCGGTCATGGACGACACGGAGGATTCACTCCAGACCGGCTTTCCGTCTGTCCCCTGCAGTCCTTCTGAAACCGCCTTAATCGAGTCTAAAACAAACTGTGTGCTCATTCCAAAGGTCTGAGAGAATACATTTCCCCATGGTTCCGTACCAATTGCCGCTCTCGGGGTAAATACCGACATTATGCCGGCAGCTCGTAACAGCTCTGAGGCATGTACAGCCTGCTTCTTTAATTCCGAAGGATTTAAACAGGCTGCAAGCCCGATTGCCATTGGCATCTGTCCGACCTGCTCGGGGCCTGGGCACGAAATCTTAATCGGAATCGAGTATTTGCCACTCTCAGCAAGTCTTTGAAGCTTATTTCTGTGCAGAACAGAGGCAGAATCCAAGTATCCACCGGTTAAAATGACACTACGAACACCCTTCTCCTTCACATCGACTTCCGTCTGATTCAGATTATTTCCAATTCCATAGACCATCAGTCCCATCAGCTCTTCATCAGAAAGGCGGTCCGTCAGGTCATTCACACGTTCTTCCGGAGAAAGTCGCCAGTCCATGTAAGGGTACAGCTTATCTGTGTCATCCGCAGCCCTGAACACCAGACCATCCTGAATAATAACTCGGTCAAGTGCTGTACCGATGACAGGCCCATGATCATTTTCATAAAGGCAATAGCCGTTTTTCACTTTTCTAACAGGTTTTATCATCGCGCTTCTCCTATATCTCTTATATCATACCTTATTAGTGGGGATTTTCGCAACAATTCTTTCACTAGCTTCACTCCGCTCAGGGAGTACAGATGCACGTGGCCGATTCCCCCGTATAAAAAAGCGCGCCACCGTTTTTGCCGGCAGCGCGCTCCTTTAAAAGTGAAATTCATCCTCTCGGATTACATGTTTTCCTTTAAGAATGCCTCAATCTTATCAGCTGCAGCATCCTCATCCGGTCCTTCGAACTTGAAAGTAAGCTCGTGGCCCTGCTTTGCAGCAAGTCCCATAACGCCGAAGATTCTCTTCGCATCAGCTTCCTTGCCATCTTTAGCTACGGTAATCTTGGACTGGAAAGCAGCCGCTTCTTTAACGAGAAGACCTGCTGGTCTTGCATGCATGCCAAGTGGATCTGTAATAGTAAATTTAAATTCTTTCATCTGTTGTTGCCTCCTAAAGCAAATTAATAAATTATTCTGTAACCTTCTTCTTGAGAAGTCCGAGCATTACTGCTGCTACAGCAGAACCAATCAGGAATGCTGCAATATAACCGGCGACATTGCCGATGGTTGGGAATACGAATACACCTCCGTGTGGAGCTCTTAAGGTACATCCAAATGCCATGGACAGACCGCCTGCAACTGCGGAACCTACGATGCAGGACGGGATAACACGAAGTGGGTCAGCTGCTGCGAATGGAATCGCGCCTTCAGAAATGAAGCACAGTCCCATAATGTAGTTAACTGGGCCGTTCTTTCTTTCTGCAGCTGTAAACTTGTTTCTGAAGAATGTTGTTGCAAGAGCAATGGCAAATGGAGGAACCATACCACCAACCATGACTGCAGCCATGATCATGAAACCGCGATCTGTCTGACCGGCAAGCATACCTGTGCCGAATACGTAAGCAGCCTTATTAATAGGGCCACCCATATCAACAGACATCATACCGCCGACAACAATGCCAAGTAAAATTGCGGAAGAATCACCCATGTTGGCAAGCAGGTTTGTGATTCCTGTGTTAATCGCTGCCATTGCAGGGTCAATTGCGCACATAACCAGACCAATCAGCAGAGTACCGCAGAGAGGATAGATTAATACAGGCTTAATACCATCAAGCGCCTTAGGCAGATATTCACATACTTTCTTTAAGGCAAGTACCAGATAACCTGCTACGAAACCTGCAAGTAAAGCACCTAAGAAACCAGCTGAAACAGTTTCCTTACCGAATGGATCTGCAAAGGTGTAACCTGCGTTAGCAATTGCACCACCGACGAAACCAACAACCAGTCCGGGACGATCAGCAATACTCATTGCGATATATCCTGCAAGGATTGGAAGCATGAAGCCAAACGCCGTACCACCGATGCTCTTAAACCATGCAGCTACCGGAGTATTGGTACCGAAGTTCGCAGGGTTAATGGAATAATCATCGAGCAGGAATGCAAGAGCGATTAAAATACCACCACCAACGACGAACGGAAGCATGTGAGATACACCATTCATCAGATGCTTGTAAATGATATGACCAACGCTTTCATTGCCGGCACATCCTGAACTTCCCTCAGAAGAGCTGCCTGTTGCATGGTACACAGGCGCATTGTCTGAAAGAACCTTCTCAATCAGCTCACCCGGCTTACTGATACCATCAGAAACCTGAGTTGCAATCAGCTTCTTACCATTGAATCGTTCCATAGGAACCTTGGTATCTGCTGCAACGATAATGCCATCTGCCGCCGCAATTTCAGCATCCGTTAAAACATTCTTGGCACCACCGGAACCTCTTGTCTCAACCTTGACCTCATAGCCAAGTTCCTTTGCCTTCTTTTCAATTGCTTCTGCTGCCATATAGGTATGTGCAATACCTGTAGGACAACCTGTAACAGCAAGAATCTTTACAGCCTTTGCAGCACTTGCAGGAGCTTCTGCAACAGTCACGCCGTCTTCTGCATCCTTCTTCGCCTCAGCTGCATCGATGATTTCAAGGAATTCATCCACACTCTTAGCTGCCTTTAAATTAGCCGAGAATGACTCATCCATAAGAAGCATAGAAAGCTTAGCAAGAACGTCCAGATGTACGTTGTCTTCTGAATTCGGTGCCGCAATCAGGAAGATTAAATCAACCGGCTGTCCGTCTAATGCGTCATATTCAACGCCCTTTGGAAGAACCATGGCAGCAAGACCGGGAGCCTTAACCGTTGCGGACTTGCAGTGAGGAATTGCGATACCTTCACCGACACCTGTTGTTGACTCTTCTTCTCTGGCGAAAACGCCTCTTTCGTAAATGTCGCGGTCTTCAATCTTACCGCTGTTCATCATCAGGCTGACCATCTGCTTGAGCACGTCCTCTTTGCCTGTGGCTGATCCATTCAGCTGAATACTTCTTGGATCAAGCAAGTCTCTGATTTTCATAAATCAAACCTCCTTTATTCAAGTGTGAAGCCGATTGACTTTCGGACTTCCTCAACTTCAGATTCAGTAGCCAGATTCATGTGGAAGGCACTGGCAGAGCCTGTACACACACCATTCAGGAAAGCTTTATGGTAATCCCCTGTCTTTAAATAGCCTGCAATAAAGCCAGCTACCATGGAATCACCTGCACCAACAGAATTCACAACCTGTCCCTTTGGAGCCTCAGATTTATGAACCTCTCCTGTTTCATCTAACAGGACAGCACCCTCACCAGCCATGGAAACCAGAACATTTCTTGCTCCCTTTTCCCTTAACTTCGCCGCATAAGGAATGACGTCCTCTCTTGTTTTTAATGTCACGCCAAAAATCTCACCAAGCTCATGATTATTCGGCTTGATTAAGAACGGATGATACTCAAGGACATTCAGAAGCAGATTCTTTGTTGCATCAACAACAATTCGAACACCTCTGCCCTCAAGCTTTTTACAGATATCTGAGTAGATGGTCTGCGGCATCACATCCGGGATGGAGCCCGCAAGCACCAGTACATCGCCCTCTGAAAGCTTATCTAACTTACTGTAGAGAGTATCGATATCTTCTTTTGAAATTTCCGGACCCTGTCCGTTAATTTCAGATTCCTCACCTCCTCGAATCTTTACGTTGATTCGGGAGATTCCCTTTGCAACCGGAATAAACTCATTTTTAACATTCCAGCTGTTTAATTCATTTTCAATTTCCTGTCCGACAAAGCCAGCCTTAAAACCTAATGCTGTACTCTCAAAACCTAAATGTTCAAGTACAATTGATACATTAATACCCTTTCCTCCCGGGAAAATCTGTTCTTCCTTCGTTCGGTTCACAACGCCCGTTTTAAAGCCTGGAACTGTAACGATATAGTCGAGAGAAGGATTAAAGGTGATTGTATAAATCATCTGACTTTTGACCTCCTTTATACCTGCTTTACATTGCGATACTTTTTGAATTCTTCCGGAACGCTGTCCGTAAGTACAGTCGCATTCGGGAACGAACAGAACTTTACACTTGAAATCGCACCAAGCTTCGTACGGTCAGCCAGCACATACCGCTCCTTGCAGTTACGCATGGCCTCTCGCTTTAATGCAGCTTCCTTCGCATCTGGTGTGGTAAAACCGTTTTTGAGAGTTACACCATTTGTACCAAAGAAACCCTTGGTAAAATTATAGTTCGATACACCTTCAATTGCTTCCGTTCCAACCGTAGCTTCGGTGTCCGCCTTAAATTCTCCACCCAAAATATAGGTAACATACCCTTTAGAACTCAGTTTCTTCGCATGCTCTGCGGCATTCGTTACAAAAGACACGTCCTTTGCTGTCAGGAAATCAATCATCCTTCCGGTCGTTGTTCCCGCATCCAGATAAACAAAATCATGATCATGAATCAGAGAAGAAGCGAACTTCGCAATTATCTCTTTTTCCTCTGTATTCTGTTCCGCTCTGATGTCCACCTTGATATCCTGTGTTGCATAGCCCTGATTAACAGCTACCGCACCACCTCTGACCTTCAGAATTTTTCCTGCCTTGTCCAGGGTATTTAAATCGCGGCGGATTGTAGCTTCCGATGCGTCCAGTCTTTCAACCAGCTCGCTTACTCGTACACTTCCGTTGCTCTTTACAAGGGCTGTGATTTGATTCAGTCTCTCCTCTGTCAGCATAGTTCACGCCTCCTGTTTATTAAATTATCCGTACGGTTATTCACTAAATTGAATATAGCATCAGAATCAATCAAAATCAATCATTTTCGGTTATCCAATTCTCCAAAAAAACCGGATTTTTTTGGTGGTATTATACAAAAAGAGGTTATTGCCTTTGATAATTATAATCAAAAGCAATAACCTCTTACATTCTCTTACATGCAAGTAAGCATTTTCAATCACGCATTTACTGACTTTTCAATCATCTGTCAGCTTCCGGCAAAATACACAAGGCATTCTGTCATACCACCAGAGCAGTTGACATTTTAAAGCTTAATTCCGCGCTGTTCCGTCGTCTGATCCTTGACATTCTGCTCACGAATTTCAGAAACCAGTTGTCTTCTGTAAGCACGGCAGCCCGTTTCATTCCAGTACTTTCTCTTCTCAAGCTTGATGACCTCAAACGTAGTTTCCAGAATATCCTTTCGATAGCTGGTCTTCGGGCTCTGTCCCGGATAGAACACCGTAATCGAATCCTTGAACTGGTTCGCATCCAGATCATAGTCATGAGCGAACTTCACAGCCGTCTCCTCATCGGTAATCTTCTTAACATGTGCATAATAGCCGACCAGATAAGAGAAATACTCCACGTCAAAATCATCCACCCATTGCTTATCGTTTCCAATAAAGACAACAACAGGGAACTGGCGGGTCTGCAGACTGATCAACCCCTTAAGTTCATCATACCCTTCTGCATCAATCTCCCTCAGACTCTCCTTCATGCGTTCGCCATCGACAATACCGATATTGTCAGCAATTTCACCAAAGAAATTTGGTCTTGAGAACAGAATATTTTCCGGATCCCTGTAATACTCCTCCGGTTCCACATACTCATTCGTCACCGTAAAGCAAATGCCGGTCTGTGACGCCTCAAGCGTAGCCTGGCTGATCCAGAGACGGTTCGCAATCTTTGAATCCAGATGTGAAGTCTCCTCACGGAAATAAAGCTCCTGCGGTTTATAAGTCACCTCAACCCGGTATCCCGGCAAAATTCCGTAATAAGAGCTGATTTCCTCCGGCAGATCATCAAAAACTTCGGAGAATCTGGAGTGAACCCAGGACCAGATATAAGAAGAAGCCTTTCTGTACGCCTCTTCCTGTCCTAAATTCGCCGTATTCAGCCATGTATGCGCCTGGAAGACCTTATACCTTCCGAGCTTCTTAAACGGTTCAAACTTCTTTCGCGCTCGCGCAACTTTTCGCTCCGCTACTCGCTTATCGATCATGGCAAATGCCTGATTGAGCCTCTCATCTTTCGGCCCGATTGCGTTCACAATCCGCACAATATTATCCAGAGTGTGCTCCACGCCATTGTCCGTAGTATCATTCCAGAGCTGTTCAATCGCATTTCCCCTCGGGAACTTATAGAAAATCTTCGCAAGATCAGAGTCCGAGTCAAATGCATCCCAGATTTCCTGGCTTAACGGATCCGACGTAAAGGTCAGACGATAGTGACAGCGAAGCATATCATCCCAGTGATGATTCTTATAATGCTCGTGTCCCAGATCTTCCATCAGGCCTACAATCGAGTCATCACAAAGCTCAAACGTCGCCAGAATCGAATTCATCTTACGCGCCAGCCGCTCGCTTCCCATGTCAAATGCCGTGCCCTTGTAGCGCATGTCGTGCTCGATTTCGTGCCATCCTTCAAAGGCATTCGTACGAATCTGCACTTCAAACGTATCATCGACAAAATCCGAAAGTACAGGATTCACAATACTCTTACTTAAATACGAAGGCATCTTAAAGACACCATTCGTCTTCATCGCCTTAAATTCATATTCATTGGTATCCGTTGTCTCCCATTCACCCGGCTCAGAAAACAGCGTATCAAGCAGGTTTCTGCAGATAGACAGATCATCTGAATAATACAGAATGATACGAATCCCAACCAGATCCTGCAGCTTACGGAATTCATATTCTCCGCCATTCACTCCGTAGAGCTTGTCATTCATCTTGTCGACCATGGAATCCACAGCCTTCACTCGATGTGCAATACGGAAATAAATTCCGCTCTTTCTCATTTTCTCATCAATAATGCTGACCAAATCCTGAACAACAACGTCCGGAACCTGAATCTGCTGAACATTTTCCTTTGTAAAAAGGCGTCTTGCCTCATTCTCGTTCAAATTTAAGCCTCCAATTTCAAGGTGTCTGCTTACAACAGCATTACCGCAAGTAAACATCCAACCAGTACGCCGGCCACAATCAGCGCCCACCCCGCAATACTGCCACTCTTCTCACCAATATAATTCTGAGACGGTTTCGCTGAATTAAAGTGAACTTCCACCTCAGAATCAATAGGATAATCCTGTTTTGACACTGCTCTGTCGCGAAGACGTGCATAATATCTGCTTCCCTGATAAGTAAAACGCACCACCGGGATACAGGCACCATTCTTAAATTCATAACTGTCAACCTTGCCCTTAATCAGGTGGTTACAGTTTCTCCTCTTACTAAATCCTGCAAACTGAATGATAACCCCCAAAAGAACGGCAGTTCCTGCCGGAATCAGGATAATCATCAGAATACTGATCTGATCCTGTGTCATAGTCAAGTCCTCCAATAGTTATTACTATTTTATCAGTACTGACTGTTCTTTTCAATTATTTCCGCATTCCTGGCAGCGTAAATTTGTACTCGGAAATCACAGAAAAGACTATCCCTGTGGTTTTGTGATTAAAATTAGATTTGAAATCATTCTACTATTTTTCTCTTTT
>CACZJL010000011.1 GCA_902781505.1 uncultured Lachnospiraceae bacterium | reverse complement strand
ACAAAGAAAGGCCGCAAAAAGGGTGGCTCACTTTCAAGCTAGCGTTAGGTGGCTCAAAATCAAATCAGCGCGTGGCTCAGTTTCAAATTGACAATCATAGTAGTTCCCTAATATTTATTGGTATGATATGATAAACTGTAGGCACACTATTTACATTTACGTGCTGTAGTTCCCTAATATTTATTGGTATGATATGATGATAAGGCTACAAAGGTTCTCGCTGAATCGGCTGTAGTTCCCTAATATTTATTGGTATGATATGATACCATATCTTGAATTAAATAAGCTGACTGCGCTGTAGTTCCCTAATATTTATTGGTATGATATGATTAATATCGGGAAGTTGTACCGCGATCGTGGGCTGTAGTTCCCTAATATTTATTGGTATGATATGATCCATTCTCTAAAATATTAAACGCGATATTAGCTGTAGTTCCCTAATATTTATTGGTATGATATGATTTACGATTCCGACATGTATTTTGCGTTTGAGCTGTAGTTCCCTAATATTTATTGGTATGATATGATATTTAAACTTTTTCCAAGTTTGCATAACGAGCTGTAGTTCCCTAATA
The DNA here is from genome assembly GCA_902781505.1 of uncultured Lachnospiraceae bacterium. Classification (GTDB taxonomy): domain Bacteria; phylum Bacillota; class Clostridia; order Lachnospirales; family Lachnospiraceae; genus UBA4285. The sequence goes on along the minus strand of CACZJL010000011.1, from coordinate 57,223 downwards.
TTTATTGGTATGATATGATTTAAATGACGGCACTCTTAAGACATACACGGCTGTAGTTCCCTAATATTTATTGGTATGATATGATACATTAATGGGGGAATCGAGAATATCCCGGCTGTAGTTCCCTAATATTTATTGGTATGATATGATGATTACGTAGATTTTACTGCATGGTTTTCAGCTGTAGTTCCCTAATATTTATTGGTATGATATGATATGAAGAATGATATTCGTAGAATGAACTTTGCTGTAGTTCCCTAATATTTATTGGTATGATATGATATACGGAAACATGCATATCTGATGAAGTCAGCTGTAGTTCCCTAATATTTATTGGTATGATATGATCAACTCCGTAATGATGGCTAACGCATTTTCGCTGTAGTTCCCTAATATTTATTGGTATGATATGATAGGGAATAAGAAAAGCCAGAAGACTAATGGTCTTCTGGCCTTTTTCCTTTTTTAAAACATGACAATTCGATCACTCTTATATGTCAAAAAATCGTTTTTTTCAAAAAACATCAACTAATTCAGTTGACTTACACGTATCATCAACCGTTCGCTCTCCAAGCATTATTCTCATCGATTCAAATTGCTTCTCTGTTAAAATCAGTATTCTTACAGAACCTTTTGGTGGCAAATTCCTCTTCACTCTACTTTCATGCATAAAAACAGCATCTGTTCCATTACATATTCTTGAATATACCGACCATTGCATCATATGATATCCATCATCTTTAAGGAATTTGCGAAACTTAGACGCAGCTTTTCTTTCATCACTTTCTTTTGTTGGAAGGTCGAAAAATAATAAAATTCGCATAAATTCACTCATAATTATGTCTGCTAACACCTATAATCTGAGGAGTTAACAATACCATTTCCCCTTTTCTTAATGATCTTATATAGCTCTCAACCATTATATCGATGCAGTTATTAATGATTTCTTTCCTTCCATCAATTAACATATCTAAAGTTAGAACACTTAACAAGGTTCTTTTATGCTCCGATGTAAGAGATTCCGCACTCCTAATGCTTTCAATATTTTCCATGATAACCATATCCACCATTGGACGAAACGGTTCTAAAAAATCATCGACAAGATTAAAATTATTCTGTACGCTACAATGATTTATTCCTAATGATGGTTCTAACCCGTGTATCACTAACGTTCGTGCTATAACTCCTCGTACAATCGCATAAGCATAATTCATAGCGGCGTTAACTACCGTTTCCTCTCTTCTGGAATATCCACTTCCAAAAAGAACACGAAAATAATAAGCTGCAGCTTTTGCCTCTACATAGCTTTTATCCCCAGATTGTACAGAATCACCCATTTTTTCTAACTGTTCATATTCATCCAAATTGTTCCATTTTAGACAACACGCCTGGTTTTTGATTTTTCTTTTGATAATTGATTGCCATATCCGCTTATTCAAAGGTTTAGAAGCATCTATCTGCAATCTCAATATACTCAAATGACGCGAATTTTTCTCAAAAGGAACAAGAACGCAATTAGGAAGATGTTTTTCATTGCAACAGTATATTGGGATGCCATAATCAGCGCATTTTTGAATCAAATAGCTTGATAGTTTTACATTCTCATTCTCAATTAGCAAACAGTTAATATCTTCAAGTGGAACAGAAAAATCACCTATTAACAACTGAGCATTTTTTATACAAAGCACAGCATTTGAATCTATTTTGATATTTCGATACCCCATTATCGAAAGTCACATCTCCTTTCTTTATTTACCAACTGTATATTTCCAAGCACATCAACTGTATATTTTTTAAAGCATTGCAGGCTTTGAATTCCAAGTCTCCCGCTATACTCATTATCATCAGACGAAAATTTTATAGATCCTGTTGCAATATCCGCAAAGTTATAATACACAAAAATCTTATCTGTTTTTTCTTCTTTCTGTCCCTGATTATTTGTGACCTTTATTCCACCTTTTTTCGCGACCATTATCAAATCATTTGGGTATAGTGAAAAGACGAAATCACTCTCATTCATGACCTTCCACTGCGTCAGAGGTTTATTGGCAACAACGGCTCTATTAGGTAGCTCTTTCTTAACCGTGTCTGCAACGTATATCGGAACCATATAATACTTTCCATTTTCGCAGAAAATATCAATTCTAATCATGTCTCCATTTGCTGCAATGCCTGAAGCCGCAGGTACTCCTAATGTCATCTTACTAACGACTTTAACCCTCTTAACCAATGGTCCACGAGAGCCATCAGACTTAGGTTTATACATTGGTTCTGCAAAAGCTTTCTCAGAATCATTTTCATATTTAATCAAACGTTCTTTTAATGCGTTATATAATAATAAATCACTTTCAGGATTGTAATAATTCTCTATCTCACCTGCCTTAAGTTTTAGTTTTGATAATGGCACCTTAGATATTACATAGCCTTCATCAAAGATCTTAGGACTTCTTATTGTAGCGTCGTGAACTGATCCAGTGTTTTTATGACGAGGCATTCTAGACACAAATATCTCTTTAATAACGTTTTCATTCATCATCCATTCAGGATAGTTTAATTCACAGTTAACTTTCCTACTTGCAAGGATGAATTCTAATGGCTTTTTACCTGTTCTAATTATAATTTCATCCTTAAACGCAGACCAAGGAAGAGGTGGCTTCACACCAAACATTGCATCCCACTCATTGTTGGTATATTCCTTTGGATCGAATACTTCGCCTGTTTCTTCGTCTATCATCACCAAACCTTTACTTTTAGCAATTTCTCGCGCCTGTGTATATTTTGTTATTTTATGAACTATTCCAGGTGTTACACACGCAATCACGACTGCATCTACCGAATGATGCAAATCTGTTGTTCTATCCTTCACCGGCAGCGCCCATCTTTTTCGTAAATATGAAGTTATAGAACCATTCACACAAACTACCGTTGCTTTGTTTTTGAATGATAAATTCTGCCGAATCAAATTATAAACCGTTTTAGTTATATATCTTGTATCATTCAGATTTCTTTCTTTAAATTCTGAAGCTTCCTCCTTTGTAAAATGTTCTTTAAAAAGTCTCTGTTTTTTCTTATAATCTGTAATGTATAGATTTGTGCGAATAACAAAATCATTCCATTTATCAGTATTCCCTAAATACTCAAAAGGAGTTCTGTTTCCCTTTTCTCTATTGGCACCTGCGTATACCAGGACCTTATTATGATAGCTATCATCAAAACTTTTACTATAAGGAATAATATGATCAACATCAACCGTTGAAGAATTACCAAATAAATCAGAGATTCCAATCCTCTTTCCTGTGTATAAGCACAATTCCTGCTGTTCCTTCCACAATCGGTACTTAACAATGTCTTTCCCTGTAGGATTAGCAAAACCTAATTCAATAATCTCTTCCTTGATTTTTGAATTTTCATCTGCTCTCTTAAGCATTCTCTTTTCATCAGCAGAACGGTCTTTATAGTTTTTAGCCATGTCACGTGCTAATTCAATGTTGATAGCCTGAGGACTTCCATACTTCAAAATAATCGCATTTATCACTTTGATTGACTGTGAAACACCACGCTTTACCACTGGATTAGTAATATCATTGAGTACTTCTTGAACCACATTTCCCTTTAATAATTTCGTTCTTTCTCTATTCGAATCTCTGCGAAAATCATATCCAGCCGCTTCGCATGCCTTATCATATGTCAACCCATCTTTTAATCCCGGTATAATTTTCTTCATTGCAACAATAGATAAATGCATATATTTAGACGGTGACAACTTAAGCAATTCAGAAATATGCTGTTCCGATATACCTAATTTAGTGAGCTCTAAAATCCTACTGTCATCATTTTTAAATCCGGTTATTATCTCTGATATTTTGTCTAACAAATCAATTGTTGTCTCATCCGGTATTGTCTCTTCTAAATTTAACGCCTTACAAAACTCATGAAAGTTTTTCATCTCATAAAATTTTGATCGTTCTGTTTTCTCTATACTCTTATTGTGCTCACCCTGTTTTAATTTTTCATTGTAAGACACCATATTAAAACGTTCCGTCTCTGATAAGCCTAAAAGTTTCCTCAAAGTCGAGTATTTAATGTCTTTCTGTTTATGGGCTAACTCAAATATATTATTTCTCTGTTCTGATGTCAGAATACGATAATCGCCATTTATATCGTTAATCTTCAAATGAGATATTTTTTCTAATAACGAAAAACACTCTGCTGAATAGCTTGCCTTCGGGGCACGATATTCATTCTTTTCAAAAGTACACCTTCCAACTTTATCTTGAAATCCATTGATTGCATACGGACTTTTAACTCCATTAGCTTGCAGACCCGGTCCTAAATCAAATGATCTCTGATTTTGCATAATTTGGAGATACTCTTTCTCGAACTGTTCTGTCACAAATGGATTCCCATAATTACGTTGTGCTTCAAATATCTTAATAACTTCTTCAACCAGTGAAGCTCTGTCAATAGAATGTAAATAATTATCAGCTTTATTTCTTGTGGTTAATACGTATTCTTTATTAGAAAAAGACGTATATGACCTAAATGCATCATCTTTAAACAGCATTTCACCTACTGTCCTATAGCCGCCTTCTTTAAGAATTTTGCGATTAGCCTCAGTTGCAGATAATACCTTACCATTTTCTTCATTGTTTGATTCAAATTTTCTGGTTGATCTAAATCCACGATGCTTCGCTAAATACAACAGGATTTGCGCTAAATTTTCACCACTTATTCTTTCATCTAACGCCCTAACTCTTAACTCATATACATCCGGACAACAACCTGTTGCCAGTTTTTTATCGAACTCCTGAATCTGAATGAGACCATTGTCTTCACATATTTTCTTTACAGTAGCAACTCTTAGTTTTTTTCGTCTTTGCCTTCTTCTTGCCGTTCTGTTATTACGCCTTGGCACAGCAAGTGCAGAGCCATCTTTCGGATTTTCTGCTTTGTCAAATACCCGAACCCCCATGTCAAGAATATGAACAGGTTCATTGTGTTCATCATTTAATAATGCCGCCCACCCCACAGAAGCAATTCCGATATCCAAACCAATTCGATAGTTAATCTCTTGCATATTTCCTCCTAAAAATAAAGATAGCCCCATTCCAAGGAATGGGGCTAGAGCTCTTAGGTGTACTACCTTACTGTAGTAACCTAATATCAATTGGTATAATATGATATACATATTTATATCACATTTGTAATTTTATTTCTACCCCATATTTTAAAATTTGCTAGATTTATAGAAACTAATTTAGGCTTATTGCTCATATCTCATTACTGACCATTCCCACCTTTTCCACTTATTAGTAATCCATTTATTTTAATAGCAATGTATCACTTTTTGTGTTTCATAAATGATACTTCAACGAATTTTTTCTGTGGTTTTCTCTCTTTTACCCCCGTAATGTGCTATGACACCTGTAAATATGCAACAACTGCTGATGAAAGAAAAGCCCCGCCGGCATTTCTGCCGGCGGGGTGAAGATCAAGTCTGTTTAAATGTAACCGTACTCATAAATTGCAACGCCGTACTTCGGGAGGTCGATGATGAGAGAGTCGCCAAAGCCGTCGCAGTAACAATCGTCGGTCTTGAGGGTCTTTGTCATGGTTTCGTCTGTGGAAAGGACGAGTCTGTATTCACCCTTGATTGGCGCGCCGATGCGGAAGTTCTTGCGTTCCACCGGAGTGAAGTTTAAGACGAAGAGAAGGTTCTTCTTGCCGTCCTTTGACTTACGAACCCAACGATAGACGGAGTTGTCCTTGTCATCTGCGTTGATCCACTGGAAGCCTTCCGGTGTGAAATCGGTTTCGTAAAGCGCCGGATAACTCTTGTACAGGCCATTTAACTTGCCGACCCAGTCGCGCAGGTTCCGGTGGCATTCGTCTTCGCATAAATACCAGTCAAGCTGATGCGCCTCGCTCCACTCGTTCCACTGGCCGAATTCCTGGCCCATGAACAGAAGCTTCTTGCCCGGATGACCGCACATATACGCGTATCCAAGCATCAGATTGGCGAACTTATCATCTCTGTCACCAGGCATTTTGCCAAGCATGGAGCACTTTAAGTGAACCACCTCATCATGTGACAGAACCAGACAGAACCTCTCGGAATATGCATACATTGTAGAGAATGTCAGCTTGTTATGATTAAACTTTCTAAAATACGGATCGAGCTTCATGTACTCTAAGAAGTCATGCATCCAGCCCATGTTCCACTTAAATGTGAAGCCCAGGCACTCGCCGTTATTCGGGTCTCCCGTAACTCTTGGCCATGCAGTAGATTCCTCTGCAATCGTGATTGCCTGTGGAAAACGCTCCTTTAACTGGGAATTGACATGCTTTAAAAAGCTGATTGCCTCTAAGTTGCCGTTTCCGCCAAACTTATTTGGAATCCAGTTGCCCTCTGTTCTGCCGTAATCCAGGTACAGCATGGACGCAACCGCATCAACACGCAGCCCGTCTACATGGTACTGATCCACCCAGAACATGGCATTTGCCACAAGGAAATTGATCACCTCGTTCTTGCTGTAATCAAACACCTTTGTGCCCCAGTCCGGATGCTCGCCCTTTCTCGGGTCCGCATACTCGTAAACGCAGGAGCCGTCGAAGTTCGCGAGGCCGAAGTCATCCTTTGGAAAATGCGCCGGCACCCAGTCTAAGATTACGCCGATGCCCTGCTCGTGCATGTAATTGACGAAGTACATGAAGTCCTTCGGCGTGCCGTATCTGGCGGTTGGTGCATAGTAGCCGGTTACCTGATAGCCCCAGGAGCCGTCAAATGGATATTCTGCAATGCCCATGAGTTCGACATGGGTGTAGTTTAACTTATTCACGTATTCGGCAAGCTGTGGCGCGATTTCGCGGTAGTTCATGAAGCCGTACTCGGTGCCGTCGTCCTTGGTTCTCCAGGAACCCAAGTGGCACTCGTAGATGTTGACCGGAACGTTTAAGTGGTCTTCTTTTTTCTTTTCTTCGACCCACTTCTCATCGCCCCAGGCAAATCCACTCAAATCGGTGATGACGGATGCATTATCCGGGCGCAGCTGCGCTGCATTCGCGTATGGGTCGGCCTTATAAAGCGCCCTGCCATCTGCTGCAATGATGAGGAACTTGTAGTTTTGGCCCACCTTCGCACCCGGCACGAATCTCTCATAGATGCCGCCGTCGTTGACCAGGCTCATATCATAGCCATAGGCCTTCCAGTCGTTGAAGTCACCCACGATGTAGACTTCTTTCGCTGTCGGTGCCCACACGGCAAAGTACACGCCTTCCTTACCGTCTTTTACGCAAGGGTGTGCACCCATCTTATTATAGATTTCATAGTGCGTGCCCTGTCCGAACAGGTACGCATCAAACTCTGTAATGAAAGGATCCACCTTCGGCGCTGCGGCCTGCGGCTTCTTCTCCACGGCCTGCATCTTCTTTGATGTTGTTTTCTTTGCTGCTTTTTTCGCCATATCAAAGCCCCCGTATACTTAATCCATCTTCTTTGTGTCGTGCACAAAAGAAGCGCCCTTTGACAGCGCACTTCTTCTTTGAAGTATGGTCACGATTCGTTCTTAAACACAAGTTGATTATAGCATAGAGGCCCTGTTTGTGCTATACTCAATTCGGCTCACAAACCCGATTTGAAGCCAATTTTCAAGCAAAACTTAAGCTGGCGGCGCCGCCGCAGGCCTTTGCTTTTTGGAGGTTATTATGATTTACATGTTGAATCCTGACGCGCCTGTGCGCATCGTTACGGTATTAAGCGTAATCTTTGCTTTCGTCTGTACGTTCCTCACAATCCGGCACGGAATGCAGTACCTGCCGAAAGACGGAGGAAGGGCATTTGCCATTAACGGAACGAAATCGGTCGGAAAGCCAAGAGGCGCCGGCATTATTATCTGGATTGTATTTACGATTGCAGCTTTCATCTTCCTGCCGATGAGCGTGGAGATGGCTGTGTATTTAGCGCTCGCGTTCGTCGAGATGCTGTCCGGCTACTTCGATGATGCGTCCGAAAAGCCATGGAGCCGTTTAAAAAAAGGGCTCTTAGATTTCGCGGTTGCCGCAGGTTCCGCTGTAAATTTCCTGTATTTTAACGACAATTCGTTCTATATCGCTTACACGAACACGAAGGTGACGCTTCACCCGGTTATTTATGGCATTCTGATCGTTGTTCTAATCTGGGCTGCGATCAATGTTACGAACTGCTCTGATGGCGTCGACGGCCTGTGCACAACGCTTTCCTGCGTGACTCTTGTGAGCGTGTACCTGCTGATGAGAAGTTTTGGATACGACCCGGCTTACCGCCACATGCTGATGGTGCTGATTGTGTGCCTGTTAGCATATCTTTGGTTTAACACTTCTCCAAGCCAGATTCTGATGGGTGATGCTGGTTCCCGTGCGATCGGCATTATGATTGCATACGCATTCTTAAAGCTGTATCATCCATTGCTTTTCATTCCGCTTGCGCTGATTCTGATTCTTGACGGCGGCCTCGGACTGATTAAGGTTACCTGCATCAAGGTGTTCCACAAGAACCCGATGAAGAACCTCCGCACACCAATCCACGACCACTTCCGCAAGAATAAGGAATGGTCCGACCCACAGGTTGTTTCCCGACTTGTGATTGTTCAGGTTGTCATCGCGGTGGCTGTACTGTATACGGTGTTCTGATTTAATCAAATACAAAGAGGGCGGAGCGCAGGCTCCGCCCTTTTTACGTAAACAAAGGCAGCTGTGCACTGACAAGGTCTCTTAACCTTATCGCTGCACAACTGCCTTAATTCCATCTTCAATCCGATTTGATATTCAATTTTTAAATTTGCCGGGTCGCGGAGTTGGCGCCGACCTGCGACGTTGCGGGCATCTGCGAAGCGGCCTGCTTGGTTGCGGGCTTTTTCTTCTTACCGGACTTCTTTTTCTTTGGCTGCACGCCTTCAACGAGACCCTTGTCAAATGCGTCCTTCATCGCGGCATTTGCCATTTGCTTGCGCTCTAAGGCTTCCTGCCTCCTGGCTTCGAGCCTGCGCGCGGCCTTTTCTTCCACCCTGCGCTTGCGCTCTACAACTGCATCTGCGCCTTCCCTGTCGGTCTGCTTCAAAATGCGAATGCCGTAATACAAGCCCGTTTCAGAATCCTGCTTGACCCTGTAGCGGCCCTTGATCAGCCCGTGCTCCGTGCACTCGAACACACCAAAATAGCGGCCCTGATTGTCGGAGAACCATGGCGTTCTGGCCTTAGCTTTCTTCTGACAGACATAACACTTCACGATGCGAAGTTTCTTGTCCTGCGCGCACTGTTCGTGGTCTTCCACGCCATGCGATACGTACTTTTCGTAGGTCCCGAAGTTGAGATGAAACTCATCTTCCACGCTGTCCGGAATCCGGTATAAATCAACACTCTTGTACTTCCCGTACTGCTCAAAATCGAGCTTCTGCGCTACTGCCGCCGTGTATCGTGCATCAGAAATCGCACGATGATAATCTCCCTTTGTCTCCGGAATCTTCAATTCTTCCACGACATGCTGCAGACTGCTCCTAACCTTGCCATCCTGGTATTCCATCGAATAAATCTTCTGTAAATCCAGGAACAGCAGTGGCTTTGGAAAATGATTGGCCACACCGAAGTGGTTCATGTTTCTTTCGAGCTCCGTCAGGTCACCGGGTCCCCACGTGCAGAATACTGCATCATCCCCGCACCATGCGAGGAAGTCTTTACATACATCCTGAAACAGACGGCCTTTTTTCAAATCCTTCATCGTGTACGAAAGCATTTTCCGAATCTGAAAATGGATGGTCATGTATTCCTGCGGACATACTAATTCACAGTATTCGCCTTCTTTTTCGAGATGTTCATTGAGCTTGACTGCTCCAATCTCAATGATCTCAAATGGCATACCTGGAACAGAATCTTCTTTGCCCTTCGGGCTCTGATTCCATTCCAGGTCGAATACAATGTAATGCATTTTTACTTGTTCTGTTCCTTTAATAAATCTCTTATCTCAGTAAGCAGAAGTTCTTCCTTTGAAGGCTCTTTAGCAGCTTCTTCCTTCTTGCCATGAATTCTTTCGTTCATGTGGTTGATGGACTTGATCACGCAGAAGATGACTAATGCGATGATTAAGAAATCAATGACGTTCTGGATGAACACGCCATAGGTTAATGTCGCGCTTCCTACATTGACTGAGAGACCTTCGAAGTTGATACCACCGGTTAAGATGCCGATTAATGGCATGATGATGTCCTTAACTAATGAGCTTACAATCTTGGAAAATGCTCCGCCGACAACTACGCCGATGGCCATGTCAAACACGTTGCCCTTTAAAGCGAACTTCTTGAATTCTTTGATAAATTCTTTCATTGTTGCAGTTACCTCCCTTTTAAAAGAATACCACCGCTTATATTATTATTTAGATTCTTTAAAATGTCAAATTTCCTGCCGCATGCCGGTCACCCATTCAGATCATTCTGAATTTGCCTGATTGTGTAGTCCATGTCAGGAACCAGGATTTCTTCTGAAGAAGTATAGTGGTTGTCATAAGGAATTCTTTCCTGGACAACCCGGAACTTCGCGATGGAAGGAATCTTTGTAATCATGTTCAGGACTTCGCCCTGACTGACATTGTGCGTAATGTAAGGAAGAAGTTTGTCAGCAAGAGAGCCGAGCTCAATGGCATTCTTACCGGAAAATTTGCCAAGGAGCTGAGTCATCACGGTGCGCTGACGCTCGGTTCGCTGGTAGTCTGCGTTGCCGACGTAGCGGATTCGGCAGTAGGCAACGGCCTGCTTGCCATTTAAGTGCAGGTGCCCGCCCCGGCTCAGCGTGTAGTCGGAAAGCCTCGTGCCGTCTAAGGCAGTCAGCTCCTCTAAATACTGGTTCAGGACCGGAACCTCATCGCCGGTCACGTCAATGTCGACACCGCCCATCGTGTCGATGATATTCACCATGTCGTCGAAATCAACCATCGCATAATTATCGATGCCGACTTTATAATTCTTCTCAATCGTCGAAATCAGCAGCTTCGGACCGCCGTAAGAGCAGGCTGCATTCAGCTTGTGAACGCCGTGACCATCGATGTCTGCATACAAATCACGCATGAACGACATCAGATGCACCTTCTTCGTGTTCGAGTTAATCGACATCAGCATCATCACGTCCGAGTTGCCGGCGTATTTGCCGTTGTAATCGCGCTTGTCAACGCCGATCAGCAGAAGGTTGTAAACGCCATCCTCGCTCTGAGCGTAGTCGGCGACCTCGATGCCGTCGTCCTCCATGGATTCGCTGATGAAATTTGTGCGGGAGTAAAAATGCTCAAACACCAGCACCACGCCGCCGATTACGACCGCCAGCACTGCAAGCAGGCAAATCAGCGTAATCTTCAGCGCATTCCTCTTCCTGTGCTGCTTTGCCGTCAGTTTCTTCCTGCCACTTTTTGTATTATTATTCATGTAAAAATCCTTTTGAAATGCCCCTCATATCCAGGTAACGAAAACAATACTACCCTTTCCGCGGCAAATGTCAAGTTTCCATGTGTTTCTTTTGTAACCTTTCGCCATTCGCTGTATGAATGATTGCGCGAAGGAGTGGCCACGGCAGGCGGCCGCCTGAGTTAATGAAGACGGTCGACATCGAGGAATCCAGCATTGCGGCAAGCGCCATCCGGTACGCCGGATCATCGCTATCCTCCGGCACGCCAAATCCCTTTGCCAGGCGATTCTTCATAATCGCAACCATGCCCTTCGCTATCGGGCTCAGGTTCTCAAGCTCCAGAAGCGTGTTCTCATACGTCGCCGTTCCTCTGACCGGAGCCGCATCCGATGGAAGCGGCTTGTTATAAAGCGTCAGGAACTCAGCTTCGGACGGATGCCCCTTCGGAGCGAAGTACCACTCGGCCAGACCGTCCCGGGTCTCGGTCAGCGCCTCTGCGGACGCGCCGGCGACCTGCACCTCTTCTTTCAAAACAATGTCTTCGCAGGAACGCCCAATTTCAATATCGTAGGCGCCGGCAACGACTGCATAATCATCAGACGTTACGTCGTATACGGAGAAGTCGCGCTCTGTTAAAAGCATCGTAACGGTCTTCGTTTTGCCCGGCTTCAGGTTCACCTTTTCAAAGTTCTTCAATTCTCTGACCGGACGGTAGCCGTTGGAGGCGGCGCCGCCTACTGCAGAGGCAACTTTCGCCGTTGGCTGTTCGCCAGGCTTTGCAGCGACGTAGAGCTGGACAACTTCTGACGCCTGCACGGTACCGGTGTTTGTGACGTCGACGGACACTTCGTAAAGTGGGGCGCTAAAGCCGCTATCAGGCGCAGTGCCAGCCGCGGCGGCCGGACCACCACCAAGCGCGCTGACGCGCAGATTCTCAAACGCAAATCCGCTGTAGCTTAAGCCGAAGCCGAATGGGTAGCGGACTTCGACGCCGGCCTTCTGATAATAGCGATAGCCGACGTACAGGCCCTCCCTGTATTCCGCGTTCTTTCCCTTCTTCTCGGCGCCGTAGAAGCCGGCGCTCGGAACATCCCTGTAGCGGAACGGCCAGGACTCGGTCAAGCGGCCGGATGGAGAGAAGGCTCCAACCAGCAGAAAATATGCGGCTTTCGCGGCCTCCTGACCTGCGAGTCCCATGTACAAAATCGCAGAAACGCGGTCTGCCCATGGAAGCTCAATCACGCCGCCAATCAGCACAACTGTAACCGGCAGTCCCGAAGCAATTGCAGCCTCGACCATCGCATTTTCCCCGTCGGGAAGCTTTAAGGAAGCGCGATCGAATCCTTCCGCCTCGAAGCTGTCGGGAAGCCCGGCAAATACCACGATTCCCTCGAACTCTTTGCCGCTTGTATTTTTAAGCTTGACCAGCGACTCATCGTCCGCCTCGCCCCGTTCATTCGTCACCTTCAGGTACTTGCTGTTTTTCGCGTAATCAAAGAACCCGGCCAGGTGCGTCGGATTGATGTGGGAGCTACCAGAGCCCTGATAGCGCATATTCTTCGCCTGATATCCGCAGACCAGCATCCCGGTCATGTCGCGAATCGGCAGAACCCCGTCGTTTTTAAGTAACACTGCGCCTTCGAGCGCACCCTCAAATGCAAGGCGGCTGTGCGCCTTCGCGTCAAATTCGCAGTGCGCAGCACCAGCTGCTCCGGCTGAGTCGTCAACCTCCGCATGGCGCGCCAGCTCGGCGTGATATTTCAGTGCAGCCTTCCTCGACTCGTAGATTGCGCGCAGGATGCGCTCGGCGCTTGCGTTCACAGCCTCCTCGGAAAGTAGGCCATTTTCCACGTCTCGCACCGCCTGATTCTCGCCAAAGTTCGAACCGCCCGGCATGTTTAAATCGCAGCCTGCGGCAAATGCCTTGCTTCTGTCGGTCATCGCTCCCCAGTCGGTCACAACAAAACCGTTAAAGCCCCAGCGATTGCGGAGCAGGTCCGTCAGCAGACGCTTATTTTCCGTGCAATGCACGCCGTTCAGCAGATTGTAGGCGGCCATCACGGCCATCGGGTGTGACTTCTTCACCGCGCGCTCAAAGCCGCTTAAATACAGCTCCTGCAACGTCCGCTCGTCGACAACGCTGTCGGACGAAAAGCGCTTGAACTCCTGATTATTCGCGGCAAAGTGCTTCAGGCACGCCCCCACTCCTTTGCTCTGGATTCCGTTCACAAACGCGGCCGCAGACTCACCGGCAATCACCGGATCTTCGCTGTAATATTCAAAATTTCTTCCACATAAAGGATTACGCTTCAGGCACAGGCCCGGCCCCAGCACGAGGTTGACGCCATTTGCCAGAGCCTCTTCGGAAAGCGCCTCGCCCATCTTCTCCAACAACTCACGATTCCAGGTCGCTCCCGCTGTTACAGCCGTCGGAAAACACGTTGCCGGCACCGCATTATGAATGCCGAAAGAATCCGTAAGACTCGCCTGTTTTCTGAGTCCGTGAGGACCATCGCACATCAGCATCGATGGAATTCCGTACTTATGAAACTGTTTCGTAACCCATGCATTCTTTCCGCTGCACAGGCGAACCCTGTCCTTTAATGCCATCCTCTGAACTTTTCTATCATAATGAATCATAAAGATTTCCTCCTTAATTCAAAACGCGCTGCCCGCGGGGATCGCGGGCCCAGCCGCGCCGCTCGTTCTGCGCGGATTATAGCCGGCCGCGCCTTTAAGTTATTTTCGAACCATTCTCTTCCTTCATTGTAAACAACTTAACAGTTTTCGTGAAGTACTCAAATTCACGAAACAGTGCGAGGCCGGCATGCGACGCGAGCGGCGGGGCGCCCGCGCGCCGAAAACCTTGCGATTGTCCCGCAGCCCCTCCCTTTACTAACCTGCTTTAATGTGCTATAGTGTCACAGTATTATAACGTGTCTTTTTATTTCGAAATCGAATGACAGGCGTTTGATAGCCAGGCACTCACGCTCATCATAGTCGAATGACAAAAAGGCAGTTCGGATGCACTCGCTTCAGGGCGGATCTCGCCCGTAGCTACGACAAATCTATAAAAAGGGAAAAGTTATGGAACAAAGAGAAAATTTCAAATCAAGACTTGGTTTCATCCTCGTTTCAGCAGGATGTGCTATCGGAATCGGAAACGTATGGAAGTTTCCGTTCATTACAGGACAGAGCGGCGGTGCCGTTTTCCTCCTATTCTATCTGTTATTCTTAGTAATCATGGGCGTTCCGGTTCTTTCGATGGAACTGGCTGTCGGCCGTGGATCAAGAAAAACCATCGTGCCGGGATATAAGGCACTCGAAAAGCCGGGCCACAAGTGGCATATCCACGGATGGTTCTGTATTGCCGGCTGTTATCTCCTTATGATGTACTACACAACTGTTTCAGGATGGATGTTAAACTACTTCATCAAATTCCTGAAAGGTTCCTTTGATGGCGTTGAAACAGACGATATTTCAGGCGTCTTCACAGAGATGCTTGGCAATCCGACTGAAATGACAATCTTCACCGTACTTACAATCGTAATCGGTTTCGTTATTATCAGCACCGGACTTCAGAAAGGTCTTGAGCGCGTCACCACGCCAATGATGATGTGTCTGTTTCTTCTGATTGTCGTGCTTGCTGTTCACAGTGTTCTGATTCCCGGCTCTTCTGAGGGCCTTAAGTTCTACCTCCTTCCAAGCCTCGACCGTGCTGCCGAAGTTGGCTGGAGAAACGTAATCGTTAACGCCATGAACCAGTCATTCTTCACACTGTCCTTAGGTGTTGCTGCCATGGAAATCTTCGGTTCCTACATGTCCGATAAAAAGTCCTTACTCAGTGAGGCGGCTACAATCGGTGTCCTTGACACATTCGTCGCATTAATGAGCGGCCTTATCATTTTCCCTGCATGTGCAGCGTATGGCATTGAGCCCGATGCAGGTCCGAGCCTGATTTTCATGACTCTTCCAAGAGTATTTATAAACATGCCCGGCGGAAGAATCTGGGGAACACTGTTCTTCTTATTCATGTCATTTGCCAGTTTCTCAACGGTAACCGCCGTTTTCGAAAACCTGGTTGACACATCCATCGATAACTTCGGCACATCAAGAATGAAGGCCGTTGTTTTAAACTGCATCTTCATGATTATCGCAAGCATGCCTTGCGTCCTCGGCTATAACGTTTTAGCCGGCCACACATTTATCGGCGCGAGAGACGTGCTCGATTCCGAGGACTTTATCGTAAGTAACATCCTGCTTCCGGGCGGCTCCATCATCTTCACGCTCTTCTGCACATGGAAGGCGGGCTGGGGCTTTGATAACTACCGCAACGAAGCAAACAAAGGCGCCGGCATCAAGGTGGCAAAGTGGCTTAAGCCTTACCTTGCCGTTGTTCTGCCTCTGATGGTGCTGTTTATCCTGATCAACGGACTGCTGCCACAGTAAAATTTCTTGGCCAGCGGGCTTTGCGGGGGCGCGGGCCACAAACTGAATTAATTTTTAAACTCCCCTAACAGGTAACTCTGGCGGGGGAGTTTTTTACCAAGCGGTTTGATTTTCGAACGAAATTCATGTAGGAGGTTTGATTTTCCGCAGGTGTTGGGCTAAAATTTCTTAGAGAATATAGAAAGAAAGGACTATTATGCAAGAAAATAAGATGGGCGTGATGCCCGTTAAGAAGCTGATTGTAAACATGTCGCTTCCGATGATGATTTCCATGCTGGTTCAGGCCATGTACAACGTCGTGGATTCCATCTTCGTTGCGCAGCTCTCGGAAAAGGCCCTGACCGCGGTCACGGTGGCGTATCCGATTCAGAACCTGATGATTGCATTTGCCACCGGAACCGCGGTTGGTATCAATGCGCTCCTGTCCCGTTCACTCGGGGAAAAGAAGTTTGACCGCTCCAACGCCGCAGCCAACAATGGCCTGTTTCTGGCGTTTATCAATTTCCTGATTTTCTTATGTGTCGGCCTGTTCGGCGCTAAAGCTTTTATTGGCTCGCAGACCTCCGATGCCGAAATCTGGCAGCTCGGAATGGATTACCTGCGCGTCGTAACCATCTGCTCTGTTGGCTGTTTCTATCAGGTGACATTAGAGCGACTCCTTCAGTCCACCGGGCGCACGACGCTCAGCATGGCGTCTCAGCTGACCGGTGCGATTACGAATCTGATTCTGGATCCGATTATGATTTTCGGTCTTCTTGGCTGTCCAAAGCTTGGCGTTACCGGTGCTGCTCTTGCGACGGTTATTGGACAGTGCGTCGCAGCCTGCTTCGCATTATTCCTGAACCTGAAGTTTAACAAGGAACTCACCCTCAGCTTTTCATCCATCACTCACCCGAAGGCGGATATTATCAAGAGAATTTATGCGGTTGGCATCCCATCGATTCTGATGGTGTCTGTCGGCTCGGTGATGACCTATCTGATGAACCTGATTTTAATGACATTTTCCGCGACCGCAACGGCGGTCTTTGGCGTGTACTTTAAGCTGCAGAGCTTTTTCTTCATGCCGCTGTTTGGCTTAAACAACGGTCTGATTCCGGTTCTCGCCTACAATTTCGGTGCGAAAAAAAAGTCTCGAATCGACGAGGCGCTGCGCTTCGCCGTTACGCTTGCCATCTGCATTATGATTGTCGGCATGGCAACGTTCGAGCTGATTCCGCAGGTGCTTCTTAAGATGTTTAACGCATCTGACCAGATGATTGACCTCGGCGACAACGCACTTCGCACAATCGCGATTCACTTCCCGCTGGCGGCTTTCAGCATCGTGCTCGGCTCGATCTTCCAGGCCTTCAGTCGCAGCATTTTCTCGCTGATTGTGTCCCTCGGACGTCAGCTCGTTGTGCTGATTCCTGCGGCCTACCTGCTCAGCCTCACAGGCAACGTCGACAACGTCTGGTGGGCCTTTGTCATTGCGGAATTCGTCTCCGTGACGCTTTCCATCATCTTCTTCCGCAAAGTGTACCGCGAAGACGTCGAGGCGCTTACAGCGGACAAACCGGCATAAAACCGGACCTCACCGGGAGGCGCGGCATAAACCACAGCCTCTTGCGGGAGGCGCGGAATTCTTGTGACACTAAAAAATAATCTCAGGGGAGAATTTATATGAACACAACACTGATCACGGGGCGCGCAATCAGCCTGCTCCTTGGCTACTGCTTCGGCTGCCTGCTGACCGCGGCCATCGTCATTCCGAAGCTGACCGGCAGGAGCCCTTACAAATACGGCTCTCATAATCCTGGCGCGGCAAATGTCGCCGCGAACGCTGGTCTTCCTTACGGTGCCCTCGTGCTGGTCGGCGACGTTGTGAAATCTGTGATTCCATGCGTGATTGCCTACAGCCTGTTTGGCGACTGCATCGGCCGCATCGTCATCATGTATGCAGGGCTCGGTGCCGTTCTCGGCCACAACTATCCGTTCTGGCACAGATTCAAGGGCGGCAAAGGTGTCGCAGCGACCTGCACTTCCATCATTTTTTACGCACCGCTCGCCGGGACTTTAAGTTCCGCCGCCGGACTGCTCTGCATCCTGGTGACTGGCTTCCTGCCACTTGGCGCCATCGTCATCCCGGCCGTCTTCACCGTCGTTGCCTTCCTGACATTGGGCGCAGAATGCGGCCTCCTAAGCCTCGCATCCCTCATTCTCATGCTCATCGCTCACCGCGAGGGCCTGCGAAAAGTACGCGACGGCGAAGAATTGAAAAAGTTCAGATAAGTTCTCT
The DNA here is from genome assembly GCA_902781505.1 of uncultured Lachnospiraceae bacterium. Taxonomy (GTDB): domain Bacteria; phylum Bacillota; class Clostridia; order Lachnospirales; family Lachnospiraceae; genus UBA4285. Next base: position 39,078 of record CACZJL010000011.1, on the reverse strand, counting down.
AATCAAAATTTTATCTATACCTGCAAAAACGATCCATTACCCACAGGCTTGCCTGTGGGAGCAGTCAGTTACGAACGAAATCCCGGTAGCGTACATAGCTGAACCATTATGTTAGTCAGATACAATAAATTCGCATAATTCATCAACACAATTAAAGCAATTGTAATTAGTCTTTTTAAAATATGTGGCTTCTTAATCTGATTATTTTTATAAACTGCAACTAACCTGATGATTACAGCTATACTCATCGACATAATAAGCAAAAATGGTCCCAGCGGATTATATCCGCAATTGTGTAAATCTGTTATCCTGCTAAATGTAATGAATATGATATATTGCATCTGACAAATCAAATTAATTCTCAATGTTCTAACCAACACATCTTTATTTTTTTCATAAATAATCCATGTGTACAGGTACGATATCATTGCCGGTCCAACAAAACACAATACTATTCCAAGGCAATACCTTGTCATCATTGACAAAGTAATGTCTTGAACCTCCGGACCTCCGTCTGCCATTAGGCAAAATAAGAAACTTACTATCGTGGTCAAAACTATACTAGCTATGCAAATATGCCATTGTCTCTTACCGCAATTAACAGCCATTGTTCATGCCCTCTTTATCTGTAATATATTCCATAAAGCACGCCGCGACACGACGTATCAGCTCAAAGTGGTCCGCTTGCGCGGCCACGGCGCAAGGCTCTTACGCTCCTAACTCTGCCTTCTTACCTGTGTAGAGCTGGTAGTATCTGCCCTTCTTCTCAAGCAGCTCGTCGTGGTTGCCGCGCTCGATGATGCGGCCCTGCTCCATAACCATGATGCAGTCGGAGTTGCGGATTGTTGAAAGACGGTGAGCGATAACGAAGGTTGTACGGCCATGCATCAGCTTGTCCATACCTTCCTGAACAATCTTCTCGGTACGGGTATCGATAGAAGATGTCGCCTCATCGAGAATCAGTACCGGAGGATCTGCAATTGCCGCACGGGCAATTGCAAGAAGCTGTCTCTGGCCCTGGGAGAGGTTGGCACCATCGCCGGTCAGCATCGTATCATAGCCGTCTGGAAGACGGCGGATAAAACCATCTGCATTTGCCAGTTTCGCTGCTGCGATAACTTCGTCCTCGGTCGCATCCAGCTTACCATAGAGGATATTCTCACGAACCGTGCCGGTGAACAGGTGCGTATCCTGCAGAACCATACCGAGGGAGTGACGAAGGTCATCCTTACTGATCTTCTCAATATTGATGCCGTCATAGCGAATCTTCCCCTTCTGAATATCATAAAAACGATTAATCAGGTTCGTGATGGTTGTCTTACCGGCGCCGGTAGAGCCGACAAGCGCAATCTTCTGGCCCGGATGGGCAAACATGTTAATCTCGTGAAGAACCACCTTTTCCTCGTTATATCCGAAGTCGACGTCCTCAAAGACAACCTCACCCTTCATCTCGCGGTATTCCACGCGCCCATCAGAATGAACATGCTTCCATGCCCAGTGTTCTGTGTGCTTAGGTGTCTCGACCATCTTGCCATCCTGCTCTTCCATATTCACAAGCTTTACGTAACCCTCGTCGGATTCAACCTCTTCATCAAGAAGCTTGAAGATTCGGTCGGCACCGGCAAGCGCCATTAAAATCGAGTTGAACTGCGTTGCAATCTGGTTGATTGGCATAGAGAAACTCTTGTTAAACGTCAGGAAGGATGCAAGCGCACCTACCGTGAACCCGGCAAATGAATTTAACGCAAGCAGACCGCCGACTAACGCACAGAGCACATATGATGTATTGCCCAGCTGCGCATTGATAGGACCTAAAATAGACGCATAGGCATTTGCCTTATAAGCTGCCTGGTAGAGGGCTTCATTCATCTCATCAAACCTCTCAACGGATTCGTCCTCATGACAGAAGACCTTAACAACCTTCTGGCCGGACATCGTCTCCTCGATGAAACCGTTGAGCTTACCTAAGTTAGACTGCTGCGCTACGAAATTCTTACCGGAAACCTTGGACGCCTTCGCGGAAGCGAAGAACATCACGCCGACCATCGCGATGGAAAGCAGGGTAAGAGGGATACTTAACACAAGCATCATTGCGATGATGGAGACAACCGTGATGATGGAGTTCAGCACCTGAGTGATGGACTGGGAAATCATCTGACGGAGGGTGTCAATATCATTTGTGTACACAGACATGATGTCGCCGTGCGCATTCGTATCAAAATACTTGATTGGAAGCTTTTCCATGTGCTCGAAGAGCTCTTCACGCAGGTTTCTTAAGGTTCCCTGTGTAGTGTAAGTCATTAAAACCGCCTGAAGAAGCGCGGCACCAATGCCGATTCCATAAAATATTGCGACGCGCGCCATTGCGTGGAGCAGCGGGCTGTAATCAGGATTGGCCTGGCCAATCATCGGTGTGATGTAGCTGTCAATCAGTGTCTTTGTGAACATCGTTCCCTGCACATTGGCGAAAACGGATGTGAAGATGCAGGCGATTACTAAAATCATCTGCAGCTTGTAGTCACGGAATACGTAACCCATCACGCGGAAGAAGAGCTTCCACGGATGATCAAGCTTCGGACGAGGTCCTTTGGCGCCACGACGTGGCTGAATTTTTACAACTTTTTCTTCTGCCATACTGACACCTCCTTAATTCTTTTCGTCGAAGTCCGCTTCATCAGAGCCATTCTGTGAGTCGTATACTTCGCGGTAAATGCTATTGTTCTTATACAGATTCTCCGGTGTATCAAATCCTGCAACCTTACCGTCTTCCATGACGATGATGCGGTCACACTGCTCAACGGAGGAAACACGCTGTGCGATGATGATCTTGGTTGTATCCGGAATTTCTGTTGCAAGTGCGGTACGGATTTTGGCATCCGTTGTTGTATCTACGGCACTTGTTGAGTCATCAAATATTAAGATCTTTGGCTTCTTTAAGAGAGCTCTTGCGATACATAATCTCTGCTTCTGGCCACCGGAAACGTTGGCACCACCCTGTTCGATGTAGGTGTTGTATTTCTGTGGCATCTTTTCGATAAATTCGTCAGCGCAGGCGATTTCACAGGCACGCTTGCACTCTTCTTCTGTGGCGTTTTTGTCGCCCCATCTTAAGTTATCTAAAATGGTTCCTGAGAACAGGACGTTCTTCTGCAATACGACAGAAACCTGATTTCTTAAGGCTTCCATGTCGTATTCACGAACATCCACACCGCCTACTTTTAAAGAACCCTTGGTTACGTCGTAAAGACGGCTGATTAAGTTGACAAGACTGGACTTCGCAGAACCGGTACCACCGATGATTCCGATGGTTTCACCGGATTTGATGGAGAGGTCGATATCCTTAAGAACAGGCTCTTTTGCTGTCTTTGAGTAAGCAAAATCAACGTGCTCAAAGGAGATGCTTCCGTCTGCTACTTCCATCTTTGGCTCAGCAGGATTTGTAAGGGAAGACTCTTCGTTGATTACCTCTGCGATACGACGTGCACTTGCTTCGGACATTGTAATCATGACAAATACGAGGGAGAGCATCATCAGGGACATGAGGATGTTCATGCAATATGTTAACAGGGACATTAAGTTACCTGTTGTTAAGGTTTCGGAGATGATGAGGTGCGCACCGAACCAGCTGATTAAGAGGATACATGTGTATACTGCTGTCATCATGACTGGGAGCACGGTTGCTACCTTTAATTCAGCCTGCACGAACATCAGGTAAATGTTGTAGGCTGCTTTCTTGAATTTGCCAATTTCTGTATCTTCGCGGACATATGCCTTAACGACGCGGATTGCGTTGACGTTTTCCTGAACAGACTCGTTTAAGAGGTCGTACTTTTCAAATACGGCTTCGAAGTATTTGCCTGCTGCCTTCATGGTAAATCCCAGGAATATCGCAAGGAGGATGACTGCTACGAGATAGATGCTTGCAAGCTGCGGGCTGATGACAAAGGACATGACCATCGCAACTACCATGGAGGCTGGTGCTCTCATACCCATTCGTAAGATCATCATGAATGCGTTCTGGATGTTGCTGACGTCGGTGGTCAGTCTTGTTACAAGGCTGCTTGAGGAGAACTTGTCGATATTGGCAAATGAGAATGACTGAATGTTGTCAAACATTGCCTTTCTTAAGTTCTTCGCAAGTCCGGCACTGGCTCTGGCTCCGTAAAAGCCGCCGAGCACACCGAAGATGAGGCCGATGATTGCTACAACGAGCATGATCAGGCCTGTGCGGATGATAAATCCCATGTCACCGCCGTTGATACCAAGGTCAACGATTCGTCCCATGAGGACCGGGATGATCATTTCGCAGATAACTTCACCGAGCATGCTGACAGGTGTCATGATGGTCGGAAATTTGAAGTCTTTGATCTGAGATAAAATGGTTTTAATCATTTCTTCCTTCCTTCTTTCTTTCGAGATTTTTGCAGGCAATTGCAAGAAGTCGATCAAGTTCTTCTGCCTCTGCTTTGCTCATTCCTTCCACGAGGTTCGCCTGAAGTTCCTCGTGGTAGTTGCAGTGGTCTCTCACCACGGCCTTCGCCTTATCAGTCATCTGTACAATCCGACTTTTTTTATTCTCGGGATTGACCTGTCTTTCAATCATTCCCTTTTCCTCGAGGCGATCGAGAAATCCAATCATTGTTGGATGTGTTACACGGATGGCTTCACAAAGTTCTTTCTGATTCACCGGATGATCTGCATGACCATGTAAGTAAAACAGGATTCCAATCTGTCCACCGGTGAGGTTTTCCTCGGAAAATCTCTGATTGATCAGATCTTTCATCCACATATGAATCATTCGAAACTTCATTCCCATCGGCATTCTGTCAACGTCTTGTTTGAAACTCATGTCGCGTTCCTTTCCTGGACCGGACTTTGAAGCCGGGCCAGTTCCTGTTACATTAATATGTAGCTTACTACAATAAAAGTAGCATGCTACATTATATGTAGTATGCTACTTAAATGTCAAGTATTTTATTGTACGCGGTCGGTGTACTCCACCTGCAGGTAGTTGTAGATGCTTTCTCCTTCATAGGCAAATGCTTGACACCTGTCTGAAATCACGCTACAGTGGTATTAACAAACGGTTTATGCACGAATGGAGGACATCATGCTTTATAACAGCCAGTTAGAATCGTTGGTCTGCGTGGCAGACTGCGGCAGCTTCAGTAAGGCTGCTGATAAACTGTATATTTCTTCTACCGCGGTGATGAAGCAGATCAATTCCCTTGAAAAGGATCTTAATCTTGTGCTGTTTAACCGTTCCAATCATGGAATTGAGCTGACTGCTGCCGGCGAGGTCATCTACAAGCACGCGAAGTTTCTGTTTGATTACTCCGCGCACGCGATAGATGAGGCGAAGGCAATCAGCAATGCAGCGCACAAGTCCTTCCGCATCGGTACATCCATGCTGTTCCCCGGAACGAAATTTATGGAGCTCTGGTACACCTTGGGTGAAAGCTTCAAGAGCTTTTCCCTGCAGCTGATTCCATTTGATGACAGCCATGAGAATCTGATGTCTGAAATTAATGCGATTGGCGAGAAGTTTGATTTTATCGTCGGTCCATGCGACTCAAAGTCTCAGCTGAAAGTGGTGAATTTCCTGCCGATTGCGACCTATCCGGTCTGCCTTGCGGTTCCGATTAATCACAGATTTGCCAAGCGCAAAGAGCTTACCATGAAGGATTTGTCAGGCGAAGACGTCTATATGTGCTTTAAGGATGATTCTCCTGCTATCGACAAGGTCAGAAAAAAGCTTCTGGCTCAGGAGAATGTAACACTCGTTGACATCCCTCATTTCTACGATATGAATCTGTTCAATGACTGCGCACAGGACAATCATCTGCTGTTGTCGCTTGGATGCTGGGAACATTTGCACCCAGCTCTCGTGAACGTTCCTTTAAAGGGCGCCGGTAAGATTGAGTACGGTATCCTTTATTCAAAAGAACCAACCGAAGAGATGTTGATGCTTTTAGATGAATTGAAGAAATCGATATAAATTAAAGCTCCGGGCCTGTGGGGTTTTAATCTCTTATTTAATAAAGAGACTTAACAGTCCTGTAGACTGTAAAAACAGAATCAGCATCATAATCGGGCAGACAAACTTGATCATGATGTTATAAAGCTTCTTACGACCAAATACAACGCCTCCGGTCTCGATTTCATCTGTAACCCACTTTGGAGTCACAATCCATCCAATCAGGATTGTGGAAAGCAAGGAAACAAGCGGCATCAGGAAGCTGTTACTGATGTAATCCGCAATATCTAAGAGCTGAGCGGTGCCGCCATTTGGCAGTGTCCACTCGCCGTAGAGCACGTTATAGCCGAGGCAGATCGCGATATCTGCAATCGCGTAAATCACGCCAAGTACCAGGGTTGTAGGCTGTCTCTTGCTTCCTCTGATTTCCATGAAGTTATCAACCAGAGTTTCGAGTACGGATACGCAGCTTGTAAGCGCTGCGAAGGCGACCATGACGAAAAATAGTAAGCCGATGATTGTTCCTGCTACAGGTCCCATCTGGGCAAATACCTTTGGCAAAGATACGAAGATGAGTCCAGGGCCAGCGCCAGCGCCGGATGTGCCGGTGAATGCAAAGATTGACGGAATGATCATCATACCTGCAAGGAAGGCAACACCTGTATCAAAGACTTCAATCTGTGCTACGGACTTGTTTAAATTTACTTCCTTCTTAACATAAGAACCATAAGTAATCATGATACCCATGGATACGCTTAACGAGAAGAAGAGCTGGCTCATCGCATCGAGTAAGACATTCAGGAACTTACCTGCTGTCATACCTGTGAAATCAGGAATCAGATAAACCTTTAAGCCCTGAAGACCAGTTCTTGTAACGCCGTCTGCACCTTCATGAGACAGTGTCAGTGAGTAAATCACGATACCAACTACGATTACGAGAAGGGCAGGCATAACAAACTTTGAGAAACGCTCGATACCCTTTTCAACACCGTTATATACGACAAATACGGTAACTGCAAGGAAGACGAGCATGAAGATGATTGGTGCTGCTTCCTGTGTGATAAATCCAGTGAAGTATGTGTCTGTTGCAGCTGCTTCCCACTGTCCTGTGATGTAAGCCACAATATACTTTAATACCCATCCGCCGATAACCGCATAATAAGTCATGATAAGAAGCGGAACGAAGAATGTGAGGTAACCTAAGAAGCCCCAGCCCTTCTTCATGTCGCCGTATGCCTTAACGGAGCTCTTTCCGGTACGACGTCCAACCGCAATATCTGTGGTAAGAAGTGTATTACCGAAGGTCAGAACTAAAAGCAGATATACAACCAGGAACAGGCCGCCGCCGTCCTTTGCTGCTAAATAAGGGAAGCGCCAGATGTTACCTAACCCAACAGCACTTCCTGCGGCTGCAAGCACGAATCCGATGGATCCGCTAAAACCGCTCTTTGGTGATTTGTTTTCCATTGTTTTTCTCCATTTATGAATTTCGTCGAAGCCTCACGACACCAAAACAGCACCTTGCCCTGACGATAAAGAAAACCGGCACCATTTTAAGATGCCGGTTATGAATTTCTTATATAATATCATTTCGCTTTTGTTCTGTAAAGTATCAAAGCATTTTCCTATGATAAATGATATGTTTTTTGTTTGAATCAAAGGAATTCTTCGAGACTTTCCTGCCTTAAGATTCTGACTTCACGTCCATTGACCTCGATTATTCCGTCTGTAGCCATATTCATGAGTTCGCGTGACAGAGACGGCCTCGTAACATTCAGGTAGTCCGCCATTTCTTCGCGCGGCGGCACCATTACAATCCTTTCCTTTCCCTGATTCTCAATAAGGAAACGAGCAATCTTTTCGCGAATGGAAAGAGAACTTAATATCCTCAGTCTTTTGTTCATTCTATATGCCTTCGTGGCAAATATCTTGAGCAAATTTCCACGCATGATCTGCACTGCCCTGTTCTGTCCCGGGTCCAGTTCTAAGATGCCCCTGTCAATAAATAGGATTTCACTTGCTTTCAGGCATTCCGCGTACATCTCATAGGATGTAAGTTCCATGAAGGTATAGATTTCGCCAAACATATCCCCTGAATCCGTGATTTTCGTAAGAATTCTGCGATTTCCGGCCAGCGTGTCTTTCGCCACCAGCACTTCTCCTGAAAGCAGAATCATCAGCTGATCCGGTACATCTTCCTCGACAAATACAAACTCGCCCTTCTTAAACACTTTGGTCTTCACTGCCCGCGTGCCAAGAAGCCCTGCAATCTCTTCTTCGCTCAATCCACGAAACATCGGGACTTTCTTTAAAATATCCACAATTTTCTGATTCATATCCACCTCCGAGTTTGTATCGCACGCGCACTGAAAGGATTACTGTCAGTCAAGGATTTCGCCTTCAAAGCTTAATGTGACGCACTGCCTGGCTGTGCGTCAGTCTAAGATTTCGCCCTCTAAGCTTAATGTGACGCACTGCCATGGTATAAACTTTCCGCTCTTCTGAAGTGCCGTCTTTGCTGCATACTCTAATCCGCCGCAGCAAGGAACTTCCATACGCACAATTGTCAGGCTCTTAATGTCGTTATTTGCAATGATTTCCTGGAGCTTCTCTGTATAGTCCACGTCATCTAACTTCGGACATCCAATCAGAGCCACACGATTCTTAATGAAATCCTCATGGAATCTTGCATATGCGTAAGCTGTACAATCTGCGGCAACAAGAAGATTTGCGCCGTCAAAGTAAGGAGCCTGTGTCGGAGCTAACTTAATCTGAACCGGCCAGTTGCGAAGTCTGTTGACCGGGGCAAATGTACCGGCCTCAGAAGCCGCACCTGCCTGCACGCCGGCCTGAGAGGCTGATGCCTGTGCGTCTGCATGCTGGTTTAACATGCGTATTCTTGAGCCAGGGCATCCGCCCTGATGTGTGTGCACCTGAGGAGCTGCATCAACCGACACGGAATCGCCACCAACACCAAATGGACCGGCAGCTGCAGGAATAGATTCAAGCTCTGCACTGCCAACATCGAATGGGCCACCATGAGCACTGGCGACACCCATCAGTTCTGGTGCCTTGGCTGCATGTGCGGCCTGGCGGGCTTTCACTGCTTCCTCATCATAGGCTGCGGCCTCACGTTCTGTAATTGTAATTGCTCCTGCCGGACACTCCGGAAGGCAATCACCGAAGCCATCGCAGAAATCATCCTTGATTAAATGAGCCTTACCGTCAACCATTTCGATTGCATGCTCATGACAGGCTGTAGCACAGGCGCCACATCCGTTACAAAGTTCCTCATCAATGTTTACGATTTTACGAATCATCTTAAATCCTCCAAATATCGGGCAGAACATCCCGTTCTTTATAGTAAGCACATTCTACCCGATGGAGAATTACAAATATGTAACAATGGTTACAAAAAACATAGAGATTTCTCCTCATGGATTTGAATCTTATGCTAATGTTGCAATATACTGTGCTGCTGCAAGCGCTGCGATTGCACCGTCTGCTGCCGCAGTGGTAAGCTGTCTGACTTCCTTTGTACGGCAGTCACCGGCTGTGAATACGCCAGGAGTTTCTGTCTTGCAGCTTTCTCCTGCCTGAATGTATCCCTTCGGATCTAATTCTGCCACATCGGCAAATGCCTTGTTGTCCGGCATCTGTCCGATGGCGATGAAGAGTCCGTCGATTTCAATCGTGGTAACGTCCCCTGTCTCTTTATTCTCCACTTCAATTGCGGTGAGCTTATCTTCGCCAACTAAGGATTTCACAGTGCTGTTCAGAACGAACTCCACGTTCTCCTTTGCTTTAAGACGCTCAACATCCTTTGCATCTGCACGGAATTCGTCACGTCTGTGGATGACATAAACCTTCTCTGCTACATTCGATAAGAATTCTGCATCTTCAATTGCTGTGTTTCCGCCGCCATTTACTGCAACTCTCTTACCTCTGTAAAACATACCGTCGCAGGTAGCGCAGTAGGATACGCCCTTGCCGACCATGTCGGCTTCTCTTTCGATTCCAAGTGGTCTGTTCTTGGCACCGGTTGCTAAAATAACAGCCTTCGCCTCATAATCGCCATTTGCCGTTTTAACGATCTTGTAATCGCCCTTATCTTCAATACGAAGTGCTGCTTCCATCTTGAACTCAGCACCGAAGCTCATTGCCTGCTCATATAACCCCTGCGCATACTCGAAGCCTGAGATGTGCTTAATTCCCGGGTAATTCTCAATATCGGGAGTATTTACAATCTGACCGCCATAAATCTTCGCTTCTAAGAGCATGACACTCTTACCTGCGCGCTGTGCATAAATTGCTGCTGTTAATCCTGCCGGTCCTGCACCGATGATAATAACGTCTGTCATACAAATCCTGCCTTTCTTCATGCGCCGCCTTCGCGACATCCTTTATGCTGCGCCTTTCCTTTATGCGCCGCACCCGCGGCATAATAATTACTTTACGAGTTCGCGAACCTGTTCCTCAGAAATCACGCCTACGCTTCTGTTTACTTCTTCACCGTTCTTAAATACAACAAGGCAAGGAATGGACATTACCTGATACTTCACTGCGAGATCACCTTCTGCGTCACAGTCAATCTTTCCAACCTTGAATCCTTCTGCGGATTCTGCAACCTTCTCAACGATTGGAGAAAGCATCTTGCATGGACCACACCATGAAGCCCAGAAATCTACGAGAACCGGAACATCTGACTTTAAAACTTCTTCTTCAAAATTAGCACTTGTAATAGTAATAGCTGACATAATCTACCTCCTGGCTCTTTGGCCAAATCTTTCTTCTTTAATTAGTTACTTTTCAACGTTCGCCAGAACCTTATATAAAAGCTTGTAAAGGGTCTTGGCTTCGTCCTTACTTAAATCTACGCATCCGCCCATCTTTGCAGGAATTGTAACAGCCTGATCTCTGAGCTTCATGCCTTCTTCAGTGATACATATGATTACATTTCTTTCATCCGTTGTGGAGCGGGTTCTGCTGACCAGTCCCTTAGCTTCCATCTTCTTAAGCAGTGGCGTAAGTGTTCCTGAATCGAGGAATAATGCATTTCCCAGCTCTTTTACGTTGCATTCCTGTTTCTCCCAAAGAACCATCATGACGATGTACTGTGTATACGTCAGGTCGAGTTCATCTAAAAATGGTTTATATTTCTTCACAATGCCTCTTGAGCAGGCATAAATAGGAAAACAAAGCTGATGATCCAGTCTTAAGCAGTCGTACTTACTCATTTTGTCCTCCGGTGTTCTTTCTTTAATTGCAATTAAGTTGTGTACAATTTAATTATACATAAAACTCTTATCCTGTCAACATGGAAAAGTAAACTTTTTTCCGGACATATGAACACGGGCGTGCTTAATCTTCGATTTCTACGGATTTTAAAACAACATATTTGCCGGCGATGATCTTGCCGGCGGCACTGCCACAATCCGGACAGCCATAATTGTTCTCTTTTGACGGATGATACTTCTTACCACAACCGCTACACTCGATGACAACCGGATCCAGCTCTGTAACGAGCTCAGAGCCTTCAAGAATCGTATTCTTAACGCAATCCGGATAATACCGTTTCAGATAATCCGGCACCACGTCTGTCATCTCGCCCACCAGTACAGAAATCTGCTTTACTGCATTGGCGTTATTTTCCTCTGCGGCCGTGATTGCTTCGTTCACCAAACGCACCACATAGCTCATCTCATGCATGCTTACACCTCAGATTCTTCTTTTGGCGCGCCGGACGCAGCAATATCTCCATCTGCTGCTTCAGCGGTGCGGCCGGCCGAGGCCGCCTCGCACCTGCCCTTCAGTTCACAGGCGATGCGGTACCAATGCTGCGTCATATTTTCCAAAAAGAAATAATGCGCAAAGTAGCAGATGACAAGAATCAGGAACGCGAGCATGAAAAGACACGCATATGCGTTTCCCTCCGGAAGGAAGAAGGTGAGGAAGAGTGCGAAAATCTCTACCATTACGGACATGATTACGACGAGCAGGTGAATCAGCCGCTCGTGCTGAAGCCACGAGAGTATCAGCAGATGCCATTCTAAAATTGCGGCAGGATCTTCACCCGCCACAATCCGTCTTTCAATTTCCTTTTCGTGTTCCCTGCAGAACTGCTTTACATTAATTCCATAGCGATCTTTATTCATTCTCTACGCCTCTGTGCACTGCATCATAGTACTTCTTGCCGGCGTCGCGGCACCATTTGTCACGGTAACCGTTGACCGTCTCGTAGTTCTTCTTTAAGACGTCTACAATCTGTTCGGAAAGAATTCCTCTATCGACATCATCTAACAGAACGTCGAGAGCCTGGTTTCTGCCCATTCCTTCTCTGTAAGGACGAACTTCTGCTACCGCGGCAAATACATCGGCAACCGCCATGATTCTTGCCCCAAGGCAGAGATCCTTTTCTGAAAGATGGAACGGATAACCGTTTCCGTTGAGCTGCTCATGATGGAATGACGCCCATTCCGTGATTTCTTCGAAGCCACGGATCTGTGACATAATCGCATAGGTATAGTAGGCATGCTCACGAACGGTGTTGTATTCGTCCTTCGTTAACCTGCCCGGCTTATCTAAGATGCTGTTATCAATCTTTAACTTACCCAGATCATGCAGATTTCCAGCAATTGCCATCTTCATGCACTCTGTGTCCGACATGCCGAGAAGTTCTGCAATTGCATAGGCCGTTGCGGCCACACCTGCGGAATGCATCGCTGTGTAACTAGATTTGTAGTCGATGAGCTGTGCCATAATTTTGGTCAGAGTCATGGTCTCTGCAATCGACAACCCACGGATATTTCCCACGGACTTATGCAGATTCTGCGGATGAAAGAGCATATCCATCCAGACAAATTCGCGCTCAGCGACCCTGTCAAATGCCTCAAGCACGGCATTGCTGACTTCTCCTGTATAAACCTGGTGCACCTGCTTCACAATGGTTGCCACCTGATTTAATACCGGCTTGTTTGGATTGATGGAAAGGGATGCGTTGACAGCGATTAACACGACTGCTGCCACATCGGACAGGCCACGCTTTCTTGCGAGATCCTCTGCCTGGTGATTTCCGTTCATCATGCGAACCACAAGGCCGATGTTTCTTGTCTCCGGAACATCCATAAACAGGCTCGTTCCGATTTCATACAATCCGCCCTTACCGTTCTTTTCGACCTCCGGATCCACGCAGACCGCGTCTACATTATGAAAAACAGCGCTGTACATGGCAAGACGCTTCAGATTATCGTTCAGTCCCATCTCTTCTGCGATAGTATATGCCAGATAAGCCGCCTGTTCGTGATGCATTGGCCTTCCCTGCACTAAAAGATCCATGGCAGACGCAGCACCTGACATCAGATCCCAGACTGTTGTAAAACTTTCATTATTCATGTGCCCCAACCTCTACACGTAAAATATATACTTATTGTACCATTTCACTTTACTTATTAAAAGTGGAGGGCCCTACAAAATACGACTGATTTCACAAATTTTTACGATTTTTTCGTCGGAAAATATCAATATTTCTGCAACTTCATCAATCTTCTTCAGCGTTCCCGTATACTCCTCGTATCGCCCGCCGCTCTTTCGTTCATCCGGAATGAAGTATCTGACTGTAACCGCGGGCCTCTCGCCTGCCCTTACCTGTTCCCGCAATTCTGCCAGTTTCAGATCCAGCTCCTGCTTTACCTCGTCGCTTAAGATTTCCTTCTGCTCTGTGAGTCGTTCCGTTTCTCTGATTTCTTCCGAGTATCCTGTGAGCGCGGCAAATGGCGAGAACTGAGCCGCTCTCACGTCCGCTCCCTGCCGTGCATGTTGTCTCACACCATCCCACTTAGTATCAAGGATATCTTTATATGGATTCATTACGCCTTATGGCCTCCAATCTGCTTATTTCTCTGAATTGCGGTCGCGCCTTCCTGCAGGTCTCTGGCCTTTACGACGGCGTTCTTTCCAAACTTCTTCTTTAATTCAAGGACTGCAAGCTGCGCTCTTCTCTCCCTCTCCAAATCCGCGGCTGGCATCTGGCCGCGGATCGTTGGCGCACCGGGTTGTGCTGGAACGCCCGTGGCGGCGCCATCGCCCATAAAATCAAACAGCGACATCTGTGTAAAGTCCCCGCCTTCCTTTCGCGTGTGCACTCCAGCGATGCCGATGCGACGCACCTTTAAACCTGAAGGACAGATGCGGTCAAAAATAGCATTTGCCGCGTCCACAATCAGAGCCGTGCTGTTGGTATAATGCGGTAGATTTTCGCTTCCGTGGCCAGGCTTCGGCGCAAAACGGCCATAATGGTCCTGTTTGATTTCTCCGTCATAGGCGGATAGACCGGTCTTGCCCTTAAGTGCTTCAAACGCGATATCTAACACAATCTGGTCGGTTTCAAGGCCTGCATCTAACAATTGAAGCGACAGGTTTTCTGCCATCTCCTTTACAATGATACGGGCGCGCTCTTTAGGCTCATCGCAGCACAGGATCTGGCCTTCACCGACACTCGAGGATTTCGGCTTATAAGCCTTGATTTCTGCGATGGTGGTCGGCTCGTATCCAAAGGCATGATCAATCAGGTATTCTGCGTTTACACCGAAGAGTTTAAACAGGTAATCCTCATTCTTTAGTGCCATATAGGCGATGTCGCCCATGGTGTAGATTCCATGATCCGCGAGCTTCTTCGCAACGCCTGGTCCCACGCGCCAGAAATCGGTAATTGGTCTGTGATTCCAGAGGGTGCGACGGTATGTCGGAATATCAATTTCCGCAATGCGTACGCCATCCTCATCTGCAGGAATATGCTTGGCAACGATGTCCATTGCAACCTTGCACAGGAACATGTTCGGCGCAATACCGGCCGTTGCAGTGATTCCGGTCTCACTTAGGATTTCGCCGATAATTTTCCTGGTCAGCTCATGCGCTGACATTTTGTAGGTGTTCAGATAGTTCGTGTAATCCAAGAACACCTCATCGACGGAGTAGACATGGATGTCTTCCGGAGCGATGTATTTTAAGTAGATAGAGTAAATCTTTGCGGAACAATCCATATATTTTTGCATCTGAGGAACGGCTGTGACATAGTCGAGCTTCATTTCCGGATGCTGACTTAACTCCACCGCATCTACTGACGAACCGGTTAGCGGACGCTTGTAACGCAGCTGTCTTGCAGCATTGACCTGCTCAACCTTCTGCACAACTTCAAAAAGACGAGCCCTTCCTGGCAGTCCGACAGCCTTTAAGGAAGGAGAGACGGCAAGACAGATGGTCTTTTGCGTTCTTGAATTATCTGCGACAACAAGATTGGTAGTCAGCGGATCGAGTCCGCGTTCCCTGCATTCTACAGACGCGTAGAAAGACTTTAAATCAATCGCCGCGTACGTGCGGGGCTTCTCGCCGACCGGCGCGTCCTGATGGCGCGATTCCTTCTCTGTGCTCATGTTTCTCCTCCTTTCATGTCCGGATGGGACTTTGAATTCTATCTATAATCTATCGAAAGTTACGGGTTCACGCAAGAGGCGTCCCGGGGCAGATGCTTTTGCGCAAAAAAGAAGACCTGTGTCATGACAACACAGGTCCGTATGGGGAAAAAATATATTATGGGCGGTAGGTCATGTATGGGGGAACGAAGCACCATCCGCCCAGGACAGAGGTCGGGGAGACCATCTGTCCCATAAATGTATACTACAACCGATTTCATAATTTGTAAAGACCGTAATTAACATAATTAATTATTTGTTTTCGTTATAATACAGATTTTATCACAGTTTACGGCTTTTATTTTTTTCAAAATATTCTTCGCGTAGTATTTCAGTGTACAATATGGTATCATAAATAAAAAGTTATTATTTTAACTAAGACACTCCAGTCGGCTTACAGACTGGATTTTCGTCTTTGGAGATCCATATGAAATTAAAAAAAGATAAGAACATGAAACACTGGAGAGCTGTGACCCTAAGTGGTTGTCTTATTGCTCTTTTCTACGTGATTATAACACACCTGAACATCGTACTGGACAGTTTTTTGACATTTGCCTCGTTTTTTACGCCTGTTATTCTGGCCCTGATTATCGCATATGTTGTAGATCCGCTTGTGAAGCTGTTTCAGAGCACGCTTCTTATGAAGCTGAAGGAGACACATCCGACGTTAAACCGGATTTTTGGTGTTGTCCTGGCTGAGATTGTTATTATTGCTATGTTTGCAATCCTGCTCGTGGCCCTCATTCCACAAATGGTCGACAGCGTAATTACATTTACCAAAAACCTTGGAAATTACATTGAATCTCTGCAGCTGTTGCTTGCAGGACTCGGAACCAATGCTTCCTCATTAAATATCGATATTTCTAATGTTATCAGCGTAACAAATCTTCTGCTGAATCGACTGCTTGGTATCGTGCCTTCCGACATGGGTTCTGTCATGAGTGCGTCTACGAGCATCGGTGCTTCCGCTTTAAACTGGGTGATTGCTTATATCCTGTCCATCTATTTTCTGCTGGACAAGACGCACCTTGTTTCCGGTATGCGCCGCCTGATGAGCCTGGCTCTGACACCCAAAAAGTACGCGCAGTCCACAGCTTTCTGGAATCGATGTAACAGTATCATGACACGTTACATTATCTGTGAACTGGTCGATGCGCTGATTGTTGGTGTTGCCAACTACATCTTTATGATGATTGCAGGTCTGCCATATGCTCTGATGATTTCTGTTGTTGTCGGTGTGACGAATCTTGCGCCTACCTTCGGTCCGATTGTCGGTGCCATCATTGGTGCATTTTTCCTGCTGTTAGTGAGCCCATGGTATTCTCTGTGGTTCCTGATTTTTACAATTATCATTCAGACCGTGGATGGCTATATTATTAAACCAAAGATGTACGGAGGTGCGCTTTCCGTTCCTTCTATTGTAATCTTAATCGCCATCATTGTCGGTGGTCGAATGTTCGGAGTTGTCGGAATCCTGCTTGCAATCCCTGCTGCCGGTATTATAGACTATCTCTATGATGAAGCGTTTATTCCTTATCTGAAGCGCCGTAAGCGACACCGCGAAGAAGATGCGAAGCGCCTCGAGCTGAAGCTGGCTGAAAGACGCGCAGCAAAACTCTCGGAAAGTTCGAAAAGTTCGGAAAGTTCTGAGACCCCGGAAGCACGCGATGTATCTGCAGAGTTTGAAACTTCCGATTCACCGGTAAACTCCGCTGCTAAGGCAGCTTCTGATACAAATAATGATTAATACACCAGAAAGGGGAACCACCTATGGAAAATAATAATGCGCATGACGTAAAGCATGTTGTGGATCTGATTCTTGCAGATTACAAGAAGGGCCGCGACATTGACAAGATGGATACAGTTCATCAGCCGAATCAGGATGTCATTATCGACATCGTTGAGAAGCTTTTAAGAATCTTTTTCCCTGGCTATTACAGAGACCGCTACTACATGGGCTTTAATGAGTCCAATCGATTAAGCGTTCTGATTGAAGACGTGTTATTCAACCTGCAGAGTCAGATTGCTACAGTGCTTCGAAGCACTCCTGAATTCGCAACTGCAAGCAACTGCACGCTGATGAAAGAAGCGTGGAGAATCACCTATACATTTGCCGAGGCGATTCCTAAAATCAGAGAGTATCTTGATACGGATTTGGAAGCGACGTTTGAAGGCGACCCTGCTGCGTGTGACAAGGACGAAATCGTATTATCCTATCCCGGACTTTACACAACAGCCTTAAACCGTATCGCACATGAGCTCTTTGTGCTCGGAGTTCCTTTAATTCCGAGAATGATTACAGAGCATGCTCATTCCAAGACCGGGATTGATATTCATCCGGGCGCTACCATTGGCCATTACTTCTGCATCGACCACGGTACGGGTATCGTAATCGGCTCCACTACTACGATTGGAGACCACGTTAAGGTCTACCAGGGAGTGACTCTTGGTGCGCTCTCCACCCGTGCAGGTCAGCTCCTTCACGGCAAGAAGCGCCACCCGACAATCGAGGATTATGTAACGGTTTACTCCGGTGCTTCTATTCTCGGCGGTGAAACTGTCATCGGGGCAAATTCCGTTATCGGCTCTAACGCATTTATCACGAAGTCCGTGCCGGCTGATTCCCGCGTTTCGATTCAGAATCATGAGCTGCATATGAAGCGCGGCTCCAAGTCTGGTGAAGCTACCTTTGAAGAACCGGAAGATTCCTCAAATGGAAATGATGATTCCTGGGTTTATGTAATCTGATTCACGCATTGCGCAATCCTTCGATTGGTCTGAATTTAGAACTTGAAATGTAAGCACCTGCGGCACTATACTTGCCACGGGTGCTTTTTTTCTGTCTTTGAAAATGGACTTTACCGGCACCTGCTATTTTATCCTGTGATTGGGAGCAATAAAAAATGACATTCTTAAACAAACACGAAGACATCGTTCTTCATTTTCTCGCAGCAACAATCGGTGGTTTCGCCGCCATGTACGGAATCTTCGTCAGAGGACTCTTCGCTCAGGCGGTCAGCGCAAATCTGACTGAAATCATTGTGCACTTCTTTCTTCCAGAAAAGCGCTCGGACGCATATTTAAGACTTGGCGCGGTTCTTATTTTTGGACTGACTCTTGCCGTAGCCCACCTCATTAACTTAAGTAAAACGACACATGCGCAGTCTATTGCCGCCTTTGCAATCTTTCTTCTTTTCATCATTTCGGCTTTGATCCCGGCTGGTGTTCCAATGTTTCCCGCTACCTATCCGCTCTTTATTCTGACCGCCACTCTGTGGGGTAACTTCTCCGGTGCGAATGGCTGGAACAGTGCAACAATTTTTAACACAAACAACATGAGACAGATTATCTACTCCTTCATCGATTATGTCGTAACAAAGGATACCTCCAAGAAGTACAGAGGGTTATTCTATCTTGGAACCCTTGTTAGCTTTTATGTAAGTGCTGTAATCTGCCTTGCACTGAGCTTCCGGTTCCGCGAAAAAACTGCATTCTTTGGCTGTGTAATACCATGTGTTATGGTTCTCATCCTGCTTCGTGGCAAGAGAATCAAAGCAAAGAGACACGAGGAAGCAACCGATCTGACCTGATGTGTTGCATTTCAAAAAAAGATTAATTAAATATCCCATAAAAGTAAGAGGGGGCTGTGAAAAAATGAGATAATCATTATTTCCAGCTCTCTTTTTATATCATTTTTGTATGGTAATATTTTACCATAAAAAAAGAAGTAATCAGCTGTTTCCGGCTATTACTTCTCTTTTTTTCATGAGCTGATTATTTCACAGCCCCTCTTTAAAGCTTGATAATATAATTAATATTTAGCCACAATCAATGCTAGCAGCTTATAAAGTTCTTTATTTGAGTCATTCCAGGTAACACGCTTCTGAACAGATTGGAGTGAGAGAATTCTTGGAATCCCCGATTCACTTACAAAGCGCATCTCTAAGAGCGACTGAATCTCAAGATTCTCCATCTTTCGATAGACAATCGGACTCTTGTCCTCAAAGAAATGAACATCATTAATCAGGCCAAGCTGAATATGATCCTGGCCTTCGTCAAGTTCAAGCGAAGTATACTTCTTCAAGCCATGTAAGAAATCTGCATCAGAGACATAATCTGCATTGGCAGAAAGCACATCTTCGGTCGGTCGGCGTTCGCCGGCCATCTTCACAACCTTCGGATTCTCGCCTTCATACAGCATGATTCTCTGGATATTTAAAGACACAACCATATCATCAAGTAACTTATCCAGATTATAGGTCGCATCAAAAGCCACCCTTGTCATTAACTGGCAAATGATATCACCGGTTGTCTTATTTCCTCGATTATCGATTCGTGCAATCGCATTGCTCTTGCTCTTGATTTCCTCTAAGGTACCGTGTTTCTCCTTATCATAAATGATATATCGATTACGGCCCTTTTCCTTTGCGCGGTACACGGCAAAGTCAGCGAGCTTAAACAAATCTTCGAAGTTATCAGCATCCTTAGGATATGCGGCACAACCGAACGAAAGTGTGACCGGAACCTTGCCGTTACCGCCGGGATAAGTTGCATTTACCATGTTCTTAATGGATCTGAGGCGTCCTCTCATATGCTCCATATCATCAGCATCATAGAAGATGACGAAGAACTCATCACCACCGATTCGTCCGACCTTTCCACTGTTTCCAACCTGTTCCTTCATGATGGACGCAACGGTCTTTAAGACTTCATCGCCCTCCATATGGCCATAGGTATCATTAACTTTCTTGAAGTTATCCACATCGATGACACAGATTGTAATATCTTTCCGCTTTTTGACATTGATATCCTCAATTGCCATGTTGGTAATGTCGTTCTTAGCAATCAGACCGGTTAAGGCGTCAATCTGAACCTGCTTTCTTGCAGGGTTTACGGCACCGCCACTGTGAATGAAGCCGGTTGTACGAACATGCTTCCCTTCCTTAATGCGGGAAGTTCCGGCAATTTCTGTATTCTTAGCACCTCCAAACCCAAAGCAGTCAGACTCAATTGAATAATGAAATTCAATTTCACCACTGCGCAGGCTGTGAATAAACCCGTAAACTGCATTCTGCTTATCTTCCGGAGTCGCAGACAGAAGCTTGTCCTGCACCTTATCAAGAGGAATCGGATTTCCCTCTTCCCATCGTCCGTCATAACTGATAATGTCGAGTGTATCTTTCTTCGGATCATAGATGAAGAACCGATCTCCATAAAGCTTTAAAATATCGGCCTGTGCAAGCGTCATATCTCTGTAAAAGGAACCTTGCTCAACAATCTTCTCTATGTTTACAAGTCGCATGAGAAGCTGTTCCGGCAACGGAGCAGGTACTACACAGGCGAAGAACAGAACGACCTTGTCGTACTTATCATAAAGGCGTACGAAGAAATTCGAGCCATCTGCCTTCAGACACTGCTGTCTGAAGCGTTCCTGGTCTTCCTTTACAACAATGTGATCCATGGCAATATAGATTCGTTCAGTCGCTATAAAATTATAGAATTCGGTATCTGCTGAAATGATATGGAAAATATCCTCTGTCAGAATCACCTCGTGATCGTATGTAATGCTCATGATTCACTCCTTCTTTTCTTCACTGAAATCCTTTACAAACTCTGTAAATTCCTCGATTGGTATCGGCTTTGAGAAGTAATAACCCTGAATCAGATTCGCACCGGCTTCAATAACCAGGTCTAACTGCTCCTTTGTTTCAACGCCCTCCTGAACGACATTCAGCCCCATCTCTCTGACAATCTTCGTCAGGGAGAGCAGGATATCCTGTGCGCTCTCATCCCAAAGCATGCTCTTATCAAACTTAATATTCTGGAAAATGTTGCTGACCAGTCGCACGATGTTGCTGTACCCTGTACCAAAGTCATCCAGTGAGAATGTGAACCCTGCTTCGTGCAGCTTTTTCATCATGTTTTCCTGAATTTCCATGGTAGCGGCCTGTGCCGTTTCTGTAATTTCCAGATTGATCTGATCTGATGTTATTCCATAGTGTTTCATGATTTCGTTGAAACGAATTACTAAGTCATCTGCGTAGCTCTGAATTCCGGAAAGATTGACTTCCACGTAATTAACTCCGAGCTTCTTTAATTCAGATTCTTTTATATCACGACAAACCCGCTCAAAAACGAAATCACCAATTTCAATTATTATACCATTTTTCTCTGATATTTTGATAAATTCATCCGGCGGAATAAAGCCAAGTTCATCATCAATCAGTCGAACCAGCGCCTCTGCGGATGGTACCGTATGCTTCAGTGGATCTACGATTGGCTGATAGAATACTTTTAGAGACCCCGAATCCAGGGCCTTTCTGACTGCCTTCGCAACAAGTGCCTCTCTCTTTGCATATTCGAGAGCTTCTTCATTCAAAATGGTGATACCATGTGCATCCGGAGCCTTCTGTGCTGATACAAAGTTGAAGATTTCATCTCTTCCTGTCACATCCTCCGGAACATGAATGACACTGACAACAGCTTCCAGGTGGACGTTTACATTTCCGACTTTCCAGCCCTTTTTCATTCTTGTTCTGATTTGTGTAATAAAATCTTCTATATTTTCTGTTTTGAGTACCATCACTTCCACATGCTGATCGTCAAACTGATAAACACGACATTCTCCGATGATTTTTTCCAGCGACTTCCCAAGCGTCATGCGCAAAGACTGGACATTTTCAAAATCCAGAAGTCTCTCATAATGATAAAGATTCAAAAGTTCGATGTCGATAATGTCAAACTTCTGTCTTACTGCAAGGAGTCTCTGTATGTCTACAATAAAAGCTTTCTGACTCATAAAGCCAAACTTATCTGAGAATCGTCCCTTCTCACTTTCAAGCGTCAGTAAGAATCCGAGACATGCAAGTGCTTCAGTAATCAGCTCTACCTTAACTTTGAAGAACAGACCTTGAAGTATCATTCCTATAAACACCATCATGGACAGGATAAATACATCCTTGATATGATTCTTTAACAGGGTTTCCCTGTACATGATAAAGGTCATAAACCCAAATACCATGTAGCAGATTCCAATGATATACAGTCCGATCATCCACGGGCCTCGTGCGTATACCATCTGATCTGTAAGATAGAAGATTTCATGATGACGGATATTCGCCATTACCATTACTTCTGAGAAAATAAACGGCAGACTGAACAACCAATAAAACTGTGCTTTTTTACCGAGCGTCATCCCTGTAAAGGAACAGACATAGATTGCGTATAGCGGCGCCAGCATATTGTGAAACAGGAAATATCCATATTCCAAAACAAGCCAGATTCCAACATCACTCATCGACAGATTAGGATCCAGCAGTTCAATTCCAATATCAAAGACTGATGTAATCAGAATATTCCACGTAAAAAGGCGGAATAACCGTCCCTGCTCTGTCTTCAGAGTACTTGATGCATAGTTATATGTCAACACAAATACAGCAATCATGAATGTCGAAATCTTAAATCCCAGCCCCATGCTTAAAATCATATTTTCACCATCCAGATCAGACATCCTCTCTCATCTGCTGTCCAATCTTCCTCTCCATTTGAGGCCGATCTAAGCCCCTCATAATTACCTCTAGTATACATTTTTCAATGAACAATCGCAAGCATTCTTGCGCGGAAGTATATCATTGACCTTTCTGTCGGGCCGCCGCCCCTTAAGGCAAAAAAAAGGATCCAGTCTGCTGCAAGTAAATCTTGCGCATCCTGAATTCTCTTTAATTTAGTGTTCGCGGGGCGATTCGAACGCCTGACCCCTCGCTTAGGAGGCGAGTGCTCTATCCAGCTGAGCTACGCAAACATGTGATTCAGACAATGAAACTGAACAGGTCCTATTTTAGCATACACAGATAAGATCTGCAGTTCATATTAAAATAACGCCTCGGAACGTATCTAAAACGAAACGTTCCGGGGCTGTTTATTCATTTTCCAATGTTAAGAATTACAGAACGCTCTTGTAAGCTGCTTCTGCGCCTTCGCTTCTGATGAGCTCAAGGTCCTTAACGATTGTCTCTTCAAGACCAGCGACCTTTGTAAGATCCTCATCCCACATCTGCTCGTTTGTAAGAACAGCGTGTACAAGTGTCTTAGCATCATCATCCTTGTGATTCCAGTAGAAGTCAAGTGCCCAAGCGTCATCCTGGATCTTGTACTCGTTACCCGCAGGTCTCTTAGCTACAAGGCCATCCTCTTCACGTCTCTGAAGATCGTTGGAGTAGAATGCGATGTATGCTGCAAAGCCCATTGTAAGAGCCTGAGGAAGCTTACCAAACTTCTCGTTGTACTCAAGAAGTGAAGGCAGATCTCTAGCCTTCCACTTCGCCGTGGAGTTAAGAGAGATGCTCATAAGCTGATGATCAACGAATGGGTTCTTGAAACGGTCTGTTACAGCTGCAGCGAATGCTTCACAATCAGCCTTGTCAAGAGGAAGGATTGGAATAACTTCTTCGTTGAGCATCTTGTCCATGAAGCCATGGATAGTCTCGTTGTACATGCAGTCACGAACGATGTCCTGACCTGCAAGGTAAGCACCAAGAACGAAGCCTGTATGAGCGCCGTTAAGGATTCTAACCTTTCTCTTCTTGTAAGGAGCTACTTCTGGAACAACGTGAACGTTTAAGCCAGCCTTCTTGAATGGAAGCTTTTCAGCAAGCCATTCTGGTCCTTCGATATACCAAACACCGAATACTTCACCAACAACCTTAAGGTCATCTTCATAACCGTTTGCAGCGTCGAGCTGAGCGTTCTCCTCAGCATCTCTGATACGGCCCGGAACGATACGGTCTACAAGTGTAGAGCAGAATGTTACTTCCTTTTCTACCCATGCCTTGAAGTCTTCGCCGAGCTTCCAGTCATCGATGTGCTTAAGTACGCACTTCTCAAGTTCCTTACCATTAGCATCGATCAGCTCGCAGGAAAGGATAACGACGCCAGCCTTGCCAGCCTTGAATCTTTCGTTAAGAAGAACTGTTAACTTAGCAGGGAAAGAGTTTGGAGGAAGTTGCTCTGCTGTAGAGTCAGCGTCATAAACGATACCGGCTTCTGTTGTGTTAGAAGCGATGTATTCAAGATCGTCGCTCTTAGCGATTTCCTTGATAGCTTCCCAATCAGCTGCTTCATATGGGTTGTAGCAAGCGTCAACACAAGTGATAACTCTCTTTCTGTCAACCTTCTCGCCATTCTCAGAACCACGAAGGTACAGAGTGTAGAGACCTTCCTGAGCATTTATGTATGGTGTAAGACCCTGAGCGATAGGCTGTACAAGTGCAACCTTACCGTTGAAGTCAGCCTTTTCGTTGGACATATCGAACCAGTAGTCAACGAATGCACGAAGGAAGTTACCTTCACCAAACTGCAGAACCTTTACAGGAGCTGCGCCCTTGTCCAGAACATAACCGTCATATCCGGACTTCTTTAAAACGTCATAATTAAGCTTTGCCATTTTATTTCTCCTTTTTTCATTATAAGCGGCAGTGTTTCCACTGTAACTAAACTTAATTTCCTTCTTCTCAGGGATACCCTGAAAAAGACCACAGTGTAAGAAGCAGTAATGTCTCCACTACCGCTTCTTATCAGCCACGTTTATTTACGTACAAATCTCTAATTCCAAATTAAAGCATTTGTATGAATTAGTCAATACCAAAATATCTCTTAGCATTGTAGTAAGAAACACCCTCAGCTAACTTCTTAAGAGAAGAATCGATGTTTGGATACTCACCGTTTTCTACTAAGTCACCAACGTAGTTACAGAAGAGTCTTCTGAAGTAGTCATGTCTCGTGTAGGAAAGGAAGGAACGTGAGTCTGTAAGCATACCAGCCATGTTGCCTAAGAGGCCTAACTCAGCAAGGTCATTGAACTGCTTTAAGTTGCCGTTCTTTGTATCCTGGAACCACCAAGCAGCACCAAACTGCATCTTTCCCGGAACTTCAGGAGACTGGAAGCAGCCAAGTGTTGTAACGATCTGTCTGTAGTCACCGTCATCAAGTGAGAATACGATTGTCTTTGGAAGCTCGTCTGTCTCATTTAATGAAGAGAAGAATGCAGCCATGTTATCGCCGGATACTGTCTTCTTGATCATATCGAAACCTGTATCAGGTCCTTCGATTTTGAACATCTTCTTATTGTTATCACGTGTGCATGAGTAATGGATTTCCATTACGATGCCTTCCTTGTGATACTTCTTAGCAAGAGCGGAAAGGATAGCTGTCTGATACTTTTCAGCCTCTTCAACAGTTACCTGCTCACCAGACATAGCCTTGGCAAATGCAGCGTCGCACTCAGCCATTGTAGCTGGACGGTACATTACATAGTCAATTCCGTGATCGGAAGCCTTGCAGCCGTGCGCCTTGAAGAAATCAATTCTGTTGTAAAGTGCATCGATAACATCCTGAGTTGTCTTAGGAGCAGCCATACCAGCAACTTCAGCGAGCTTCTTAATGTAGTCAGCGAAGCCTTCCTTCTGGATATTGATTGCCTTGTCAGGACGGAATGATGGACATACCTGGAAACCAAGATCCTTGATTTCAGCAAGCTTCTCATGCCATTCAAGTGTGTCGATTGGATCATCAGTTGTACCGATGAATGCAACGTTAGACTTGCGGATGATACCACGAACAGTAAGATCTGGATCGTTCTGAAGCATATCAGTTGTCTTATCCCAGATAGCCTTAGCGTTTTCTACTGTTAATGGCTCTTCGATTCCGAAGTACTTATGAAGTTCAAGGTTGGACCAAACGTACATTGGGTTACCAACTGCCATCTCAAGAGCCTTAGCAAATTCAACAAACTTCTCGTAAGCCGGAGCATCACCAGTGATCTTATCTTCCGGAACTCCGTTAGAACGCATAACTCTCCACTTATAGTGGTCACCGAAATAAGAACCATCAGGATTCTTACCGCCGAGCCATACTTCAGCGATGTTGTTGTATCTACGGTCTTCGTAGATTTCCTTTGGAGAAATGTGGCAATGATAATCAATGATTGGCAGAGATTCTGCGTAATCGTGGAACATATGCTTCGCAGTCTCTGTGTTTAGCATGAAATCTTTATCCATAAATGCTTTCATGGTTGGCCCTCCTTAAATAAATCAGCCTAAATTAATTGCGACCCTGCGCCTCATTACTGAAAGCGCTTACATCGTCATTCCCATAATACATGATATGTTTATAATTTTCAAGGAATTGTTTCTAAAAAAATCCAGACACAGACAGATGTCGTTTCCACTTTTGGTGAAAATGACGGTAGAAATATTTACTCCGCAATGACCTGGCAGTCACTGCGGAGCATATGAAGAAAGGATTTTGAGGATCAAATTAAGTATTGGTTGTTTTAATCTCTGTCATTATATTAGCAGGATGTTCTAAAGATTGCAAGTTATTTTTGAATTTTTTTGTAATTTCTCACATAACGCAGTATTAACGTCCCGAACATTACATATTCCCTGTGTCTTGCTATTATTTGCAATTCGTATTATAATACGCGTATTATATTTTTTAAGTTTGCTACATAAAAGCGTTACGCTTTATAGTGATGAAGTCGTCAGGAAACACGCGGCTTACAGCAATAGCAACTTTATTTTTGAGAGGTTTGTTTTATGAAAAACAGGGAGACCTTAGGGTCACGACTTGGATTCATTCTGCTTTCTGCAGGATGCGCAATCGGTCTTGGCAATGTCTGGAGATTTCCATACATTACCGGCCAGTACGGAGGCGGATTGTTCGTACTCATCTACATTTTATTTCTTTTACTTCTTGGAATTCCGATTATGACAATGGAATATTCCATAGGACGAGCGACACACAAGAGTATCCTGCCAGCCTACAAAGATCTCGAACCTGAAGGTGGCCGCTGGCATATCGCCGGATATTTCGCAATGGCCGGCAATTATGTGCTGTTAATGTTCTATTCTGTTATCTCCGGATGGATTCTCTACTATATGTGTCTGATGATTACCGGAAAGTTTGAAGGTCTTTCTACCGAAGCAATCAAGGACATCAATACCAATATGATGGCAAGTCCAAAGATTCTTGTGACCTGCATGTTAATCATTGTCGCAATTACCGCATTTGTTTGCAGTCAGGGACTTCAGAACTCTGTTGAGAAAATCACAAAAGTCATGATGACAGCACTGATCCTTATTATGGTAGTTTTAGGTATCCGAAGCCTGACTCTTCCGGGTGCTTCAGAAGGCCTTTCCTTCTATTTAAAGCCTTCGGTTGAAAAGCTCACGGAAAATAGTCTCTGGAACAGCTGTTATGCTGCATTAAATCAGGCGTTCTTTACGCTTTCCGTCGGAATGGGCGGTATGGAAATTTTCGGTTCCTACATTGATAAGAAGCGTTCTCTTGCAGGAGAAGCTATTATCGTTACAGCACTCGATACCTTCGTAGCCATTACAGCAGGACTGATTATCTTCCCTGCCTGCTTCGCTTATGGTATTGAACCAACTGCCGGACCAAGTCTGATTTTCCTTACTCTTCCACGTGTGTTCTCCGGAATGGCATTTGGACGTATCTGGGGAAGTCTGTTCTTCTTATTCCTGGCATTTGCTGCATTATCCACGATGATCGGTGTATTTGAGAACATTCAGTCCTTTGCAATTGACTTAAAGCACGCAGACAGAAAAAAGGCAGGACTTATTAATGGAATCCTCCTTGCTGTTCTTTCTGTTCCATGTGCGCTTGGCTTCAACGTTTGGAGCGCCTTTGAACCACTTCGTGCCGGTAATTCCATCATGGATCTTGAAGATTTCTATGTTTCAAACATCTGTCTTCCGGTCGGTTCCTTCCTTGTTGCAGTTTTCTGCTGCTGGAAGTTCGGTTGGGGATTTGACAATTATCTGAAGGAAGTAAACGCTGGTGAAGGTCTCAAAATCTCGCCTAAGCTCAAGTTCTACTTTAAGTATATACTTCCGCTCTTCACCGGTTTCCTAGTAGTTTACGGACTCGTAACCTACTTCCTTCCGCAGTAATATTCAGGTGCTTTCGCCTCTTATAAAAACTCCCGCAGAATCTACAATCTGCGGGAGTTTTCTATGTATATTGATTCTTTGACCAGCGGACATCTTTAAAACCACACAAAACCCTGGAGCCAGATCTGACCCCTAAATCTTCTTCCGACCGCCGGTTCTCCAAGGAGATCTTTTCTTGCTATCGCCATCGTACAATTGATTCCGTTGCAATCCAACTGCATCAGCACAATCTCTTCTCCGGTAAAATTATTGGTTTCAAAGCGAACTTCCTTAATCTCACCAACGGCCATATACTGATCGCATTCTATTCCAACCGGCATGAAGGATGTATCAACAATTGTCAGGATATCTTCTCTGCCGATACGCTTTGTAAGAGAGGTATAGATATTTAAATCAGTCATGGAAATCTTCTCAATCGCAGCTTCGTCACCGCTCTGCGCCTTCTTCATCAGGTTCTCATAAGACCGCTCCTTTCCTCCAGGCACGGAATGCTTAGCCGGATGAAGCGGCATGATGATGGTTCCTTCAAGTGCTAATGCTGACAGTGATACCTCTTTTTTATGAAGCGTTGCCTCCTCTGCATCGGAACGTCTGTCGATATCAAACTTCTTTAAAGGAGAGGGGTCCGGTGCATTCTCTATATAGGCAAGGTAATCAAGGACATTTTCCAGATGGAAGATCAGGGAAACACCAGCTTTTAACTCGTCGCAGACTGCAGAATAGCTCTCGGCAAATGTATGCCTGCTGACGCTTAAAGTATCATTTGGCGTTTTCTCCTGTGCAATTACAAAAGGAAAATAATATTCAAATGTAAATTTACTTCCCGTAAATCGGCCGTAGACATAGAGTCCTGTTGACTTGCTTACAGGAATCACCGTGGCTCCGCGCTGGAATTTCTCGTTTTTTACAAACTGACCGGCACCCATCTGCTTCTCGATTTCCCGCAGAATCAGCGCACTCTCTTTCTCAGAATTGAATCCTTCGAAACCTAATGACGGTAAATATTGATTCATATCCATTCCTTTCGTTTCTTCGCTCTTTAAATATAGAATACACGGAATGTAAGCAAATGTAAATCTTGAACAAAACGACTGCAAAAATAGAAAATATTTGTGCAAAATTATTATCGTTAATTTATTGACAATTGAGGCGTACCTGTTGTATCTTGTAATTGTTAAATAAATAACAAATTACAGTTTTGTACAGGAGGAACTTGAAATGGCTGGTAAGAAAGAGTCTTACATTGTAGACACTGTCGAGGCTTTTGAGAAAAAGCTGACAGAAGTAAAGGAAGCTCAGAAGATTTTTGCTTCCTATTCTCAGGAACAGGTCGATAAGATCTTCCGTGCCGCTGCAATTGCTGCAAACCAGGAAAGAATTCCACTGGCTAAGTTAGCAGTTGAAGAGACCGGAATGGGTGTAATCGAAGATAAGGTTATCAAGAACCACTTTGCATCCGAGTATATTTACAATAAGTACCGTGACGCAAAGACCTGTGGCATTCTTGAAGAGAACAAGGCAATGGGAACAAGAAGAATTGCCGAGCCTCTCGGTGTTGTTGCTGCTGTTATTCCAACAACAAACCCGACATCTACTGCCATCTTCAAAGCCCTCATGTGCTTAAAGACAAGAAATGGTATCATCATCAGCCCTCACCCAAGAGCTAAGAAGAGCACCATCGCTGCTGCTAAGGTTGTTCTTGATGCAGCAATCGCTGCAGGAGCTCCGGAGGGAATCATCGGCTGGATTGATGTTCCAAGTCTTGAACTTACAAATATCTTAATGAAAGAAGCAGATATCATCCTTGCGACCGGTGGTCCTGGTATGGTGAATGCAGCTTACTCTTCAGGAAAGCCTGCAATCGGTGTTGGTCCCGGTAACACACCTGCCATCATCGATAAGAGTGCCAATATCCTGCTTGCTGTTAACTCTATCATTCACAGTAAGACATTTGATAATGGTATGATTTGTGCTTCCGAGCAGTCCACAATCGTAGACGCTTCTATCTATAATGATGTAAAGAAGGAATTCGAATCAAGAGGCTGCTACTTCTTAAAGAAGGATGAGATTGACAAGGTCAGAAAGACCATCATCATCAACGGTTCCGTTAACGCTAAGATTGTTGGTCAGAGCGCTTTCAACATCGCAGCACTTGCCGGTGTGAAGGTTGATCCTGCAACAAAGATTCTGATTGGTGAGGTTACAAGCGTTGAGCCTTCTGAGGAATTCGCTCATGAGAAGCTTTCTCCGGTTCTTGCCATGTATAAGAGTAAGGATTTTACAGATGCTGTTGCTAAGGCTGAACGTCTCGTAGCTGACGGTGGTTACGGCCATACATCCAGCATTTACCTCGATGTTGTGAACGAGCAGGAGAAGCTTAACACCTTCGAGAAGGCCATGAAGACCTGCCGAATCCTTGTAAATACTCCATCTTCACAGGGTGGTATCGGTGATATTTATAACTTTGATATGAATCCTTCTCTGACACTGGGCTGCGGCTCTTGGGGCGGCAACTCTGTATCGGAAAATGTTACTTTAAAACATCTGCTTAACATTAAGACCGTTGCTGAAAGGAGAGAGAATATGCTTTGGTTCCGTGCACCGGAAAAGGTTTACTTTAAGAAAGGATGCCTGCCGGTTGCGCTTGATGAACTCGGCACCATCATGGGCAAGAAGCGTGCCTTCATCGTTACCGACTCCTTCCTTTACAAGAATGGTTACACAAAGAACATCACAGACAAACTCGATGCAATGGGCATCGTTCATACTACATTCTATAATGTAGCTCCAGATCCAAGCCTCGCTTCTGCTGAAGAAGGTGCAGCTCAGATGAGACTCTTCGAGCCTGATGTCATCCTCGCAATCGGCGGCGGTTCCGCTATGGATGCAGGTAAGATCATGTGGGTTCTCTACGAGCATCCGGAAGTGGATTTCCAGGATATGGCAATGCGCTTCATGGATATCAGAAAGCGTATTTATGCTTTCCCAAAGATGGGTGAGAAGGCATACTTCGTTGCAATTCCTACATCTTCCGGTACTGGTTCTGAGGTAACACCATTTGCCGTTATCACAGATCAGAACTCTGGAATCAAGTATCCACTTGCAGACTACGAGCTTCTTCCTAAGATGGCTATCATAGATGCTGATATGATGATGAATCAGCCAAAGGGCTTAACTTCTTCATCCGGTATTGATGCATTAAGCCACGCTCTTGAAGCTTATGCTTCTGTTATGGCTACTGAATATACAGATGGTTTGGCTCTCCAGGCTATGAAGACCATCTTCGAATACCTCCCTGAGGCTTATGAGAAGGGCGCTGCTTCACCAAAAGCACGTGAGAAAATGGCTCAGGCAAGTACAATGGCCGGCATGGCATTTGCCAATGCATTCCTCGGAATCAGCCATTCTCTTGCTCATAAGATGGGGGCTTACCACCACATTCCTCATGGTGTGGCCAATGCTCTTGTCCTTACGGATATCATGCGTTTCAACGCTGCTGACGTGCCAACCAAGATGGGAACCTTCCCTCAGTACGAATATCCTCATACTCTCGACCGTTACGTTGAATGCGCTGATTTCCTCGGAATCAAGGGCACGACAAAGGAAGAGAAGTTCGAGAACCTCTTACAGGCTATTGAAGACCTGAAGGTTAAGGTTGGAATTAAGCCAACCATGGCTGACTACAATGTTACTGAAGAAGCCTTCTTAAAGACTCTTGATGAGATGTCTGAGTGTGCTTTCGATGATCAGTGCACAGGTGCAAACCCTCGTTACCCACTGATTTCCGAGTTAAAGGCTCTTTATGTTAAGGCCTACTACGGTAAGTTCCTGACAGAGAAGGAACTCGATGCACGTGTTAAGAAAGTACTTGGTTGATTATTACGGAGGTAACGGTTATGAAGTTTGAAAAGTTAATTCATAAGGGTAATAAAAAAGATGTTTATCTTGTAGATGGCACTGCCGTTAAGGTATTTGCCAAAGATTATTCGAAGACAGACGTTCTCTACGAAGCTTTAAATACTGCTCGTGTTGAGGACGCCGGAATGCCTATTCCAAAGTTGCTTAGTCTTGGTGTTCAGGATGAACAATGGTACATTCAGTCTGAGTACATCGAGGGCACAACTCTTGCAGAACTGATGGAAAAGAAACCTAAGGAGAAGGACAAGCTTTTAGAGAAGATGGTAATCTACCAGATTGATATGAACAAGAAGTCCAATCCTCTTTTAGGCCGCCTCACTGATAAGTATATCCGTTTGATTGAAGAAACAGACCTCGACAGTAATGTTAAATATGAACTCCTGACAAAACTTTCCGGCATGCACAAGCACACCAAACTCCTGCACGGTGACTATAGCCCGGAAAACATTATTGTCGACAAGCGCGGCCACTTCCACGTTTGTGACTGGGTTCACGCAACCCAGGGCAACGCTTCTGCAGACATCGCAAGAACTTACCTTCTTCTGGCTTTAAAGTCCGAAGAAGATGCCAAAAAGTATCTGAAGATCTTCTGCGAGAAGACAGGAACAAAAGAGTCCTATGTACAGGAGTGGCTGCCTATTGTTGCAGCTGCACAGCTCACAAAGAATCGCCCTGAAGAGAAAGATCTTCTCGAAAAATGGTGCGATGTAATTGATTTCCAATAACATCGCATGCACCTTAAATTTGCTTAGTGCGGCGGCTAGTAGTCGCCACATTCATACTCTCCATACCTTAAAGAGGAGGATATCGAAATTCGATATCCTCCTCTTTTACGATCTGTTTCAAGATATGGAGCGGAATGAAACAGGACGTTACCTTTCCTTTGTCATACCTCCCCCAGCGCGACTAAAATCATGCTTTATCGAATTTAAATTTGCCCATGCGGGTCTGTACTGCTGAATAGAACAGAAAAATCGCTGTTACCACGTAGCTGAGCATATCAAGCACCAGCCATTTATAATATTCTCCTGTAATTCCTGCAGCCGTATTGATTGATGACATATTCTTAAAGATGAGTCCCATAAAGAAATTACTGTTCTCAGTTCTGGCATTTTCAGCTTCTGCTACTGTTTGCTGATATGCTGCCTGTGCACATGCCGGACAAAGTGGAGCTACCGTTCTTACTCCATAGGCTGATTTAATATCAAAGAACTCTACAGAATCCGGATTTCCACATACCTCACAACCACTGCTGATTCCAAATCTGCCAAGAATTGTTATAACTGTATCTGCCGCAAGCATCACATTTCTTGCATTATTCTTTGCAATCAGATCCACCTTGAAATCAAATATGACACTGTGTTCATTCCATCGTTTTATCGTTGCATATTTCTTTAAGATTGAATCTTCACCAACTGCATCGATAACAGCCGACTTAGCTTCTGGTGTAATCTGCGAGAATGCGATTTTTAACAGCGGCCTGCTTGAATTGGTACCTGTTTCGTACACGGCCTCCACCCAGGCTCCGTTATAATAACCATATGCACGGCCGGGCTTTCTTGTCATTCTGCCACTTGTAAAACATTGGTCTAGAAATTTCATTTTCCCCTTTTCCCCTTTACTTTTAATTTTTCTTTCTCTTCATTCCGGCAAGACATGCCGGGCAGAGAGCGGTTCGAACCGCATCTTCCCTTAATTGTTCAAACGATACTTCTCCAGGAGTTCCACAGATTTCACAGCCGGAAGAGACCCCTCTTGTCTCCAACACGCCGATTACCAGATCCGTGGCTTCCTGCAGATGGCGCACTGTTTCGATAGGTGTCAGACATTGCTTTAACGTTACCGTAACAGAATGTTCTTTCATATCGCATGATAAATAATATCTTTTCAGGCCAGATTCAGCAGCAAGTGCTTCCTTCACTTCGCTGATAGCGAGATCTGAAAGCTTGCTCACTGCAACCTTAACCTGACAGTTTTTGTAAATACCCGGTACAGGATTGTTTACGCAGATATAGGCACCATTGTAGTAACCATATACCTCACGACTCGTTTTGACCAACTCCCCACCCGGATAGAATTTATCAAACGGTGAACTGTTTATCCCCATTGGCACTCCCTCTTAGCAGAAATGATCCACATTTTTGCTTACCTTTGCACTTATCTTTCAGGATAACTTGAGTCTCGTAAATTACTTATTCTTTGGTACAAGAACTTCCTTGCCACCCATGTATGGCTGAAGTACCTTAGGAATTGTTACAGAGCCATCAGCCTGAAGGTGATTCTCAAGGAAAGCAATCAGCATTCTTGGTGGAGCAACTACAGTATTGTTCAGCGTTGTAGCGAAGTACTTCTGACCATCTTCGCCCTTTACTCTGATTTTTAATCTTCTTGCCTGTGCATCACCTAAGTTAGAGCAGGAACCAACTTCGAAGTACTTCTTCTGTCTTGGGCTCCATGCTTCAACGTCAAGAGACTTAACCTTGAGGTCTGCAAGGTCACCGGAACAGCAGTTTAATGTACGAACTGGAATTTCCATAGATCTGAAGAGATCTACTGTATTAGTCCAGAGCTTGTCATACCACATATCTGCATCTTCCGGCTTACAAACGACGATCATTTCCTGCTTTTCGAACTGGTGAATACGATATACACCACGCTCTTCAATACCATGAGCACCCTTCTCCTTACGGAAGCATGGAGAGTAAGATGTGTAGGTAAGCGGGAGTTGTTCAGCAGGTGTGATTGTATCAATGAACTTACCGATCATGGAATGCTCAGAAGTACCGATGAGGTAGAGATCTTCTCCCTCAATCTTGTACATCATTGCATCCATCTCGTCAAAGCTCATAACACCGCTTACAACATTGCCATGGATCATGAAAGGAGGAACAACATAAGTGAAACCTCTGTCAATCATAAAGTCTCTTGCATAAGAGATAACTGCACTGTGAAGTCTTGCGATATCACCCATGAGGTAGTAGAAACCGTTACCTGCAACCTTACCTGCAGCTTCCATATCTACACCATTAAAAGATTCCATAATCTCTGTGTGGTAAGGAATCTCAAAGTCAGGAACAACTGGCTCACCGAACTTTTCGATTTCAACGTTATAGGAATCATCCGGACCAAGTGGTACAGATGGATCGATAATATTAGGAATTCTCATCATATCTGCAAGACGCTTTTCTTCTGCATTAGCCTGCTTCTCTTCTAATTCCTTAATTCTGTCTGCGAATTCAGCAACTTCAGCCTTAACCTTCTCAGCTTCGTCCTTCTTGCCTTCCTTCATGAAGCCGCCAATCTGCTTAGAAAGGGCGTTTTTCTTAGCCTTGAGTTCATCAGCTTCTGTCTGTGCATTTCTTGCAATTTCATCAAGTTCGATTACTTCATCAACAAGAGGAAGTTTTGCATCCTGGTACTTTTTCTTAATATTTTCCTTTACAATTTCAGGGTTTTCTCTGACAAATTTAATGTCTAACATTACTTTGATCCTCCAAATTACATTTTGTCTTTCTGAATTTCGTCATTCACTGCAGGACTTAAATCCACATCTCCCCATTTTCCGGCAAGAGCTCTTTTTAAAGAATCTGCTTCTTCCGTTCCAAGTTCGATGTAAGTCTGTCCTGTGACAACTTCTTTGATATATGCGAAACAGCCTGTGTTGCTGTGCATAACATTAAGAATGAATCCATTATCTCTCTTATCAAGAAGAGTTAAGGCGAAACTTAGCTTTCCGCCCATTTCATTGTAAGCATCATACTTAACAAGTCCCGCCTTGCAATAGCAATTTGCAAGCTTTCCATAAATATCTTTGATTGCATCTGTCGCTTTTTCTGAATCTGTGCGCAGACCTGCGATATCTTCAAGATTGCTTGTAATCAAATGCTCAATAGACTTGCCGTCGGAATCTTTCATGAATTCCAGGTATTTCTTTTTCATTTTTGACGCTTTCGCAATTGCGACAATCGCAAGAATGAAGGAAATCAGCGTAATTGCTGCAAGTCCTGCCACAATGAATACTAAATACTGATTACAAAAGTCCATTACTTGTTGCATATTGTTCCCCTTACCTCTTTAAAATTTTCATGATACGCTCAAAGTCTTCCTTTGAGTAATAATCGATTTCAATCTTACCCTTATTATTGTTTCGGTTTTTAATTGTAACCTTTGTACCAATCGATGAATTAAGGATATCTTCTGCATTTCGATAGATGAAATCATCTTTTGGAATTTCTTTCTCCTTCGATGGCTTGAGGCTGTTCTTAACCAGTCGTTCCGTATCTCTTACCGATAAGTTCTGGTCAAAGACGATTTCTGCCAGTGTAAATTGATCATTTCCATCCTCAACTGCGAGCAACGCTCTTGCGTGACCGTTGGAAAGCTTTCCTTCCATAACCATTTCCTGTACCCGTCTGTCAAGTTTCAGAAGACGAAGGGAATTGGTTACTGCAGCTCGCGACTTTGAAACACGCTCTGCAACTTCATCCTGCTTTAACTTATAGGTTTTAATCAGCTGTTCAAATGCTAAAGCTTCTTCAATCGGATTTAAATCTTCTCTCTGAATATTTTCAATCAGAGCAATTTCCATCCGTTCTCTTTCCGTATATTCTTTAATTACAACAGGAACTTCCTTGAGGCCTGCAAGTTTAGCGGCTCTCCAGCGGCGTTCACCTGCAATAATCTCATAGAATTTACCTTTTTTCTGAACCACAATTGGCTGAATAACGCCAAACTGCTTAATGGATTCCGACAGTTCATAAAGGGCATCCTCGTCAAATTCTTTTCTCGGCTGTTCTCTGTTCGGTTCAATCAGAGCCAGCTTTACGACCGTATCTGCAGGAACCGGAACTTCCTTTACGACTTCCTTAATAACCTCTTTTACAACTTCCTGTACCTTCGGTTTTTCTTCCGATGCAGGAATTACCGGCATGGAATCCGGAATCAAAGATGCTAAGCCTCTTCCAAGACCTCTTGAAGTTTTGCTTCTTGCAGGAGTCTTTGAAGTTGTTTTTGCTTTGCTCTTTGTTGCAGGTTCCTTTGCACCTGTTGTTTTTGTATTCTTCTTAGCCTGTGCCATGATAATCCTCACTCTTTTCCACGATTAATTACTTCATCCGCTAATTCACGATAGCTCTCTGCACCTGCAGACTTTGTATCGTAACGATTGATTGGAAGCCCGTAAGATGGTGCTTCCGCAAGTCGAACATTTCTCGGAATGATTGTCTTGTAAATATTCGTTGTCAGATTATCCTTAACATTTTCAACGACCTGAAGAGAAAGATTTGTTCTTGAATCGTACATTGTGAAGACTACGCCTTCCAGTTCAAGCGAAGGATTCAGTTTCTTCTGAACCAGACCAATCGTATGAATCAGCTGTGTTAAGCCTTCCAGCGCATAGTATTCACACTGAATTGGCACCAGTACAGTATCTGCCGCGGTCATCGCGTTTACTGTAAGCATGGAAAGAGATGGTGGACAATCCATGATAATGAAATCATAATCATCTTCCACTTCCTTCAGTGCATCTCGCAGCACATATTCTCTGTGTTCGATATCAATCAGATCAATTTCTGCTCCTGCCAGGTTTACATTGGATGGAATGATATCCAGGTTTTCAAATACATCCTTATGAATAGCTTCTCTTGCAGTGATTTCCTGTAACAGAAGTTCATAGGTTGTTTTTGTCTCTGAGCGCTTATCAATACCAAGTCCTGATGTAGTATTTCCCTGTGGATCGATATCTACGACAAGAACCTTCTTGCCTTTCTCAGCCAGGCACGCAGAAAGATTAATTGTGGTTGTTGTCTTACCAACGCCACCCTTTTGATTAGCAATTGCAATAATTCTTTCCATAATAAATCCTACTGTTGGCTCAACCCTACAAAAAAAAACTTTCATAAAAATGTTTCACGTGAAACATTATGCCATTTTGGGTTTGAATTTAAATGTTTCACGTGAAACATTGTTGTCTGATACTTTTTAACCCGGAATGTTTCACGTGAAACATTCCAGTTTAGGAAATCATTATAGCACTTATTTCTTTAAATAGATAAGAAGTTCAATAATTTCCTGTCTTGCATATTCAGGATCCTGTGCCATTACCTTGTATGCTGATTCCAGACGGTCAATGACCATCTTTCTGTCCTCCGCGTACATAACGGATTTCTGATAATCCTTCAATGCCTCTTTGAATTCTGATAATAATTGTTCATCAGACCAGACTTTATTTTGTTTTGTGTTATAAGATTCATATTCTGAATTTAATATAACAGTAAGTCTCTCTACTTCATCCTTAACAAATCCTCCCTCTTCTTTTGAAGACAGAAATATTTCTTCATTCGCGTCCTCGGAATTGTTAAGTTCAATAATATACTGTTTTCTAGCGTCAATCTGTGTCTGCAATTCTTTCATAGCATTCTTAAGCTCGACAATTTCATTATTCAAATTAACGATTTGCTCA
The DNA here is from genome assembly GCA_902781505.1 of uncultured Lachnospiraceae bacterium. Lineage (GTDB taxonomy): Bacteria > Bacillota > Clostridia > Lachnospirales > Lachnospiraceae > UBA4285. Next base: position 285 of record CACZJL010000011.1, on the reverse strand, counting down.
TTAGCCCACATTTCAAAGAATGTGTCTTCACGTCCATTATGGTCTAAATCCATGATAGTACCCCTGTATTTAATTTTTGTGCTTCTATTTTATCACATCACCACTGTGATTACTTAACAGAGATGAATATTTTGATAAACTAATATCATTATTTCTAATTATCTTTGAATCAAATAATACCAAAATTGGCTAGAGTAAAATTTCACTCGGAAAATTGAATTAATAAAAAAGAACATCCTTCTTTGTGATAAAGTTATTTTTGCGAAAAAACAAAACAAGGGAGGA
>CACZJL010000010.1 GCA_902781505.1 uncultured Lachnospiraceae bacterium | reverse complement strand
CTTTGACAACTTTCTTTTTGAATTCAAAAGAATACTTAGACATAAAAATACCGACCTCCAAATGTTAGATTTTTGGTCTAACTTTTGGGGGTCGGTACAAAGGCTGTTCTTTTAATTCAACATGATTTTTATCGTAAAGCACCATCTCTGTGTCTCTTGTTCTTAACAACATAGAGTTCTGTATCAGCAAGATTAAAAAACTCCCTGACCGTATGAATTCCACTGTTGTAGACTATTCCACCGACGCTCAGCTTCAACTCGTATCCTGATGCAAAAGTGACATTTTCCAAGTTCATACTCTCTTCGATTGCCTGAATCATCATCGTCTTCGCGTCCGTTGCATCGCTCTCAAACAGAATGGCAAATTCATCTCCGCCATATCTTGCTGGAACAGCGGATTTTCCAAAAGCTTCGCAGGCTTCTCTAAGTGCCTTACCAACTCTTACCAGTGCTCTGTCTCCCTCTACATGACCGTACGTGTCATTTATTGTCTTAAAGTAATCCACATCAATCATAAACAGATACAGGCGCCCCTCATTATCCACTTTCATCTTCCTTGACAGCGTCGATAAGAACTTCTTTCGATTCATAATCTGTGTCAGAGGATCAATTGTAACACTCAATTCAATTGTCGCAAGAACAATTACCATCAGTGCAATCGTCCCAGCCGGAGCCAGAACAGGAAGTCGCCAGTGAAAATACTGAATCACACCGGCTGCACCTGGAAAGAATGGCAGAAAGGCAAATTCTGCTACCCTGTCCCTGTCAATATAGCTCTTATCCTTTAACAGAGCCGCGATTCCTCTATAAGTTGCCGCACCAATGTATAGATAATCAAAGACGTACTGAAGAGCGAAAAACGGTCCTCTGTCGTAAACAACATTCTCATCAATCGTAAAGAATATACCGGTCTTCACATTCACAACCATCAGAATAACATGAAGTAATGTTGGCACGGCAAATGCCAATCTCTTCCCAATGGTATCTGCCAGCATTGACTCACGGTCCGTCTCAAAGTATTCAAAGGCAAAGTAGCAGACGTATGTGCACCCTAAGAAATACAGTGATTTCAATATATAGCTGACAATTCTGTTCTTCGCAATCACATCCTGATCACATAGGTACCACAGACAATCTGAAGCAATAAATACAATCATTGCCACTGCCAGCTGAATAAAGAAGCTTATTGAGACCTTCTGTACTGATCTTCTGAAGAACCCTGTAATAATCCATATTATGATAATGCAAAAAATGTTAATCTCAACATAAACTGTTGCAAATTGCATATATAACTCCGTTTCAAATGTATTGAACTCATTATATGCCTAAATCGTGTAACAGACAAGCAAATTCCGCCGCCTCTGCGCCAAAAAAGGAGACCGCCTTCGCGATCTCCTTCTCAAATTCCTTTTATTTAGTCTGATTAAAGGCCAAGGACTTCCTTCTTCTTTGCATCAAACTCTTCCTTAGTCAGAACGCCTGCCTGATATAACTCATTCAGCTTCTGAACAAACTCAAGCTGCATATTAAGCTTAGAATCAACAGCTGATGCTTCCTCAGCAACCTCTTCTACAGGCGCTTCTTCAGCCACTTCTTCTACTGCTTCTTCAACAGGTTCTGCTGCTTCTTCTACTGCCTCTTCAACAGGTTCTGCTACTTCTTCTACTGCCTCTGCAGCTGCAATTGCTTCATCAACAACAGGAGCTTCCTCAAGAACAACTTCTTCTACGGAATCTTCCACTTCTTCTTCAGCAACCTGCTCTTCTACGGCATCAGTAACTTCTTCAACAGCCGGAGCAACTGGCTCTGCAACTTCTTCTACAGGTGCTTCTTCCACTGCTTCAGCTACTTCTTCAACCGGTTCTGCAGCCTCTTCTACAGGTGCCTCTTCCACTGCTTCAGCTACTTCTTCAACCGGTTCTGCAGTCTCTTCTACAGGTGCTTCTTCCACTGCTTCGGCTACTTCTTCAACCGGTTCTGCAGTCTCTTCTACAGGTGCTTCTTCCACTGCTTCAGCTACTTCTTCAACCGGTTCTGCAGCCTCTTCTACAGGTGCTTCTTCCACTGCTTCAGCTACTTCTTCAACTGGTTCTGCAGCCTCTTCTACAGGTGCCTCTTCTATTGCTTCAACAGCTACTTCCTCAGCTGCCTCTTCTTCTACAGGTTCAACTGCAACTTCTTCCACATTGATTTCTTCAACAGGTTCAGGAACAATCTCCTCTACCTGAGAATCAGCAACAGGCTCTTCTGTAACAACCTCAGCCTGGGCAACTGTTTCTTCAACAGGAGCCGTAACAGCCTCTGCTGTGGCTGAAACTACCGGAGCTACCGGTTCTATACTTTCAAGTGAGGATAACTTTGCTTCAAGTTCTGCAAGCTGTCTCTGCAGCTCTGCTAATGATTCATCTGGCATCTTTGTCTGTGCTTTCTCAGCCTTTGGAGCTGGTGCTGGTGCTGCCTGAGGTACTGGTGCCGGCTTCTTAGGAGCTGGTGCAACCTGTACAACTGGCGCAACAGGTACTGATTCATTTGTAACAGGCTGTGGAGCGACCTTAGATGCAGGAGTTGCCTGATGAGCAGGTGCTACCTGTGGTGCGGGTGCCGGAGCTGCCTGTGGTGCTGTATGCTGAGGAGCCGGTGCCGGCTGTCTCTTTACAGGATGTGAAGCTGGTACCGGAGGAACTGATGGTCCACCGAATACATTCTGTCCGATTCTGTTGATATCAGGATTGCTTTCTCCTGGAATCATACCTCTTCTTACAGCTGCTTTAATCAGTTCAATAGAATTAGATGAATATTTAATATTTTTTACTAATACACGGGCTACAGTAAATCCGTATCTTTCCGGCCACTGTGCAACAGCTTCCGGATCAGCAGCAACAGTCTGCTGCATCAGATCCATATGATAAGTAAAATCATCAATTCGATACTGTCCGGACATAGCCGTACATGCATTCAGGAATGATGTTAAGAATCCTGGCTTGATGATTTCCTGTGCACTATCCTCATCAAGAGAATAATTACTTGTCTTATATGGCAGGAAATTTACGATAAATGTTTCCGGATTGGTAATCTGAATAGAATACGTACCAAAGGAACGAATCTCAAGATTTAATCCATAGTACATATCAGGATATTCAGCGAGTCCCTCAGTTCCGTACTTCAGGTCGCGAATCTCACTTAATGTGATATATGCAATATGAGATACACTGGCTCCGCTGATATTCTTCATGCCATTATCGGATTTTCTGTATTCATATGTACCTGGATCTGTAATAAGATTTTCAAATTCAGCTTTATTGTAAATAAAAACTGCTCTGTTTTTCGGTACAACGAACTTCTGACCGGTAGTAATCTTATCATTAGAACCCGGTGTTGGATCGCCGAACATATCAGCGATTACGCCTGGTGTTACTGCCGCGAACTCCTTAAAAGGAGATGGCATATAAGCACCTTCAAGGAAATCTGTTGAATCCGAAATTGCAAGAATGTCTCCCATACGCTCTTACCCTCTTCTTATTTTTTTAAATCTATCTGTCTGGCCTCTAACAAAACAAACAGATTATTTAGCCATTTCATTCTCTCCGGATACAGCCTCAGCATGAGTATCATTGTTTGTCTGAGCTGTTCCGCCGCCCATCTTAAATCCCACAAATACACCTGCTACAATGACAATAAGTGCAATAACAATCGTGGTAAGTAAAACTGCCTTTGTGTTTCCCTTATCCTTATGAACCTGAACGGATCCGCCCACGTTCACATTCTTCATAGCATCAGCCTTACCTGTCTTGATGAAAGACTCATTAATGCTGTGCTGATCGTAGCTGCCATACTTTGTGATATCAAGTTTTGCTCCACAATATGGGCATTCATGTACTGCTTTCGTATTATCTGCTTCGAATTCTGCCGTACATGATGGGCATGTCATATTAATCTTAGCCATAGCTTTCCTCTTCTAACTTCACAAATTTGGGTTTCGTATAATAGAATTATAGCACAATTTACCGAAGGTACAATAATTTTCTTGTGTGTTTTTTTACACTTTTTATAATTAGTTTATACTTTTGTGCACAGAAATCTTTATACGCATACAATATTATAATAATACATGACCACAGAAAAGTATACAAAAAAATGCTACAATTCGCTGTTTTTCACGCGATTTGTTACATTTTCACAACTGATAAACAACCAGACTGGTCAATTTCGCAATATAGTCTAAAAATATTCTTCCTTGTAATCAAATACTCAAGAATTGTGCAATTTTTCGTCATGTTTTTACGCTTTTCACACTTGAACCAATTATTTCCCGGCAAATGTCATTCTTTCCCTAAATACAAAAAGGGCCCCGGGCCGAAGCCCGAAACCCTTAAATATGCTAGTTTGAAACTAATAATCGAATTACTCGATGATTGTTGCAACGGCACCAGAACCAACTGTTCTACCACCCTCACGGATAGCGAAACGAAGACCCTGCTCCATAGCAACCTTATGGATAAGTTCGATAGTCATTTCTACGTTATCACCAGGCATGCACATTTCTGTACCTTCTGGAAGGTTGATAACACCAGTTACATCTGTTGTTCTGAAGTAGAACTGAGGACGGTAGTTGTTGAAGAATGGAGTATGACGACCACCTTCGTCCTTTGTTAATACGTAAACCTGAGCTGTGAACTTGTGGTGAGGTGTAACGGAACCTGGAGCAGCGATAACCTGTCCTCTTTCGATTTCGTCTCTCTGAACGCCACGGAGAAGAACACCAACGTTATCACCAGGCATAGCCTCGTCAAGAACCTTACGGAACATTTCCATAGATGTGCAGACAACCTTACGGATTTCTTCTGTGATACCAACGATTTCGACTTCATCGTTTGGATGAAGAACACCACGCTCAACTCTACCTGTAGCTACTGTACCACGACCTGTGATTGTGAATACATCTTCTACTGGCATAAGGAATGGCTTATCTGTATCTCTTTCTGGATCTGGAACGTACTCGTCGATTGTGTGCATAAGCTCAAGAACCTTGTCACCCCATTCGCCCTTTGGATCTTCAAGAGCCTTAAGAGCGGAACCACGAATGATTGGTGTATCATCGCCTGGGAATCCGTACTCGTCAAGAAGTTCTCTAACTTCCATTTCTACGAGGTCAAGAAGTTCGTCATCATCAACCATATCGCACTTGTTAAGGAATACTACGATGTAAGGAACGCCTACCTGACGAGCGAGCAGGATGTGCTCTCTTGTCTGAGCCATAACACCATCAGTAGCAGCTACTACGAGGATACCAGCATCCATCTGAGCAGCACCAGTGATCATGTTCTTAACGTAGTCAGCATGTCCTGGGCAGTCAACGTGTGCGTAATGTCTCTTCTCTGTTTCGTACTCAACGTGAGCAGTAGAGATTGTGATACCTCTTTCTCTCTCTTCTGGAGCCTTATCGATCTGATCGAAAGGTACAGCTGGTTCTGCGCCAAGTCTGTCAGCAAGAACTGCAGTGATAGCAGCTGTAAGAGTTGTCTTACCATGGTCAACGTGACCGATAGTACCGATGTTAACATGTGGCTTTGATCTTTCGAATTTTGCCTTTGCCATTGTTTAAAATCCTCCTTGTATAAACAAACAATTGATTCATATGCCCGATATCGGGTAAAGCCCTCAACCGGCGCCATATAGACGCCATCTTGGGCATCTTTTCATAGCTGAAATAAATTATATTTCATTTTGAACGTAATTTCAACTACAATTCACTAAATTAGTGAGTTCTGTCAGAAATAACCTTCTCCTGAACAGACTTTGGAGCCTGCTCATACTTATCGAAGAACATGGAGTAGTTACCACGACCCTGTGTCTTAGAACGAAGGTCTGTAGCATAACCGAACATTTCAGCAAGTGGAACGAAAGCTGTTACCATCTTACCGCCGCCGATATCTTCCATCTTCTCGATACGTCCACGACGAGAGTTAAGGTCACCAATTACATCACCGAGGTATTCCTCAGGCATTGTAACTTCAACCTTCATAATTGGCTCGAGGATAGCAGGTTCTGCCTTAGCCATAGCTTCTTTAAATGCCATAGAGCCAGCGATGTGGAATGCCATTTCGGAAGAATCGACTTCATGGTAGGAACCGTCGTAAACTACTGCACGGAGACCAAGTACTGGGAATCCAGCAAGGATACCAGCCTGAGAAGCCTCTTCGATACCTTCGCCGACAGCTGGGATGTATTCCTTAGGAATAGAACCACCAACGACTTCAGACTCGAACTTGAATGATTCTTCAGCGTTTGCATCCATAGGTTCGAAACGAACCTTACAATGACCGTACTGACCACGACCACCAGACTGCTTAGCGTACTTAGAGTCAACGTCTACAGCCTTAGTGAAGCATTCCTTGTAAGCTACCTGAGGAGCACCGATATTAGCGTCAACGTGGAATTCTCTCTGAAGACGGTCAACGATGATCTCAAGGTGAAGCTCACCCATACCAGCAATGATTGTTTGGCCTGTTTCTGTATCTGTATGTGCACGGAAAGTCGGATCTTCTTCTGCGAGCTTCGCAAGAGCTTCACCCATCTTACCCTGGTCATTCTTTGTCTTTGGCTCGATAGCAAGTTCGATAACTGGCTCAGGGAATTCCATTGACTCAAGGACTACAGGACGCTTTTCATCACAGATTGTATCACCTGTACCTGTAACCTTAAGGCCTACAGCAGCAGCGATATCACCGGAGAAAACTTCTGGGATTTCTTTTCTTTCATTAGCGTGCATCTGAAGGAGACGTCCTACACGTTCCTTCTTGTTCTTTGTTGAGTTAAGAACATAAGAACCGCTCTGCAGTGTTCCGGAGTAAACACGGAAGAATGCGAGCTTACCAACGAATGGGTCAGTCATGATCTTGAATGCAAGAGCAGCGAATGGCGCATCATCAGTTGTTTCAACATCTACTGGATTTCCATCCATATCTGTTGCTTTATAGTCAGGGATATCTGTTGGAGCTGGCATGAACTCGATAATGCCATCTAACAGCTTCTGGATACCCTTGTTCTTATAAGCAGTTCCGCAGTAAACTGGGATAGCATCGCCGGCAATAGTAGCCTTTCTTAATGCCTTCTTCATTTCATCTGCTGATGGTTCTTCACCTTCAAGGTACTGCATCATAAGATCTTCATCGAAATCACAGCACTGCTCAACGAGCTTTGTGTGATATTCTTCAGCCTGATCAACTAAATCAGCTGGGATGTCTTCAACAGAAATGTTGTCACCCTTTTCATCGTTGTAGATGTATGCCTTCATTTCGAAAAGGTCTACAACACCCTGGAAGTAATCTTCCTTACCGATAGGGATTTCAACACAAACTGGATTCTTTCCAAGCTTTGTAATAAGCTGCTTTGTTGAACCGAAGAAATCAGCGCCCATCTTATCCATCTTGTTCATGAATGCGATACGAGGAACGTTGTACTTATCAGCCTGTCTCCAAACGTTTTCAGACTGTGGCTCAACACCGTTCTGAGCATCAAATACGCCGACAGCTCCATCAAGTACACGAAGTGAACGCTCTACTTCTACAGTAAAGTCTACGTGTCCTGGAGTATCGATGATGTTGATACGATGCTCTAATGCACCTGGCATTGGCTTTGTTTCAAATTCCCTTGTCCAGTGGCATGTTGTTGCAGCGGATGTGATTGTGATACCTCTTTCCTGCTCCTGTTCCATCCAGTCCATGGTAGCAGTACCATCATGAGTATCACCGATCTTATACTTTACACCAGTATAGTACAGAATACGCTCTGTTAATGTTGTCTTACCAGCATCGATATGAGCCATAATTCCGATATTTCTGGTTCTGTCCAATGGATATTCTCTCTTTGCCATCGGTTAACCTCCTTAATATGAGAAACAAATACTATTAGAATCTGTAATGAGCAAATGCCTTATTAGCATCAGCCTGCTTATGCATATCTTCCTTACGCTTTACTGAAGCGCCAGTATTGTTTGCAGCATCAAGGATCTCGTTAGCGAGTCTTTCTTCCATTGTCTTCTCGCCTCTAACACGAGAATATGCTGTAAGCCATCTTAAAGCAAGTGTCTGTCTTCTCTCAGGCTTAACCTCGATAGGTACCTGATATGTAGCACCGCCGACACGTCTTGCCTTAACTTCAAGTACAGGCATGATGTTGTTCATGGCTTCTTCAAAAACTTCCATTGCATTCTTGCCAGACTTCTCGGCAATTCTGTCAAATGCTCCGTATACAATCTTCTGGGCAATGCCCTTCTTGCCGTCTAACATGATGTTGTTGACAAGCTTGGTAACGACCTTGTTATTGTAAATTGGATCTGGTAATACATCTCTTTTCTGAGTATGTCCTTTACGTGGCACGGGTCTTCCCTCCTTAATAATCATTAATTCATAGGTACTCACAAAATTCTCTGTGTGCGTGCTCGAAAATATTTTAAACCTGCAGCCATCGGATTAAATCTAATTCCGGCACTCAAAAATTTTTAAATTTTAAATCAGATATTGTGAAATTATTGTGTTACTGGCTTATAAAAGCCTTCTGCTTGTGTAATTCAGAATTACTTCTGCTTTGGACGCTTAGCACCGTACTTAGAACGAGCCTGCTTTCTGTCTGCTACACCTGCAGTATCCAGTGTACCTCTGATAATATGATATCTGGTACCAGGTAAATCCTTTACTCTACCACCTCTGATGAGAACAACGCTGTGCTCCTGAAGGTTGTGACCTTCACCAGGGATATAGGATGTAACCTCAATACCATTGGAAAGACGTACTCTGGCAATCTTTCTAAGAGCAGAGTTTGGCTTCTTAGGAGTTGCCGTTTTAACAGCTGTGCACACGCCTCTCTTCTGAGGAGAAGCTACTTCTACAGACTTCTTGTGAAGAGAGTTGAAACTCTTCTGAAGAGCTGGTGCTGTTGACTTCTTTACTGCTGACTTTCTGCCCTGCTTTACTAACTGATTGAATGTTGGCATTTTATTTTTTCACCTCCCGGAATTAGAATAAAAATTTCGGCTGCATTCAGTAATACTGAATAAGGTGCGCAGATCTACGTAAGCGTAGACCGCGCACCTTAAAAGTATATCTTTAGTTTATGTAGTTGTCAAGAATTACTTCACAACTTCTTCTGTTTCTTCGCTTGCCACGAATTCTGCATCATCATCGAAATCTTCATCAGATAATGCTTCTTCCGCCTTACGCTCTTCCTCTTCTACGATTGCATCGTAGTCGATTCCGGTGTCAAGCTTAACATCCTGGTAACGCTTCATACCAGTACCGGCTGGAATAAGCTTACCTAAGATTACGTTCTCCTTAAGACCGATTAATGGATCGATCTTACCGTTGATAGCAGCTTCGGTCAGAACTCTTGTTGTTTCCTGGAAGGAAGCAGCTGACAGCCAGGAGTTTGTAGCCAGAGAAGACTTTGTAATACCAAGGATAATTGGAGTGCCTGTAGCAGGCTTCTTACCCTCTTCTTCAAGCCTTTCGTTCACTTCTGCAAATTCGATGGAATCTACAGTAGAGCCCGGGAGGAAATCAGAATCACCAGCTTCATCAACTACGATCTTCTTCAGCATCTGACGTACAATCAGCTCGATGTGCTTATCATTGATATCTACACCCTGGATACGGTAAACCTTCTGAACTTCACGAAGGATGTAATCCTGTACAGCTCTTACACCGAGGATACGAACGATATCATGAGGGTTCTCAGAACCTTCTGTAAGTTCTTCACCGAGTGCAACATGCTGACCTTCCTGAACCTTCATACGAGTGTCCTTGGAAAGTGGATAGCTCTTAGAATTACCTTCCTCATCTGTTACGACGATTTCAGTCTTCTTTTCTGTCTTATTGATACTTACGACACCTGCGAACTCAGAAAGTACAGCAAGCATCTTAGGCTTTCTTGCCTCAAAAAGCTCTTCTACTCGAGGAAGACCCTGAGTAATGTTAGAACCAGCGACACCACCTGTATGGAATGTTCTCATGGTCAGCTGTGTACCAGGCTCACCGATAGACTGAGCAGCGATGATACCAACTGCTTCGCCGACCTGAACGGCCTGACCTGTAGCCATGTTTGAACCATAACATCTTGCGCAGACACCGAGGTGTGAACGACAAGTAAGGATTGTTCTGATCTTGACCTTCTCAACTCCAGTCTTCATGATAGCTTCAGCTCTTGATGGAGTTACAAGATGGTTAGCTGCAACAACAACCTTTCCTGTTTCAGGATCGATGATGTCTTCTGCAAGGTAACGACCTGTAATACGCTCCTGAAGTGGCTCCAGGATGTTTTCCTTCTCATCGGAATCTGCTGTAGCTCTGTCGTTTAAGAAGCTTTCAACATAAATACCAGGAATAACCTTTCTGTTAACAGAGCAATCTGTTTCACGAACGATCAGATCCTGAGTAACGTCTACCATTCGTCTTGTAAGGTAACCGGAATCGGCTGTTTTTAACGCTGTATCGGACATACCCTTACGAGCACCGTGAGCGGAGATGAAATATTCGAGTACGTCAAGACCTTCACGGAAGTTAGACTTGATAGGAAGTTCGATTGTGTTACCAGATGTATCGGCCATCAGACCACGCATACCTGCTAACTGCTTAATCTGCTGATTAGAACCACGGGCACCGGAGTCAGCCATCATGAAGATGTTGTTGTACTTATCAAGTCCGGCAAACAGTGCATCCTGTAACTTCTTATCTGTTTCTTGCCATACACGAATTACAGATGTATGACGCTCTTCATCAGTTGTAATACCACGGCTGAAGTTACGTGTGATCTTTTCTACCTTCTTCTCTGCCTCAGCGATAAGTTCTGGCTTGATTGGAGGTACGGTCATCTCGGAGACAGATACAGTTAAAGCAGCTCTTGTGGAGTACTTATAACCCATTGCCTTCAGATTATCGATAACTTCTGCTGTTTTTGTTGCTCCATGAATGTCGATGGTCTTCTGTAAGATCTTCTTTAACTGCTTCTTACCAACCTGGAATTCAACTTCCAGCTTAAGCTCGTTGCCCGGAATAGAACGATCTACGAAACCAAGGTCCTGTGGAATTACTTCGTTGAAGATGAAACGTCCAAGAGTGGATGTAACATTGCCTTCAATTACAGAGCCATCTGGCATAACCTTTTCCATACGAACCATGATCTTTGCATGGAATGTAATCACACCATTTTCATAAGCCATGATTGCTTCGTTAACATTCTTGAACACCTTACCTTCGCCCTTAGCGCCAGGTCTTTCCTGAGTCAGATAGTACATACCGAGAATCATATCCTGTGAGTGAACGGCTACGATTTCACCATCTGATGGCTTTAACAGGTTATTTGGAGAGAGCAGCATGAAGCGGCACTCTGCCTGAGCTTCCACGGAAAGTGGAAGGTGAACAGCCATCTGGTCACCATCGAAATCGGCGTTGAAGGCTGGGCACATTAATGGGTGAAGCTTCATAGCCTTACCTTCTACAAGGATCGGCTCGAATGCCTGGATACCCAGTCTGTGAAGTGTCGGCGCACGGTTTAACATAACCGGATGCTCTTTGATGACGTCTTCAAGTACGTCCCAAACTTCTGTCTTAAGCTGTTCTACGTCCTTCTTAGCCTGCTTGATGTTATCTGCAATACCACGACGTACAAGCTCTCTCATTACGAAAGGCTTGAAAAGTTCGATTGCCATTTCCTTAGGCAGACCACACTGATAAATCTTGAGTTCTGGTCCTACTACGATTACAGAACGTCCTGAATAGTCAACACGCTTACCTAAAAGGTTCTGACGGAAACGTCCCTGCTTACCCTTTAACAGGTCAGACAGTGACTTTAATGGACGGTTACCAGGTCCTGTTACAGGACGACCGTTACGACGACCATTATCAATTAATGCATCAACCGCTTCCTGAAGCATTCTCTTCTCGTTACGAACGATGATTTCAGGTGCATGAAGCTCTAAGAGTCTTGCAAGACGGTTGTTTCTGTTGATGATTCTTCTGTACAGATCGTTCAAATCGGATGTTGCAAAACGTCCGCCGTCTAACTGTACCATTGGTCTTAAATCTGGTGGAATTACAGGAATCTCAGTTAAGATCATCCACTCAGGCTTAGAACCCGAGCTTAAGAAAGCTTCCATAACTTCAATCTTCTTGATGAGTCTGGATGCCTTCTGAGCTGTTGTGTTATCAAGCTCAGCCTTCAATGCATCAACTTCTGCCTGTAAATCTACAGCCTTTAAAAGCTCATAGATTGCTTCAGCGCCCATTCCTGCACGGAATCTGTTGCCATACTGATCCTGAAGATCACGGTATTCCTGCTCTGTTAAGAGCTTCTTGTAAGGAATATCTGTATCGCCCGGATCAAGTACGATGTAGTTAGCAAAGTAAAGAACCTTCTCAAGATTCTTAGGTCCGATGTCGAGGATCAGATCCATACGGGATGGAATACCCTTGAAGTACCAGATATGGGAAACTGGTGCTGCAAGGTGGATATGGCCCATACGGTCACGACGTACAGAGGACTTTGTTACTTCAACGCCGCACTTATCACAGATAATACCCTTATCCTTGATTTTCTTATATTTTCCGCAATGGCATTCCCAGTCCTTTGAAGGACCGAAAATGCGTTCGCAGAAAAGGCCGTCTCTTTCCGGCTTAAGAGTTCTATAATTGATTGTTTCAGGCTTGGTTACCTCACCATAAGACCAGCCCTTGCCTTCACGAGCACTTCCGGCAATGATTTCTGGTGAAGCGAGTTTAATCTGAATCTTATCAAACTTAAAAGAACTCTGCTTTGGTGCTTCAATCTTTCTTTCTGCTGCCATTATACTGTTCCTCTCTTATTATTCTTCGGTATTGCCGTCGCCAAAATCGTCTTCAGCAAGTTCATCATCGTAGTCATCGGATACTCCGATTTCTTCGCCCTCGAAGTCACCGTCTTCCTTTAATGAACCAACCTGATGTCCGGCTCTTGCAAATTCCTCTGCCTGTTCTCTTGCGCTTCTTCTGTCATTACCGTCATCAAGAACCTTCTTGAAATCTGTAACTTCATACTCGGAGCTCTCGAGCAGTTCAACTTCGTTATCGTTCTTATCAAGAACCTTAACATCAAGAGCCAGAGCCTGCATTTCCTTAAGGAGTACCTTGAAGGATTCAGGGATACCTGGTTCAGGAATGTTTTCGCCCTTAATAATTGCTTCATAAGTCTTAACTCGACCAACTACGTCATCGGACTTAACAGTAAGGATTTCCTGAAGTGTATAAGCTGCGCCGTACGCCTCAAGAGCCCAAACTTCCATCTCACCGAAACGCTGTCCACCGAACTGAGCCTTACCACCAAGTGGCTGCTGTGTAACCAGTGAGTAAGGACCTGTTGAACGTGCATGAATCTTATCATCTACCAGATGATGGAGCTTTAAGTAGTGCATGAATCCGATTGTTGTCTTGTTATCGAAGTCTAAGCCTGTACGTCCGTCACGTAACTGAACCTTACCGTCAGTACCGATACGAACACCCTTCCACTCAGCTCTGTGAGCCTTGCGGGCATCAAGGTAGTCATAAACTTCCTTATCAAGGAGTGGCTTATACTTTTCTGTGAACTCTTCCCATGTATCGTTAGCATAGGAATCTGCCATAGTCAGGAGATCTCTGATATCCTGCTCGGATGCGCCATCAAAAATCGGTGTTGCAACCTTGAATCCAAGAACTTCAGAAGCGAGTGAAAGATGAATCTCTAACACCTGTCCGATGTTCATTCGGGAAGGTACGCCCAGTGGATTTAAAACGATGTCAAGCGGACGACCGTTTGGAAGGAATGGCATATCTTCCATAGGGAGTACGCGGGAAACGACACCCTTGTTACCATGACGTCCGGCCATCTTATCACCTACAGAAATCTTTCTCTTCTGTGCGATGTAGATTCTTACGGACTTATTTACACCTGGAGCTAATTCATCACCGTTTTCACGTGTGAACACCTTAACACCAATGATAATTCCATACATACCGTGTGGAACCTTTAAAGATGCATCTCTTACTTCTCTTGCCTTCTCACCGAAGATAGCACGAAGAAGTCTCTCTTCAGCTGTAAGTTCTGTCTCACCCTTTGGTGTAACCTTACCTACAAGTACATCTCCTGCACGAACCTCAGCACCGATACGGATGATACCTTCATCGTCAAGATCCTTTAAGGCATCCTTAGCTGTGCCAGGGATATCTCTTGTGATTTCTTCAGGTCCGAGCTTTGTATCTCTTGCTTCTGTTTCATATTCTTCAATATGGATAGAAGTATAAACATCTTCACGTACAAGGCGCTCACTTAAAAGTACAGCATCCTCGTAGTTATAACCTTCCCATGTCATGAAGCCGATCAGAGGGTTCTTACCAAGTGCGATTTCACCATTGGATGTGGAAGCGCCGTCAGCGATTACATCGCCCTTCTTAATCTTGTCATGCTTGAACACGATTGGTCTCTGGTTGTAGCAGTTAGACTGGTTGGAACGTGAGAACTTTGTAAGCTTGTACTCATGTAAGGAACCATCTGCATCACTCTTAATCACAACGCGGTTGGATTCAGAAGACTGAACTACACCATCTTCTTCTGCAATTACGCAGACACCGGAGTCAACTGCAGCCTTATGCTCAATACCTGTAGAAACAATAGGAGACTCAGTTGTAAGAAGTGGAACGGCCTGACGCTGCATGTTAGATCCCATCAGGGCACGGTTAGCATCATCGTTCTGAAGGAAAGGTACCATCTGTGTAGCTACGGAGAATACCATCTTTGGAGATACGTCCATGAGATCGATCTGGGACTTATCGTAAGAAGCTGTTTCTTCGCGGTAACGACCAGATACTGTATTTGTCATGAAGTAGCCATCTTCATCGATATCTGCATTCGCCTGTGCTACGTGGAAATCATCTTCCTCGTCAGCTGTGAAGTAACGTACTTCCTCTGTAACTCTTGGGTTCTTGGCATCAGTCTTATCAACGATGCGGTATGGAGCCTCAACGAAACCATAGTTGTTGATTCTTGCGTATGCAGCAAGAGAGTTGATCAGACCGATATTAGGACCTTCAGGGGTCTCAACAGGGCACATTCTTCCATAGTGAGTATAGTGTACGTCTCGAACCTCGAAGCCTGCACGATCTCTTGAAAGACCACCGGGACCAAGGGCAGAAAGACGTCTCTTATGTGTAATCTCAGAAAGCGGGTTGTTCTGATCCATGAACTGAGACAGCTGGGAAGAACCGAAGAACTCCTTGATTGCAGCTGTTACAGGCTTAATGTTGATCAAAGACTGTGGAGAAATGCTGTCAATATCCTGAGCAGACATTCTCTCACGAACTACACGTTCCATTCTGGAAATACCGATACGGAACTGGTTCTGAAGAAGTTCGCCTACACAACGAATACGACGATTGCCTAAGTGGTCGATATCGTCCTTCTTACCAACACCATACTCTAAGTGCATGTTGTAGTTGATAGATGCAATAATATCTTCAACTGTGATGTGCTTAGGAATAAGGTCGCCAGCTTCCTTATGAAGAGCTTCAAGTAAGTCTTCACGGTCTGTATTTTCCTCTAAGATCTTGGCAAGTACAGGGTAGTAAACCTTCTCTGTAAGGCCAAGTTCATGCTTTTCTTCTTCTGTAAGATCTACGTAGCTGTCTATATCAACCATCATGTTAGAAAGAACCTTAACACGAACAGTCTTCTCTGTACCGTCAAAGTTCTTAACAGTTACTTCTAAGAATACATAGTTAATCGCAGCATTCTGAATTTTATCAGCGAGTTCACGTGTAACAGTCTCGCCTGCCGCTGCAATGAGCTCACCATCTGCATTGATAACATCATCAGCGAGTACATGTCCGGCAAGACGCTGACGGAATCCAAGCTTCTTATTAAATTTATAACGGCCAACTCTTGCAAGATCATATCTTCTAGGATCGAAGAACATACCGTTGATAAGGGATTCAGCACTGTCAACAGAAAGTGGTTCGCCTGGTCTTAACTTCTTATAGAGTTCGAGAATACCTTCCTGATAGTTGGTTGTAGTATCCTTCTCCATTGTTGCAAGAAGCTTTGGCTCTTCGCCGAATACATCAAGAATTTCCTGGTTGGAGCTGATTCCGAGTGCACGACATAGAACAGTTACAGGAACCTTCTTATTACGATCAACCTTTACGTAGAAGATGTTGTTTGCATCTGTCTCGTACTCTAACCACGCACCACGGTTAGGAATAACCTGGCAACTGTAGAGGTCGATCTTACCATACTTATCTTTCTGGATATCATAGTAAATACCAGGGGAACGAACCAGCTGTGATACGATAACTCGTTCTGCACCATTAATAACGAATGTGCCAGTCTTAGTCATTACAGGAAGATCACCCATGAAAATCTCATGTTCGCTGATATCTTCATTTTCCTTGTTATGAAGTCGTACGGTTACCTTGAGTGGAGCTGAGAATGTAGCATCTCTTTCCTTGCACTCTTCGATTGTATACTTTTCCTCGTCTGTGCAGAGTTTGTAATCTACAAATTCGAGACTAAGCTTACCATTGAAGTCGTTGATTGGAGAGATATCTTCAAATACCTCTTTGAGACCTTCATCGAGGAACCACTGATAAGACTGACGCTGAACCTCGATAAGGTTAGGCATCTCAAGCACTTCCTTATGTCTCTGAAAGCTCATTCTGGTGGTCTTGCCAAATTTCACCGGACGTAATCTGTTTTTCTCCATTGACGTTTTCACCCCTTGAGTTTATTTTAAATTTGCTTATTGCAGTTGAGGCATATAAAAAAGGCCTGCAATACCACAATGACGCATTGTCCATAGTATCACAAGCCTTCCCGGAAGTCAATAGTCCTTCCAAAAGTTTTTCATAAATTTAAGGCAAATTTAAGACTCCGATCAGCTCCTGGCCACCTTGAGTCCGAACCATGTAAAAAAGCCCCGGAAGTCAACGACAACCGGGACTTTACTTACTTTACGAAAATATAAAGTTTTTACTTATGGTTAAATTACTTAAGAGTAACCTTAGCGCCCTGCTCTTCGAGCTTAGCCTTGAGGTCTTCAGCAGTTGCCTTATCAGCAGCTTCCTTAATAACCTTTGGTGCGGACTCAACGAGTTCCTTAGCTTCCTTAAGACCAAGACCTGTTACTTCACGAACAACCTTGATAACCTTAATCTTGTTAGCACCAGTCTCTGTAAGCTCAACGTCGAACTCTGTCTTCTCTTCAGCTGCTGCTGCTGCGCCAGCGCCTGCTGCTGCAACAACAACACCTGCGGATGCGGATACACCGAATTCTTCTTCGGCAGCCTTAACTAAGTCATTTAATTCTAATACGGATAAACCCTTGATTACTTCAATGATTTCTGCTGTAGTCATTTTTAATTCTCCTTTTAAATTTGCAGCCTATGCTGCGTTTATTATTGTCTTATGCTGCATGTCTGTCACCAGATATGCAATCGGAACCTTGCTTAAAATTAAGCAGCTGGCTCTTCGTTCTTCTCTGCGATCTGCTTGATAACGCGAGCGAAGTTTGCCATTGGGGACTGGAAGCTTCCCAGAAGTCTGGAAAGAAGTACATCTCTTGAAGGGATAGTAGCGAGTTCCATGATACCCTTAGCATCATAATGTGTAGCTTCAACTACACCAGCCTTAAGCTCGAGAGCATCAGCCTTCTTTGCGAACTCAGCTAAAACTCTTGCTCCGGCTGTAGCATCGTCCTTGCTGATAGCGATTGCTGTAGGTCCTTCGAGATCGTCTGCAAGAGACTCGAAATCTGTACCAGCGATAGCTCTCTTTACAAGAGTGTTCTTGTAAACCTTGTAGATAACTCCTGCTTCTCTAAGGTTCTTACGAAGCTCTGTTACCTGCTCAACCGTTAAGCCACGGTAATCTACAACAACAACGCTTGCAGCATCCTTAATATAGCCCTGAATTTCTTCTACGATAGGTGCTTTGATTTCTACCTTTGCCATTCGAATATTTACCTCCTGTTAGATTTTGTTATCCTTACGGATGGTAATTTCGCCTTAAAAAAAGCTCTTCCTTAAAGCGTGAGCCTTAAGGAAGAGCTGACAAATTCGTGTCATACAAAACAACAAGTGTTTTGCTTCCTCGGCTAGCGTTTGACCTTTAACCCTTGCGGGACCAGCTGTCTCAGGCAAAATTATAAACTGATTAATCAGTTATTTGCAATTCTTTCGAACCGCAGGGAATAGTATACTATCCCCTATATTGAGTTGTCAATCGTTTTTTACCAAATCAACCTGCGAACTTAGTAGCGTTAATCTTAACGCCAGGTCCCATAGTAGATGTAAGAACGATGCTCTTTAAGTAAGCACCCTTTACAGTTGATGGCTTTGCCTTAACGATAGCACTCATAATAGCCTGGAAGTTGTCGTTTAACTGTTCTTCAGTGAATGAAGCCTTGCCAATTGGCACATGGATAATGTTAGCCTTGTCCAGTCTGTATTCGATCTTACCAGCCTTGATATCTTCAATAGCCTTAGTAACATCCATAGTAACTGTACCAGCCTTAGGGTTTGGCATTAAGCCCTTAGGACCGAGTACACGACCTAAACGACCAACGACACCCATCATATCCGGTGTAGCAACTACAACGTCGAAGTCAAACCAGTTATCCTTCTGGATCTTAGGAATGAGCTCTTCACCACCAACGAAATCAGCACCGGCTGCAACAGCTTCGTCTGCCTTAGCGCCCTTAGCGAATACTAAAACTCTTACCTTCTTACCTGTTCCGTGTGGAAGAACAACAGCGCCACGGATCTGCTGATCTGCATGACGTCCGTCACAACCTGTACGGATATGAGCTTCGATTGTTTCATCAAACTTAGCAACAGCTGTCTTCTTTACAAGTGCGACAGCGTCGTTTGCTTCATAAAGTGTTGCGCGGTCAATCTGCTTAGCCGCTTCAACATATTTCTTTCCTCTTTTCATTAATAAGACCTCCTAGTGGTATTATCGGAATGGGAATTTCCTCCCACCAAATATACAAAATTCAGATTCTATAATTACTCTTCTACTGTGATGCCCATAGATCTTGCTGTACCAGCGATCATGGATTCAGCTGCTTCAAGGGAAGCTGCATTTAAGTCAGGCATCTTTGTTTCAGCAATCTTCGTAAGATCAGCCTTTGAGAGCTGAGCGACCTTATTCTTGTTAGGTTCGCCGGAAGCCTTCTGAATCTTGCAAGCCTTTTTGATCAGAACTGCAGCAGGTGGAGTCTTTGTGATGAAGCTGAAGCTTCTATCAGCATAAACTGTGATAACAACAGGGATAATCATATCTCCCTGATCTGCTGTCTTTGCATTGAACTGCTTTGTAAATTCAACGATGTTGACACCGTGCTGACCAAGAGCTGGTCCAACCGGTGGAGCAGGTGTTGCTTTACCAGCAGGAATCTGTAATTTAATGTATCCTGTTACTTTCTTTGCCATTGTAGGCACCTCCTAAAATAATGTGGTGATTGGCGGCATCGGTCTAAATGCCTCCCACGTTCGATCATATCGAACCTTTGTTACTGATCAGTCCATCAGTTCTACGTCTGAGTAGCTGATCTCGACCGGTGTTTCACGGCCGAACATCTCAACGCTGATGATAAGCGTCTGCTTACCTTCATTAATCGTCTTGATTTCTCCAACAGTAGATTCCCATGCGCCCTTAAGGATTTTAACCTTATCGCCGACCTTGCCGTCGAATACAACAACCGTCTTAGGTTCTGCTTCGCCAGTTAAATCTACGCCAAGAGCAAGAATCTCTTCTTCAGAGAGCGGTACTGGCTTTGAACCAGGACCTACGAATCCTGTTACACCTCTGGTATTGCGGACAACATACCATGTATCATCATTCATAATCATACGAACCAGTACATATCCGGGTAATACCTTCTTCTGAACGGTCTTGTTCTTACCGTTCTTCTGTTCTGTAACAGTTTCAAGTGGAACAACGACTTCGAAAATCTGATCCTGAAGATCTCTGTTCTCTACTGTCTTTTCGAGCGTTGCCTTAACCTTGTTCTCATAGCCGGAATAGGTGTGAGCAACGTACCATTTTCCTTTTTCGTCCATAACGCCTATCCTTACTTGATTAAGAACTCAATACCTGCACGTGCGGCAAAATCAATCACTGCGATAATCACGCCAAGTACCACGGAAACAACCAGAACGGCAACAGATTCTTTTGTTAATGTTTTGCGGTTTGGCCAGACAATCTTGCCGAACTCGCCTCTAAAACCTGTGAACCATGCCTTAACCTTCGAAGGGAAGGACTTGCTGGCTTTCTGTTTTGAAGTTTCACCCATAACTAAAACCTCTCTTACCGATTACTTTGTTTCCTTGTGTAATGTGTGTCTCTTGCAGAATCTACAGTACTTCTTGATTTCCATTCTGTCCGGATGAGTTTTCTTATCCTTCGTTGTGTTGTAATTACGCTGCTTACACTCTGTACATGCCAATGTCACTTTAACTCGCACAACTTCCACCTCCATATTTAATATTTGGTCGGTGATTTCTCACCAATTGGCTTTTTTAGGCATAAAAAAAGACCGCTTCCATAGCCGTTCTAATATAACACGAGTTTTTTTTTGCGTCAAGAAAAAATCTTTACTGGCGCTAACCGTGTATATTCCTTAGAAAGGCCTGCGAAGCAGTTCTTTTTTAATCATGAATATTAATCTTTTCTTTTAATACCGAATCGGCAATTTTCACTTCTATCGGAAGTGCATCAAGCTTCTCTTTTAACCATTCATCGGAATCCTCACTCAAAATCAAAAGACGAAGTTCTTCATTAAAGGAACCTTCCTTTGCAAGGCATCTGGCAAGTCCCGGAATCATCGGAAGAATGGTTGGATGATAATAGAAGGTATCAAACTCCATATGACGAAGCCCTCTGCCAATACAGAGCACTGTGTCTGTCAGAATCGGAAGAAGCATTCCATAAACGAGGAAATATCTGTGATAGAGGTGACCAAGAAGCAGGACACGGTCGTCCTTCTTAAAATCACCATTTGCCTCGATTTTTCTTGCAACCTGCATCAGAAGTTCCGTGGAAAATGCCGTCTCTCTCAATGTCTCATCTGCATTTCTAAGAAGCAGAATGACATTTCCTTCTTTTTCAGGCTCGGTAAATTCAAGTTTTTTCTTAAATCCCTTACCATCGCCGTTTGGAACCGGCTCATTGTCTGCATCACGCAGGATGTACTGCGTCGTGGAGGACAGGATATAATCCGGCTTTAACTGCTTTAAGAAAAACAGCTTCTCTTCCTTTGGCAGAAAGAAGTTTGTCAGCAGGACATCTTTGCCAGAAATCAGGATGGCGAAGAAATTGACCAGCCAGCGATAGGACGCCGGACCATCAAGAACGATCCGTTTTCCCGGAAACTGCTCTAAGAGTGCCGCTTTCTTCTGTGCATCCTCAAGCAGCTGATTGTAGCTTGCATGCATTGTATCATAAATCACGGCATCTTCATTTCCATGATACACCGCTTTTGTTTTTAATAATGTCAGAAAAGGTTCCATTGTCTACCTCTTTAACCTTAAATTTTCGGTCTCAATTATAGCAAAGTCCCTCTTCACTATCAATGAGAATCTCCCAGCCGGCACGCAGACTCTAGAATCCCTCACCGACGCAGAGCGTGACGCCATACACGGCCTCCGCCCCCGCTTCAAGCAGCACCTGCGCGCAAGCATCAAGCGTCGTTCCGGTCGTATAGATGTCATCTAAAACAAGCAGCCTTTTCCCTTTTATCTGCTGGCAGTTCTCCGTATTCGCGACAAATGCCCCTGCGACGTTTCTAAATCTCTCGCCTCCGGACAGGTCCTTCATCGGCGCAGTCTTCCTTGTACGAATCAGTGCATTTTTCACCACCGTCATTCCAAGCAAATCCCCGAGAGAATCTGCCAACAGCTCCGTCTGATTAAACCCGCGGATTCGTTTCTTCTCTATATAAAGTGGAACCGGCACGATTGCATCGATGTCCCATTTGCTGATGCGCTCTTTGCAATTTTCCTCGATTCCCTTCGCAAAGCAATAGCCAAACTCGCGTTTGTTCTCATACTTAAACGCATAAATCGCCCGCTTGCTCACCTCGTTCCTGGCAAATGCAGCGGCGTTCTGAATAAACACATGCTCTGTGCCCGCGCAATCCGTGCACAACTCGCCCTCTTCCTTTAAGGATTTGCCGCATTTTATACAATACCTGCCTTTAATCGGCGTGAGGAATCTCCGGCATTCCGGATGAATCCAGTCAATATTTCTGTCAATCACCTGATTACAGACCGGACATACATATGGAAATAACGCGGTCAGGAGAGCCTCTTTTACCGCGTTTACTACCTGTTTCGTTCCGTTTTTCACCGGCTGTTCCCTTGCCGGCTTTCCTGTCTGTTCTCTATTTGTCCCCATAGAAAAGTCCCCTTTACGAAATCGGATGCCCGATTTCACGAATTCGCTCATCAAGTGATGAGAAGCGCTTCTGTTCATTGATTCCTGCTGCCATCTGCCGGAAGATTTCCGGCTGACCTACAAGACACACGCACTTCTTCGCACGGGTCACGGCTGTGTAGAGCAGGTTTCGATTCATCAGCATACTCGAAACCGGATACATCGGAATAATCACTGCCGGATATTCTGAACCCTGCGCCTTGTGAATGGTAATCGCGTAGGCCAGGGACAGGTCCGTCAGCTCTTCAAAGTCAAAATTCACGATGCGTCCGTCATCAAAACGAACGGTAACCTGCTGCGCAAATGAACTGATTGCTGTAATAATTCCGGTATCTCCGTTATAGATGCCGGCACCACGGTCTTTCTCCGCATTGTACTCGTCCCGGATGACCCAGTCCTTCTGATAATTATTCTTCACCTGCATAACCTTGTCACCGACACGGAAGATAGTCTCGGCAAATTTCTTCTCTGCCTTGCCGGGAGCTGCCGGATTCACCAGTTCCTGCATCACCTGATTCAGCCGGTCAACTCCGACCATGGACTTGCGGGATGGCGTCAGAATCTGAATTTCTGATGGATCCGCTCCGACATAGGAAGGAAGTTTATTCATCAAAAGTGTATGCATGGCTGAAATAATCTGATCAGCAGAGTCCCTTTTGAGGAAGATAAAATCTTTGCTTCTTGTTGTCAGCTCTACTTCCTCTCCGCGGTTGATGCGATGGGCATTGGTGACGATATCACTCTCTGCTGCCTGTCGAAAGATTTTCGTAAGGTTTACAACCGGAAACTCTTCTGAGCGGATGATATCTTTAAGTACATTGCCGGGACCTACACTCGGAAGCTGATCGGTATCGCCAACCAGTATCAGTCTGGTTCCAGCCTGAATGGTCTTAAGAAGCGCATTCATCAGTGCAATATCCACCATCGACATTTCATCGATAATGACCACATCCGTTTCAAGCGGCTCGTCATCCTGTCGGATTAACAGCGTTTCTGTAACTGAATCGGAATCCTCAGAAGATCCGCCGTTGATTCCAAGCAGCCTGTGAATAGTCTGCGCATCACGTCCGGTAGCCTCAGACATACGCTTGGCCGCACGTCCGGTCGGTGCTGCAAGTGCGACTTCAAGCCCTTCTGATTCAAAGTAACGGATGATGGTGTTGATGATAGTCGTTTTACCTGTACCAGGTCCGCCGGTGATGATGGTTACCCCGTTCTGAACCGCAATTTCTACCGCTTCTCTCTGCGCAGGGTCAAGTTCGATTTTCTGAATCTTCTCAATTCTTGCAATCTGGCGTGAGAGCCTGCCCGGCTCCTCTTCTCTGTGCATGGAAAGATCAAGAAGAGCGCGACTCACGTTTGCTTCCATCGAAGCATACATTTTAAGATACACACCCTGTGTCCCGTCTTTTGTTCGACGGACCACGATTTTCTTATCAATCACAAGATCCATCAGAAACTTGTCAAAGTCCGGTATATCAAGAAGAAGCAGTGATGATGTTGTCTGTTCAAGCTGTTCTAACGGCAGATAGACATGACCGTTATTGGCCGCAAGCTCGAGGCAATAGATAATACCGGAGCGGATTCGAAATTCCGAATCGACCTTTAAACCTGCGCGCACAGCAATATCATCGGCTGTTTTAAAACCGATGCCTCTGACTTCTTCTGCTAATTTATAGGGATTTTCCTTGATAATCGTGTAAAGTCCGGCACCGTAGCGCTCGTAAATCTTGCCGGCAAGTTTCATGCTGATCCCATATTTCTGCAGGAACATGACCGCTGAACGAATCTCACGCTTTTCATTGACCTGAGCTGAAATCTGCATGGCGCCATCGAGCGAAATCCCTTTGATTTCTGCCAGTCGCTCCGGCTCTTCTTCCATAATACGGAAGGTGTCGTCTGCGAATTTCGAAACCACTCGCTCGGCCATCTTTTTACCGATTCCCTTGATGATACCGGAAGAGAGATAACGAAGAATCGCCTCTGCGCCTTCCGGCTCTTTAAATTCATAAGACTGGATGGAGAACTGCTCGTCATACACCGGATGGTGAACGAATCTTCCATGAGCAGTAATAAATTCACCTGCGCTGATTGTTACTAACATACCAACGCAGGTGATTTCTTCGCCGTGGAAGACAATGGAAAATACAGTGTATCCATTGTCCTCATTACGGAATATTACGCTTGTAACATAGCCCTCCACATAATCACAATTTGAATAATCCAAAATTCACTCTCCTGTGGTGTGGCTGTGAGTCGTGCAGAGATTACTTATCGTCTGTCTCGCCTGCTAAGAACTCGATGAACTTACCTGTACCTGTAGCTACACAGGTCATAGGATCTTCTGCAACAACTGTTGTAATTCCTGTATTGGATTCAATCAGCTTGTCGAGTCCGTTAAGAAGTGCGCCGCCGCCTGTAAGCACAATACCGCGGTCTGCAATATCAGAAGAAAGTTCTGGTGGAGTCTTCTCTAAGACACTGTGTACAGTCTCAACGATCTGGCTTGTAGCCTCTCTTAAAGCTTCCTCTGTCTCTTCTGTTGTAACTTCTACTGTCTTTGGAAGACCTGTTACGAGATTTCTTCCCTTAACCTGCATCTTTCTTACTTCAGGAGCCGGATAAGCACATCCTACAGTAATCTTGATGTCTTCTGCTGTTCTTTCACCGATCAGAAGGTTGTGCTTCTTTCTCATGTAACGAACAATCGCTTCATCGAAATCATCGCCGGCAATCTTGATGGATGTAGAAACGACTGTTCCACCTAAGGAAATAACAGCGATATCTGTTGTACCACCACCAATATCAACAATCATGTTTCCGCATGGACGGGTAATATCAATACCTGCGCCGATTGCAGCTGCGATTGGCTCTTCGATGATTGCTACTTCGCGGGCGCCGGCCTGCATTGCAGCATCTTCTACCGCACGTCTCTCAACCTCTGTAACTCCGGATGGAACACAGACGCTGATTCTTGGCTTCTTAAACATCCTCTTGCCGACAGCCTTCTGGATGAAATACTTGAGCATCTTCTCTGTTACCTTGTAATCAGAAATAACGCCCTGGCGAAGTGGTCTTACAGCAACGATGTTACCTGGAGTACGTCCGATCATCAGACGAGCTTCCTCACCGATTGCCTTAATCTTATTTGTATCTCTGTCAAATGCGACAACGGAAGGCTCTTTTAAAACAACTCCCTTGCCTCTGATATATACTAAAATACTGGCAGTACCTAAATCGATACCGATATCTGTCGTTAACATAAATCTATAACCCCTTTCCAAAATCAGGTCAAAGTGCAAATAACATTATAACGAACCACTGTTTAAAAAACAAGGTGCACTTTTTCGTTTCCCGACATTGCCGGACACCGGCAACATTTGTCACATACACATCAGTTACACAGGACAAACTTAAAAAGCCAGGAGTGTGGAATTTCCGACTCCTGGCCTCAGTTTTAAATTTATGCAAGATACTTCTTTAAATCGTCCACCTTATCAAGCTTCTCCCATGGAAGATCGATATCAGTACGACCGAAGTGTCCGTAAGCTGCTGTCTGCCTGTAGATTGGTCTTCGTAAATCAAGCATTTTGATGATGCCTGCCGGACGAAGATCAAAGTTCTCACGGATGATTTCTGTAAGCTTTTCATCGGAAAGCTTACCTGTTCCGAATGTGTTGATCATGACAGATGTCGGCTGTGCTACACCGATTGCGTAAGAAAGCTGGATTTCAGCTTCATCAGCAAGACCGGCTGCAACGATGTTCTTGGCAACATAACGAGCTGCGTATGCTGCAGAACGGTCAACCTTTGTACAGTCCTTTCCGGAGAAAGCGCCGCCGCCGTGACGAGCGTAGCCACCGTAAGTATCTACGATAATCTTACGACCTGTCAGACCTGCATCACCATGAGGACCGCCGATTACGAAACGGCCTGTCGGGTTGATGTAAAGTCTTGTCTTCTCATCGAGAAGTTCCTTTGGAAGAATCGGGTCAAATACATACTTCTTGATGTCTGCATGAATCTGTTCCTGTGTCACATCCTCATCATGCTGTGTAGAAAGTACAACTGCCTCAAGACGGAATGGCTTTCCGTTCTCATCGTATTCTACAGAAACCTGAGACTTGCCATCCGGACGAAGATAACTTAATGTGCCATCCTTACGAACCTTTGTAAGCTGTCTGCAGAGCTTATGTGCAAGGTCAATAGGATAAGGCATGTACTCTTCTGTCTCGTTTGTAGCATAACCGAACATCATGCCCTGGTCACCGGCACCGATTGCACCGATTTCCTCATCAGACATATTCTTCTCAAGTGCCTTTAAGTCATCCTTTGTCTCAAGTGCGTTATCAACGCCCATAGCGATATCAGGAGACTGCTGATCCATTGCAACCATAACCGCACAAGTATTGCCGTCAAATCCATACGCTGCATTGTTATAACCGATTTCGTTTACTGTTTCGCGAACGATCTTCTGGTAGTCAATGTTAGCCTTTGTTGTAATTTCTCCTGTTACTAATACGAAGCCTGTGCATGTTGTTGTTTCACATGCTACACGACTCATCGGATCCTGTGCCATGCAGGCATCAAGGATTGCGTCAGAGATGGCATCGCAGACTTTGTCCGGATGTCCTTCTGTTACGGATTCAGATGTAAATAATCTCTTTTCCATGTTCATTTCCTTTCCAAAATCAAAATGTTTCGTTGATTTCTTCCTGTATTTCCTGTCTGCACGACATCAGAACGGAACAGTCCTTACATGCTTAAAAAGTCCTCTTTACACACGCGTAAAAAGGACTCGAAAAAACATATTCTTCGTAATCCTCTTATCGCTCGATCTTGCTTCCGCAATAGCGCTCAGGTTTGGCACCTTCCACTTTTCCAATGAAAGCGGGGTTGCCGGGCTTCACAGATCCTATGTATCTCCACCACTCGTAATAAGGGACGAAATCAATTTTTTGATTTGACGAAACAAATAGTAACGTAAAAAATATACTTCGTCAAGTGACTTTACCGTTACAGCTTGCCCAGTTTGTTACGCGGGGGCGAATCGTTTCCCGGGCTGCAGGTGTCACATTGCCGCAGAACCTCGCGCAGATACCTGCCCTGGCAGTGGCAATTCAAAAAAAGCTCCCGGGAAGAATCCCGGGAGCTCTCATTTCTTTTAATATTAAGACGGATTAGTTTTCTGTTGCTGCTGCGTTTACAATTTCCTGAATCTTCTTGTAAAGAGCTTCATAGCCAACTTCTGCGTTGATTTCATTTGTGAAGCTACCTACGATCTCGTTGTAATCAGAGTAACCGTAGGTCTTGGCAAGTTCATCACCAAGTGTCTTGATGTCGTCAGAGCTTACTTTAACCCCTTCCTTCTGACCAATCAGAGTAATAATCATCTTCTCCTTTAAGTAGCTCTGAGCATACTCTGTAACATACTTGTTGAAGGCATCTTCATCATCAAAGCCGTAAACACCGGAGATGTAAGCATTGAAGTCTGAGTAGCCGTAAGAAGAACCGTACTGTGTAAACTCATTCTGAACATTTGTCTTCATTGTATTTTCCAGGTTTTCAAGCTCTTCCTTCGGATAGTCAGAAACCTGTGAAGCATCTTCGATTGTCTGTAAAAGGTTGGAGAACTTTGTAGACTCATTTGTTTCCTTGTTTGTCTTCTCAAGTCCTGCCTTAACAATTGCCTTTAACTCAGCAACGGTAGAAGCTGTACCATAAGTAGCGAATGCATCGGCATTGTTCTTAACCCATTCATCTGTAAGCTCAGGTGTTGTTGTTCTTGAAATCTTTGTAACCTTAACTCTGAAGATAACCTGCTTGCCTGCTAAATCTGTAGAAGAATAGTTGTCAGGGAAGGTACATGGGATATCTGTTTCAACATTTGCCTTCAGTCCTGCAAGACCTGTATCAAGGTCTGAGATAAACTTGCCGGAACCTACTGTATAAGTAGCATCTGTAGCTGTACCACCGGAAAATGCATTGCCGTCTAAAAGACCCTGATAGTCAAGTGTGATGGTATCACCGTTCTGTGTCGTGCCATCTGCTGTTACATCTGTAGTTGTTGCTGTATTCTTAAGTAATGCATCAATCTGAGACTGAACTGTGTCATCTGAAACGTTCTCTGTAGAACGATCAACTGTTGTTGATAAACCCTTATACTCACCAAGTGTCACATACTGGCTGTACTGTTCTGCTGTCTTTAAGTAGAAATCATTATACTCGCTCATTTCGAGTTCCCGATTCACTGTGGAAGTTGCGCTGTATGTAGTCTTTGTTGTATCCCCGTTATTGTTCTTACCGCATGCAACCATAGACATTGCCATTACTGCTGCAAGTCCAGCTGCTAAAAATCTCTTATTCATGCTCACTCTCCAATTAAATTATTACGGTTACCCGCGTATTTCTTTGTTATATCATACTTACCCCCATTATTAAAGTGCTTTCACAGTTTTTTCATTCTTTGAATTAGTTGTAGCCCTTCCCGTATTCTGTTAAAATAAGCCTGTTTAAGAAAGGAAGAACCCCGTTATGAATGGATTATCCAAACTGAACGGGATATTTAAAGCAGCTGTTCTAATCCTGCTTTCCATGACTCTCACAGCCTGCAGCCTGAACAGTTCCAACGCCTTACAGAATCCGGTTAAAGTCACCGGCTACAAATTAAACACCTATGTTGATATCCGGTCCTACACGAATGTAGATAAATCTGTACTTGAAGGCGCCATGTCTCTGATTGATTCATATGAAAACATGCTGTCAATCCACAAAGAAGACGCGCTGCTATACCGTGTCAATCACAGACAGACCGATGAAATCCCTGCAGAACTCGCGCACCTGATTACAAACGCTCTGTACTACAGTTCAAAGTCTGACGGACATTTCTGTCTGACCATCGGTGGCGTATCAACGCTCTGGGATTTCACAGCAGAACACCCGACCGTCCCTGACGAGACCTCGATTAAAGAGGCTCTCAGTACAGTCGATGACTCTTTCATTGAGCTTGAACCAATCAACAGGGATGAGCCGGAGGGTCTTTATAAAATCACCTTACCTGCCGGCACCATGCTGGATCTTGGCGCAGTTGCCAAAGGCTATATTGCGGATAAGGTAAAGCAATACTTAAAAGAGCACGGTGTGGAGTCAGCCATTATCAATCTGGGTGGCAACATTCTGTGTGTCGGAAAGAAAGACAGGGGAGACTGGGCAGTAGGTGTCAGAAAGCCCTTCGGTTCTGAATCGGATTATATTGCAGCTTTAAATATCTCAGATGCTTCCGTTGTTTCAAGCGGAACGTATGAGCGCGGCTTTACTGCCGCAGATGGGACCTATT
Organism: uncultured Lachnospiraceae bacterium; assembly: GCA_902781505.1. Classification (GTDB taxonomy): domain Bacteria; phylum Bacillota; class Clostridia; order Lachnospirales; family Lachnospiraceae; genus UBA4285. The sequence continues at coordinate 35,124 of CACZJL010000010.1, read as the reverse complement.
ACCATCACATATTAAACCCAAAGACCGGATACTCTTATGAATCTGACCTTACACAGGTCACAATTCTCTCCAAAGATTCATTTTCCGGCGACTGTCTGTCCACCACCTGTTTTACACTTGGAATACAGGCCGGACTGAACCTGATTGAATCCCTTCCTGACACGGAAGCCATGTTTGTAAAGACGGACGGTTCCTTCGTGTACAGCTCCGGGTTTGAAAACTATTTAAGAAAATAAACGTTCTGTCAAACTTGCGACAGACAAAGGAAAGGAAATTTATGATTCGTTTTATCCTGGTAATTTTATTCCTGACAATCTACTTCTTATGCAGTCTGATTGTCCTTCCCGTGCTGGCACTCATCGGACACTTCAATCCGAAGAAGAAGCAGCACATGTCTCAGGCCATCGTAAAATTCGGTTTTCGCTGCATTCTCTTCTTTGCCGGCACTCATGTCGACGTTGAGGGTCTTGAAAATGTCCCAAAAGATGAAGCGGTTCTTTTTATCGCAAACCATCGTTCGTTCTTTGATGTCATCATTTCCTACTGCTACATTCCAGGTACATGCGGAATCATTGCAAAGAAAGAATTTGAAAAATACCCTCTGCTTTCTAACTGGATGCGCAACATCCATTGTATCTTCCTTGACCGAAAGAATATTCGTGCAGGTATGAAGAGCATCATGGAAGGAATCGAAGAAGTAAAGAGCGGAACAAGCATCTTAATCTTCCCGGAAGGCACCAGAAACAAGGGCGAGGGTATCTCAGAATTCCACGCCGGCAGCTTCAAGCTTGCGACCAAGCCTAAGGCCAAGGTTGTTCCTATGATTCTTACAAACACAGCAGAAGCTTTCGAAAATCAGTTTCCACGTGTCAAATCCGTTCATTCAAAGCTCGTCTTTATGAAGCCGGTAGATACTAACGTTCTCGATAAAGAAGCGTTAAACACACTTCCTGAGGACTTGCGAAAGAATATGCTTCAGGTTTACGAAACATTAAAGTAAGGTTTTTCAAGGCAAGAAACCTGCCCTGTCAGAAAATTTAAAACTTTTCAAAGAATAGCGGCTATGCTATAATACTAGAAGTTTTAAGAAGAATATTTGGAGGTCAACATGCCAACTTGGTTTATTATTCTACTGGTTGTCCTAATTGCCATTACTGTAGGCCTGATCATTGCAGGCAGACGCTTACAGAAAAAACAGGATGAAGGTCAGGCTCAGATCGAAGCTGCGAAGCAGGTCGTTCCTATGCTGATAATTGATAAGAAGAAAATGAAGGTAAAGGAAGCCGGTCTTCCTAAGATGGTAACCGATCAGTTCCCTTGGTACTTAAAGGGCAGAAAGATGCCAATCATCAAGGCTAAAATCGGACCAAAAATCATGTCCTTCCTTGCAGATCCTAAGGTTTATGACAAGTGCCCTGTCAAGGCTCAGGTCAAGGCTGAAATCGCAGGTATCTATATCACAGACATCAAGGGTGTCCGCGGTGGTAAGGTCTCCGAAGAGCCAGCAAAGAAAGGCTTCTTCAGCAGATTTAAAAAGAATAAGTAATATTAAGCTGTTGCTTTTTAAGCAGCAGCTTTTTTATACCTGAATCCTGACACAAAAAGAGGCCGATGCTCACGCACCGGCCTTAACTTATTTAATATTAATTTCCATCTTACTCTCTGAAAGAAGCATGTTTCCTGAAGTCAGTCTGTAATCAATCACAATTGAGATTTCTTCGTCTAAACGTCTCACGTCTACCTTTTTGGCAAATATATTCATCTTCATGGAACCAAATGGTGTATTGTACACGGTTACCGTGTTCTCGCCGTGCACAAAGTGCAGTCTGGATTCCACGTCACCTTTCCGAATCAGTTCCACTTCCCTGTCACCGATCTTTAAGATGCTTTTTGATGTATGTCCATCTTTATCGAGGTTCTCGGTAAAGCTTACAACGTCCTTGCCATTCACCTGGCGGTAGACCCCTGCATGATGGGTGGTCAGCTGTTCGTTGTCCGTATCTTCTCTTTCATGCATGCCCTTCAGCTGGACTGTACAGTTTTCTCTCATATTCAGGCCTCTTTTTCAAGAACCTTTAAGATTCCGCGTTCCTGATTGTAAATGTGCTTGTACATATCCTTCTGCGCAGCTTCTACATTCTGTGCGGCAATCTGCTTTATGATCTCATTGTGCTCGGCAATCAGTGAAGCATGTGTTCTTGCATCCTTGATATACTCAAGTCGATATCTGTACATCTGCTCACGCAGGTTGTTGATAATCTGAATCAGTCTGTCGTTATCCGTCGCCCTGTAGATGATGTCATGGAACTTTACATCCGCCTCTACGATGGTAACCACATCCTTACTCATAACAGCAGATTCGAATACCTTATTGGCCTTTCTTAAATCTGCAATGATCTCATCATTCATATTGCGGCAGGCAAGCTTGACTGCAAGTTCCTCGAGGGTTGCACGAACCTCTAATACATCACGCATATCCTTCTCCGTAATGTGGGCTACTTCCGCACCCTTTCTCGGAATCATGACAACCAGGCCTTCGAGCTCTAACTTTCTGATTGCTTCTCTGATTGGAGTTCTTGAAACACCTAACTTCTGAGCAAGCTGAATTTCCATCAGTCGCTCTCCCGGTTCCATTTCTCCACGGAGAATCGCCTGTCTCAATGTATTAAATACTACATCGCGAAGAGGAAGATACTCATTCGCGTCCATTCTTAATTCACCTTTCAATCCTGGTTCCTTTCTGACGCCCTGGGACATTATAAATCTCAGTCGTATAGACCTGATGTGCGTCTTTTTGTTCTCTTAAGTATGCCTGACAACGGGCTGCATCCTCCGGTGTTTTAAAAATACCGAATACGGTCGGACCGCTTCCGGACATCATGGCAGCAATTGCGCCATGCTCGTACATATCTTTTTTAATCTTATCAATTACCGGGTACATCGGAATTGTTACATCTTCCAGGACATTGCCCAGCTTCGATGCAATTTTCAAGACATTCCCTTCTTCAATTGCCTTACAGATTCCGTCAATATCCGGATGCTCCACAGTTTCAAGCGAATCCAGTTTCTCGTATACCATCTTCGTGGATACAGAAATTGGTGGCTTGGCAATTAACAGTGGCATCTGAGGACAGTCAGGAAGTCGTCTTAACTTTTCGCCAATGCCCTCTGCAAGTGCAGTTCCACGAAGCAGACAGTAAGGTACGTCTGCACCCAGCTTTGCACCGATGCTTAACAGTTCCTTTAAGGAAAGCTTTAATCCATACAGAACATTGACTGCATACAGCACAGAAGCACAATCCGTGCTTCCACCTGCCATTCCGGCAGATACCGGAATAAATTTGTGAAGGTCGATTTTGACACCGCCTTTAAAGCCGGTCCGTTCCTTTAAAGCCTTAACAGCCTTATAGACGAGATTGTCCTCGTTTACAGGAAGGAAGGTTAAGTTGCTGGTAATCCGAATCTCTTCTTCCGGAATTTTTGTCACAAGGATGTTATCATAAATGCCGATGGTCTGCATGACCATGCGTACCTCATGATATCCGTCCTCTCTTCTTCCAAGCACATCCAGTCCAAGATTAATCTTAGCATGTGCCTTGACACGAATACTTTCCATAGATTTCTCCACAAGTTTTATCTACCCGGCACGTTGTATACAAAGTACCGGATGACCCCTACATTATAGGGTAGACAGGCGAAAAAAGCAACTCTCAGACATTTTCCGAATTCTTACGATACTGGTTTGGAGAAACACCTTTCATGTGACGGAAGGCGTCGCCAAAATAGTTACTGTCATTGAAGCCACAGGCAAATGCGATTTCTGTGATGCTCTTGTTTGTGTTCAGAAGCATTGCGCACGCATTCTTCATTCTGACGTTCAGAAGATATTCCTTAAAGCCGAAGCCGGTTGCGGACTTAAACTTCTTAGACAGGTAGGAACGGCTAATACCAAACTTTGCGGTGATGGTATCAAGGGTAATCTTGCGGTCATAATGATCATAGATATAGGTTGCAATTTCCTGCATCAGTGCATTGCTGACATCTAATTCCTTGATGACATTCTCTTCATATTTGCGACAGCGCACAAGGAAGAGAAGAAGTTCTGCAAGTGCGATGCGGATAAATCCTTCAGAGAGTTCATCGACATTGCCGCTTTCAAACAGCATCTTGTTGAATAACGCTTCCACATAACTGCGACGCTTCTCCGGGATATGAATCACGATTGGCTTTACGTTGTCTTCTACAATAGAACTGTCGAGGAATTCATCAATCCAGGAAACCACTTCTGTCCGGAAGGATAAGACGATTCTCTCATGCTGTCCGGAACCGGTATAAACGGTACGATGAATCTCATGAGCCGGAACGATGACAATATCACCCTTTTCAAATGTATACAAGGTATGACCAATCAGAGATGAACAGGTTCCGCTCTCTAAGTAGAAGATTTCATGAAACGGGTGCATATGAGGATCCGGAACCTTACCGCGCTCCGCAGTTGGTGCACTCTTCTTGATTCTTTCAATCTTAAATTTCTGAGGCATATCCTCTTCTACACCAGTTTTAATCATTTCTTCGTTCATAAAACACCTCCGTGGTAGATTTCAGTACAATCATCTCAAAACAGTGAATATTCGATAGAAAATACATATTTTTATGATATTATGATACTTGAAACTAATATACAAGTCAAGAATATAATGGTATACACTTTACTTTACCATACAAGGATTTTATGAACAAAACAGCAATAAACAAAAAAATAAATCGCCGAAACGCTATTCTTTCCGGCAACATTTACAAAATTATCCTTACTCTGGCCATTCCGGTCATGATCAGCAACTTTATTCAATCTATGTATAACCTGACCGACACCTACTGGCTTGGTAAGATTGGTACAGAGTCTCAGGCCGCCATCACGCTGGTCTCTCCTCTTCAAAATATTCTGATTAACTTCGGAGCCGGCATTACGACTGCCGGTGCGATTCTGATCAGTCAGTTCCTGGGTGCCAAAAAAGATAAGGATGCCAACTCCATGGCAAATCATATCTGTGTATGTTCTCTTCTGTTTTCTCTTTTTACGGCCGGCATCTGTTTCATTGCTTCGCCTGCCATCGTGCACTGGCTTGGAGCAGAAGGAAACCTGTACGCATACGGCTTAACCTACATCCGTATCGTTGTATTAGATCTTCCGTTTCTCTATACGATTAATCTGTACACTTCTGTTAAGCAGGCTCAGGGAGATACCTTAAGACCAATGCTCTTAAACCTCTTTGGTGTGTGCATCAATCTGGTGTTAGATCCACTCTTCCTGATTGTGTTTAAATGGGGCATCGCAGGTGCTGCAACTGCTACACTTCTTGCCAAGGTACCATGTGCAATCGTAGCATTTGTCATCCTTCACGGTCCGAATCAGCTGATTCGCATCCGTCTTAAGGGATTTCGCTTTGACTCTTCAAAGGTCATCAATATCATCCGCATCGGACTTCCTACTGCAATCGGCGGTTCTACCATGCAGTTTGGTTTCCTGCTTATGACAAGAAATGTATCGGTATTTGGCAAGACTGCCCTGACCGCATACGGAATCGGTAACAAAATCAACTCGATTATTACCATGCCTGCAAGTGGTGTCGGTTCTGCCATTTCGACTATTGCCGGCCAGAACTTCGGTGCCGGTAATCTGAAGCGTGCGGACAAGTCGTATCACATCGGACTTCGCATTGCCGCAATTTTCCTTGCAGTCCTTGGATTTATCCTGTCCCGTCAGTTCGTTGCAGAACCAATCGTACGATTCTTTACATCAGACGAGACCGTTGTTCCGCTTTCTGTCGATTTTCTTTCTCTTATGGCTCTCTGGTGCTGGAACAATCCGTTCTATAACATCACGCAGGGTCTGTTCCAGGGCTCCGGACACACGCTGATTACCATGACCGTCGACGCAGCCCGAATCTGGGTTTTCCGCTTCGCCGTTCTCTTCATTTGTCAGAAAGTACTTGGAATGGGCGTTGAGTCTGTCTGGTACGCTGTCGTTGTTTCAAACGGCATCTCCGCTTTGATCCTTTACCTCATGTACTGGACCGGAATCTGGAAGAAGCAGGTTGTACGAGTACGAAACTAAGCTCCATCATTAAGCTAAACCGGAAGAAAAGCCTGTGAAGAGAGTAATCTCCTCACAGGCTTTATTTTTATGCGGTTCAGCGCTGCACCAGATTGGTCTGTGACGCTGCGCCTTTTATCTGTATACTGAGTTAATTTTTTCTTCCTGCTCCGGAATCTTTACACCGGCTTCCTTGCCGGCCTTCAGACAATTCAGCATCCAGCCCATATTCTTTCCTAAGATTCTCAATGTCTGAACCGCTTCTTCATCTGCTGCAACCTTATCTGCTGTTCTTGCATGAACGATGTTCCAGTAGTTACTTGAAACGATCGGCATCTGCTTAAAGAGGAAGTACTTCTGCATCTCATCAAGAGTAGCAGAACCTCCTGCTCTTCTTTCAACCGCGATTGCTGCGGCAGGCTTAAATGCAAGTTCTGCATCTTTTCTTCCAAAAAGCGCATCCATAAAGCAACTGAAAGAACCGCTTGTTGCTGCATAATGAACCGGACTTCCGAAAACAAACGCATCTGCCTCGTTTACCTTCTTAACTGCCTCATCAAGGCAGGCCGGATCAAATTGATAAATCTTCGGACATGGCTGATAGATTTCCGTTTCAATGCCCTGTGCATTTAATTCCTTTGCAACAATGCCCAGAGACTCATTTGTAGTTCCCTTTGCATTCTGACTTCCATTTACCAATAAAACTTTCATCCTCTTAATTCCTTTCTTTACTTCATTCTTTTTCTGCAGGTGCGGCGGCGGACTGCGACGCAGCTTCATCTGCTTCAGATGTGTCCTCTGCGGAAGCGGCTGGTGCGGCGAGCATTCCTTTAAGAAGCGCGGTCTGCATGAAGATGCAGCCGGCCAGCATGATGAATCCACCAAGTCCGATGGAAAGCTTAGAGCCGCTTCCATAGAACCCTCTGCCAATCAAAGCCGTCGATATCATATCTGCTGCCACGAAGAGTGAACTTGCAGAAGCCAGAATCAATCCGGCTTTCAGGCTGTTTAAAATCACAGCCAGGATGGCAAGAACGATGCACGCCACCGTAATCTTACCGACCACATCGGAAAAGCCGATTCCATCAAGAACACTGACATCAATCGTCTGCTTTCCGTCTGAAGAGCTCACTGTCATCATATTCAGAATACTTCCGATGATGGCAAACAGGCCGCCAATCACACTGATTAAACGCCATTTGCTTCCCATCATGGAATTCATCAAATCTGTGTCTTTCATTCCACCATAAATCCTTTTTCACGAATTACGTCAATGACCTGCTCGACATACTTCTCACAGGTTTCCACGCTATCTGCTTCAACCATGACACGAACCAGAGGCTCTGTACCGGATGGACGAACGAGGATTCTTCCATCGTTACCAAGAGATTCAGCAACAGCTGCAACTGCTGCCTGAACGTCAGCATCGGCCTGTGCCTTCTCCTTATCTGTAACACGGACATTCTTTAATACCTGAGGATAGATAACCAGATTCTCGCAAAGCTGAGAGAATGTCTTCTTAGAAGCAATCATAACTTCCATCATCTTGATTGCTGTAACAAGACCATCACCTGTTGTCTCGTACTTGCTGTAGATGATATGTCCGGACTGCTCACCACCGATGCGGTAGCCGTTCTGAAACATATTTTCATATACGTACTTATCGCCGACAGCTGTCTTTTCATATTCAATACCGGCTGCATCAAATGCCTTATACAGGCCGAAGTTACTCATAACAGTTGTAACAACCTTGTTTCCTGTTAAGGTGCCCTTGTTCTTCATATAAACACCGGACATGTAAAGAATGTGGTCACCGCTGATGATATTACCGTTCTCATCAACTGCAAGACATCTGTCTGCATCACCGTCAAATGCGAAACCACAGTCAAGATGCTCCCGTCTTACTAAATCCTGAAGGCTCTCCATGTGAGTAGAACCACAGTCCTCGTTGATATTTGTACCGTTCGGTTCAGCGTGAATCACATAAGTCTTGGCACCGAGCGCATCGAATATAGACTTCGCCATCTGCCAGGAAGAACCATTTGCCGAATCAATACCGATGCGGTAGCCCTTGAAGGAATACTGCGCAAGGCTCATGATATGGCCCATGTAGCGATTCCTTCCGGATGCATAGTCAACGGTTGTTCCGACCTGCTCTCTTGTTGCATAAGGAAGCTCAGCCACTTCCCCATCGAGGTATTTTTCAATCTCACCGATGGTTCCTTCGTCCATCTTCTCACCCCTTGCATTGATGAGCTTGATGCCGTTATCGTAGTAAGGATTGTGGCTTGCAGAAATCATGATTCCACAGTCAAAATCGTCAATTCTTGTGACATAAGAAACACTTGGTGTTGTCGTTACATGTAACAGATAGGCATCAGCACCGGATGCTACCAGACCTGCAACCAAAGAATACTCGAACATGTAGGAAGAACGTCGCGTGTCCTTACCAATGACAACCTTGGCCTTGCCGTTTTCATGGTCTTTGCCGTAGTACCAGCCTAGGAAACGTCCAACCTTGAATGCATGCTCTACTGTTAAATTTACATTAGCTTCACCGCGGAAGCCGTCTGTTCCAAAATATTTGCCCATTATCTCGCTCCTTTTTCTTCTGTAAGGCTTAACGCTCCGTATTACGCCTCTTTCCACACATCGGCGCAGCATTACGAATCAACACTGTAATCAGTCTTCATATCCGTTCGGATTATTCTTCTGCCATCTCCAGGAATCTCTGCACATGTCGGTCAGGTTGAACTTTGCTTCCCAGCCGAGCTCTTTCTTCGCCTTGGCAGCGTCACAGTAATTAACAGCTACATCGCCCGCCCTTCTTGGTTTAAAGGAAAATGGAATCTTCACGCCATTTGCCTCTTCGAATGCATGAATGACATCAAGAACTGAAGAACCTGTTCCCGTGCCGAGATTATAAATGGCAAGGCCAGGATTCTGCTGAATTCTGTTTAATGCCTTAACATGACCATCTGCTAGGTCAACTACATGGATGTAGTCACGAATGCAGGTACCGTCCGGTGTATCATAGTCATTTCCGAATACACCGAGTTCCTTTAACTTGCCAACCGCAACCTGTGTGATGTAAGGCATGAGGTTGTTTGGAATTCCGTTTGGATTCTCACCAATGGTGCCGGATTCATGGGCGCCGATTGGGTTGAAGTAACGGAGTAAAATGACATTCCAGTCAGGGTCTGCTGTCTGAATGTCTGTTAAGATCTGCTCAAGCATATCCTTTGTCCTGCCGTAAGGGTTTGTGATTTTTCCCTTTGGGCATTCCTCAGTAATCGGAACAAAGGCAGGATCTCCATAAACCGTTGCAGATGAAGAGAAGATAATATTCTTGCAGCCAGCTGCGGCCATTTCCTCAAATAATACGAGAGAACCGGAGATGTTGTTTTCATAGTACATAAGAGGCTTCTGAACGGATTCACCTACCGCCTTTAAGCCTGCAAAATGAATGACAGCGTCAAATTTATTCTCTGCAAAAATCTTCTTCATTGCAGCGCGGTCACGGATATCAGCTTCTACAAAAGGAACAGCCTTACCTGTGATTGCTTCTACTCTCTTTAAGGATTCTTTGCTGGAATTTACGAGATTGTCGACAACGACAACATCGATTCCCGCTTTCATAAGTTCTACTACCGTATGGCTTCCAATGTAGCCTGCACCACCAGTTACTAAAATATTCATAGAGTACTCCTGTCTGCCGGGAATCCGGCACTTTTATATCTAAGGCGCTTGCGTCCTTATTTCCTGTACAATTCTGCATATGTTGAGGTAAAGTAATCGGCCTTTAAATCCTCTGCTTCTTCGCCCTGCCAGGCTTTATAAAGTACCTTGCCGAATATGCGGGAGAACCTTTCTGCTGTTTCACCATACATATGTCCCTCCCTATCATAAAAGTTTGAAGCGTCTCTTGCAAACTTTTCCTGAGTCAGATAATTAAAATTATAATAATCCACATCAAGTGTATTGGCCAGATTCGAAATATAGGTATCCGCATCCGCAAAACGTGACAGCTGATCACTGATCATATCCGGATCCTGCGTAATCGTAGTGAATACAATATTGATGCCCTGTGATTTGCACAGCTTTACAATCTTTTTAATGTAGTAGAGCTCACTTGATGAGACTTTGCTCTCATCCCAGTAAATCGCCGGTGTGGTATCTTTTTTATATTCGCTATCACGATAGACAAATCCTCCACCGTAATAATGGTCGTACGGATTCATGTCAACAACTGAAGGCTCGTAATTTTTATAGGCATCCGACTGCTTTTTTTCTATGGTTTTGGGGATGTACTTATAGCACTGCCAGTAATTCGTCCATGGAAGGAATGCACCTCTGAAATCTTCAGGCAGAATTCGTCTTGCCAAGTAACGCAACTTCAAAAGTCCATCCGGGAAGCCGTTATATTCGTTGTTAAACAAAAGGCTCTGCTTGTCGCGGTTGATCAGATATTGATAGTCAATATCTAAGACCACCTGCTTCGGACTCGAATACTGAAGCGCATAGCACAGAGTGTAATAAGAATCAATAAAGAACTCTCCACCCATGCACATATTCATTGTTTTCAATCCTGTTTCCTGTTCGATCACCTCAGGATCAAGGCCGTAGGAACCATGGGATGCACCGACCAGAATCACATCGTATCCGCCCTTTTTTGCATCGTTATATACAGTTCTTGCGAGCCCCGGCTGAATCAGACAATAATTCGCCAGGGAATTAAACGTCACGCAGATAATGAGAAAAATCACCACTGCTGCTAATTTTTTCTTCAAAACAAACCTCCGGCACCAGCCTGATAAAAGACTTTTGTTCCGCATCAAAACTGTGCGTAGATAAAGTTACTTCCGGCTCCGACAAATCCGAACGGAGCTGTGGCAAAGACGAGAATAAAGTACAGCGCCCACCTCACCGGCAGCGGTCTGTCTGCGACAAAATCTCGCAAATTAATTCCTCTCTCCTTCATGATAGAAGAAATCAGAAGAATCAGAAGTCCGATACCAAGCACCTTGTAGTCTCGTAAATTCAAGCCCATCTTTAACAGATTGCCTGTAAATAACGCCTGTACATTGAAGTTTTTAAACATCAGCCCGAACGCATAGAACGCCTCACCTGCATCCTTGCAGATATCAAAGAGCCAGGAAATATTTACAAGTATAAAGGTTCGAAGCATCTGAAATCCCATCCAGCCCTTTGACTTCACATTGATGTGAAGTGCGGTTCTGCATTTGCCATAAACCGGCTTTAAAAGGGCACTTGCGGCGATAATTACGCCGTTATAAATACCGTACAGAATGTATTTCCAGTTCGCGCCATGCCACACGCCGACAACGAAGAAAACCAGAAGGTTGGCAATCGCAATTGGCACGACCTTGCCGATATTCTTACCGAACTTCTTACGGCACCATTTGCCAAAGGTAAGCATGTGCTTTGAAATGGAAAATGGATAGAAGATGTAGTCTTTCATCCACGTGCCCAGCGTGATGTGCCATCTTCTCCAGAATTCACCGATGTCCTTGCTGAAATACGGCTGTCTGAAATTCTCATCAAATTTTATGCCGAATACTTCGGCGGCACCGATGACAACGTCAATTCCGCCGGAGAAGTCACAGTACAGCTCGACACTGTACATTAAAAGTCCGAGTACGATATAGGCACCCTGATAGATATCGAGTCTGGAAAAGATGGACGTCACGACTGCATTGGCGCGGTCTGCAATAATCATCTTCTTACCAAGACCCCAGAGGATTCTCTGAACACCATATTCGACCTGCTTTAAATCAAACTTCTGACCGTTAAAATACTGCGGTGCTAGGCGGTCGTAACGGCCAATCGGTCCCTGCAGAAGCTGTGGAAGGAAGGAAGTGAACAAAAGGATTTTGAACAGATTTTTTTCGTATTCGTATTTCTTCTGGTACACATCAATCACATAACTCATGGACTGAAAGGTGTAGAATGAAACGCCAAGTGGCAGCAGAAGGATAAATGGATGAATCGACGTGGAGCCTGGAACGACTGAAAGCAGTGCATTGAGATTCTCAACAAAGAAATTCAGGTATTTTAAGGCAACCAGAATTCCAAAGTTTGAAAACAGTGCCAGAAGCAGCCACATTTTTCTTCTCTTTTTGCTGACAGAAAGCCCAATTCTGACACCAGCCACATAGGTGGAAAGCCCTGTGAACAGGATATAGAAAAGGAATTTCGTCTGACTTGCCGTATAAAAACTTATGCTCATGATAAGCAGAACTATCCACTGATATTTTTTTGGCACAAGATAGTAAACGAAAGCAGTAATTGCCAGAATCAGAAAGAAACCTGCAGATATAAAGGACATAGTTGTTTCCTCGTTTTCAAAAGTACTTGAATCACTTAAATTCTAGCACAGTTACGTGCGAAAAAGAAGACTCCGATTGCGGATTTAAAGGTCCTAAAAGCGCATTTTCACGTGCTTTAAGTCACTTATCTGCAATCGGAGTCCGAAGTGTTTTAATTAGTTTAGTCCTGCATCATGCGAGCCATGGACCACTTTTCAACTGTGTAGTGGTTCTCCTTGTTGTATCTCTTCTTCAAGTTCTTTAACTGCTCGATGTACTCCATTGTAACCTTCTTGGAAAGCTTGGATTCGCCCTCTGTTCTCTGCTGGAATTTGTAAGGAATCTCAATAACCTTCTTATAGGAACCCATAGCAAGTACTTCGATCATAATCTTCCAGCCGATTGGCTGAAGATCTGCATCTTTGATACATTCCTTACGGAACATGAAGAGGCCGCTTGTAGGATCGGAAATCTGACGGATGCAAGGAAGGGCAATCTGTCCCATCTTTCTTGCTGTCCAGGATACGAACTTTCTGTACCAGTTAAGACCGCCGTCATCGCCACCCGGAATCAGACGGGAAGGGATACAGAAGTCTGCTCCTGCTTCCATAGCCTTGTACATATACTTCAGTACGATTGGTGGATGCTGAAGATCTGCGTCCATGCATGCGAGGTAGTCGCCCTCTGCAAGTTCAAATCCCTTTAATACTGCGGTTGCAAGTCCGCTTTCACCTTCACGGTGCTCTAAACGAACCTGTGGGAAATCCTTGGCTACATCACGGATTACGTCCGGTGTATTATCCTTGGAATCATCTACGAAGATGATTTCATAATCTACATTCTTTAATGCGTCATTTACCTGTGTTACCAGGTTTAAGATGTTTTTGCTCTCGTTAAATGTTGGTACTACTACTGATACCTTTGCCATAAAACTACCTCCAAATACAAAGGACTCTGCCTTCAAAAGTGAATGGTGTCAATCTAATTTTTAAGACCGCACCTTTGCTAAAATCCAGCTTATTATAATACTTTCTATCTGCTTTCGCAAATAAATTAACAATCTCGCATCGCTTACTTCCAGTAGCCGAGCTCAACGCCCTTTTTGTAGACGCCAAGTCCTTTGGAGTAATAACCGTTCGCATTTAAATGAGTCCAGTCTGCGCGAAGCTGATCAGAAATACCGCCCTTCACCAGGCGAAGTGCGTCCGCGTATGTCGGTGTCAGGTTGTTATCCTTCAAACCATTTTCCATTAAATAGGTCCGCATATTCATGAAATGGTCTCCAAACGCCGCTCGTAATGTTGCTTCCCACTCATCCTCGCCAAGCCCTGCGTTAAACAGTGGGGCATCGGTATCACCAAGGATGATGTAATAATCGCAATTTGCGTAAGTTAACATCGCGTCATACTGCTCGATGAGCTGTGACAGGTCATCCCAGCCACCATTACTTCCCATCTCAATAATCAGGATATCTCCTTCAAACGACTGACTTGCCGCTGTGTACACCCTTGTTCCTTCCGGAACCATGTAGGAACGTGGTTGAGATGTGCTGCGTGTTTTCGCGGCGCTGCCGGCACTTTCAGATACTCCATCTCCGGCAACACCCGATGTAAAATCTGCTGATGCATCAGACGGCAACGTCAGATGAAAAATTTCATCTTCGAGGGACAGCTCAAACAGACGGTTATTGACATAGACGTGATTTAACTGATCTTCCATAGTCTCACCAAAACCGCTGTAGTTATCAAGATAGACAACTTCGCCGTTATAGGTATTCACAAGCTGAAAGTCATCTGAACCTTCTGCCGTTACAACGACGTTACGGTCGGTCACCATTTCAATACCGCCCTGTCGCACCGCAATATCAATGCTTGTTTCGCCGCCGACACCACAGTTATTCGTTGTTATCCCTGTCAGTTCCTGAAGTCTCTGTGGATAATTGATAAAGGAAATGTCCCTCACACTGCCGTCAGATAACGTAACCGTTCCACCTTCCGAGCCATACCCCTCAGTCATGGAATCACCCCAGCAGGTGATATTTCTTGCCTTGCCGTCATACGGGATAACTCCCGCGTAGTCCGGTCGATTCGGATTAAACCAGACCGGACTTGCGGAATCATGATTCAAAACGTTTTCAAAAAACGAATCGATTTCTGATGCCGGAAATGGTGTTGATGCCATCTGATCTTCACTCATTCCTGCTATTTTCTTTAAAAACTCTGCCGCATATGGATTCGCAGCAAGAATCTCTTCCATTTCTTCATCTGATTCAACATCCGGCACGTCTTCTGTCTGCTCATCGCCTGCATCCTGAGCAACCTGCGTCTGTGCAGCTTCTCCGGGGTTCCGACTGGTATTTTCATTCATCTTTTCGATTAAAAGAACCACCGTTACGCCTAAGAACGCCAGGGAAAGAACAAGCAGAATTGCCTGCCGAATCAACCACCGCCTTCTGTGAAAGCAGATTTTTTTATCTCTTTTATCTACTGCCATTATGCCTCTTATTTTTGTCCCCTTACATCAACCATGCGTCAGAATTATACCAGTTAAACAACAGGAAGATTTCCAGCGCAAATAGTACAAAGAGCCCGCAAAACGCGAGTTTTTTATGTTTCTTATATCCTTCCAGAAAGAGGTCTGTGAATCCTAAAAAGATGACAAAAGAACCGACCGTAAAACGGCAGGTACTCATGACATGTGATGTCAGCGGAACCAACAGAGAGAGAATTCCAAAGAAACTCTCCGTGATTCTTCTCTTCTTCCACATGTAAAAATAGACCACAAACATGGCCACACAGAACCACCCCATGTAGGTATATCGATCTTCAATCTGGTTTGTAACAGCCTTGAACATTACGCCGATTACCGGGAAGTAATGATCTTCTCTCCAGGCAATCTGTACGTTTTTAAACGCCCATGCATCTCCGCAGAAAAAATACAAAAATTCCATATAGGCAAATGTCCCCATCGGTGCCATTAAAACGTTAATCATTTTCCCCGGGCGCTTCAGCATCTCTATAACAAAAGTGGCGCCCCTCCTTAACGTGAATCGTCCGCTTTCAACAGCGCCTTCTTCCTGCAGGAAGAGAAATAGTTCAAAAATAATCGGGAACACCAGAAGGCATCCCACAATTCTTGTACTCGAGGCCACCATTGCTGCAATCCCGGCAGCTGTAAAGTTTCTCTTTTTTGAAAAATACAGAGTCAGAACAATCATGAACACGAACATAGATTCCGTGTACATGGAAGCAAAGTAAAATGTGTACGGCGCAAACATCATCAGAAAGGCAATCAGCAGATTGTTATGCCAGAAATCCACATGCCATCTTCCGCCCTCTTTATGAATCAGGCTGATATCTTCGACTCTGAGACTGTCAGCACGTCCGCCTGCCGCCTGTGTGCCGGGCGCAGCACCTGAGCCGGTTCCAGCCTGTGTGCCGGATGCAGCACCTGTGAGGCCGAGGTATTTCACGGCCCAGAAGGCTGCGAGCACGATACAGGTATTAGACACCAGCATGCCGCACCAGTATGTATCAAGTTTAAAGAATGTCAGCGCCTTCACACCCATGCACGCCAGCATGTAGCCCGGGAAGAACGCCCAGTTTGCCTGCGGGTTAAAATCCCACGGGAAGGTGTAACCATTTTCCACCATAAACCAATACCGCTTCGCATCCCACTCGTTCATTGCGAATGAGAAGGTATCCGTTCTGTGAAGGGCCAGATCAAAGATGCCCCAGACCAGCACCATGATCAACCTTGAAATCAGGAACAGCAACAGTATATTTGCCGCGAGCCTGAAATTTTTATTCTCTTTATATCGTCTGCCCATGGTGCAGTAAACTCCTTACATCAGTCGAATAATAACATTCCAGATAAATGCCGGAATTGCAGCAAGAGTCGGAATCAGGAAAACAGCAACAATCACCGCATTAAACAGCTCTAAGAAGAGGAAGGTTGCGCAGTGCTTAATCCACGCCGGAACCGTAACGTTCTTTTTACTGTGTATGAACATTCCTGCAACCGTAATCAGCGCAATAACCGCCGTAATTAAAAAGCCCAGTTTCTTTCCAGCCGGCTCAAATGTGAACGTAATCTCATTTTCCCCGGACTGTACATAGACCCCTGTGAACATACCGGTCACATTTCTTGTATTCTTCTGAACGGTTCCGTTCACCGTAACGGTCCAGTTATCCGATGGAATAATCGGTACCATTACAAGATTTCTTGTCGCATCACCGTCAAGCTTAATTGTCATGGAATCGCCCGTTGTTGTTACATCACAGCGATAATTGGCAAATTGCTCTGTCAGTGCCTGCATCTTATCCATGGAAAGCTGTGCAAACTGTACCGTGCTGACCTTCTTATACCATGGATCTGACCACTCGATACGAATGCTCACCGGTTCATTTTCAAAAATACCAAGATAAACCAGGTTGTTGTTGTAATCCGTAAAGTATGCCGAGTTATGAATGTTACCAAGTGTCGGGATCTCAACCTCGTGCTCATTGACATAAATATGCATTCCGCCCATCAGCCAGGACTGATTGGCATCGCTGTTCAGGTTATTGATATCCGCAATATTTAAATACACTGCCTGACGATCTCTGACATAAGAGAAATACTCTCTTGTCGTGTCTGTATTTCTTTCTGAGTACGACATCCCCGTCACAAGATCCTCTGAATCTCCGGACAGTGCCTTATAGATGGCATTATGGTGAGAAATCCAGTCATTTCCCAGGTCTTCATTGACGAAGGTCTGAGATACATTCATGGCAAATGGTAATTTATAATTGTTCTCATATAGCTTATACATTCCGTCCGAGCCTGAAATCGTCCAGAGATTCGGATCGAGACTGTTCTGGTTCACGGCCTGCGTGATATGAAGCATCGTATTGGAGAACACGGTACCACCGGAATCCAAGAGCCATAAAAAGTACTTCGAATACCCCCAGTTCTTAGCGGATGACTGTGTTGTGCTCTGAAGTGCTGCAGTGAAGGAGCTTAACGCGCCATGGCGCAGAATCAACGGATAGTTTGCATTTAAGCTGATATCCGGATTGATAATACGCTCTGATGCAGAATCCTCCACATCCTTTAACAGGTTCAGCTTAACACTGTTTGCGTACTGAACATAGTCGCCCACCTGATAATCTTCGATTGTATAGAACTTCGGAAGTCCTAACATTCCGAAGAGTCCAAAGAACAGCTCCATCACAATCAGTGGAATTAGTGCTGCTGCACAGACCTTCCTGTCATTCTTAACTGCCTTTGCAAAAACTCGACAGTAGAAGATAAACATCAAAATCAGAACGGTCATGTAGAAGATGATAGCCGGAATCTCATTGATTTTGGGCATCAGCTGGTAAACAACCGCAAATACAACGCAGGCAACTGCCGCAAAAATCGCCGGCTTTTTCATTTCAGCCATGGTAAATTGTTCCTTTTCAATCAATCGACCTGCGAAATGCGCAGCCACAAAGATTAAGGTGAAGGAAATGATAAAGCCCATTCTTAAGGTGTACCCATTATATGAACCGAAATGCCAGATTTTATTGGTGCCTTCTACAAATACGGGAATTAAGACAACCGCTGACAGACTCAAGTAATACCAGAAATCCCTACGATTGTTCTTATATGCCTTCTTCAGTCCGAAGAAAATCAGCGCCAGAACAAATCCAAGTCCGTAAAGCATCATGTATCGCTGAAATGCGCCCGTTGCTCCATCGCTTAAAATGGAGGAAGTAATCCAGCCCTGATACTGAGCGACAATACTCTGTCCCGAGCTTCCTCTCTGGCTGGTTCCAAGCTGTTTAAATACAGGAACCAGTATAAATGCTGACAGTCCGATACCACCGGCAGTTCCGATTCCTAAGTTCCAGATATGGTTCTTCCATACACTGCGCTCACAGCGAAGAAGAAGATAAATACCTGAGAAGACCAGGACGAAAATCATGGACATCGCTGACAGATAATAGTTGATGATAAAAATCAGCGCTACAATGCCTACATATCTTCTTCTCTGTCCGGTCTCATACATATTCATCATGCCAAGGATGAGAAGCGGGAAGAACGCCACAATATCCATCCATGGAGTAAAGCAGGAGCCGTATAATACGACGTAGCCGCTGCATGCATACATTAATGAAAATACGTAAGACATGCGATTGCTTAAAGATGGATAAGCCTTCTTTAAGAGAAGGTTCATATTGATTGCCATAAATGCCATCTTTACGACGGTCATAATGGAAATACTCTCTAAAATCAGATGTCTTGGCACCAGGTAGAGCATGAGGTTAAACGGACTCAGCATGGAAAATGCCGAGATACTCATGGACACATTGGTTCCAAGTCCCGTGTACCAGTCAAACCACAGCGATGCATCTCCGTGCATCCAGTCCCAGAGGTGGGTATAGAGCGGAGCGACCTGCTGCATGTTATCAAAATAATCAATTCTGTTTCGTCCGAAAGGCCAGATTCCTTTGCAGATGAGAACCAGAATAACGAGGATGGCTGTAATAATTCCCGGCATAAAGAAATCCAGGATTTTTTTGCGGTTACAGCCTGCGCATAATTCTTTTATTTTCTTCATTTAACCTGCTTTCCGCTTTTTAAGCATACGCTCCAAAGCTTAAACGAACAGTTCCTTGCAACAAAAGAGATTTTGATCATCTCTCCCTCTTTCACGGCGCCCGCCGTGTCAAACGCAAAATCACCTGTTCCGTTAAAAGTTCCGATTTTCTGATCCCCGATCATCACATCCACTTCTCCTGAACCGGAGTATTCCTTAATGTTGAATGCAAAAACCGCTTTTTCGTCTGTCGTTGTTGGAATGTAGTAGATTGTGGAAGTAGTGTTATTATTCACACTGCCTGTGTACTGGTTTCTCTCCCAGCCCTGACCCTTGGTCTGACAGACGGTGTAATCCACATAAGAATTGTCTGGACGCATCAGTCCGGTACAGATCTGCTCTGTATCCAGATTATAGGCGAGCCTGCCATATCCCGGCCAGTCGCTTAATTCGTGCGTAATATAGTACATTCTGTACTCGAGGCCAACACGAGGGTGCTGACCTAAGTACAGAACGTATAGATAAAATATGATAAGTACTGCACAGATACTGTACAGAAATAATTTCTTCATTTTGCTCATGAATTCTCCTGGCTGACTGCTTCTCCCCCGCGTGAAGCCGTCCTGAATGCGACTGCCACAACGATAATAAAACGCAGTGCGTTTGCTGCAAGTACTGCCCACGCAAGTCCCATGGTCTTAAATAAAATAACGGATGGAATTGCACATACGTAGAACAGCACGGCGTAAACGCCATTGATTCTAAGCTGCATGTTCTCCTCTGCGAAGCGCAGAAGAATGACCATAAAGGTCTCGGATACAAAGTAGAGGATTTGTCCTGCATTTGCCACGATAAAGAGCGGTTTTGCGGCCTCTAAAAGATCCGGATACATCACCATGACGAAAAGGTAGGAAACAATCGTAGAGCCTGCACATACAACGGCCATCACTCCAAGCAGAACAGCTGTCATGATGCTTACGGCCTTCTTTGTAAGATTTCCTTCGTACTTCGCAAGGTGACCTGTGATTACTCCGTTTAACGGAGAGGTTAAAAGCGCCACAATCTTTCCGATTAAGGTTGCGGTGTAGAATACGGTTACGGCTTCGGAGCTGACGAAGATATTCAGTAAAATACGATCGGAATTCAGCACCAGATTCGCAACCAGATATGCTCCGGAAAGGGTGAGCATCGAAAGGATATTCTCCTTAAACCATTCACTTCTCTTAAAGAGCGGTCTCTTATAAATCTGTCCTTTGAACAGCAGGAAAATAGTTGCTACGGATTCACCTAAAATGAGGGTGAACGCCCAGGAACCAATACATGAATAACTTAAGGCACCAAGCACATATCCAGCTGTAATTACAAAGTAGTAGAACATGTACTCCTTGTAATTGACGCGCAGTCTGAAATCTACGTCTCCGTAGTAACGAAGCGTTGTCATAACCATCAGTAAGAAGATTCCGACAAATGTTCCCACGCTGACGTTTTTAATAACAAACATCGCAGCAAAGGATACAGGTAAACTGAGCAATGCCGTAAAGGCAAGGAAGATGTTGTAGTCACCGGACACCCCTTTGTGTCTTGTGGATACGACCATATGCGAATAGTTGGCACCGGAACCAAATGAGCAGGCCACGATGGCAACGATTGAGATGATGGTCAGAACATCTCCCCAGGGACCTGCGCCCATCTTCTTCGTCATGTAAGGATAGACAACGAGCTGCATCGCGCCATTGAATGCCATCAGCGCAATGATGGAATACATTAGGTCACCGGCAAATGCTTTGATGATATTCTTTTTCATTTTACTTTTACTCTTTCTTTGTATTCACGTTTCGCTAAACAGTTGCGTGCCGACTCAGACGTCCTCGCGTACAGCTGCTGTGGAAGGCGTGCTTTCTACTTCATCTGCATCGAAGTTTAAACGCTCTTCTTCAATAACCAGCGGTCTGTTCAATAATCTTCTGTTCATGCTGATAACGTATTCACCCATCAGTCCAATGAAAATCAACTGCAGACTTCCAATGAAAGTTGTGAGTAAAATAAGAGGAATCATACCTGCCTGGAAGCGATCCCAGTAGATCAGCTTCATAACTAGGTACACAATTCCAATTACAACAGAGAGGAATGCCATGATTCCGCCGATAAAGGTCGCAACACGGAGTCCACTTGTTGTATAGGTTGTGAAAGAAAGCATAGCCGCGTCATACAGAGTAAAGAAGTTGTTGCTTGTCTTTCCGGCTCTTCTCTGAGGCTGTGTATATTCAATTTCACACTTACGGTAACCAAGTTCGCCAACAATACCTCGGATAAACGGAGTCGGATCATGAAGGTCCTGCAATACCTTGACAAAGGACTTGTCATAAAGCCCGAAGCCTGTAAACTGCTCAATCTGTTCCACAGAGGACATCTTGCGGATTAACTTATAATAGCAACCACGCAAGAAGTACATCAGCGGATTCTCCTTGGACTTTGTCTTAACTGCACAGACAATGGCATACCCCTCTTCCCATTTCTTGAGCATCTCAGGAATCAGCTCTAACGGATCCTGGAAATCTGCTACAACCGGGATAGTGCAGTCACCTGTCGTATGAATAATTCCATAGTAAGGTGAATTAAACTGACCAAAGTTCTTCGCATTGAAGATTGCTCTGATTTTTTTATTCTTCGCACAGATAGTACGAAGTAACGCTCTTGTATTATCTTTTGAGTCGTTATCGATAAACAGAATCTCATAATCATACTGAGGAAGCTGTTCTTCAAAAAGCTTTACCAGTGCCTCAGACATAGGAACAACATTTTCCTGTTCGTTATAGCAAGGCACCATAATGCTGACTTTCTTCATTTTAACCCTCTACTCTGACGGACCCATTCGACCGTCTCTTTAATTCCTTCGGCAAATGTATAATCAGGCTCAAAGCCGGTATCTGCTTTCAAGTCTGTGATATCTGCGACAAGGTGCATGACCTGCTTTTCGCCGTATGGAATTTCACCAAAACCTACTTCTGCTCCAGGAGCTGCTTCATCGCGAATGGCAAGGATGTACTCTTTTAATGGATGTGCTTCTCCGCTTCCGAGACAGTAAATCTTACCGTGCTTTCCCTTTTCGCCAAGCAGATAGAACGCCTTGCCGACATCTTTTGCATAAAGATAGTCCCAGAGCTGTTCGCCTGCTGTGCAGGATGGCTTCTCACCATCAAGAAGCTTTTCAATCGTACTCATCACCATGGTACGCATTCCGTCAAACGGTCCATAAATACTTAAGATTCTGGTCCAGATATGGCGCATACCCTTCTGCTCACAGGAAATGCGGGTCAGCTGACCAGCGGCCAGCTTAGCGATTCCATAACCATTTTCAGGGAAGGTCGGCACTTTTTCATTTAAGCTTCCTTCAAAACGGCCATATTCTGCCTGAGATCCGGCACCGATAAAGCACTCGCAGCCGAGCTTCTCTGCCACATCAACAGCCTTCAGGCTGTATGTGATGTTCTGATTCTGAAGGTACACATCATTTCTTGTATTTCCAAAAGTTCCTGCCCAGGCAAAGTGATAGAACACATCAACCTTAGTCTGAATCAGTTCCGGAAGGCGGTCAAGATCATCAAGATTGCATTCCACACGGTGCACAAACTCTGATTCCTTAATTCTGAATTTTCTGTCTGAATCCGGTCTCACCACAGCGAAACAATTGACACCGCGGGAGGCTAAAGCCTCCACTGTCGCGATGCCAACTGCTCCGGTAGGTCCGGTAATTACTGCTGTTTTCATAAAAATCTCTTCTTAAGCTGCCTTTATGTCAGTTGTTATTACTGATTTACAGCTTCGATAATTGTCTTAGCCATGTAATCAAGCTTCTCATCTGTCATTCCCGGATATACGCCTACCCAGAATGTGTTGTTCATGATGAAGTCTGTGTTTGTAAGATCACCGGCTACACGGTAGTTATCTGTGTCGCGGTACTGGTCAAAGCAAGGATGCTTAATCAGGTTACCGGAGAACAGAAGACGAGTCTGAACGTTGTGAGACTCGATGTATCTTGTTACGTCATTTCTGTTTAAGCCGCTTTCAGGCTTAACGGAAATAAGGAAACCAAACCATGATGGATCAGAACCAGGTGCTGCCTCTGGTAAGATGAGCTTATCAGCTGCAGGAGCTAAAGCTTCTCTTAAGTATGCCCAGTTATGCTTTCTTCTTTCGATGAAGGAAGGGAACTTCTTTAACTGCTCACAGCCGATTGCCGCCTGCATGTCTGTAACCTTTAAGTTATAACCGAAGTGGCTGTAAACATACTTGTGGTCGTAGCCTGCCGGAAGCTGTCCATACTGACCGTCAAATCTGTGTCCGCAGAAGTTATCTTGACCGGAAGGACAGATGCAGTCACGTCCCCAGTCACGGAAGGAAAGAATCATTCTGTTTAAAGTTGGATTGTTTGTATAAACAGCACCGCCTTCACCCATGGTCATGTGGTGTGGCGGGTAGAAGCTGCTTGTACCGATATCGCCCCATGTACCTGTGAATCTTGTCTCACCGTCGATTGTGTACTTTGAACCAAGTGCATCACAGTTATCTTCTACAAGCCAGAGGTTGTGCTTATCACAGAATGCACGAACCTCCTTTAAGTCAAAAGGATTACCAAGTGTATGAGCAATCATGACTGCCTTAGTCTTATCAGATAAAGCTGCTTCAAGCTTTGTTACATCAATGTTGTACTGAGGAACTGTTACGTCAACGAATACAGGAATTGCACCGTACTGAATAGCCGGTGTAACGGTTGTTGGGAAACCACATGCTACTGTGATGATTTCGTCGCCACGCTTAATCTGTCTGTCACCAAGTTCTGGTGCTGTTAAAGCGGAAAATGCGATGAGGTTCGCAGAGGATCCGGAGTTTACAAGATGTGCCCATCTTACGCCGATCCATTCAGCAAATTCCTTCTCAAACTGATCTGAGAAACGGCCTGTTGTAAGCCAAAAATCTAACATGGCATCTGTTAATGCACACATTTCCTTCTCATCAAAGACACGTGCTGCATATGTGATGCGGTCGCCTTCCTTAAACTCGTTCTTCTGTTCCTTAAAATCATGATAGTAGTCAGCAACCAGAGCCTTAATCTGCTCTCTTGCTTCTGCTTCGTTCTTCCAATCGCTCATTTTCTCTCTCCTTCGAAATTCCTTTATCTTATCCACATTTCCTTGTCTGAAAAGGGACACTGATTACATATAGAAAAATTCTTTAATCTGTGCGTCTAATACGGCTGGAATATCCTTGCCGTCACGGTAAGCCTTCGCCCATTCTACGCTCATGCGCATTGCGTCGTTAAAGTTCCATCTTGGCTTCCAGCCAAAGGTTGTCTTTAACTTGCTGCAGTCAAGCTTTAAGAAATTCGCCTCGTGAGGGCCTCCGTCAGACTTGTTCACCCAATTCTGGCCTTCACCCCAGAGCTTGCAGAAAGTATCTACAAGATCACCGGTTGTGATGCAGTCACTCTCGTCCGGTCCTACGTTGTAGAATCCAGCCTTGGACTTATCGTTATACTGCTCTTCCACAATCATGAGGTATGCGTAAAGAGGCTCTAATACATGCTGATAAGGACGTGTGCTGTGTGGGTTACGAACAATGATTTCTTCCTTCGCAATAGCTGCTCTGATGCAATCCGGTACAATACGATCCTTGGCAAAATCTCCGCCGCCGATAACATTGCCTGCACGTGCAGTAGATACTGCAACCGGCATGTCATTAAAGAATGAGTTGATATAGCTGTGTGTTACCAACTCAGAACAGGACTTGGAGTTGGAATATGGATCGAAGCCATCGAGTGGTTCGTTCTCACGGTATCCCCATTCCCATTCATTGTTGTGATATACCTTATCCGTTGTTACGTTTAAGAAGGACTTAACACAAGCGTGAGTTCTTACACACTCGCAGATGTTAACGGTCCCCATAACGTTTGTTTCATAGGTATAGACAGGATTCTTATAGGATTCTCTTACGATTGGCTGTGCTGCAAGGTGAAGCACGATTTCTGGCTGCTCCTTGTCAAACACTTCGTTTAAATGCTTTAAATCTCTGATATCACCGATGTAAGAATGCATCTTATCCTTAACGTCTGCCATGTCAAACAGAGCTGGCTCAGTTGGAGCCTCTAAAGAATAACCGGAAAGCTCTGCGCCTGCATTGACAAGAATGCGGCATAACCAGCTACCCTTAAAGCCTGTATGTCCTGTTACAAGGACCTTCTTACCCTTGAAAAACTCTAAATTCATCTTTCTCACCACTTGATCCATGGAGCCTTACCTGTTGCGATGAGCTCCTCAAGCTTCTCCATTTCTCTCTTTGTATCCATGCACTGCCAGTAGCCATTGTGGTAGTAGCTCTTTAACTCTCCGTCTGCTGCTAACTGTCTCATTGGCTCCTGCTCAAGAACGGTTGTGTCGTCCTTTAAGTAATCAAAAATTCCCGGATTACATACCATGTATCCGCCATTGATTAAAGCACCGTCGGAATCAGACTTTTCACGGAAGGAAGTGATCGTATTATCTTCACTGATATCTAAGACACCCTTCTGCTGAGCTAAATCAACCGTTGCGATTGTTACGCACTTGCCATGAGCTTTGTGGAATTCAAGTTCCTTATTGATATCGATATCGCAGACACCATCACCATAGGTTAAGAAGAATGGCTCATCACCGATGTATTCCTGAATTCTCTTGACACGGCCACCTGTCATTGTATTTAAACCTGTATCAACCACAGTAACCTTCCATGGTTCGGAATGATTGTTATGAACAGTCATCTTGCCGCCCTGGGAGAAATCAAAGGTTACATCAGAGTTATGAAGTGCATAGTCTGCGAACCACTCTTTAATTACGTACTGCTTATATCCTGCACAGATAACGAAGTCGTTGTATCCGTAATGAGAATACTCCTTCATAATGTGCCAGAGAATTGGCTTACCTCCGATTTCAATCATTGGCTTTGGTTTTAAATGACTTTCTTCACTGATTCTTGTTCCGAAACCGCCTGCTAAGATGACAACTTTCATTCTGCCTGCCCCATTTCCTTTTTGATTTTTGTAAAAATGCTTCGAGGAACCCCTCAAGCCGCACTTCCCTTTATAATTTATTTACTATAGCACAATGGTACTTTCCCTGCAAATGTGTTTAAAACTTGATAAATGCAAGATTTCCATTATCGCTTTTTATAGCCTTGTTTCCGATTTCTTCCTCAAGGTCAGAAATCAGGTCCTTACCTTCTTCTTCAAGGTATCCGCGCAGGTCAATATATACACCTGCAAATCCAGCCTTCTTCATCGCCTCAACCTGAAGCTTGATGGTTGGCTGCTTATCAATATCTCTTGCGAGACTGTCAGAAGCCGTACCCTTCATATTTCCATAGCTCCATCTTAAGCTCTTTGAATGAAGATATGGAGCCATCAGATCGTAATCATTCATTTCAAGCTCCGGACCGGATTCCGGATATGGATGATACGGAAGTTCATAAATCATGCTGCCTTCCGGTACATCCGCCTCAATCTTTGCGACAAATGCCGCATCGGAATCCCATTCTGCCGCCGTTTCCTGATACGAAGCAATTTCTGCTTCTCTGTCTGCAGGATACTGCTGCCAGATGACTGCCGCCGTGAATAAGGTAAACAGCGGAAATACCACAAACACTGCTCTTTTATGAGCATCGAGGAACCGGTCAATGAACAGCGCCAGAACCGCAAGGCTCACAAACATGATGAAGATTGAAATTCGATTGTAACCTCTTAACTGATTGCCCGTCAGGAAAGAGAACATCGTTCCCAGTCCATCCGACACTCCAAGCAGAAGAAAACCGAAATTCAGGCAGGAAAGAATGACAATGCTGCCATATTTTCTGTCTTGTGCAGCTCTTCTTGTCACCATCACAAGCATCGTAATAATGAAACCGATGCATCCTGCAATTCCAAGATACGAGCTGACATTCTCGTTTACATAAGTCGCACCTTCGTTGAATTTCGCAACAACCAGCTCAACAGGTCCGATTCCCTGACCGGAAAGCGGAATAAACATCTGCAGAATCTGCAGACCATATACTTCCGATTCACCAAATCCCGCTCTTGAAATGGTCTCAGAGCTCATACCGTTCTTTAATACATAATCCAGGAATGGAATCAGCGCAATCACCATAAACAGAACGACAATCGCGATTGGTACGAAGGATTTAAACAGGTATCTCCACTTTTTCTCATGAATAGCCTTTGCCACCCCCGTTAAGATAAAGGCAAAGCAGGAGAAGAACTGGTAATAAATGATACCGTTATTCGCAATCAGAATACAGAAGGCAAGCGTTAACCAGGTTCTGTAGTCTTTAAGAAAGCTCATTCCGGGAATGAGGTAATCCTCCTCGTTATAGAGCCATACGCAAATCAGGATGGAAAATGGAATGAAGTAGTACTGAGACAGTGTAAAATGACTCAGTTCTCTTGCGAACAAGTACGGGCTGAATGCAAACATCAGGCCGACACCCATGCTTAAAACTCTTCTGACCTTCATCAATCTCATTGCAATGTAGGCATTGACGGAGCTCAGCACGAAGACTGTGAAGTACGCCATGTTCACTGCAACCACAGCATTTGCCGTGATCAGACAAAAAATCTTAAGAACCGCAAGATCGAAATTATGTAAAAACGCGGTTGGAAGACTGTAGTAGTCCGCAACAAACGGAGCACCCAGGCGATCCGCTGTCGAATTCCAGGTCTGCTCAATCATGGACTGTGCATTTTCCAGATTCGCCATATCGTCGCCGCCAATATAGGTAATAGGCTTCGTCAGATCCAGGTGATTCAACGCCAGTAGAAAAATCATTCCCGCAATGGTTAATCCAATCAGTACCAGAACCGATGCGATTTCAATCAGGACTGCCTTTCGCGTCAGCGGCATCTTTCTTTCATCTACCTGCGTTACTTCAAGCTGATCATGTTTCATGTATGCCTCCTTAGTCCTCGAGGTGATCGATTTCACCGTCAACGTATGCAATCACGCGATCAAACTTCTCCATGATGACATCCCATCTGAAATACTTATTTACATATGCTTTCGCATTTTCACTCATCACTTCATACTCTTCCGGATGTGTCAGAAGGTAATTTACTGCACCTTCAAATTCAAAATAGTCTTTATAATAAAGACCTGCATTGGAACGGGTGCAATGTCCCTTTGTTACATCACAGGTCCCGTTGACAATAACCGGGCGTCCGAGTGTCATCGCCTCTAAGATAACAATGGAAAGAGATTCAAAGCGGCTTGGAAGAACAAGTGCCTTCGCTCCTGCAATTCCATGGAACTTATCCTCTTCGGATACAAAGCCAAGGCTGATGATATCCGGATTCTTTGGAACCGGAATAACCGCCTTACCCATCAGAACGAGCTTTAAGTTGCCGGGATTTCTCTTCTTATACTCAAGGAAGTAGTTAAAGAGCTGAGAACAGCCCTTACCGTCATCAATTCTTCCGACATAGATGATGTAATCATCCTTAATACCAAACTTTTCACGGAATACTTCTTCACTTGGTGTTCCCGGAACATCGACACCAACACCGCAACATACGGATGGGATGTGACTGTTCTTAAAGATGCCATGAACCAGCTGTCTTTCCTCTTCTGTCAGGAACACATACGCCTTTGGTGAGTTAAACACAGGCTTGTACATATCAAAGTGAATGAATGGTTCCGGATGAGCTGTCGGAATGAAGACTGCCTTTTCCGGTGCTCTTAAAATGCTCTTTACTGCAGGATAGTAAAGATAAGTGATGACAAAAATGGCTGCAAACTCATCCTGATGCTCGCCAACATAGTCAATCAGACTAGGAACGTAAGGTCCCATCTGTTCAATCCACTCGTCAGATTTTGAAGCAGGTGCATCAGGATGCTCCTGCATATAGATATCAAGCGGTGTGAAGAGCTTTGGAATTCTTTCATGCTCCGTTGGGAAGCGATGAACCTTAACTCCGTTGATCTCTTCCACGCCGGCCTTATAGTGGTTGTAATAACGCACATACTCAATAC
The DNA here is from genome assembly GCA_902781505.1 of uncultured Lachnospiraceae bacterium. Classification (GTDB taxonomy): domain Bacteria; phylum Bacillota; class Clostridia; order Lachnospirales; family Lachnospiraceae; genus UBA4285. The sequence goes on along the minus strand of CACZJL010000010.1, from coordinate 6,084 downwards.
AGCAGGAAGTAAGCACCTCTACGTCATACTTCTTATTCAGCTGTTCAGCGATTTCTCTCGCATAGAATTCAGAACCGCCATTTACCTCAAGACCATATCTCTGGTCAATTACAGCTACCTTTTTCTTCATGTTGTCTCCTGTTTTCAGACTTCCAGGAAGTCCCTGTATTTCTTAACAATTACGTCCCACGAGAAATTCTCACGAACGTATCTACCGCCATTTTCACCCATAATTCGCGCTTCTTCCTCATGCGTACCAAGGAAGAGAACAGCCTGTTCAAACTCGAAGTAATCCTTAAACTCAAGACCACCGTTCGTTCTCCTTGCAAAGTCTGATGTGACATTGCAATCTGCAGAAACTAACACCGGTCTGCCACATAACCAGCTCTCCATAATCACAAGAGAAAAGCTCTCATTTTTAGACGGCTGTGTCAGCAAAATTGCTCCGGCACATGCATCATACTTATCCTGACGGTCCACATATCCCAAATCCAGTACGTCACCTTTAATTCCTTCCGGAATTTCAAGCTCGCCGCCGCCAATCATAATCAGCTTCAGGTTCTTTAATGCACCGTCCGTATTTCTCTTCTTAAACTCTTCAAAGTACTTTAAAAGAGTCGGGATATTCTTCGCCGAATCCTTGCGCCCCGCATAAAGAATATATGGATCCTTTACACCGAACTTCTCGCGAAATCTTGTGCCATTGCCGGTAACATCCGTATCAATTCCCTCGCCTAACACTGCATGCTTCACATGACTTAAGTCATACAGCCTCTCAGCAAGTTCTTCCTCCGGATGCGCATGAAAAATCATTCCATGGACCGTGGCAAATTTTTCCTTAAAGCTTTCCATGTATGCATAACTTTCATCGTGCAGACATGGAATCAGAACCGCCTTCTCAGCGCATCTTTGCAGACCGTGATAGGTCGTTCCAAACATATAAGGAATAAAGATGAATTTATCATATTCGTCACGATGCTCACCGATATATTTTTCGAGTACATCCGAATTCACCATTTCCCGAAGGAACTCATATTCTTCACGTCGATTCACCTTTCGACCACGCATAAACTTCGCGTTAATCTTATGGAAAATAGCAGCATCTCCCACTCGAACCGGAAAGCGTCTGATTTTCATTCCTTCATACTCATCTTCCCCCGGTTCAAAGTAATTCTCATACCAATTGGCCGAGAATTCTTTGACACAGGTCGTCAGGATTTCCACATCGACACCGTCTTCATGAAGATGTTTTGCCAGCATCTTCATCTCCATTTCAGCGCCACCCGGAATATCCTTATAAAACCACGGTATGACAAATGCGATTTTCTTCATCTTTGTCGTCCTAACTTTACTTTGTTTCAATATATTTCTTTAAGAGTGTTCTAAACTGCTCTGATACCACTTCGTAAGAGAAGTCCTTTAATCGCTCCTCTTCTCTGGCAATAAGATTCTTTCTTAACTCCTGATTCGTCACAAGCTCATGCATGCAATATGCTAAGAAAACCGGATCCTTATCGTCTACTAAAAAGCCGCTTCCATTTAAGGTCTCACCAACCGCTGTGCTATCATAAGCCAGAATCGGAATCTTAAACTTCATCGCTTCTGCAAGCGGCACACAGAATCCTTCATGCTCACTCATGCAGATAAAGGCATCTGCAAGATGAAAGTAGGAAAGAATCTGATTAAACTTAATATGTCCTGTAAACAGCACTTCTTCATCTGTAAAACCAAGCGCCTTTTTATAATAATCCAGTCGCTCATAATACAGATCATTGGAACGGAAGTTACCGGCAAATACCAGTCTGGCATCCTTATCAAACAGCTTTCTGTACTGATAAAACGCTGCCATGATATCTTCCTGCTTCTTATTTGGAGCTACACGTCCTGTAAACAGGAAGGTATGAGAAACTCTTCCGCCATCCTGCTTCTTTGGAAACGTACGCATCAGCTTCTTATCCGGCTTCTGATCATAATCCTCAAATCGAATCAGGATTGGAAGCACATCAATCGGGCAGGTAAAGCCATAGCTTCTTAAATCAGACTTATTAAACTCACTGTCCGCAATAACAAAATCCACCTTATCAGCCAGATAGCGAATACCCTTTAAGCCTTCTTCACAAACCGCTTCCATCTCATCGTTGTGGTCTTTAAAGAACTTCGGCGGAGTTACATTGTGGTACATCAGGACTTTTCTACATTTGTATTCAGCAAACTTATAGTTTAATGCATCACCGGTAGAATAATGATAAATCAGAATATCATCTTTCTTTAACTCCGGCATCTCATCAACCTGTCTGGCATTCTTCGTAAAATGGGACTTTTTGATACGAAGGGCGAAAATTCCCGTCTCGTATCCCATCTCCCGAATCAGCTTCTCAAGTGTTAAGGTATCATTGCCTACGGCGTCACCAAAAGAAAGGTTTGGTAACATCTGGAAAATACGCATAATCAGCCTTTCTTCTCAAGCTCAGCGATTCGCTGCTCTAATTCCTTGATCTTTGCATCGCGCTCTTCAATATAGCTTGATAACTGGTTCATCAGACGTACATTCGATGCATTAAAATCGCTCTGATCTGCAAGGATTGGATCAATTAAGAAATAGAGCATCTTTCTGATTACCTTCTTAAAGACTACAGCCACCTTGTTGCCGTGAAGAATCTTATAAGAAGTCAACTCCCAGCTCTGATTCACCTTATCAAGCTGTTCTGCAAAAATATCCTTCTCAAAATGATCTGAGTTCATATTGCTTGTATCTACAATCACATCGTCAAAGGAAAGCATATCCTTTGTCAGACCCTTCTCCTTGATTTCCTCACGAATCTGGCTCATGATCTGTTCTACATTCACTTCCTGTGCCATTACTGTTCTCCTTAAATCACTTATTTCTGATGATATAATCTGGTAATCCATCTGCGTAAGGAACATCAGGGTCCCCTAAAACGAGCGGCTTCAAATACTGAATCATCCCATCTGTTACATCGGTACCATCTTCTGAAATCCATTCACGTGGTACCGGCTTTGCTGCATTCGCAATTCCATGAATATCAGCAGGACCATACTCAACAGAATATGGTGCATCCGACGTACGGAAGATGCTTGCCATCACGCCGCTCATTCCGTCTAATGCGTACTTTACGCCATTCTTACCTAGCTGCATACTCTCAGAAAGGTCCGTTTCTGAAGTGCAGTGACCTGCTGCTCTCTGGCATACATTCAATTCTACAGAACGAACCTTGCATCCGATGCGATCCTTAATCAGATCCTGAAGCATGGTTCCGGTTCCTGCAAGCGCAGTATGACCAAACTTATCAACCTTCTCATGGTCTGACGAAAGATACTCGCCATCCGCTGTCTTGACACCTTCTGAAACTGCAACAATGACATGATGATACTTAAAGAGCTTTCTCTTCACTGCCTGAAGGAAGCTTTCCATATCAAACTCAACCTCTGGCAAATAGATTAAATGAGGCGCTACCGAACCATCGAATCTCGCCAGTGCAGAAGAAGCGGTCAGCCAACCTGCATCTCTTCCCATAATTTCTACAATAACAACCGTGTCCATATTATAGATGTATGTATCCATCGCAATTTCACGAACTGTTGTTGCTACATATCTTGCAGCAGAACCAAAACCAGGTGTGTGGTCAATCTGCATCAGATCGTTATCGACTGTCTTTGGAACACCGACAATCTTCACATCAATATTCTGTTCCTTTGTGTAATCTGCAAGCTTCTCAACGGTATCCATGGAATCATTGCCGCCGATGTAGAAAAATGCGCCGATTTCATACTTCTTAAACGCCGCAAGAATGGCATCAAAATCAGAAGGATCCTGATTCGGTGTCTTTAACTTATAGCGGCAGGAGCCAAGATACATAGCCGGAGTAATTTTTAACTTCGCCAGATTCTTCTCATCCTCAAAAATCGAATTTAAAAGCATGATGTGATCTTCAATAATGCCCTGAATTCCATTCATGCCGCCATAAATCTGATCAATTTTATCGGACTCTAAGCCTGCCTTAATAACACCTGCCAAAGATGCGTTAATGGCCGCCGTAGGACCACCTGACTGTGCTACAAGAATATTCATAGATTAAAGCTCCTTTGCGACAAGTTCTAATGCTGCTGCAATTACCTTGTCCATATCATAATATTTATATCCGCCAAGACGTCCGCCAAAGATTACCTTATTCTCCTTCTCGGACAGCTCCTTGTACTGCTGATAAAGAGTGTTGTTACGCTCATTATTAACCGGGTAGTAAGGCTCATCACCCTTCTTCCATTCGCTTGAATACTCACGGGAGATGATGGTTGTCGGCTGCTTGCCAAATTCAAAATGCTTGTGCTCGATGATTCTTGTGTAAGGAACCTCTCGCTCTGTGTAGTTCACAACAGCATTTCCCTGGAAGTTGTCTGTATCAAGCTCCTCTGTCTCAAAGCGAACACTTCTGTACTCTAAGACACCTAACTTATAGTCATAGAACTGATCAATCTGACCGGTGTAGATAATCTTATCTGCGATATTTTCATACTTCTCACGATTCTTAAGGAAGTCCACATTCAGCTCTACTGTAGCGCCTTCAAGCATCTTCTCTACAATCTGTGTGTATCCGCCCATAGGAATACCCTGGAAGCGGTCATTAAAATAATTATTATCATATACGAAACGCAGCGGAAGTCTCTTGATAATAAAAGCAGGAAGCTCCTTGCAGTCACGTCCCCACTGCTTTTCGGTGTAGCCCTTAATCAGCTTCTCATACACATCCTTACCAACTAAGGAAAGAGCCTGCTCTTCTAAGTTCTTCGGCTCCGTGATATTCAGGTCCTTAATCTGTCCCGCAATAATATCCTTCGCTTCTTTAGGAGTTGCAATTCCCCACATTTTGGAAAATGTATTCATATTGAATGGCAGGTTGTATAACTCATTCTTATAACGTGCCACCGGTGAATTTACATAATTATTGAACTCTGCAAACTGATTTACATAGTTCCAGATTTCCTTATTGGAAGTATGGAAGATATGTGCGCCATATTTATGTACATTAATATCTGACTGACTTTCTGTGTAGATATTACCTGCAATATGAGGTCTCTTATCAATTACAAGGACCTTCTTGCCCTTCTTCATTGCTTCATAAGTAAAGACTGCACCGTAAAGGCCTGCACCAACTACCAAATAATCGTATTTCATGATTTCCTCCCAAAATTCAATCCAGGCTCCAAACTTGAGGGCCTAAAAAGATACTATAATATTTTACCCTCTTTTTTGCAATCAGGCAACAAGGGCAAATTCCCCCTAATCAACGTATTTAACAAAAGAAAAGAACCGGTTTCATTTCTGAAACCGGCTCATATGTCGATACGTATTACTTATTACTCTCAAAACTAAAGGTCAGTTCTGAACCTTCATCATCTAATGAACCAAAGCTTACGCTCAGTCTGTTCCCATTTTTATCTGTCAAACTTCCTCTATTTGAATCTGTAGTAAAATTACTGTCGATTTTCTTCAATTCATCTGTAATTTTCTGGTTCATATTGTAAATATCCTTACGTTCTGCAGGCTCAATCGTCACATAAATCGTCAGTAACTTATTTGTCTTATTATCGAAAACATAGCGCGCCTTATATCCATCTGCATAAAAATCTCCATCTTTCAAAGAATGCTCTTTTTCTACGTCGACTTCGTAACGACCGCTTGTTTCAGCTATTGTCTGACCTTTTGTATCTTTACTGACATCTTCCTTCTTAACATCCTCGTATTTAGTTTCGGATCCATGCCCCATCCAAGAAAAAGTCGCATTTCTCGTAATTGAACCAGAAAACGTTTTATCCCATGTATACGTTTTTGTTCCACAGGCACACAGTGCAGTTATCATCATCACTGTAAGTAAAATAGTTATCTTTTTAGTTTTCATACACTCTCCCTCTTTCTAAATGATTGTGTAAAGAAGTTTGTGTAAATACTTCTTTACACAATCTTTTATTTTTTCAGTCAAGTCCATATTTGTGTGTAAATTGCCTTCAGGTATAACTGTTGATAACTATGCTGCCAGAAGAGCGGCTTGTTCTTCAGCAATCAGATGC
>CACZJL010000009.1 GCA_902781505.1 uncultured Lachnospiraceae bacterium | reverse complement strand
TATCCTGATGATGAATACTTCTTCTTAAAGATCATGGATATGAGCCGGAAGAAGTATGTCAGGAATCAGCCATCACATAAAATTTGTGATTGAGCCATTTCAATTCTAAATTGCATGACTATTTTTGACATAGCATCGATTATGATAATTACGTATTACATTTGCAAAAAAACATATGCCGATGGTAATCAATTAAAGACAACAATGAAAGTCCTTGTTGGGTACACAATCAGTTCAGTGGTCACGGGTTTGATAGTGATTAACTTAATAAAAAACACTTCCATTCTGCTATAAGAGAAATGGAAATTATTGGGAAGAGAAATTGAGTTTTGGAAATGGTTCGCTTTATAATAGTAAAGTAACCATGCAAGATTTAAGCAGTATGTGCGGGAACACCGCACATGCTGCTTTTTTAATGGATAAATACAGCTAGAGTTGATAAAATAATAAAGTGTCAGATGTTCACAATGCTTTTATTTAATTCATCTAAAAATGCTTTTGCAGCTTTACCAAAAACTTGATTTTTCTTCCACACAAGGTACATTTCAGCATGAAGAGAAGGTAACAATGGACGGAAGGTTAATCCGCTTTCCGGTGTAGTATCTACAATATTATCCAAGGCAAGCATATATCCGAATCCATTTTTTACAAAAAGGGAAGCATTGTATGCAAGATTATATGTCAGCATAATATCCGGATTGGAATTGCTGTTTCGTAACCACATAGACATTTCGCTGCCTCTAGCTGCCTGATGGGATAAGATCAGAGGGAGATCTTTTAACATTTCAGGACTGATATGATCAAATTTAGCAAGTGGGGAGTCATTTTTCATGATGATTCCCCAACGCTCAGAAATCGGTAATTTGACATATTCATATTTTTCTATATCCACATTTCCAATAAAAAGACCAAAATCAATAAGACCATTATCCAGTCTTTCCTTTACAAATTCGGCATCACCGCTGTAGAGCTTGTAGTGAATTTCCGGATATTTTTTGTTTAAAGATTCTGCTATATCGGCAAGAAAGGAGATCCCTTTAGTTTCCCCTGCACCGATTAGGATATCCCCAGTGATGTGTTCGTCAGAGGAAGTAAGCTCATTTAATGTTTTATCTAATAAACTTACTAATTCCTCTGCACGTCTTTTGAGTAGCAGACCATCATCTGTTAATGTCACTTTTTTACTTCCACGGATGAAAAGCTGTTTTCCGATTTCATTTTCCAATTCTTTCATCTGTCTTGATAAAGGAGGCTGCGTCATATTCAGAACCTTAGCCGCCTTTGTTATGCTTTCCTCTCTGGCTATCGTTAAAAAATATTGTAATGTCCGGATATCCATGTTGATCCCTCTTTCATGGTAGTTCATAGTAACGATTCAGAACCTCATTATATGCAATACCTATTAGGAATACAATAGCATATAAAATGCGAATTTGATATATTTAATCGCTGTGTATAAAATAGAGGCATTAACAGAAAGGAAACAAAAAAATGGATGTTAAGGATATCATTGCAGGCTTTCATTACGAGTATACAGAATCAGAGGAGTATAAGTCTGCTGCGAATAAACTCTTTCAGGAGGCAATTAAGATTACAATGGAGATAAACAGCAGGTATCACACTCCAGGGGAGCTGGTTTTGTGGATGAGTAAACTGACTGGTAAAGCGGTGGATAAATCTTTTCGCTTGTTTCCACCCTTTTATACAGATTTCGGAAAGAATATCACATTTGGTAAAGATGTATTTATTAATTCCGGGTGTCATTTTCAGGATCAGGGAGGAATAGAGATTGGTGATGGCTCGCTGATAGGACACAATGTTGTTCTTGCAACAATCAATCACGATTTACATCCGGCAAATAAAAGGAAAAATCATTATGCACCAATTCACATCGGGAGTCATGTATGGATTGGTTCCAATGCAACTATACTCTCGGGTGTAACTATAGGTGATTGGGCAGTGATAGGTGCAGGTGCTGTAGTTACAAAAGATGTTCCTGCATACACGATAGTGGGAGGCGTTCCTGCAAAAATAATCAGAAAACTGACGGAGGAAGAAAGAAATGTACGAATTAATGGAAAGAATAAATGAGGCAGCTGATGTAAAGAAATTCAGTATGGATGAACTGGACAAGCTTGCAGTAGAAATCAGAGAGGCTCTGTTTAACCGTCTGACGAAGATTGGCGGTCACTTCGGACCGAATTTTGGAATGGTGGAGGCAGAAATAGCGTTACACTATGTGCTCTGTTCGCCAAAGGATCAGTTTGTCTTTGATGTTTCTCATCAGAGTTACCCGCACAAAATATTAACAGGCAGAAAAGCAGGCTATATTGACGATAACAGATTCTCTGAGGATTCCGGTTATACTAATCCGGCTGAGAGTGAGCATGATCTTTTTAATGTTGGTCATACTTCTACATCTATTTCCCTTGCATCCGGTCTTGCAAAAGCAAGGGATCTGAAAGGGGAGCATAGAAATGTGATTGCACTCATTGGCGATGGCTCCTTGTCTGGTGGAGAGGCTATGGAAGCATTAAATGTTGCAGGAAGCGAATTAAATTCCAATTTCATTATCGTTGTCAATGATAATGAGATGGCAATTGCGGAAAATCATGGTGGAATCTATAAAAATCTTGCGGAACTTAGAAAGACACAGGGGAAGGCAGCCAATAACATTTTTACTGCCTTTGGACTGGATTACATGTATGTAGAAAAAGGAAATGACATTCCTACACTGATTGAGGCATTTCAAAAAGTAAAGGATATCGACCACCCAATCGTTGTCCACATTCATACGGTAAAGGGACTGGGATACAAGATTGCTGAGGAACATAAAGAGGAATGGCACTGGTGTGTCCCTTTTGACAGAAATACAGGGGCTCCAACGATTGATTTTGGAAATTGTGAGGATTATACATCAATTACTGCTGATTATATTATGCAGAAAGCAAAAAAGGATAAGAAATTTCTCATTATTACACCTGCAATGCCTGGTTCTGTCGGTCTTTCGGCAGATATGAGAAAAGAACTGGGAGATCAGTATATTGATGTTGGAATTGCAGAGGAACAGGCAGTTGCTATGGCATCCGGTGCTGCAAAAAATGGAGCAAAGCCGCTTGTTGTAACAAATACAACCTTTATCCAGAGAACCTATGACCAGATATCACAGGATGTGTGCATCAATGGAAATGCGGTAACGATTTTGTTGAATTTTACAAGCTTTGCAGGACTTACTGATGTGACACATCTTGGCATCTTTGGAATTGCTGCATTTTCCAATATACCGAAACTCCAGATTCTTGCTCCAAGCTCAAAGAGCGAGTACCTCAATATGCTGGACTGGGCACTTGACCAGAATGAACATCCGGTGATGATACTGATTCCCGGAAATGAAGTGACAGACCGTGAGGCGGATACGGATTATAGCCAAATTGGAAAATTCAAGATAGAAAAGCAGGGTGAAAAGGTTGCAGTATTAGCACTCGGTGACTTCTATCAGATGGGAGAAAGCCTCGTAAATGCCATAAAAGAAAATATGGGCTTTGAACCGACACTTATCAATCCAAGATTTGCATCAGCAATTGATACAGAGTTATTGAAAAGCTTAGAGGAAAATCACAGTCTTGTTGTAACCCTTGAGGATGGCATTTTGGATGGTGGATTTGGACAGAAAATAGCAGCGTTCTATTCGACCAGTGAAATAAAAGTAAAAAACTACGGACTTGAAAAGAAATTTTATGACAGATATAATCCAGCAGAACTGCTGAAAGAGCTTGGAATGACAGATGATGCAATGGTCGAAGAAATCAAGCGGCTGCTTGGTAAATAAAAAGGATGAAGATATCGACAAAATAAGCAGACACAACAAAAGAAAATATCTATGATTGGATCGCCGCATATATAAATTTCACTTTTATTTTGTGTTATACTGTTTTATAGATTTTTCTTGCCCTTGTATTTGCCCTCATTAGAGTTCGTAAACACTGGTGGGACGATATAACACAAGGAAAACAATAGGAAAAAGCTCACCTGCGATAAAATGGGTGAAATCTCAATTCAGGTTGGTGCGGCACGAAACAGGAGGACAAAATGAAATATACGAGAGATGATATTTTCCGAATGGTAGAAGAAGAGGACGTTGAGTTTATCCGTCTTCAGTTTACTGATATGTTTGGCGTTTTAAAGAATGTAGCGATTACCGCTAGCCAGCTTGAGAAGGCGCTGGATAACCGCTGTATGTTTGATGGTTCTTCTGTGGAAGGCTATGTGCGAATCGAGGAATCTGATATGTATCTGTATCCGGATTATGATTCTTTTGCCATCTTCCCTTGGCGTCCACAGGCAGGCAAGGTTGCAAGACTGATCTGCGATGTCTACACACCGGATGGAGAGCGGTTTTCTGGCGACCCGAGAAATGTCTTAAGAAGACAGATTGAAGAGGCAAAGGAGATGGGCTTTACCTTTAATGTAGGTCCGGAACTGGAGTTCTTCTTATTCCAGACAGATGAAGAGGGCAGACCAACGACGATTTCGAAGGAAGATGCGGGATACTTTGATCTTGGACCGACGGATCTCGGAGAAAATGTTCGTCGTGATATGGTCATGACGCTTGAAGATATGGGCTTTGAAATTGAGGCTTCTCACCATGAGACTGCACCGAGCCAGCATGAAATTGACTTTAAGTATGATGAGGCAATGGTGACAGCGGATAACATCATGACCTTTAAGCTTGCTGTTAAGACAATTGCAAAGCGTCATGGTCTGTGGGCTACCTTTATGCCTAAGCCAAAGACCGGTGTGTCCGGCTCCGGCATGCATGTCAACATGTCTTTAGACAAAGATGGAAAGAATGCCTTCTATGATGAGAACGATGAACTCGGACTTTCAAAGACAGCGTATGAGTTTATGGCCGGTTTAATGGCGCATGCCAGGGCAATGGCTGCAATTACCAATCCGCTTGTAAACTCCTATAAGCGCCTGGTTCCCGGATTTGAGGCACCTGCTTATATCGCGTGGGCAGAAAAGAACAGAAGCCCGTTGATTCGAATTCCTGCGGCAAAGGGAGAAGGCACGCGAATCGAGCTTCGTAACCCGGATCCAAGTGCCAATCCGTATCTTGCACTTGCTGTCTGCTTAGCAGCTGGACTTGATGGAATCAAGAAGCATCTGACTCCACCGGCAGCAATTAACCGCAATATTTATGAGATGACAGAGGAAGAGAGAAAGGAAGCAGGAATTGAGGTACTTCCGGAAAATCTTCTCGATGCAGTAAAAGCTATGAAATCCGATGCGGTCATTATGGATGCGCTCGGAGAGCACGTTGGAAGGATTTATTCTCAGGCGAAGGAACATGAGTGGGAAGAATATCGCACTCAGGTTTCTGAATGGGAAGTAAACCAGTATCTGCCTAAGTTCTAACCACTTGTTTGAAGGAACTGTGAGTCACTGAAAAGAAAGGCGACTCACGCAGGGAATCATTCAGACAAGGCAGGTGGAGCATATGGCAACATTAGTTGTAGCTCTTCCAAAACAGGAGGAAGCGAGTAAGCTGAAAGGATTACTTATCAGAAACGGCTTTGATGTTGCGCCGGTATGTACATCGGGTGCACAGGCAATCACGGTTGCGGATGAATTGTCGGATGGACTGATTATCTGTGGATATCGTCTGTCAGATGGCATGATGTACCGGGATGTATATGAAGACAAGCCGAAAAGCTTTGATTTCCTTTTGCTGGCATCCGAGGCAAAACTTGCAGAAGTGGAAGGTGAAGGCATCACCTGTCTGGCCTTTCCGATTAAAGTGCATGACTTAATTGCTTCTGTTGAAATGCTTCTTTCAAGGCAAAGGCGATTGCGAAGAGCAAAACGTGAAAAAAGTGGACCGGGCAAACGGTTTAACCGTGATCCGGAAGAGCAGAAGATACTTAATCAGGCCAAAGCAATCCTGATGGATAAGAACCGCATGACGGAGCCGGAAGCATTCCGATATATTCAGAAATCCGCGATGGCATCGGGCAATACACTCAAGGAATCCGCGCTGATGGTAATTGAACTTTATTCGTGATGCCGTGGAGGTGTAATCTCAACCGGAAGTGTCGTTGCGCTCGTGCGCAGGCTGATTATTAAAGAAAAGTGGCAGGCTACTTGCAAGTAGTCTGCCACTTTATTATAATAAAGTGCGCTGGGCAAATGGGTTTGTTCCGGTGAATTTCGGATGTTGATCCTGACAAAGATCAGGACAAACTAAAAAATGGAAGAGATATATTGAAGGGAGTTTGAAATGGCAGATTACGAGATGCTTTCCGGAAGTATGAAGGAATTTATGGACCGCTTAGGATCAAAGGACTCTGTTCCCGGTGGCGGCGGCGCCAGTGCTTATGTTGCAGCGCTTGGAATGGAGCTTGGCTCGATGGTTGCAAACCTGACAACAGGTAAGAAAAAGTACGCTGAGTACGAAGAGGAAATCCAGGAAATCTTAAAGAGTTCTGCGGTTCTTGCTGACGAGCTTGCCGCCTTTATTAAGAAGGATGCAGAAAGCTTTGCACCTCTTGCGAAAGCTTATGGTATTCCAAAGGAAGATCCGACTCGTGAGGAGACTCTTGAAAATGCTCTTGTGGAAGCAAGCCGCACTCCACTTGAACTGATGGAGAAGGTTGTGGAAGCAATGCACGTATTAGAGCGTCTTGCTGTAATCGGCAGCCGTCTTGCCATTTCTGATGTCGGCGTTGGCATCCAGTGTGCAAATGCAGGCTTAAAGGGTGCTTCCCTCAACGTCTTTATCAATACAAAGTTAATGAAGAATCGCGAAACAGCCGCAGCGCTGAACGACAAGGCAGATGCAATCCTTGCAGAAGGTGACAGAATTACGGCAGCAGTTTACGAGAGCGTACTTGGCGCAATTCGCGTATAACAAAGCAAGACAGGCATTTGGCTGTGAAAGATTAAGATAGAGGTGAAACTATGCAGGAATTAAGAGGACTTCCGGTGGCAAATGCCATCACAGAGAAGTTACAGAAGGAATTAGAAGAGTTCAAGAGCACTCCTCAGTACCAGGGACGAGTGCCAAAGCTTGGCATCGTTCGAATCGGTGAACGCGGGGATGACCTTGCCTATGAGCGTGGGGCGAAGAGCCGCATGGAAAAGGTAGGATTTGAATACGAAGTATTTGCATTTGCCGAGGACATTGCAGAAGACGAATTTTTAAAGGAGTTCGATAAGATTAATGCAAACCCTGAAATTGACGGCATTCTGTTATTCCGCCCAATGCCAAAGAGCATTGACGAGAAGAAGGTGATTGCGCATATGGATCCGAAGAAGGATTTAGATGGCATCACTCCGATGAATGAGGCCAGAGTGTTTGAGGGCAGTAAGGAAGGTTATGCACCTTGCACAGCTGAGGCTGTTATTGCGATTCTTGACCATGCAGGGGTTGACCTTACAGGCAAGAGAGCTGTAGTTGTCGGCAGAAGCATGGTAATCGGACGCCCGGTTGCAATGATGCTGATGCAGAAGAATGCGACGGTTACAATCACTCACACTAAGACAGTGAACCGTTCCCTTGAGACAAAGAGGGCGGAGGTTTTAGTTGCGGCAGCAGGTCGCGCGAAGACCATCACTGCTGAAGATGTGTCAGAAGGCGCTGTTGTCATTGATGTTGGTATCAATGTGGATGCAGAGGGCAACCTTTGCGGCGACGTAGATTTCGATGGAGTAAAGGATATAGCATCCATGATTACTCCTGTTCCAAGGGGCGTCGGTTCTGTTACAACCAGTATTTTAGCGGAACATCTGATGAGAGCAGCAAGACTGAGATAAGCCTTGAAATCGAATTGGTTCTATGCTATTATTTCAACATATGTGGAAAGGCATTGAAGGAGACTTAAATCTTATGAAGCCGACAGGAAAGGGCGTCACCGACTGAAAGCGTCCGAGGTGGATGAGGTGGAGGAACACTCTGGAGCTGGGTATCTGAAACTTAGTAGGGTATCACGTACGCACGCGTTAAGTGTTAGAGAGGATCGAAAAATTTCGGTCAATGCGGGTGGTACCGCGGATTAAAGGCAATCCGTCCCGGGATAGAGTAATCTGTCCCGGGATTTTTTATGTTCCGGGACCAAAAGAAAGGAAGTACAAAATGGAATACGTAAGTGGCGTAATCAAGAAAAGCTACCTTACAGGTGATGAAATCCTTGCACAGGGACTTGTAGGCAGCGAAGTAACAGTACGTGGTGCTGTTCACAACATCAGAGATATGGCTGATGTAGCATTTGTTATCTTAAGACAGGCAAGAACAGTCGTTCAGTGCACATTAGAAGAGGGCAAGGCTAACCTTAATGTCAAGGATCTTACAGAAGGTATGACACTTGAAATCAAGGGTGATGCAGTTGCCGAAGATCGTGCGCCAAATGGCTTTGAAATCAAGGTAAAGGAAATCAAGATTCTTTCCAAGCCTGATGTTGCTCAGATGCCGGTTCCAATCAAGAACTGGAAGTTAAACACTTCTCTTGAGACAATTCTTAACCTTCGTCCTCTGACACTCAGAAACCTTCGTGAAAGAAGTAAGTTCAGAATCCAGGAAGGTATCGTAAGAGGCTTCCGTGAATTCCTTACAAGCCAGGGATTCCTTGAAATTCATACACCAAAGATCAACGCTCGTTCCGTTGAGTCCGGTGCTACACTCTTCAAGCTTGAGTACTTTGGTAAGCACGCTGTACTTGCACAGTCTCCACAGACTTACAAGCAGATGATGGTTGGCGCTTTTGACCGTGTATTCGAAGTAGGACCTGTATTCCGTGCCGAGAAGCACAACACAACAAGACACTTAAATGAGTACACATCTCTTGACTTTGAAATGGGCTACATTGATTCCTATGAAGATCTTATGAGCATGGAAACAGGATTTATCAAGTACACACTTGACCTGTTAAAGAGAGAGTATGCTAAGGAACTCAAGACTTTAAAGGTTGATCTTCCGGAAGTTGATGAGATTCCACAGTGTCGTTTTGATGAAGCTAAGAAGTTAGTTTCTGAATACTACAACAGACCAATTCGTAACCCATATGATTTAGAGCCAGAAGAAGAGCACTTAATCGGCGAATACTTCAAGGAGAAGTACAACTCTGATTTCGTATTCATTACAGCATACCCAAGCAAGAAGAGACCTTTCTATGCTATGGATGATCCAGCTGATGATACATTCACACTTTCCTTCGACTGTCTGTTCCGTGGAACAGAGATCACAACCGGTGGTCAGAGAATTCATGACTATCAGGAGCTCTTAAAGAAGATGGAGAAGAAGAGAATGACTCCGGAAGGTATGGATCATTACCTCATGGCCTTCAAGTATGGCATGCCACCTCATGGCGGTCTTGGTATCGGCTTAGAGAGATTCACAATGAAGTTATTAGGCGAAGAAAACGTAAGAGAGACATGTCTCTTCCCACGTGACCTGAGCCGTTTAGAGCCTTAATTATATTTTTGAAAGGAAGTTTCGAACATGGCTAATGTAATTGATGACGAGACAATTGATTATGTAGGCATCTTAGCTAAGCTTGAGCTCTCTGATGAAGAGAAGGAGCAGGCGAAGGCTGATATGGCCCGCATGTTAGATTATGTAGATACTTTAAATGCATTAGATACAGCATCTGCTGAACCGATGACACATATCTACCCGATTAACAATGTATTCCGTGAAGACGTTGTAGTGAACAGCGACGGATCTGAAGAGTCTCTGGCAAATGCGCCAAAGGCTAAGGAGAACCAGTATGTGGTTCCTAAGACATTCGCTTAAAGAAAGGAGTTCAGACGTTGAGTTTATTATCATTAACAGCTGTAGAGCTTGGTAAGAAAATCAAGTCCCATGAGGTAAGCGTTGCAGCAGCAGCAACTGCGGTCATGGACAGCATCGAAAAGAAGGATGCAGAACTGAACTGCTTTATTACAAAGTTAGACAGAGATGCAGTATTAAAGAGAGCAGAAGAAGTTCAGAAGGCAATTGATGCCGGTGAACTTACAGGCCCACTTGCCGGTGTACCTGTTGCCATCAAGGACAATATGAACACAAAGGGCGTATTAACAACAGCAGCTTCCAAGATTCTTGGCAACTTTGTGCCAACCTTCTCCTCAGAAGCAGTTGTAAACTTAGAGAAGGCAGGATGTATCATCGTTGGTAAGACAAACATGGATGAATTTGCCATGGGATCTACAACAGAGACATCTCATTTCGGAGCAACAAAGAACCCTTGGGATACAAACAAGGTTCCAGGCGGCTCGTCAGGCGGCTCTGCAGCAGCAGTTGCAGCCGGTGAAGTACCATTTGCCTTAGGTTCTGATACAGGCGGTTCCATCCGTCAGCCATCCGGTTACTGCGGCGTTACAGGTATGAAGCCAACTTACGGCACAGTATCCCGTTACGGTCTCATTGCTTACGGTTCCTCACTCGACCAGATCGGACCAATCGCTAAGGATGTAACTGACGTTGCAACAATTCTTGAAACAATCGCTTCCCACGATCCTAAGGATTCCACATCCGTTAAGAGAGAGGATTATGACTTCACATCCGCACTTGTTGATGATGTAAAGGGCATGAAGATTGGTATTCCAAGAGATTACCTCGGCGAAGGTATTGAGCCTGAAGTTAAGGATGCTATCCTTGCTGCAGCTAAAAAGCTTGAGGCAAAGGGCGCAATTGTTGAAGAATTCGATCTTAGCCTTGTTGAGTACGCAATTCCGGCTTACTACTTAATCGCATGTGCAGAAGCTTCTTCTAACTTAGAGCGTTTCGACGGCGTTAAGTACGGCTATCGTACAGAATCCTACGAAGAATTACATCAGATGTACAAGAAGACTCGTTCCGAGGGCTTCGGTGCAGAAGTTAAGAGAAGAATCATGCTTGGTTCCTTCATCCTTTCTTCCGGTTACTATGATGCTTACTACTTAAAGGCACTTAGAACAAAGGCCATGATCAAGAAGGCATTCGATGAAGCATTTGCCAAGTACGACGTCATCCTTGGACCTGTAGCTCCTACAACAGCTCCGGAACTTGGTTCTTCCCTGTCTGATCCTTTAAAGATGTACTTAAGCGATATCTACACAATCAGCGTAAACCTCGCCGGTCTTCCGGGTATCTGCTTACCTTGCGGATATGACAATGCGGGCATGCCAATCGGTCTTCAGCTCATCGCAAACAACTTCGATGATAAGAAGGTAATCCGTGCTGCATACAGCTTTGAGCAGTCCAGAGAAGAAACAAGAGAGAGCCAGTATCTGGCTTCAGAAGACTGAAGAAAGGAGCAGACAAAATGAAACAGTATGAGACAGTCATCGGACTTGAAGTCCATGTTGAATTAGCAACAAAGACAAAGATTTTCTGCGGATGCTCCACAGCATTCGGTGGTGCACCTAACACACACACCTGCCCTGTATGTACAGGTATGCCGGGTTCCCTTCCGGTTTTAAACAAGCAGGTTGTTGAATATGCAATGGCAGTAGGTCTTGCAACAAACTGTGATATCGCAAGAGAGTGTAAGTTCGACCGTAAGAACTATTTCTACCCCGATAACCCACAGAACTACCAGATTTCCCAGCTCTACAAGCCTATCTGTACAAATGGTCATGTAGAAATCGAGGTAAATGGTAATAAGAAGCAGATTGGTATTCATGAAATCCACATGGAAGAGGATGCCGGTAAGCTTGTTCACGATCCATGGGAAGATGCTTCCTTAGTAGACTACAACCGTTCCGGTGTACCTCTTATCGAAATCGTATCTGAACCGGATATGCGTTCTTCTGAAGAAGTTATCGCATACCTTGAGAAGTTAAGAACAACCATCCAGTACCTTGGTGCTTCTGACTGTAAGTTACAGGAAGGTTCCATGAGAGCCGACGTCAACCTCTCTGTAAGAGAAGTTGGTTCTTCTGAGTTTGGTACACGTACTGAGATGAAGAATATGTCCTCCTTCAAGGCTATCGCTCGTGCGATTGCAGGAGAGAGAGCAAGACAGATTGAACGTCTCGAAGATGGGCTGCCTGTCATCCAGGAAACAAGAAGATGGGATGACAACAAGGAAGCATCATTTGCCATGAGATCTAAGGAAGATGCTCAGGATTACAGATACTTCCCAGAACCAGATCTTCCACCAATCGTGATTTCCGATGAATGGATTGATAACGTAAAGGCTAAAGAACCAGAATTTAAGGATGCCAAGATGGCTCGTTATCAGGCAGATTTCGGCCTTCCTGCATATGACGCAGATATCATTACATCGTCCAAGAAGATGGCTGATATCTTCGAGGCAGCAACTGCAATCTGCGGTGATGCAAAGAAGGTTTCCAACTTCCTGATGGTAGATACCATGCGTCTTTTAAAGGATGCTGAGATGGATCCTGAAGATATGAGCTTTGATCCTGAAAACCTTGCCAAGCTCATCAAGCTTGTTGTTGCAGGCGCAATCAACAGCTCCGTAGCTTCTGAGGTTTATGAGCATGTATTTAAGGAAAACATTGATCCTGAAAAGTATGTTGAGGAGCATGGATTAAAGCAGGTCAATGATGAAGGTGCTCTGCGCAGCACTGTTGAGCAGGTAATCGCAGAGAACCCACAGTCTGTAGAAGACTACAAGAATGGTAAGACAAAGGCCATCGGATTCCTCGTTGGTCAGACAATGAAAGCGATGAAGGGTAAAGCTAATCCTGGCATGGTTAATGAAATCTTACAGGAGTTGCTTAAGTAATAGTCACTAATAACAGAGTTTAGCGAGGATAAATAATTGAAGAAATGGAATGAGGAACTGACCTCACAGGAAGAAACGGAATTGCATGAAGAATGCGGTGTCTTTGGTATGTATGACTTTGACGGAGGCGATGTAGCATCCAGTATTTATTACGGATTGTTCGCACTTCAGCACAGAGGTCAGGAAAGTGCCGGCATCGCAGTCAGTGATACGAACGGTCCGAAGGGACAGGTGAAGTGTTATAAGGACATGGGTCTGGTAAATGAAGTGTTTGACCGTGATAAGCTTGAAAAGCTGAACGGCAACATCGGATGCGGTCATGTAAGATACTCAACGGCTGGTGACTCCGTGCGCGAAAACGCACAGCCACTGGTTATTAACTACATTAAGGGCACGCTTAGCCTGGCTCATAACGGTAACTTAATCAACGCAGTTGAGTTAAAACAGCAGCTGTCAGAGACAGGTGCCATTTTCCAGACAACGATTGATTCAGAAGTTATTGCATACCTGATTGCGCGTGAGCGTCTGCATGTTGAATCAGCAGAAGCCGCTGTTCGTGAGGCCTGCAAGAAGATTCAGGGTGCATATTCTCTGATTGTCTGCTCTCCAAGAAAGATAATCGGAGCCCGCGACCCATTTGGCTTCAAGCCACTTTGTATTGGTAAGCGCGACAACGCGTACTTCTTATCAAGCGAAACCTGCGCTCTCGATACCGTTGGTGCAGAATTCGTCCGTGATGTAGAACCGGGTGAGATTGTGACAATCAGCTCGGATGGAATTTCTTCCGACAAGAGCATGCAGCAGACTAAGAGAGCAAGATGTATTTTCGAGTATATCTACTTTGCAAGACCGGATTCCAAGATTGATGGAATCAGTGTTTATGAGTCCCGTGTGCAGGCAGGAAGAATTTTAGCAAAGGCCCATCCGGTTGACGCAGATATCGTCATCGGTGTTCCCGAGTCAGGTAACCCGGCTGCACTTGGTTTCTCCATGCAGTCAGGCATTCCATATGGCAACGGATTTATCAAGAATACTTACGTAGGCAGAACCTTTATCAAGCCTAAGCAGAGTCAGAGAGAATCCAGTGTCAAAGTTAAGTTAAATGTTCTTGAGGAAGTTGTTCGCGACAAGAGAGTTGTTATGATTGATGACTCGATTGTCCGCGGTACAACCTCTGCAAGAATTGTTAAAATGTTAAAGAACGCAGGGGCTAAGGAAGTGCATGTGCGCATTTCTTCCCCAATGTTTGAACATCCTTGCTATTTCGGAACCGATGTTCCGGCTGAAGAACAGCTCATCGCTCATGGACGCTCAGTTGATGAGGTCTGCGAGATGATTGGTGCAGATTCTTTAGGATACCTTGAAATTGATCAGCTTCCAGATCTGATCGGCGGGGCAAATGATATTTGCGACGCCTGCTTCTCTGGCAATTACCCAATGGAGCCGCCTAAGGACGACATCAGGGGATTGAACTAATAATATTTATTTTTCACGCAAAGGGGATTAATCATGAGAGACAGATATGAGACACCACTTGGTCAGCGTTATGCCAGTAAGGAAATGCAGTACATCTTTTCACAGGACAAGAAGTTCAAGACCTGGAGAAGACTCTGGATTGCACTTGCCGAGACTGAAAAGGAACTTGGATTAAATATTACAGACGAGCAGATTGAAGAATTAAAGGCTCATGCTGATGAGATCAACTATGAAGATGCTCAGGCAAGAGAAAAGATTGTAAGACATGATGTTATGTCTCACGTTTATGCATATGGTCTTCAGTGCCCATCTGCAAAGGGTATCATTCACTTAGGCGCAACAAGCTGCTATGTAGGTGATAACACAGATATTATCATCATGACAGAAGGTCTACAGCTTGTTCGTGAAAAGCTCATCAACGTATTAGCAGAGCTTGCAAAGTTCGCTGATCGGTATAAGGAGCTTCCAACACTTGCATTCACTCACTTTCAGCCAGCTCAGCCAACAACTGTTGGTAAGAGAGCAACTCTCTGGATGAACGAGTTAATGCTTGATCTTGAAGATCTTGACTATGTAATCTCTACAATGAAGCTGTTAGGCTGCAAGGGTACAACAGGTACACAGGCATCCTTCATGGAGCTCTTTAACGGAGATCAGGATAAGATTCGCCAGATTGATAAGAAGATTGCAGAAAAGATGGGATTCAAGGATTGCGTTCCTGTATCCGGTCAGACATATTCACGTAAGGTTGACACACGTGTCTTAAACGTATTAGCAGGCATCGCAGCTTCTGCTCATAAGTTCTCCAACGACATCCGTCTTCTTCAGCACTTAAAGGAAATCGAGGAGCCATTTGAAAAGACTCAGATCGGTTCTTCTGCTATGGCGTATAAGAGAAACCCAATGAGAAGTGAGCGTATGGCTTCCTTAGCTGATTTCGTTATTGCTGATGCATTAAACCCAGCTATCGTATCTTCTACACAGTGGTTTGAGAGAACACTTGATGATTCCGCTAACAAGAGAATGTCCGTTCCGGAAGCATTCCTTGCAGTTGATGGTATCTTAGATCTCTTCTTAAATATCGTTGATGGACTTGTTGTTTACGATAAGGTAATCCGCCGTCATCTGATGGCTGAGCTTCCATTCATGGCAACAGAAAATATCATGATGGATGAAGTAAAGGCAGGCGGCGACCGTCAGGAACTCCACGAGAGAATTCGTGAGCTCTCCATGAAGGCAGGCGCAAGAGTTAAGCAGGAAGGTCTTGATAACAACCTTCTTGAACTCATCGCAGAAGATGACATGTTCCACCAGAGTCTTGAAGAACTCCAGGCTCACATGGATCCAGCCAAATACATAGGCCGCTCAAAGGATCAGGTAGTAGAGTACTTAAACGAAGTAATCAAGCCAGTCCTTGAAGCCAACAAAGACATCCTCGGCATCACTGCAGAGATAAACGTGTAAACAAAGGAGCAAAAGCCCACTATAGGCTTGAAGCTCAGCCAGTTTTAAAATAATACAGCCATTGATTCCCAGTCGCGCGAAGCGTGGCAAGGGAAGGAAGGCCCCGACTCATACGGAAACAAGCTTCCAATGAGCCGGGGCCTTTTCTGTATTCATGTCGAAACCCTCTTGTTTTGGGATTAAAAATAGTATATTCTGATACTAGAATACCACGTGATGAAAACTAAATATTTCCTACATTAAAAGCAGTAGGTTCACGTGAAAGGAGAATTATGGGAGATTTGAAATTCCCTGATGGATTCCTCTGGGGCGGAGCAACAGCAGCCAATCAGTGCGAAGGCGGATACAACCTTGGCGGAAGAGGATTATCATCAGTTGATGTAATTCCATTCGGTCCCGACAGAATGAAAGTCGCGAGAGGTGAAATGAAGATGATCGAATGCCGGGAAGGATATGAATATCCGGCACATGAAGCAATCGACATGTATCATCACTACAAAGAGGACATTGCACTCTTTGCCGAAATGGGATTCAAGTGCTACAGAATGTCCATTTCCTGGACCAGAATCCTTCCAAATGGCGATGATGAACAGCCAAACGAGGAGGGCCTGAAGTTCTATGAAGAAATCTTTGAGGAACTTAAAAAGTATGGAATCGAGCCATTGGTCACCATCGATCACTTCGACACTCCGATTGCACTGATTAAGAAATATGGAGGCT
Organism: uncultured Lachnospiraceae bacterium; assembly: GCA_902781505.1. GTDB lineage: Bacteria > Bacillota > Clostridia > Lachnospirales > Lachnospiraceae > UBA4285. The sequence continues at coordinate 68,035 of CACZJL010000009.1, read as the reverse complement.
GGAAGGACCGTCGCATGATTGACGCCTATGTTCATTATTGCGACTGCATTTTCCGAAGATACAAGGACCTCGTAAAGTACTGGATTACCTTCAATGAAATCAACATGCTTCTGCACATGTCCTTCATGGGCGCAGGTATCGTGTTTGAAGAAGGGGAAGACAGACAGAACGTGCTTTATAACGCAGCACATCACGAACTCTTAGCATCAGCGAAGGCTGTAAAGCTTGGACACGAGCTGATTCCAGGAGCACAGTTCGGATGCATGCTCGCTGCAGGTCAGTTCTATCCTTATACTCCAGATCCAAAGGATATCTGGGACGGATTTGAAAAGGATAGAGACAACTACTTTTTCATTGATGCGCAGGCAAGAGGTGCATATCCGGTCTGGGCTTTCAAGCGTATGGAGGCAGCAGGTGTCACCATCGACATGCAGCCGGAAGATGCCGGCATCTTAAAAGAAGGTGAAGTCGACTTTGTATCCTTCAGCTACTATGCATCAAGATGTACAACTGCAGATCCGGAAGTATTTGCTAAGCATGCAAGACCTGGTAATGCCGTATTTAAGGCAGTTGTGAACCCTTATCTTAAGAATACCGAGTGGGGATGGCAGATTGATCCGTTAGGACTTCGCATAACCATCAACACCCTCTATGATCGCTATCAGAAGCCGCTTTTTATTGTGGAAAATGGTCTTGGTGCGACCGATAAGTTAGAGGAAGATGGCACCGTGCACGACCCATATCGAATTGAATACATGAGAGCGCATATCGAAGCCATGAGAGATGCGGTTGTAAAGGATGGAGTTCCACTGATGGGCTTCACTTCCTGGGGCTGTATCGACCTTGTGTCTGCATCATCCGGTGAGATGAAAAAGCGCTATGGCATGATTTATGTCGATAAGGACAACGAAGGGAAAGGTACATTAAAGAGATATCGCAAAGATAGCTTTTACTGGTATAAAAAAGTAATCGAAAGCAAGGGAGAAGATCTTGCGTGAAAGGAGTGACGCCATGAGTAACAAAGACTTAGCGTCGACAATTATCACAAATGTCGGCGGCAAAGACAACGTCAATCAGGTTGTTCATTGCGCAACAAGACTTCGTTTCCGCCTGAAGGATGATACAAAGGCGAATACGGACGTTTTAAAGAAGACGCCGGGAGTACTTTCCGTACAGAATGCCGGTGGTCAATATCAGGTAGTCATCGGACCATCGGTTGCAGATGTTTATCAGGAGGTTGTAGACCAGGGTGGTTTCGAGTCCATGGCACAGGTTCCGGATGATGATGTACCAAAGAAGGAACAGTCAAAGCTTTCCTTAGTTCTGGAATTTATTGCAAGTATCTTCCAGCCAATCATTCCTGCAATTACTGCAGGCGGTCTTATTAAGGCTGTCATGGCACTTCTGGTAGTTGTGCACGTTTTAGACTCCAAGTCACAGAACTATGCACTGCTGAATGCATTTGCCGATGCGCCATTCTACTTCCTGCCGATTTTACTTGGTTCTTCTGCAGCGAAGAGATTTAAGTGTAATCAGTATGTAGCCATGTCACTCGGCGGTATTCTGATTTATCCGAACTTTGTGGCTATGGTAACTGCAGCAAAGGCAGCAGGTGACGGAATTGCTCTGTTTGGAATTCCTATCACTCTTGCAAGCTACAGTTCATCCGTAATTCCAATTATCCTTGGCGTATGGTTCTCATCCTACGTTGAGAAGTTCATGAAGAAGATTTCACCGGATGCGGTTAAGTTCTTCTCCGTTCCAATGGTAACTCTGCTGGTTGGCGGCGTTGTAACTCTTTCTGTACTTGGTCCAATCGGTACATGGTGTGGTAATGGTATTGCTTCCTTCTTCAAGTGGCTCGATGCCAATGCAAGCTGGGCAGTTCCAACTCTTGTAGGTACCTTCTCTCCATTACTGGTTATGACAGGTACTCACTACGGACTGATTCCAATCGGTATCGCAAACCTTGCAAATGCCGGATTTGATACGGTTGTAGGTCCCGGTATGCTCGCATCTAATGTAGCACAGGGTGCCGCTGGTTTCGCTGTATCCATTCGTTCAAAGAATAAGCAGACAAAGGAACTTGCTGCTTCCGCCGGCTTAACCGGTGTACTTGGTATCACAGAGCCAGTTCTCTATGGTATTAACTTAAAGTTCATCTATCCATTAGTAGGTGCCATGATCGGTGGTTTCACAGGCGGTCTCTACATGGGCATCATGGGAACAGGCCGTTACGCTTCCGGTTCTCCAGGTCTTCTCGTACTTCCTGGATACATCGGTGGTGAGGGCATGACAAACTTTATCAATGCCTGCATCGGTACCGGTATTGCAATCGCTGTTTCCTTTGTTGCAACCCTTGTTCTCTACGGAATCTGGGCAGCAAGAGGAAAGCTGGATGCAGAAGAAGTTGGTAAGGCAGCTCCATCTCCATCTGGTGCATCTGCAGGTGCGTCCGCAGCTGAGAGAACTTCAATTCCTTTTGATTTAGTATCGGTTGCAGATGGTACAATCTTAAAGAAAGAAGAAATTTTAGATCAGATGTTTGCTGATGAAGTCATGGGTCAGACCATTGGTGTGGACCCTGTCAATGGTGTCATTGGTGCACCTGCTGACGGTATCATTGAGATGATGTATGACACTGGTCATGCTTTCTCTGTAAGTACAGCAGACGGAACAGGAATTCTTGTTCATATAGGTATCAATACCGTCGAATTAAACGGTAAGGGCTTCGTTCAGTTAAAGGCACAGGGTGACCATGTCAAGGCTGGTGAGCCTGTTGTTAAGGTAGATCTTGATGCGGTAAAGGAAGCTGGATACTCCATGCAGACATTTACCATTATCTGCGAGCCGGTTGGTGGCAAGGTAGAAACCTTTAAGGCACCGGGAGCTGTTAAGCGCGGTGACAAGATTAATTGATTGTAGATATATACTCATTAATATACCTCTTATATAAGAACCGGTCAGGCACGAGTCCCAGCCGGTTCTTTTTTATGCCCGCGATGCGCAAAGTAGCGATGTCTGTGCCGGAGGTAACGATGTAAGTGTGACAGAATGGACGCTGAGTAGATTTGAAAATATAGTAATAAAATACTTACAGAATATTTTTTAAAATGGTATTCTAACCCGCGTGACGTAATTATAAGATTAAACAGGAGAGTATTTTATGCCAAAGAATTTAAAAGAAGAAATTATTTTTACACTGGTAATGTCCTTCGTCATGGTTTACGGAATGATTGTTTACAATATCTCTGTAACGATGGGTGGATGTACAAATGAAACGTTTTTAATGGCGTTTGGTGAGCTTAAGATCATGTGGCCAATCGCATTTTTCTTAGAACTGTTAGTAGTCGGAAAGGTAGCACCAATCCTTGCATTTTCCTTTATGAAGCCAACTGACAGACCACAGTTTATTACTTATGCGATTTCATTTTGCATCTGTGCGATGATGTGCCCAATCATGAGCTGCATCGCAATGTTCTTATTTAAGGAGCCATCTCTTGGAATCTACGCTCAGACATGGGCAATGAACCTTCCAGCAGCGTATGCTATGCAGTTCATAATTGCAGGTCCGCTCGTTCGTCTTTTATTCCGTCTTGTATTCAGAAGAGGTGAAAAGCAGGCTTAATCAGCACCTGAAAATGGCGCGCAACAGTTCAAAATCTTTTGTAAAAGCTTGTCATCTGGACGAGAAAAATTTTAACAGACCATAGGAAAAGCCTATATCAAGGGCGCCTATGGTCTGCTTTTTTTATGGTATAATTCATCGTGATGAAGTGTCGCACGACATAAGGGTTATGCAAAAGACGTGCAACACGGCTAAGAACAGAAAGAAAATGGAGGACAAGGATTTGGAGAAGATTCTCTGGGAAGACAAATCAATAGCTGATGTCAGACTTTCGGAGAAAGACCGGTCGGAAGTCCTTCGCTATATCGGATATTCCGGTCAGGAGATGAGTGAGGAACTTGAGGGGAAGATTGCAGAGGTTATGGACAAGACCAGTGATGCTGCAACTCCGCGCGTCATCGTTGCCTCATTTGATATCAGTGATGGCTGGTCGGAAAGTTTGAAGAAGATTTTTATCGGTGAGGATATCAAAAAACATCTGGAAGGGTGCAAAGAGGTGCTCTTAATGGGAGCAACCTTGGGTTCAGGTGTCGACAGGGCCATTCACATTGAAGAAATGCGAGACCCGATTGCGTCTCTTATCATGGATTCCTCAGGCAGTACGCTGATTGAAGCGGTCTGCGATACCTTTGAAGCTAATTTAAGAAAACAGTATCAGGAGCAGGGCAAATACCTGACTACCCGGTTTTCACCCGGCTACGGCGACGTGCCGCTTGCGGTTCAGAATGACTTTGGTCAGGTGATTGAAGCAAGAAGAATCGGACTGACAATGACTCCGGAACACATCATGATTCCAAGGAAGTCGGTCACTGCAATTATTGGAGTTGCAGATCATCCGCTAAAGAAAAGAAAGAAAACGTGCATGGATTGTAATCTGCATGAATCCTGCAGATTCCGGAAGATGGGAGTCGTGTGCGGCGAGTAGAAAAGCCATCCGCTGGTGCGAGGGAAATGAAGGCGGCTAAGTAGTGATTGGAATAAGGAGAGGTTAAAGATGGATAAGTTAAGAGTGGCTAAGACAGCAAAGCGCATGGTCCTGCTTGATGGCGGAATGGGTACGATGCTGCAGGCAGCAGGATTAAAGCCAGGTGAGCATCCTGAAGTTTTCGCACTGGACCACCCGGATGTTGTTTTAGAAGTTCAGAAAAGCTACGTTGATGCTGGTTCACGACTGATTTATGCAAATACCTTCGGAGCCAATCCAAGAAAGCTTGCCGGAACCGGAATCGATACAGAAACTGCGGTTAAGACAAACATTGCGATTGCCAAAAAAGCAGCAGCTTATGGCGAAGAAAAGTACGGGGAAAAGGTACTGGTAGCACTCGATGCAGGACCTATTGGTGAACTTCTTGAACCATTCGGAACCGTGACCTTTGAAGATGCTTATGAAGCGTATAAGGAGCAGGTCATCGCCGGTGCCGAGGCAGGTGCAGACCTCGTTGTATTTGAAACATTTACCGATTTACAGGATGCAAGAGCGGCGGTTCTTGCAACAAAAGAGCACACAGACCTCGAAGTCTGGGTGACCATGTCCTTTGAAGAGAGCGAAAGAACCTTTACAGGTACGAAAGTCTCTGCATTTGCCCTGACCATGGAAGGCCTTGGCGCAGATGCAATCGGAATTAACTGTTCTCTTGGTCCGAATGAAATCTATCCGCTTGCTAAGGAACTGTCCGACTGGACCAATCTTCCGATTATTGTAAAGCCGAATGCAGGTCTTCCTGACCCTGAAACTGGTGGATATGACCTGAAGGCAGAGGACTTTGCAGAACAGATGATGCAATATAAGGAACTTCCTTTGATTGCGATGGGCGGCTGCTGCGGTTCTAATCCGGATTTCATCCGTGAATTAAAGAAAAAGACAAATGCAGGTGAGGGCTTTGGTGCGCTGTTTGACGGCGTTGATCGACCTGTTAAAAAGCGCCGCGGTATCTGCAGTGCAACGCAGGTGGCTGAATTTGGCGGTGTACGTGTCATTGGTGAGCGTCTGAACCCTACGGGGAAGAAAAAATTCCAGCAGGCTCTGTTAGACCATGATTTAGGCTATATTTGCAAGATTGCGCTCGCTGAAGAAGAGGGCGGTGCTGATATTTTAGATGTTAATGTCGGTGTGCCCGGCGGTAACGAAAAAGAACTGATGGTGGAAGTTGTAAAAGCACTTCAGGGTGTGGTTTCCCTTCCTATTCAGATTGACTCAGGTGATGCAGAGGTTGTTGAGGCGGCACTTCGAGTGTATTCCGGACGCGCATTAGTGAACTCTGTAAATGCAGATGATGAACGTCTCGATGCCTTCCTTCCGATTTTAAAGAAGTACGGTGCTGCAACGGTCGGATTGTGTCTTGATGAGTCCGGAATGCCGGATACGGCGGAAGGCCGATTTGAGAAGGCGGAGTATATCTTAAAGCGTGTTACGGAATATGGGATTCCAAAGGAAGATATTCTGATTGACTGTCTTGCGCTGACTGTTTCTGCCCAGCAGAATCAGGCGATTGAGACCTTAAAGGCTTTGCGCCGTGTGAATGAAGAGCTTGGACTTCACGCTTGCCTTGGCGTTTCAAATATTTCGTTCGGTCTCCCTGCAAGAAGCCATATTACGGAGAATTTCCTGATTCAGGCGATGCAGTGTGGACTGGACTTCCCAATCATTAATCCGAACACCTTGGCCTTAATGGATGCAGTCGCTTCCTTCAAGGTTCTTTCCATGCAGGATGTGAACTGTGAGGAGTATATCGCAAGATTCTCAAACCGCACGGAACAGACCATTGTTTCTAACGGAACAGGTGCCGCCAACAATGGCGCTGGAGCCGCAGACAGCGGTGAAATGACCATCGAGCAGGCTGTATTAAAGGGGTTAAAAGACGAGACCAGAAGGCTGTCTGAAAAAAAGCTTGAAGAGATGACAGAGGAAGAATTGATTAACAACGAGTTAATCCCTGCCCTTGACAAGGTAGGAGAACTTTATGAGAAGCAGGTTATTTTCCTGCCACAGCTCATCAGCTCGGCAAATGCGGCAACAGCGGCATTTGACATGATCAAGGAAAGAATTGCCACAAAGGGTGGAAATGACAATGTTTCAAACGGAACTATTGTCATCTGCACGGTAAAGGGCGATATCCATGATATCGGAAAGAATATCGTGAAGGTAATCCTTGAGAACTATGGTTATAAGATCATTGATTTAGGTCGCGATGTGGATCCTGTAAAGGTTGTGGAAGCGACAAAGCAGCATGATGCGAAGCTTGTCGGACTTTCCGCACTGATGACAACGACACTTCCTGCGATGGAGGAGACAATCCAGCTGTTGAAGAAGGAATGTCCGGGAGTGAAGACCTTTGTTGGCGGAGCTGTTCTGACACCGGAATATGCTGAAAAAATCGGTGCAACCTATTATTCAGCAGATGCGAGAGCGTCGGTTGCTGTTGCAAAGGAAGTTTTCGGAAATTAAGAGGAAATGAAATGACGATTCGAGAGTATCTTAAAAATCATATTTTGATTTTTGATGGTGCGTTTGGCACCTACTACTCAGCAAAATACAATGAGAAGAGTCAGGTGTGTGAGATAGCCAATCTCACTCATCCGGAGCGTGTTAAGGATGTTCATAAGGAGTATATTCAGGCGGGAGCAAAGGCAGTTCGACTCAACACGTTTGGTGCATACCCGGAGTTTTTGTCTGACGAGAACTCATTGAATGAAGAGGAAAGACAGAATCTTCAGAGAACAGTCGTATCTGCGGCCGTAAAAGCGGCACAGGACGCTGTTTTAGAGAGTGGTGAGGAAGTCTTTGTATTTGCCGATTTAGGACCTGCTCCGGGCGATACAGATGAACAGGTAAGGGATAATTATATTCAGCTTGCAGATTTTTTTTTGGATGCGGGACTTACCTGCTTTGTATTTGAGACACTGGCGCAGGAAACAGGTGTGTTGGAGGCCTGCGCGCACATTCGTGAGGTGTGTCCGGATGCCTTTATTAGCGTTTCTTTCGGCGTGATGCCTGACGGGTATTCAAGAGAGGGCAGATATTATAAGAATCTGTGTAAATGCGTACATGAATCCGGGCTTGCGGATATCGTAGGTTTAAACTGCGTTTCAAGTGCAAAACATCAGGAGCTTTTATTAGAACGCCTTCATTTAAAGGATTACAGCCATCTTTCTTCCATGCCAAATGCAGCTTATCCGGTGGTTCGCGGATTCCGTACATTTTATGACGGATCAGCTAAGTATTTCGCAGAGCAGATGGCATCGATAGCACAAAAAGGTGTCAGGATTCTTGGCGGCTGTTGCGGAACGACACCGGAGTACATCAGTGCTGTTTGTGCGGCTGTGTCAGAGATTGCCGTAAAAGAGGTGTCGTTTGCGCTGCTCTCAGATGAAACAGGTGCCTGCGTTTCTGTTTTTTCTGAAGAAGAGGAAGCAGAGAAGAATCTGCATCTGACAAATCGTCTGCGTCTGAAGTTAGAGAGTGGTAAGAAGGTGATTGCTGTAGAGCTTGATCCTCCGAAGAATGCGGATGTTACGAAGTTTATGGAGGGCGCTGTGCGCCTTCGGAATGCGGGAGTGGATACGCTTACGATTGCGGATTGTCCGATTGCGAGAGCACGCATGGATTCTACATTGCTTGCCTGCAAGGTGAAAAGGGAATTAGATTTTGATGTAATTCCACATATGACCTGCAGGGATCGAAATATCAACGCAACGAAGGGACTTTTGCTTGGTGGACAGGCAGAGGGAATTCGAAACGTACTGATTATCACAGGTGATCCGATTCCGTCAGCCGAGCGTGATGAGGTCAAGGCGGTCTATCGTTTTAATTCAAGGAAAATGATTGGATATGTGAATTCCTTAAACGAGGAGCTTTTTACAGAGGAGCCACTGATGGTGTATGGTGCATTGAATGTCAATGCGAGAAATTTTGCTGTGGAACTTGAGCGCGCAAAGGGAAAGATTGCGGAAGGCTGCAAGGGCTTCTTAACACAGCCTGCCCTGACGAATCAGGCAATTGAAAATCTTCGCCTTGCCAAGGAGACTCTGGGAAAAGAAATTTTCATTCTCGGCGGAATTATTCCGGTCGTTTCAGAAAAAAATGCGTTATTTATGAATGCAGAGATTAATGGCATCGAAGTTCCGGAAAATATGATAGAAGCCTACCGGGGAGCTGATCGCGAACAGGGCGAAGAACTGGCAGTCCGCTTCACGACTGAAATTGCAGAAAAAATTGCTCCTTTTGTTGACGGATTTTATCTGATGACTCCATTCAACAGAATCCGCTTAATGGAGAGGATTGTTGAAAAAATCAAAGAATTTTAAAAAAGTTTTGATTTAGTGGTTGACAATGCTTGAATTTCCAATGTATAATAGCGAAGCGTTCTTGAGTTGCGGAAACAACCGCTAAGTCAGGACAATTGTGGGATTATAGCTCAGCTGGGAGAGCATCTGCCTTACAAGCAGAGGGTCATAGGTTCGAGCCCTATTGGTCCCATATATTTATGGCGAGATAGCTCAGTTGGCTAGAGCACACGGTTCATACCCGTGGTGTCGAGAGTTCGAATCTCCCTCTCGCTACTACATTTAAGCAGGCGTTAAGCCTGCTTTTTTTGTGCATCAGCGCCCCCGATTACAACGAGTGGCGAAGCCTTCAGACAAGGGCATTTTAAAATTAATGGGCTGAAATGTCATGTATCTGGTTTAACCGGAAACATTACCATTTCAGCCCATTTTTCATGCATTGACTGGTGCGATATGCAGTTAAATTACTTAAGAACTCCGGCCTGCTTTAATCTTCCGTGAAGTACAGGGCCGAGAATTGCTGCAAGGACGATTTTAAACAAATCGCCGGGAATGAATGGGATAACACCTGCCCAGAGGGCGGCTGTGACTGACAGGTGAGCAGAATAGCTCAGCCACGCAGTTCCTAAGGTATAAACAATACAGGTTGCAACCATCATGACAAAGATGCAAAGGATTTTGTTTTTCATATGCTTATGTACAAAAAGTCCCATAAATAAAATCATAGGCAGGAAGCCTAAGATATAGCCACCGGTTGGTCCGGCAAGTTTTCCTGCTCCTCCGGTATAATTGGAGAATACAGGAAGACCCGCAGCGCCAAGCAGTACGTAAACAATAAAGGCAGCAGTAGAACGCTTTGTGCCTGCTACATAAACCATGAAGTATAAAGCGAGGTTCGTTAAGGAAATAGGAACCGGGCTGAATGGCAGTGGAATGGAAAGTGGCGCTAAAACGCAGAGGATTGCTGCATTTAATGCAATCATTACGAGCGATAGAGTTCGCTCATCCATGTTAACTCGTTTCAATGTGTTTGTCTTTTCTTTCATTTTTGTTCCCCTTTTAATTTTTTGTCGTGTAAGATTTCATTCTTCAGTCTTCGTGATATTTGTAAGGTGTATCGGCACGAAGCTCTTCCGGTAACGTCCAGTCCGGTGTGACGTCACGACCTAAGTCTTGTAACATGGCAAGGTCAGACTGGATGGTAGAACCGGAGGTGGTCAGCATATTTCCTGTAATGGAAGCTGAGGCTCCGGAGTAGAAGGTCTTGCGACCGTTGTCATCCATCAATGCGCGACCGCCGGCAAGGCGGATATTTGCTTCCGGATTGATGTAGCGGAAGATGGCGATGGTACGTAAGATATCTTCTTCGGTCAGACGAGGAAGGTTCTCAAGTGGCGTGCCCTTAATCGGCATAAGTGAATTGACAGGAATGGAAAGAATTCCAAGTTCTGAAAGGGTCACTGCCATGTCGATTCTGTCTTCCCAGGTCTCACCCATTCCGATAATTCCACCGGAGCAGACGCAGAGGCCCTCTTCCTGTGCTCGTCTGATGTTGGCGATTTTATCGTCAAAGGAATGTGTGGTGCAGATTTCCGGGAAGAACCTGCGTGAGGTTTCAATGTTGTTGTGAATGCTGGTGATTCCAGCTTTGTGCAGGCGACGGAACTGTTCTTTTGTAAGGAATCCCAAAGAACAGCAGAGCTCAATGTTTAACTCTTTGTCCATACGTTCGATAGTATGAATAATCTTTTCAAATTCCTCATCAGTTGGTCCGTAACCAGAATTGACTATGCCGAAACGGTCAACTCCCTCTTCTTCATTCGCCTTCGCAGTGGCGATAATCGTGTCCTCATCGAGTAAGTCATAGACATCACAGGTTGTGTGATGGTGCGCTGATTGTGCGCAGAACTTGCAGTTCTCGGAACAGCGACCGCTTCTTCCGGAGATGATGGTACATAAATCGACCTTATCTCCACATAAGGCATCCCTAATCTTATCGGCTCCTTCGGTCAGTTCCTGTAAATCGGCCGTAATGAAGTCAGACAGGGAATCGTCGGCTGTGAGTCTCCTGCCGGCAATGATTTCATCTGCTAATTTTAAGCAATTCATAAAACTCCTTTCCCTCCATTTTTACGAAAAATCCTTTTTAATTTTAGTTTCTTGAAGTATCATTGTCAACACTTTAACATGGCTTTTCAGGCGACTTGAAAGTGCAGGATTTCCGTGATACTCTTTAAGAAATCAGGACAGGAGAACTGCCTTCCAAACGTGGGATTCCCCAGGGTGGAATGGCAGATAAGATTATGAAGAAAACGTTTATGTCAGGAGTGATGGCACTCCTTGTGACGGCAGGGCTTGTGACAGGCTGCGGACTGCCGGAGAGTAAGGCAGAGCCGACGACGATTCGGGCGACTGCTGATACTTCAGGACAGATTACAGTACCTAAGCAGACAGATGGCACGGATATTGATCCAACCGGAACAGTAATTCCGGGAGAAGTGGTATTTGCCGCGGTACAGGTGGAATTTGCGGGATTGCTTTCAGGATTTGGTTATGTGGAAAGTATAAAGTGTGATGCGCCGTGGGCAGCAGCTGTGAAGTTCACAGCGCTTGGGTCCAATAAGGACACCTCTGTTCAGGAGCAGGTTCACGAAGGTGGAGATTTTTTAAAGAACGGTGATCACCTGGCGATTCGTGCGGTCATTGACCCGGAAGTAGCGAGGGCAATTGGCTATTCTTTCCGCATTTTCGATGAGACGGAAGATTTTGTTGTAAGTGGACTTCCGGAAGCTGTGACAGCAAAAGAACAGGTTGCGAAAGACTTAGTACCGGCAATGAGAAATTATCTGTCTGTGCGTTATGCTGACGGAGTGGATCAGGCTCTTCCTGAGGAAAGACGCGGTGGAAAGCGGTATGAAAATATCACATCAGAGGATGCATTTCTTGTGAAAGGAACGACTGAAACTACGAATACCGGTGCAATTCCGGATGCAAGGGTGCTTCTTGTTTTCACGTATTCGGATGAAAATGGAGAGACAAAGGCGAAGATAGAATCAGTTCATGCGTCCGTTAATGAACAGGGAACGGCTGTTGTGCCTCTTTTTGTGGATCCTGAAAATGGATATAATAATTATCTTGTTTCAGAAGACGAGCAGACCTTAGAAGAGGTTATTTCAAAGATTGAAAACATGACGAAATATGGCGGCATGAAGGATCTGACAATTGAAAGAATCTAATAAAAGACAGGCATTTCCCGAATTTGGGAGGTGCCTTTTTTGGTGCTTGCTGTTATAGGCCTTATATATAACCAACTAATTGCTTCTCGTATTATACAGATAACAAAATTCGAGGTAAGATACAACCATCAAAACAAACCAAACGAAAAGAAACCCTCCTGAAGCAGGAGAGGAAAACAACATCGGATGGAATAAACAAGTACATTTTTAATATTTATATATCCAGGAGGAAATAAGTTATGGCACAGATTACAGAAGAGTTTAAGAACACATGGCATTTTGAAACAAAGCAGGGACATATCGGACAGGAAGCTCCAGATCCAGTAACAGGAGCAAGAGCAGTTCCTATCTATCAGACATCATCCTTCGTATTCAATAACAGTGATCATGCTGAAGCAAGATTCGCTTTAAAGGATGCTGGTAATATCTACGGAAGACTTACAAACCCAACAGAAGATGTATTTGAGCAGAGAATCGCAGCTTTAGAGGGTGGTGTTGCAGCACTTGCAGTTGGCTCCGGCGCAGCAGCAGTTACATATGCATTTAAGGCAGTTGCTCATGCAGGTGACCACATTGTTTCAGCCAAGAACATCTACGGTGGTACTTACAACTACCTTGCTCATACATTCGAAGATTTCGGCGTAAAGACAACATTCGTTGATCCTTTCAATTTTGAAGAAATCGAAGGAGCTATTCAGGATAATACAAAGGCACTCTATGTTGAGACTCTTGGTAATCCAAACGGTGAGGTTGTAGACATCGAGGCATGGGCTGATCTTGCACATAAGTATCAGTTACCATTAATCGTAGATAATACATTTGCCACTCCATACCTCCTTCGTCCAATCGAGTACGGAGCTGATATTGTTGTTCATTCCGCTACAAAGTTCATCGGCGGACATGGTACAACGATCGGCGGTGTTATCGTTGACGGCGGTAAGTTTGACTGGAATTCTGACAAGTGGCCATGGCTCAAGAATCCAAACCCATCTTACCACGGTGTGAGCTTTGCGGTTGATACAGCTCCAGCTACAATCGCTGTTTATATCAGAGCAATTCTGTTAAGAGATGAGGGCGCTACCCTTTCTCCATTCAACTCCTTCCTGCTTCTTCAGGGTACAGAGACTCTCAGCCTCCGTGTTGAGCGCCATGTTGAGAACGCATTAAAGGTTGTTGATTACCTTTCAAAGAACCCACATGTAACAAGCGTTAGCCATCCGGCAGTATCTACTGATCCGGTTCAGAAGGAACTTTACGCTAAGTACTATCCAAACGGTGGTGGTTCTATCTTCACATTCGAAATCGAGGGCAGCGACAGAACAGCGAAGGATTTCATTGATAACCTTCAGCTCTTCTCCTTACTGGCTAACGTTGCGGATGTTAAGTCCCTTGCAATTCATCCGGCTTCCACAACTCATTCTGAGGATAATGAGGAAGAGCTTGAACTTCAGGGTATCCACCCAACAACTGTAAGACTGTCTATCGGTATCGAGCACATCGATGACATCATCGCTGACTTAGATCAGGCATTCAAGAAGACCTTTAATGACTGATGAAAAGACATCTGTTGACGGCGGTCTCACGCTGACAGCTGGAAAGGCAACTCTACTCCTATTGTATTTATAAACATTGTTCAAAGCGTCTGTCCGAAAGGACAGGCGTTTTTTTGAACGCGGCCGGGCATATGCAACCTTTATCGATGGCGGAAGCACAGTAAATGTGATATAATTTTATGGATTATGAAAAAAACAGAAAGGATGCAGTATGAGAGTAGGAACAGGATACGACGTTCATAAGCTTGTGAAGGACAGAAAACTCATCATTGGCGGAGTTGAAATCCCTTATGAACTGGGACTTTTAGGGCACTCCGATGCGGATGTTTTATTACACGCGATTATGGATGCACTGTTAGGTGCGGCAGCACTTGGCGATATTGGACTGCATTTTCCAGATAATGATCCAAAGTATGAAGGAGCAGACAGCTTAAAGCTTCTTGAAGAAGTTGGCAATCTTCTTGCGGAGAATGGTTATCTGATTGAGAATATTGATGCGACGATTATTGCGCAGAAGCCAAAGATGCGTCCGCATATTGATCAGATGAGAAAGAATATTGCGCAGACTCTGAAGATTGATTTGAACCAGGTAAATGTAAAAGCGACAACGGAGGAAGGCCTTGGATTTACAGGGCAGATGCTTGGCATCTCTTCTCAGGCAATCGCTGCATTAAAGCCTGTTGATGATATTATCTATGATGTGACAAACGCGCCGGCAACGGGCGGCTGTGCAGGTGGATGCCCGAATGCAGGAACAGGCAACTGTCCGCATGGGGCATAAATAACTTAAGAACAAAGACATTTTCCAAAGACAGGAGAAGAGAATGAGAATTTATAACACACTCACAAAGCAGAAGGAATTATTTAAGCCAATCGAAGAAGGAAAGATTAAGATGTATGTCTGCGGACCTACAGTTTACAACCTCATTCACATTGGTAATGCACGTCCGATGATTGTTTTTGATACATTCAGAAGATATATGGAATACCGCGGCTACGAGGTTCAGTATGTAAGTAACTTCACAGACGTTGACGATAAGATTATTAAAAAGGCCAATGAAGAGGGCGTAAGTTCTGAGGAAATAAGCACACGCTATATCGCAGAGTGCAAGAAGGACATGGAAGGCATGAATATTGAGCCTGCCACAGTTCACCCACAGGCAACTTTGGAAATTGAAGGCATGATTGATATGATTCAGACATTGATGGATAAGGGCTATGCTTATGAAAAGAACGGTACCGTTTATTACAGAACCAGAAAGTTCAAGGGTTATGGCAAGCTGTCCCACAAGAATATTGATGACTTAGAGTCCGGACACAGAGATGAGTCCCATGCTCTTAAGGTTTCCGGTGCTGATGAGAAGGAAGATCCATTAGATTTCGTTCTCTGGAAGCCAAAGAAGGAAGGCGAGCCTTTCTGGGTAAGCCCATGGTCTGAAGGACGTCCGGGCTGGCACATTGAGTGCTCTGTCATGTCCAAGAGATACTTAGGTAAGACAATTGACATTCATGCCGGCGGTGAGGATCTTGTATTCCCTCATCACGAGAATGAGATTGCGCAGTCAGAAGCTGCCAATGACGCTCCATTTGCCAATTACTGGATGCACAATGCATTCCTTAATATCAACAATAAGAAGATGAGTAAGTCCCTCGGAAACTTCTTCACAGTACGCGATATTGCTGAGGAATATGACCTTCAGGTGCTTCGTTTCTTCATGTTAAGCGCGCATTACCGCAATCCGCTGAACTTCTCAAGAGACTTAATGGAATCCGCTAAGAACTCTCTAGATCGTATTGTGACAGCGGTTTCTACGTTAAAGGAATATTTGGCGAATGCATCGGATTCTCCTGCAACAGAGGAAGAGAAGGCTGTATTAAAGCAGGCTGCTGATCTTGAGAAGAAGTTTGATGATGCAATGGATGATGACTTAAATACAGCAGATGCAATTTCTGCAATCTTTGAGCTGGTTAAGTTAGCAAACTCCAATGCAACTGCAGAATCTACTGCTGAATTCATCACAGGCTTAAAGGATGAAATCCAGACTCTTGCAGGAGTCTTAGGTCTTGATGTTGAGAAGAAGGAAGAGCTTTTAGACTCTGATATTGAAAATCTGATTGCTGAGCGTCAGCAGGCAAGAAAGGATAAGAACTTCGCCCGCGCTGATGAAATCCGTGATGAACTCTTAAACAAGGGCATTGTCCTTGAGGACACAAGAGAGGGCGTAAGATGGAAGAGAGCGTAAACGCACAGAATCTGACAGAGCTCATTAATAAGACCTTCGATTTAAAGGCAGTGACAGCAAAGGATTTTTCTCCTCTGGTACTTGCCTATATCGGAGATGAAATCTATGATCTGGTCATTCGGACCTTGCTGTTAAACCGTGGCAACCGTGCGGTAGACAGGATTAATAAGAATGCGAGCAAGCTGGTTCGCGCTGAAGCTCAGTCGCGTATGATGCTGGTCATCGAGCCGGAACTGGATACGACGGAACTTGGGTACTATAAGCGAGGCAGAAATGCGAAGTCCTATACCTCTGCGAAAAATGCTTCAATTGCAGATTATCGCAGAGCGACAGGCTTTGAAGCATTGATGGGGGCTCTGTACTTAAATGGAAATTATGAGAGAATGCTGAACCTGATGAAGCTCGGCGTAGACGCAGAAGAAGCCTACAATGCCAACAAGGGAAAGCATATCGTAAGTTCCAATGCGCCGGTTTCTATGGAAGAGGAGTATATTTCAGGTGCTCCAAAGACAGATGAAACACAGGGCTGAACCGGGCTGAGAAGCGAAAGGATAATATATTGGAAACAAGAGAAAATTTTGAAAATGAAGAACAGAACCTTCAATCGAATCAGATTGAGGGAAGAAACGCGGTATTAGAGGCATTCAGAGCAGGAAAGACTATTGATAAGGTTTTTATTCTTGACGGAAGCCAGGACGGTCCGATTCGTTCTATCGTACGTACTGCAAGAAAGAGCGATGCCATCATTAACTTCGTTAAGAAGGAACGCTTAGATCAGCTGTCCCAGACCGGACATCATCAGGGTGTTATCGCCATGGCAGCAGCTTATCACTATGCAGAAGTAGAGGATATCTTAGCGGCAGCGAAAGCAAAGAATGAAGATCCGTTCATCATCCTTCTTGATGATATCGAAGATCCTCATAATTTAGGCGCTATCATCCGTACTGCAAACCTTGCAGGTGCACACGGTGTTATTATCCCGAAGCGTCACGCTGCAGGTCTTACACCTACCGTGGCAAAGGCTTCTGCCGGTGCCTTAAACTATACTCCGGTTGCTAAGGTCACGAACCTTACAAGAACCATGGAAGAGTTAAAGAAGCAGGGAATGTGGTTTGTCTGCGCTGCTATGGATGGCGATGTCATGTATGACTGCAACCTGACAGGCTCAATCGGTCTTGTTATCGGTAATGAGGGCGACGGTGTATCCCGCCTGGTAAGAGAACAGTGTGATTTCACAGCATCCATCCCGATGAAGGGTGACATTGATTCTTTAAATGCATCCGTTGCATGTGGCGTTCTTTCCTACGAAATCGTAAGACAGAGAATGAAGAAAGGCTGATCTTTAAAAATGGCAGCTTTTGGGGACATAAATTTATGTATAAAACAGATGAAGAACTCTTAAATGAATACCGGAACGGCAAAGAAGCGGCTTTTGATGAAATCATGAGCCGCTATAAAGCATCGGTTCGGTTTCATGCGAGAGCTCTTTTTCTTTTGGGTGGCGAGAAGAATGACCTGATTCAGGAAGGCATGATCGGACTTTATAAGGCAGTGCGAGACTTCGATGAAAGCAAAGGTGCGGCCTTCTCGACGTTTGCCAATCTTTGTATTGAACGGCAGATTAAGTCTGCGGTGACGGCAGGAAACCGTCAGAAGAATCAGGTGTTTTCTGATTATGTCTCGATTGACCCGGGCCAGGCTGAGGAAGGCATGACGTTTGAAATTGAGAATCCGGGACTGGAGGTGAATCCGGAGGATTTCCTGGTTGGAGAGGACAATGCAAGGCAGATGATGCATGATTTAAAAGATTCCCTGTCCGCGTTTGAAATTGATGTGCTTTCAAGGTACCTTGCGGGGGAGAGTTATACGGCAATCGCTGATTCCATGGGCAAGACCTCGAAGTCCATCGACAACTGTCTTCAGAGAATTCGCCAGAAAGCGCGTGCAGTCTGGAAGCTTTCCTGTTGACAAAATCGCAACAATCAAGTAATATAATTGCGTTATGTTTTTGCTAGTGTAGCTCAGTGGTAGAGCACTTCATTGGTAATGAAGAGGTCGTGGATCCGATTTCCATCACTAGCTTTTGTTTTAAGGGACAGACCTCGCCTGAGGTGTTCCTTTTTTTGTGCAAAAAAGGAAATTTTGTTGAAAAACTATGTAGAATCGTTTCATGGGAGGAGAGCTAAAATCCATGAGACGCGGGCTGTCGGGCCCGCCTTTTTAAAGCAAGGGGGTGCTTTTATGGTTGCAATCAGTTCTTTGATTGGCGGATTTGTTCTGTTCGCCTTATCCTTTTTATTTGAAACAAACGGATGGATTCTGTTCTTTGGTGTTATTGATCTGGCGCTTGGCATAATCGGAATCAATGAGCACAGATGGCTTGCAATTCTTGGAATGATGTTCGCTATTCTTGCGGTGCTGACATCTTTCAGGAGCGGGATTGCAATCTTTCGATTTTAACAATGTGGGGACCTGCATATGAATGACTACTTAAAACAAATAAAAATAACAGAGGAAGAAGTAAAGAAGCTTCTGACCTTTCAGCTGTCCAATACGGAACTTGCAGACTGGTGTCTGAAAACTGCCGATACGGACGTAGACTATGAATTTGTGACAGATTCAGAATTTCATCCAAAGGATCTGCTTGAGGGACTGAATCGAATTGCACGTGCAAGAAGAAATGACCTCGTGGAGCAATTCATCAGCTGGGTGCGGCTGATGAGCATTTACCGCGATTCCATTGGGATGGACCCGGAGGATTCGAAGATATCAGTTGAGGAAACGATTGAGGATCCGAAGACAGAGAAGGCATTGCTTAAGAATCTGACTATCCGTCTGATTCTGATTGTGGAGAATCTGACCAATCCGGAGGGCTTTGAAACTGCGGAACAGAGGCTGAAGTTCTTAAAAACCGCAGTGAAGGAGCCGGCGAGTGAAATTGAATATTACTATGAGAATCAGAATCTGAAGCCGGAGGAGTATAAGCTTACGGTTCCACAGAAGGTGGAATATGTATTAAAGCGTACTTCAGCAATTGATGAAGGGTTTGAAACGGTAACGGAAGGGATAAGAACCTGGGATTATGCCAGGGAACTTGTAGAAGACGATATCGAAGTGGGACTCCGCTTTGCGGCCTATGCGACCTATGGTGATACAAAGGCAGCGGAATGCAACTGGGAAATCTGCACTGCATGCTTAAAGAAGCTGGTGGAGATGTATCAGGATGGAACAGCTGCCAATACGCTTGGATATATCTATTATTACGGCCGTGTCAATGGCGGAAAGCCGGAGTACGACAAGGCATTGAAGTATTTTCTGATAGGACATGCCAATTTCAATATGCAGTCCACGTATAAACTCGGTGACTGTATGTTTTACGGTCACGGTGTGCCGGTGAATGAATCAGGAGCATTGCATCTGTACGAACAGGTGTATCACGAGACATTTGGCCGATTTGAGCATGGCGAGGCGACGATTTTTGCTGATGCGGCGCTCAGAATGGGACTGGCTGCCAAGGATGGCAAGGGGATGAAGAAAAACCAGGTCCAGGCCTTTCAATTTCTTCTGCAGGCCAGATTCGCGGCAAATGAGCGGCGTGACGAGGGTCGTTACGGCGATGAAGCGGTCCGTGCCAACATCGATGCGGCAATCCGTGAAGTAGGTAAGGAACTTAAAGAACAGGGCTTTATCGCAGACAATCAGGCATTTATCGATGTCCTGACCGTGATTCGAAATTATCTTCGTTATAATGATATTATTGCGGAGCTGAAGATTAAGAGAGATGGCTCTTTTGCGCGGTTTGAACTCTCCGCACATACGGTGGTTAATGATGAAGAATCAGATCCGTTCGGAGAGGAAGAGACGCCTGAGGTAGAGTGCGTTAATGCCCTTCTTACGATTCCGGAGCTTTCGCTTGCTAAGAGAGTGGACAAGCTAGTCTGGTACACGGAGGAGCTGACCTCTCTTAAGGTGAGCGCATCCGATTCAGAAGAGGATGAAATCTGCCTGCCTGTCGATTGGGTAGAATATTCCTCCTGCGGAATGGATTTTGTCCTGGAGGGACAGAAGAAGGTGTCGGTTCAGACGGAGACAGGCATGTTTTACATGCTGCGCGAGGACTATGCAAGTGAAACGGAACGCCCGAGCTTTGAAAGCGATGATGGCAAAGTGCATACATTTGCCACCTCCGGCACATGTCTATAAAAAGGTTCGAAAGGCCTGAGCCCCTGAATACAGGGAACAGGTCGGAAAGGAAACGCAGTGAAAAAGTTAGGATTTGGTACAATGCGTCTCCCGGTTTTTAACGCGGATGACCCAGCTACAATCGATTATGAGCAGTTTGAAAAGATGGTAGATTACTACATGGAGAGGGGATTTACCTATTTTGATACCGCTTACCCATATCATCAGGAACACTCTGAAGGTGCGGTTGCGCGCTGTTTAGTAGACCGCTATCCAAGAGAGTCTTTTGTTCTGGCGGATAAAATGCCAATCATCAGAGTAAAGTCTGTGGATGATTACGAGAAATATTTTAAAGAGCAGCTTGAGCGCACCCATGCGCAGTATTTTGACTACTACCTGCTCCATAACATGGGACAGGATCGCTATGAAAATACGCAGAAGTTCGGCGGCTTTGATTTCATTCAGAAGAAGAAGGAAGAAGGACTTGTTAAGAAAATCGGCTTCTCCTTCCACGATAATGCAGAGATGCTCGACCGCGTGCTGACAGATCATCCGGAAGTGGATTTCGTTCAGCTTCAGATAAACTATCTTGACTGGAAGTCCGGTGTCATTGAATCTGGCAAATGTTATGATGTCGCTGCTAAGCACGGTAAGCCTGTTGTGGTCATGGAACCGGTAAAGGGAGGAACCTTAGCGAATCTTCCGGCGCCTGCGCTTGAAGTAATCCGTAATTTCGAGAAGGAGCATGACCTTCCTGAGATGAGCCCGGCTTCTTATGCCATCCGTTATGCAGCTTCCAAGCCAAATGTTATAATGGTGTTATCAGGCATGAGCAATATGGAGCAGCTGGTTGATAATACCTCTTATATGCAGGAGTTTGAGCCGCTCTCTGAGGCGGAAGAAATCATGTTAGAGGCAGTTGCAGAAGTAATTAATGCAAGCACAGCGGTTGCCTGCACCAACTGTAAGTACTGTACGGAGGTATGTCCTAAGAATATCAATATTCCGGCGTACTTCGCCCTTCTTAACATGTATGCAACAACCGGTAAGAAGACTAACATGTACTATGAGCGCTATAAGATGAACCGAGGTCTTGCTTCAGATTGTGTAAAGTGCGGTCTTTGCGAGAACATCTGTCCACAGCATCTTTCAATCCGTGATGATTTGGTGAAGTTTAAGGAACTGTACGAAAATCAGAATTGATGAGAAAATAGAGTAAATAATGTTAGAAAAAGGATTTTACTATGGGTATGGAATTTATTGATATTTATGACAGTGAAAAAAAGTTGACAGGCAGAAGTAAGATGCGTAAGGCAGAAAAACTCCTTCCTGGTGAATATATGCTGGTTGTCCTGACACTGATTGAGCGTCCGGACCACACGTTTTTAATTACACAGAGATCTCTTGATAAAGCGTGGGCAGCAGGAGATTGGGAAACTACAGGCGGTGGCGTGAAAAAGGGTGAATCTTCCTTTGAAGGCCTGTGCCGTGAGGTAAAAGAGGAGGTAGGACTTGATGTCTCAGGATGCAGTAACGAACCAGTCTACTGGTACAGAAATGACGACCCGGAAGGCGGCGACAATTACTTTACAGATATTTATCATTGCCATCTGGATTTTAGTGAAGAAGATGTCGTTCTCCAGGAAGACGAAGCGATTGGTTTCAAGTTTGCGACACTCGAAGAAATAAAGAAACTTGGTGAAGCAGGAAAATTCCTGCATTATAAGAGAATTTTAGAAGCACTTGATGCGGAAGAAAAGTCAAATCGATGAAGAATTTTAGAAAGGGTCTGTCCGGATGGACAGACCCTTTCTTTAGTTCCGTTTCTTTCTTAAGTTTCTTCTGACGCGGTTGATATGACGCTCAAATTCACCGCTCTGAATGAATTCGGCGATTACATATTGATCAAAGACAGGGACTGTGCAGGAATAAAACCCGAGTTTTTTGGTAAAGTCAGCAGCGAGTTCTTCCGGAAGCACCATGTAACCAACCCTTGTAGAAGGGGCGATGGTACGGGAGAAAGAGTTGATGTAGATGACGTTTTTCTCAGGTTCTTGTGAAAACAGGGTATCTTCTGTCTTGGTAGAAACGGAGAATTCGGAATCAAAGTCATCTTCAATAATGAGGCCGTCCCGTTCCTTCGCCCAGCGGATATATTCGTGACGTTTACTTGCTGTTGCTGTGATTCCGCTTGGATAGGAGTGGAAGGGAGTGACATGAAGTACGGAAGCCTTGCTTTGGTTCAGTGCTTCTGTAGTGATTCCTTCCGGTCCCATTGTTAAAAACTCAGGTTTAAGACCATGTGCTTCATAGACTTTGCGAATCTGATCATAACTTGGGTCTTCTAAGGCGATAGTCTTTTTTCGTCCGATGTATTGAGCAATCAGACCGTAAAGTGCCTCAGAACCGGAACCAATCAGAATCTGAGTTGGATAGACATCAATCTTTCTGGTTCTTGCAAGATACAGACAGATGGCATTTCGAAGCATCAGAGTTCCGCTGTTAGGAGATTTTTTTAAGATTTTATCTCCATATTCTGTCAGTACATGCCGCATGGTTTTGGCATAAGTGTTAAAGGGGAAGGAAGCAAGAATTTCTTCTTCGTTCGCTACGGGGTCCTCTGTTGTGATGGAATCGGTTTGTTTCCCTTTTTCTTTTCGCTTTTGAAGTGTTCTGGTGTCGGATGCAGGGGAATTCGCAAGAACGAATTCTGAAGCATAGGTTACAAAGAAGCCGGAGCGTTCTCTGGCTTCGATAAAGCCTTCTTCCTCCAAAATAGAATAGGCGTGTTCAATCGTAATTACGCTTGTTCCGGTCTGATCAGCCATTGCACGTTTGCTTGGAAGCTTTTCTCCAAACTTGTAGTTTTCTTTGATAATGGAATCCCGAAGAAAGTGATAGACCTGTAAATATGCAGGTTGTTTCTTTGTCTGTGCCATAGGTCCTCCAATTTGGTCATATAAAAAAGTTCAAAACTGATAATTTTATAATGTCAGTAAGCTCATTATAATACAAAACAAGTTCGAACTGGCAGATGAGTTTTATCCATTCTATTTAACAAAGGCGGATATGACCAGATTCAGAAAACGGAAAAAAGATATGACCAGATTGATGGGATTAAAAAGAAAATGTCCTAAAGGCAGTCTGGCAGGAAAGAAGGGAATTATGGCAGAAGGTAAAGCAGTAACAGCAGGCAACGTAAAGACAACCAGCAGATGGACAACAAAACAGATCTGCTTTATGGCGTTATTTATGGGAATTAATATCGCATTCAGTTCCGTAGGAATTCCGGTACCGGGAGGACATGTTTATCTTTGTGATGCAGTCATCTGCACGGCAGCGCTTCTTTTAGATCCTGTGAGTGCAATGATTGTCGGTGGCGTGGGAGCTTTCTTAGGTGATGCCATCTTTTATCCGGCACCGATGTGGGTGTCTCTTGTAACTCATGGATTACAGGCATTTGCCGTGTCTTATATTGCGCGTAATACATTAAAAAAGCATCCGGTTGCAGCAGCAAGCCTTGGTGTATTTGTCGGTGGAATCATTATGAATGTCGGCTATTTCCTGGGAAAGACATTTATTTACGGAACTCTGGCTGCGGCAATCATTAAAATCCCATTCGAGATTCTGCAGGCTGTAATCGGAATGGTGGTTTCCGTACTCCTTGTGTATCGTTTTGGATTAAAGAAAATCTTTGATCGCTTTAATTTTACGGGAATCAGATATTGAAGACCCAGGGCATTCACTGCTTCATAAATCCTTTAAGATTTTTCACGAATATACCATAGAATGCGGGTATAATAAAGGTATGAAAAATAGAATGAGTGAGAATGCAGATTCTCTGAATGAAGGTAAGACTAAAAATACAAAAAAGAAGAAAAAGAAGTTTTTTAAAAGATTGGTAATCGTGATCATTATTTTCCTTCTGATTGCATATGTTGCAGCTGTGAATCTCATGGTCAGTGCGGCGTTAATGCCGGAGTTCATGAAAAAGCTGTCTAAATTCGAGGAGGTAACGGAAGAAGCATATTCACAGCAGGTTGTGACGGATGAACTAAGTTTAAATTACCAGTCTGAGTGGCAGTTGACTTATAACTGGCTCGAACAGGTGGACCAGGAAAATGTTCATCTGACGAGTCGTGACGGATATGATTTTGATGCGCAGGTTTATGCACCGGTTGGCGAGGATTTAAGATGGGCAGATTCAGAAGCTGATGGGGGCGATAAATCGACGGGGAAAGAGCAGTCTCATAAGTGGGTTCTCTTGCTGCATGGATATACAGGCTGGAAAGAGGAGATGTATCGCTTTGCCTGCTGGTACTCTTTACGCGGCTATAACTGTGTGGTTCCGGATTTACGGGCTTCAGGTGAGTCAGGAGGCGCATATATCGGAATGGGAGCAACAGACCGATATGATGCGCTTTTATGGCTTGGGAAAATAATGGAGACCGACCCGGATGCAGAGATTGTCATTCACGGACAGTCCATGGGGGCGGCTACTGCTCTGATGATGAGCGGATTACCTGAGATTGACCGGTATCCGATTAAAGCGATTGTGTCCGACTGTGCATATCAGGATGCTGCTACGATGTTTATGGATAAGGCGAAGGAGTGGTTTCATGTTCCGGGCTGGGTGTTTGTACCAGGTGCAGCTGTTGCACTGAAAGTCAGAGCCGGATACTGGCTTTATGATGCATCGGCACTGGATGCAGTGAAGCAAAGTCGGATTCCTACTATCTTTATTCATGGAAACAGGGATGCCATGATTGGTGTCAGTCAGTGCTATACACTATATAACGAAGCAATCTGTGAAAAAGAGATGCTGATTGTTGATAATGCCGGACATGCACAGGCTCCGGAAGTGGACCCAGTACAGTATTTTGGCCGAATTGCCGCATTCCTTGAACGGTACCAGATGTGATATAATTTTGATAATACGAATCAGGGAGCAACCTAAAAATGATTATTCTCGAACATGTTTCAAAAGTATATAACGGGTCTGACAAAAAAGCGGTTGATGATTTGAACTGGGTCATCGAAGATGGCAAGATTACTGGCTTTGTAGGTCCTAACGGTGCAGGAAAAACAACGACACTTAAGATGATTACGGGGGTTTTAGCCCCAAGCGAAGGCCGTATCATTGTAAATGGTCATGATATTCAGACCAATGGACTGGCAGCTAAAAAGGAATTTGGCTTTAATTCGGATTCTCCGGACTCCTTCCTTCGCGTAAAGGGAATTGAGTATCTGAACTTTATGGCTGATATCTACCGGGTTCCGGTTGAGAAAAGACAGGACTTCATTGAGGAGACTGCGAAAAGATTTGATATCTATGATTCTTTAGGAGAGCGTCTCTCCGAGTATTCACATGGAATGCGTCAGAAGATTATGGTCATGGGAGCGTTAATTCATTCACCGAGTGTGTGGGTCTTAGACGAGCCGATGATTGGCCTTGATCCAAAGGGAATCTTTACCTTAAAGGAAATGATGAAAGAGCATGTAGAACAGGGAAAGAGTGTATTGTTCTCAACACATGCATTAGAGCTTGCAGAGAAGCTGTGTGACAAAATCTGTGTCATCTCCCATGGAAGGCAGCAGTATACAGGGACTTTAGAGGAATTACAGGAACAGAATCCCGGCAAATCTCTCGAAGATATCTTCCTTGAAATTACGGGGGATTGATGCAGATGATAGAAAAAATAAAAGATTACTGGTACCTGACCGTGCTGTTATTTAAAGCGCAGGGAATTGGTATCGGTACTTTGCCAAAAAACAAAAAAGATAGGCCGCAGGTTTATCCGTTTGTGATTCTTTTTGCCTGCATGATTCCGATTGTGATGAGTCTTTATAATGCGGGCAGGAATCTGTATGGTCAGTATGCTGACCAGCCGGATTTCCTGATGGCGACGTTTATTACACCAGCTGCGATGTGTATCTTTATTCTGGATATTCCAAAGATTATCAGTTCGTATTTCGTGGATTCTGATAATGAGACGCTGATGCAGATGCCGATTACGCCAACGGTGGTGGTTGCAGCGAAAGGCACGATTGTGTTGTTTCAGTCGTACTACATTGTTCTGATGCTGACTCTGCCACCTCTGATTGGAATCGGAAGGGCGATGAATGCAGACACTCTTTACTGGATACAGGTGGCGATAAGCCTTCTGCTGATTCCGATTGTGCCCATCTGTTATGCATCTGTGCTGGCTATAGTGATGACATTTGCCTTCAGGAGGCTGAGAAACAGGGATGCACTGACGTTGTTTTCTTACGGGGCCTCGCTGCTTCTTGCAATTGCCATGATGATGATGGCGATGCCAACAATTATGAATATTGGTAATTCGCAGGAGGATGTGTTTGTCGGTCTGGTGAAGCAGAACATGGGCGCATTTGTCCAGATGATTCGCATGTTTCCGAACTTCCGTCTGTTAACACGGGCACTTTCTGCAGCCGGAATCTCGTCTGTTGGTATGATGTTATTGTTTGCGCTGACGTGTTTATTCAGTGTGGTGGTGTTCTTGTTGATTGCGGAACCGCTTTATAAAAGAGGAATCCGCGTGATGAATGACGGAAGTGGAAGAAAGGGCATTGTCACAAATAAGGAGCTCGCAAATGTTCTGACACAGCGTTCGGTTTTTAGCAATCTCGTACAGATGGAATGGAGGAAGCTGTTTCGGTCTCCGACTTTTATGATGAACTGCGTGATTACTGCCTGTGCGATGCCGTTTATCTACACTGGAATCTTTCTGTTTACCATCATTCATTCTGAGACCGGTGTCAGTGGATTCATCACGAGCCTTGCAAGTGATGAGAATTCGATTTATTTTGGCCTGATTGTGATTGTGCTTGAGATGTCACTGTTAACTTCGGTGTTCTGCCTGGTCAGTTCGACGGCGATTTCAAGAGAGGGTAAGAGCTTTCTGTATATCAAGTTCCTGCCGGTGCCTTACAAATTGCAGGTGAAGGCCAAGCTGGTTCCCGGTGTTGTGATTTCCGTTGTTCTGATGATTCTGCCGGCATTAGTCCTTATGATTCCTGCGACAGTTCTTGGAAACAGTCTTTTGTACTGGATTGGACCGCTTCTGTTTATTATAGGAACGGCTACCTTTATGAATACGAGGCAGATGGCGATGGACTTAAAGGCGCCGCGTCTGGACTGGATTGATGAGAGTGTTGCGGTGAAAGGTAACTTTATGGCGAATTTCTTCAGCTTTCTTCTGCTGATGATCCCGGCTGTGATTTTAGCGGTGATGGCGATGCTTGTCTTTATTGAGGATTACAGTGCGGTTAATTCACTGATTATCACAGGTTCAATTATGATGGTGATTGGCTTCATCAGCTATCTGTCTATGGTTTCGCTTGGGGCGAGACAGCTGGCACGAATTGAAGATTGAGTCAGGTAAAATAAGAAAGCCCGTCGGTACGGAAATTGTACCGACGGGCTTCGTTTATTTGCCATTATAATACTTTTGATAAGAAATCTTTCAGGCGGTTGCTCTTTGGATTGCCAAAGAATTCTTCCGGAGCGTTTTCTTCTTCGATTACGCCTTCATTAAAGAACATGCAACGGGTGGATACCTGGCGGGCAAAGCCCATCTCATGTGTAACGATGAGCATTGTCATGCCTTCTTCTGCGAGCTCTTCAATAATATGAAGAACTTCGCCGACCATTTCAGGGTCGAGAGCAGATGTTGGCTCATCAAAGAGAATGATTTCAGGATTCATGGCCATGCAACGTGCAATTGCAATACGCTGCTGCTGACCACCGGAAAGCATTGCAGGATAGGAATCTGCCTTATCAAGGAGACCTACACGGGTTAACAGTTCATTAGCACGCTTGTCGGCTTCTTCAACGGACATGAGCTTTAACTGAACCGGCGCTAACATGATGTTCTGCTTTACGGTCATGTTCGGGAAGAGATCGAAGTGCTGGAATACCATGCCGACCTTTTCGCGAACTTCATTGATGTTAACAGACTTGTCCGTAACGGTATAATCACGGAACTTGATTTCGCCTTCTGTTGCTTCTTCGAGGCGATTTAAGCAGCGAAGGAAAGTAGACTTTCCGCAGCCGGATGGACCGATGATGGAGATAACCTCGCCTTTTTTAACTTCTGTTGTAATTCCTTTTAAAACCTTGTTTTCACCAAAGGATTTCTCAAGGCCAGTTACTGTTAAAAGAACTTCATTACTTACGCTCATTTGCACGTAACCTCCTCTCTAATTTTGAAACGAGTCCGGAAAGTACTACAACGAGTACTAAGTAGATCAGGGCTACGCCGAATAAAGGAAACATTGCGTCATAAGTGATAGAACGAATGATATCACCACCACGGGTCATGTCGTTTAAGCCGATGTAACCGGAGATGGATGTTTCCTTTAAGAGTACGATTGCTTCGTTAGCAAGTGCAGGCAGTACATTCTTGAATGCCTGTGGAAGGATAACGAAACGCATGGTCTTTCCATAAGGAAGACCTAAAGATCTTGCAGCTTCTGTCTGGCCCTTGTCGATGGACATGATGCCGGAACGGAAGATTTCAGATACGTACGCACCGGAGTTGAGACCGAAGGCGAGTACTGCAACTAAAATCTTAGAAGCATTTACCGAGGCAAAGATAACATAGTACATGATTAATAACTGTACCATGGTTGGCGTGCCGCGGATAATGGTGATGTAAAGAGTAGCCAGGAGGTTTAAGAACTTTGGCTTACCTGTGTATGCATAAGCGGAACGAATCATTGCAGTAACAAAGCCGATTACAATACCGATTAATGCGGCAAATACTGTGATAATCAGTGTGTTTACAAGACCTTTTAAGATGTAGTTATAACGAGCATCATCTAAGAAGTCAGCCTTGAATTTCGCTGAGAAAGAGGAAGCGGCAGCAGCTGCTTCAGGGTCACGAACGAGAATGGACTGCTTTGACTGTGCGTAAGATACAGAGAAATCTACATTCTGCTTTCTTTCTTCCGTTACGGACATACCGGCCATTCCGAAGTCTACCTTACCGGTGCTAACAGCAGTGATGATGGAATCGAATTCCATATCTTCGATTACAAGCTTGTAACCGAGCTTATCACAGAAGGCCTGAGCGATATCAGCGTCGATACCGGTAACCTTGCCGTTGTCATAGTACTCATATGGAGGGAAGTAAGCGTTAGTGGCCATGGTTAAGGTACCCTTGCTTCCGTTGTTCTCAGAAACATATGGGTGCTGGCCGATTTCTTCGCCTACGTAGTTGCTTAAGATTTTATCAAGTGTGCCGTCGCTTTTGAGTTCTTCCAAAGCTCCGTCGATTTCCATGCGAAGGGAATTTCCCTTGGCAAATGCAATCGCATATTCTTCGTCAGCGTATTCTTCATCGAGCACCTTTAAGTCTGAATTGGAACCGGCAAATTTTAATGCCGGCTGTTCATCGATGATGACGCAGTCAATCTTACCCTGTTTTAATGCCTGTACAGCATCTGCGCCCTTGTTGAAACGCTCAACCTTTGTGTTAGAACCATCTGTCTCAAGATCAGAAACAAATGTGTCTCCTGTTGTACCGAGCTGTACACCTACTGTCTTTCCTGCAACATCGTCTGCGGATAATACAGTGTTTTCTTTCACTTTACTTCCACATGCTGCAAGAGAGAGTACGCATGTCAGTACAATCAGAAGTGTGCCAAACTTTGCGAGCCGGCGCTTACCTGAATGTTTTTTCATTATACTTTCTCCTTTCGAATAAGCGAGTTATGATACTTTTTACATATCATGAACCTGCGCTATGATTATACACGGGGTGGCATATTTATTCAATTTTATTTATGACGGAATTTTTGCGACTTTCTTAGGCAGTTTGACAAGAGTTTTGATTGATTTCCTTAAATGAAACGGGTAGGATTAGACTTTAGAAAGGCGGTAATATTATGAAGATTGTTACACCTGCGTATTATAAGGATTTTAAGTGCATCGCCGGTGATTGTACGGATACCTGCTGTGCAGGCTGGGACGTGGATGTCGATGATGCTTCCTATAAAAAATATCTTGGTTGCTTAAAGGATGCTGCAGACGGCGGATTTGCGGCCTGTTCTGATTCTCAGAATGGTCGATTTGCGGGCTATTCGGTGGAAGATGAAAAGATGGCGGTCTCTGTAAGAGAACGACTGAGCCGTGTCATGGTTCCGGAAGAAGAAGGTGGCTGCACCTTTGCGCTGACGGAGGCGAAGCGCTGTCCGTTTCTTAATGACGCCAACCTTTGTGATCTATACACGGCGTATGGCGAAAAGGCTCTTTGCGATACCTGCACGGAGTTCCCAAGATTCATAAATGAGTATGGAGGCACAAGAGAAATCGGTCTGGCTCCGTCCTGCATCACAGCGGGAGAACTGATGCTTTCAAGAAAAGAGCCATTTGCCATGACAGAGAGTAACGATTCATCCATCTTCCCATCGGAAAATGATATCGATCCGGAGCTGTTTCTTGCATTAAAGTCTCTTCGTGCCAGATTGCTGAAGCTGATTGCAGACCGCGAGGTATCTATTCCAAAGCGACTGCTTGCCTGTATGGACGAGGTTTTGAAATTTGAGCGCGAATACTGGGAGGAAGAGAATTCCTCTGATCAGGAAGCGAGCGGTTCTTTGAACCGACTTGATATGAGCGGCGAGGCGATTACGGATAGGGGCCGAAAGTGGAATTCGTTTGATGTGGTGACGAAGTATCTTCTTCCGTTCCCGGGGATGGAAGTGATTAATCCGGACTGGAACAAGCTTTTAAAGGTGCATCAGCTATTTATTGAAGATATGTTCTTCCCGCAGGATGTGGAGAAGGTGACGCGCGAGTTTGATGAGGCTTACAAGGGACGCGAAACGGAATACGAACAGCTGCTTTCGTATTATATCTATCGTTATATTCTTGATGCGGTCTATGATGAGAATGTGATTTTGAAGCTGAAAATCATGCTGGTTGGCTGGATCTGTGTCAGACGTCTGGATCTGGCTGTGTTCTATGATAAGAAGAATTTGAGTTTCGCAGATCAGGTGGATATCTGTCATCTGTATTCAAGACAGTTTGAGCATTCTTACGAGAATTTCGAATGGTACACGTCACAGTTTGAGGATGCAAATATCTACAGCTTAGAGAATTTAAGAGCAATTCTTGAAGCTGAAGCTGCTTTATGTGATTGACCTCGTTTAAAGGTTTAAGACAGGAGGAACAGACATGGTAATATTGGCCTGTCAGTTTGAGGAAGACAGGATTAATGAGACACTGATGGAGAAAGCGTATTCTCTTCTTCCTGACTGGCGCAGGAAAAGTGCTCGGAAAGAGAAGAGCAAAGGAGGCCGGTTAAGATCGTTAACGGCCGGACTGTTGCTGAATGCAGGTCTTCAAATTTTTTATAATAACAGTGGAGAAGAAGGGAGCGACACTCTTTTTTCAGAGCTTACCTTTGAGAAGCTGATTGAGCTATATGATGATTCGGTGGATTTTAATCCAATCTTTGGGGATAACGGAAAGCCGCAGATGCCGGAAGGTGGATACTTTTCTCTGTCTCACACGAAAAATGTTGCACTTGTCTGTGTGTCAAAATTCCCGGTGGGAGCTGATATCGAAGGAAATCGAACGGTAAGAAAAGGACCGGAACGATACTTTACAGAGCGCGAGCAGGAAGAACTTACATCTGATGAAAGTCTGTTCTTTCGATTTTGGACACGGCATGAGGCATATGTAAAGCTGACCGGACAGGGGCTTAGTGGTCTGAATGAATCTAGAAAAGAAGAAAATTACGACGGACTGACGGAAGAGCATTTTCTCTTCCACGGATTTGAAGTTTGCGTACTTGAAAAGAAAACTCCAGATGTTTTGTAACACCTGGAGTTTATTTTTACTTATTAGACTTTAAAATCAAGTGCGGCGCATGGCGCCGTGAAATCACATATTATTCTTTAAAATCAAGTGCGGCGCCGACGAATCCGGAAAAGAGTGGATGTGCGTGGTTTGGACGGGACTTGAACTCAGGATGTGCCTGTGTTGCCATGTAGAATGGATGACCTTTAAGTTCTACCATTTCTACGATGTGGCCGTTTGGCGATGTTCCGCAGATTGTAAGGCCGTTAGAAGTGAATTCGTCACGGTAGTCGTTGTTGACTTCATATCTGTGGCGGTGACGCTCGGTAATTGAGAAGGTGCCGTAGAGCGCAGCAGCTTTACTGCCTGGGGCAAGGACGCATGGGTAGGAGCCAAGTCGAAGGGTTCCACCGATGGCACCGTCCTTAATCTGATCTGGCATCAGATTGATGATTGGATGAGTTGTTTCCGGAGAAAACTCGATGCTGTCGGCATCTGCGTAACCTAAGACATTTCTTGCAAATTCTACAAGAGTTAACTGCATTCCGAGACAAAGGCCAAGGAATGGAATTTTATTTTCGCGGGCATAGTGAATTGCTGTAATCATGCCTTCGATACCACGGTCGCCGAAGCCACCTGGCACGAGAACGCCGGAAACATCAGAAAGAGTTGCAGCGACATTTTCCGGGGTGAGCTCTTCGGAATCAATCCACTTGATGTTAACCCTGGCATTGTGGGCAACACCGGCGTGCTTTAAGGACTCAACGACACTGATGTAAGCATCGTGAAGAGCGGTGTATTTGCCAACGAGTGCGACGGTAACTTCGCGGGATGGATGCTTCCAGGCTTCCACCATTGCAGTCCAGGAAGCAAGGTCCGGCGTGCGGTTCTCAAGGTGAAGGCTCTCTAAGGCAGCCTCTGCAATGCCCTCCTTTTCAAGGGCAAGTGGAGCTTCATAAAGAACTTCTACATCAAGGTTCTGAATGATATGTGATTCCGGAACGTTGCAGAAGAGCGCAATTTTAGATTTTAAGTCCTCTGTGAGCTCGTGCTCGGTACGGCAGACGATGATATCAGGCTGGAGACCCATTCCCTGCAGTTCCTTAACAGACATCTGGGTTGGCTTGGTCTTCATTTCCTGTGAAGCGCGCAAATATGGGATTAAAGTTACTTCAATCAGAATCGCATTCTCATGTCCCACTTCGTGCTGGAACTGGCGAATGGCCTCTAAGAATGGCTGAGACTCGATATCGCCGACTGTACCACCGATTTCGATGATGGCAATTTTATCTTCATTTTCAGAACCGCGATAGAATCTGGATTTAATTTCGTTTGTGATATGAGGAATTACCTGAACGGTACCGCCACCGTAGTCGCCGTTACGTTCTTTGTTGAGTACAGACCAGTAGACTTTACCGGTTGTTACATTGGAATTCTTGTTGAGATTCTCGTCGATGAAACGCTCGTAGTGGCCGAGGTCGAGGTCGGTTTCGCATCCGTCTTCTGTGACGAATACCTCACCATGCTGAATTGGATTCATGGTGCCGGGATCGATGTTGATATAGGGGTCAAATTTCTGCATGGTTACAGAATAACCACGCTGCTTTAAGAGTCGGCCAAGAGAAGCGGCAGTGATGCCCTTTCCTAAACCGGAGACAACGCCACCTGTGACAAAGATGTATTTTACTGACATATTTTCCTCCTTAGGGTGTGGTCCTTATCGGAGCCGTTTTTTTTTAACAGGAGGAGCGGCCGTCTCTTCCTGTCTCTAAAAAACTAGATTATTATAACCCCGCATGAGTCAAATGTCAGTTTAGATTGTTTTGTTGTTCCTTTGGATTATTAGGAATTTCAGGCGACCTGCAATTTAGTGATGTAAAGGAGTCCATCAAATCCTTAAAAAAGTGTGTAAAGTTTGTGAAAGAAATGTGAGCAGTTGATTTTAGGAATCATTCTCTCTATAATCAAATATATTGGACTAACTCAAAATTGAATAAGAAACACATTATTTATAGAAGAAAGGCAGTTTATGGATAATAGAAACGACAGAAACAGGGGCCCGAAGGGTCCTAAAAACGTGAACACCATCATCGTCATCGTAATTGCGACAATTCTTACATTTGCCGCAATCACAGGCATGGAAAATATGATTCGTAATGCGACAGTGAAGCAGGAACCGTATTCTACTTTCGTGCAGGCGATTGAAAATGATGAGGTTGACGAGGTGAAGTACGAGTCAAATCGTATTACTTACACAAAGAAGACCGACCGCAAGGATCCGTTAACAGGTCTTGGATATACCTATTATACGGCGATTGTGGAAGATAATACTCTGATTACTAAGATGGAAGAGCATAATGTTGTGATTAATGGTTATATTCCAAGTCAGAGCAATGCGATTTTAGAGTTCTTCCTGGTTTGGATTTTACCTTTCCTTCTTGTATATGGAATGTTTATGCTGATTTCCAAAAAAATCGGCAAGTCCGGCGGTGATTTCATGGGCATGGGCATTGGCAAGAACACAGCCAAGGTCTATGTTCAGAAGAATACCGGCGTGACATTCCACGATGTTGCAGGTGAGGATGAAGCGAAGGAATCTATGAAGGAAATCGTTGATTTCCTTCACAATC
Source organism: uncultured Lachnospiraceae bacterium (assembly GCA_902781505.1). Taxonomy (GTDB): domain Bacteria; phylum Bacillota; class Clostridia; order Lachnospirales; family Lachnospiraceae; genus UBA4285. Next base: position 33,453 of record CACZJL010000009.1, on the reverse strand, counting down.
CGATGAAGTATTCACAGATTGGTGCGAAGCTTCCAAAAGGCGCTCTTTTAGTAGGTCCTCCAGGAACCGGTAAGACTCTGCTTGCCAAGGCTGTTGCCGGTGAAGCACATGTACCATTCTTCTCTCTTGCAGGTTCTGATTTCGTCGAGATGTTCGTCGGCGTCGGTGCTTCCCGTGTAAGAGACCTGTTTAAGGAAGCAGAAAAGCAGGCACCGGCTATCATCTTTATTGATGAAATTGATGCCATCGGTAAGAGCCGTGATTCCCGTTTCGGCGGTAATGACGAACGTGAGCAGACATTAAACCAGCTGCTTGCAGAGATGGATGGATTTGATTCCAACAAGGGTCTGTTTATCCTTGCTGCAACAAACCGTCCGGAAGTTCTTGATAAGGCATTACTCAGACCGGGTCGTTTTGACCGTCAGATTATCGTTGATAAGCCTGATTTAAAGGGACGTGTGAATATCTTAAAGGTTCATGCGAAGGATGTTCGTATGGATGAGACCGTTGATTTAGATGCCATCGCACTTGCAACCAGTGGTGCGGTTGGTTCTGATCTGGCAAATATGATTAACGAGGCAGCGATTGCTGCTGTTAAGGCGGGCCGTCAGGCTGTCAGCCAGGCTGATTTAATGGAAGCGGTTGAAGTTGTTATTGCAGGTAAAGAGAAGAAAGACCGCATCATGAATGATGAGGAAAAGAGAACGGTTGCGTACCACGAGGTTGGCCATGCGCTGATTACTGCATTAAAGAAGCATGCTGAACCGGTTCAGAAGATTACGATTGTTCCAAGAACAATGGGTTCTTTAGGATATGTCATGCAGGTTCCGGAAGAAGAGAGATTCCTTATGCGCAAGGATGAGCTGATGGCTCGTCTTGTTACCTATCTTGGTGGACGTGCAGCAGAGGAAATCGTATTCGATACAGTTACGACAGGTGCAAGTAATGATATTGAGCAGGCTACAAAGGTTGCCCGCGCGATGATTACTCAGTACGGTATGAGTGAAAAATTCGGATTGATGAGTCTTGAGACGATTGAGAATCAGTATCTGTCCGGCAATACTTCACTGAACTGCTCTGATGCAACTGCCGCAGAAATTGATCAGGAAGTAAAGCAGGTTCTTCACGATTCCTATGAGGAAGCTAAGGAGCTTCTTCGTGAAAACCGTGATGTCTTAGATAAGATTGCAGCCTTCCTTTATGAAAAGGAAACCATCACCGGTGCTCAGTTCATGGAAATCTTCAATGAAGTGAAGGGCATCAAGCCGACAGGTTCCGTTATGGCGCCAAAGCCTATGGATGAGCCGGATACAGCTGAGATGAAGGCAAGAGAAGAGGCGGAAGCCAGGAAGAAGGCCGCTTCTGCACCGACAGGTTCCGTTATGGCACCGAAGCCGGACGATGAACCGGAAGACGAGTATCACGTATAATTTTTTTGGTCACAGTGGAAATAATTCCGCTGTGGCTTTTTTATTGCCTTCAAAATGGTTATAATTGAAGCATTGAAAATGTTTCGCGAAAGGTAGCAGTCATGAGCTTTACTCATTTACATGTACATACACAATATTCATTACTTGATGGTGCTTCGAGAATTGATGAGATTACGCAGAGGGCGAAGGATCTTGGGATGGACAGTCTGGCCATTACGGATCACGGCGTTATGTATGGTGTGATTCAGTTTTATGAAGCGTGTCATAAAGCCGGAATCAAGCCGATTTTGGGATGTGAGGTCTATGTGGCTCCGGGCTCAAGATTCGATAAGAAGCCAGGAGAAAATGAACAGAGATATAACCATCTGATTCTTTTAGCTGAGAATAATCAAGGCTACGAAAACCTGATGAGGATTGTTTCCATCGGTTTTACCGACGGTTATTACTATAAGCCGCGTGTCGATTACGAAGTATTAGAGCAGTACCATGATGGGCTGATCTGTACGAGTGCCTGCCTTGCAGGAGAAGTGCAAAGGTACCTGGCGCAGGGCTTTTACGAAGAAGGAAAGAAGGCTGCTCTGCGTTTTGAGTCTATATTTGGCAAGGGCAATTTCTTCCTGGAATTACAGGATCACGGTATCCCTGCACAGCGCATGGTCAATCAGCAGCTTGTTCGCATGTCAGAAGAGACCGGAATCGAACTCATTGCAACCAATGACGTGCACTATACATTTGCCGAGGATGCGGATGCGCATGACGTGCTTTTATGTATTCAGACAGGTAAGAAGCTGCAGGACGAAAACCGCATGCGTTATGAGGGCGGTCAGTATTACTTAAAGTCCCGTGAGGAGATGGAAGCGCTGTTCCCATATGCGAAGCAGGCGCTTGATAATACAGGTAAGATTGCAGATCGCTGTAATGTAGAGATTGAGTTCGGTGTCACAAAGGTGCCGAAGTTTGATTATCCGCCACAATACGCCAATTCTTATGAATATTTGAGGGCGCTGTGTCTTGATGGACTTCACAAGCGCTATGGAGAGCCTTCCAAAGAAATCATGGACCGATTTGAATATGAGATTTCTGTCATTTCGTCCATGGGATATGTAGATTATTTCCTGATTGTTTGGGATTATGTTAACTATGCGAAAACCCACGATATTCCGGTAGGACCGGGACGAGGCTCCGCTGCCGGAAGTATCATTTCATACTGTCTTGGAATTACGGACCTTGATCCGATTAAGTACAGCCTGGTCTTTGAGCGTTTCTTAAACCCGGAACGTGTAACCATGCCCGATATCGACGTGGACTTCTGCCCGGATCACAGGCAGGATGTCATCGATTATGTCGTAAAAAAATACGGACAGGAGCGTGTCAGTCAGATTGTTACCTTTGGTACGATGGCGGCACGTGCCGTAATTAAAGACGTAGGCCGCGTCATGGATCTGCCATTTTCCAAGGTCGATGCGGTGTCAAAGATGGTGCCGATGGAACTGAAGATGACGATTCCAAAGGCGTTAAAGGAGAATCCGAAGCTGCAGCAGGCATATGATGAGGATGAGGAAGTCCGTGTCATGATTGATAAGTGCAAAAGACTCGAGGGTCTGCCGCGCCATGCTTCGGTTCACGCGTCAGGTGTCCTGATTTGTGACAAGGCCATTGTGAACTATGTTCCGCTGTCTGCAGGTGCCGACGGTGCGGTTGTTGCGCAGTTTGACATGACAACCTTAGAGCGACTTGGCTTACTTAAGATGGATTTCTTAGGCCTTCGAAATCTGACGGTAATTAAGAATGCCGTGGAACTGGTGAAGAAAACCCATCCTGATTTTAATATGGATGAGATTTCCTATACCGACCCCGGTGTATACGAGATGATTGGTGCCGGTAAGTGCGAAGGCGTCTTCCAGCTGGAGTCAGCAGGTATGAAGAGCTTCATGAAAGAGCTTAAGCCTACGAATATCGAAGATCTGATCGCTGGTATCTCGCTGTACAGACCGGGCCCGATGGACTTTATTCCAAACTATATCAAGGGTAAGAATAACAAGGATTCCGTTGTTTATGACTGTCCGCAACTTGAACCAATCTTAAAGCCAACCTACGGATGTATCGTCTATCAGGAGCAGGTTATGCAGATTGTACGTGACCTGGCTGGATATTCCTGGGGCCGTTCTGACCTTGTGCGCCGTGCGATGTCAAAGAAAAAGGCCTCTGTCATGGAGCAGGAGCGTAAGTTCTTTATCTATGGCAACCCGGATGAAAATGTACCGGGCTGCGTGGCCAACGGAATTGATGAGAAGGTTGCCAATAAAATCTTTGATGAAATGACAGATTTCGCGCAGTATGCGTTCAACAAGTCGCATGCGGCCTGCTATTCACTGGTTACCTATCAGACAGCTTATCTGAAGTACCACTATCCGGTGGAATATATGGCTGCGTTAATGACCTCTGTTGTCAATAATACTGCGAAGGTTTCCGGCTATATTTTAGCGGCAAGACAGATGAATCTTCAGCTGCTTCCGCCGGATGTCAACGCGTCAGAGTATGAATTTACCGTGGAAGATGGAAAGATTCGATTCGGCCTTTCAGCAATTAAGAACCTCGGCCGTCCTACGATTCAGGCGATTTGTGCTGAACGCGCGGCAAATGGCATTTTTAAGTCGCTTCAGGATTTTCTGACGCGCATGTGCCAGGATGTCAATAAGCGCACGGTGGAAAGTCTGATTAAGGCCGGAGCCTGCGATGCATTTTCCACGAGACGCCGTCCGATGGTCATGATTTACGCGCAGATGCTTGATGAAGCGCTGAAGAAGAGCAAGGATGATATCTCCGGACAGATGTCCCTGTTTGATTTTGCGGACGAATCGGAGAAGGAGTCCCTTGAGATTCCGCTTCCGGATGTGCCGGAGTTTACGAAAGAGGAACTGCTTGGATTTGAGCAGGAGGTGCTTGGTGTCTATGTTTCCGGTCACCCACTCGATGAATATGCGAAGATGTGGAAGAAACATACTACTGCGATGTCCACGGATTTCGAGGTGGATGAGGAGTCCGGAACGGCGAAAGCGCAGGATGGAAGCCACGTCACCATCGGCGGCATGATTACAAACCGCACAGTGAAGACGACAAAGACCGGAAAGCTCATGGCCTTTCTGACGATTGAGGATCTGGTCGGAAGCGTGGAAGTTCTGATTTTCCCAAGAGATTACGATAAGTATCAGAAGACTCTTGAACACGCGGACAAGGTCTTCATTACCGGCCGTGTGACTGCGAATGCGGCATCAGACGGTTCCATGGAAAATGGCAAACTGATAGCGGAATCGATTCAGGACTTCGCCGACGTGCCACGTATTCTCTGGATTAAGTTTGATAATCTTTCAAAGTACAACGAGGAGAAGGCAGACCTTCGCAAAGAGCTTCTTGAAAGTGTTGGTCACGACCGCGTGATTATCTACTGTCAGGAAGAAAAGCAGAAGGATGTCTGGCCAATGTCAGATTCTATCTGCATTTCCTCGCAGATGATTGAAGAGCTTCGTGCCAGATATGGTGAAGCGAATGTAGAAACAACCTGATGAAGCTCCTGGCTGTTGATACAATCCTGTGCATTACAGGTCAGGCACATCAGTTGCGATGATAACTTAAAAATACAAGAATTTTCGTAAGAAATTTCGTGCATTTTTTATGTTAAAAAATATACAATATCGCTTGAATTGCAGTATAATATGGTCTAATATTGTATTTAATCAAGTACAAAGTAATTTAAACGATTACGGAAGGTGGGGCAGCGTTATGGCAAAACAGATTAAAACGATTGGCGTACTTACTAGTGGCGGAGATGCACCAGGCATGAATGCAGCAATCAGAGCAGTTGTCAGAACTGGTCTTGCGCATGGATTAAAGGTCAAGGGCATCCAGAAAGGCTATAACGGATTAATTTCGGATGAAGTAATAGATATGGACAGAACCAGTGTTTCTGATATTATTCAGCGCGGTGGTACGATTCTTTATACAGCCAGATGTCTGGAATTTATGACAGAAGAAGGACAGAAGCGGGGCGCAGAAATCTGCAAGAAGCACGGAATTGATGGAATGGTTGTCATCGGTGGCGATGGTTCTTTCCGTGGTGCGCAGGCACTGTCAAAGGCTGGTATTAATGTCATTGGTTTACCCGGAACAATCGACTTAGATATTGCATGCACCGATTACACAATCGGTTTTGATACAGCTGTTAATACAGCGATGGAGGCGATTGATAAGATTCGTGATACATCAACCTCTCATGAGCGTTGTTCTATTATTGAAGTAATGGGACGTAATGCAGGTTATATCGCCCTCTGGTGCGGTATTGCAAACGGTGCGGAAGATATTCTTCTTCCTGAAAAGTATGACAATGATGAGCAGGCTATCATCAATCATATTATTGAAGGCAGAAAGAAGGGCAAGAAGCACCATCTGATTATCAATGCAGAAGGAATCGGCCATTCTGCCGGTATGGCAAGACGTATTGAGGCAGCTACAGGCGTTGAGACTCGTGCAACAATCTTAGGTTACATGCAGCGTGGTGGTTCTCCAACCGTTACAGACCGTGTGTATGCTTCTCTTATGGGTTCATATGCCGTTGATTTGTTAATGGAAGGAAAGAACAACCGTCTCGTTGCAAGAAAAGATGGTAAGATTACGGACTTTGATATCGATGAGGCACTCGCAATGACGAAGAATATCGATGAGTTCGAGTATCAGGTAAGTCAGATTCTGTCAAAGTAAGACAGGTAACTGGCACAACTTAAAGAAATGATTTAAAATGGGTTTTATAAGGCCTTTTCTATTGCAGAAAATTCGTCTTTTAAAACCCGTTTTTTATTGTTGCACATATATAGAAGATACAGGAGATTTTTTATGATCACAGGAGTTAACGGAAATCAGGTAAAGCACGTGATTGCACTGTTAAAGAAGGCGAAGGAAAGGAGAGAGTCCGGAGAGTTTGTAGTCGAGGGACCGAGAATGGTATTTGAAGCGCCAAAAGACCGCATTGTGAAGATTTATTACTCAGAGAGTTTTAAGAATTCTCATAAGGAAGAAATTGAAAAGTTACTGCACGGGGAGCTGAAAGAGAAAACAGAAAAGGTAGAAGATAAGGCATTTGCCACGATGTCTGATACCCAGACTCCGCAGGGGATTATGGCCGTGGTGAAACAGTCTCTCTCCACCTTAGAAGATATTTTGGCAAATGCAGATTCTGCCCGGGAGAAAAAGCTCTCCAAAGGCGTGCCGGGCGGCGTAATTGCCGGGGTTACGGCACCTGTAGCAGAAGCTCCTTTATATGTTGTGACGGAAAATTTACAGGATCCCGGTAATCTCGGAACGATTATCAGAATGGGCGAGGGATCCGGTGTAAATGCGGTTATTATGAGCAAAGATACGGTGGATGTGTTTAATCCGAAGGTGGTCCGTTCGACAATGGGAAGCATCTATCGAATGAAAATGTGTGTAGTTTCGGATGTGATTTCTGCCATTGAAGAAATTAAAGCGCATCAAGTAAAAGTTTATGCCGCGCACTTAAAAGGGAAGAATTCTTACGAAAAAGAAAATTATAAGACCGGAACGGCATTCCTGATTGGAAATGAGGGAAATGGTTTGACAGACGCGGTAGCGGATGCCGCATCGGAATATATCAGAATTCCGATGAAAGGGCAGGTAGAATCACTGAATGCGGCGATTGCCTGCACGGTTTTATGCTATGAAGCGATGAGACAGAGAGGGTAATTTTAATAAGACGCCTGTCCCCTTGAAAGGGACTGGCGTCTTGCTTTTTTGCCTGCGAAAATGACGAAAAAATGTATGAAAATGATGTAGTGCCAAAAAGTTATTACAAAATTGAGTTGTTTTTGGTGGATTTGACAAGATTTTGTAACCATGCTACAATCCTTTCGTAACAAGATGTAACATTTATGTAACATTTGTGGTTGCTACGGACCAGACGGCCCGCAAGAAAGGAAATTTATGAATTTTAAATGCAGCGAAACATTTGCTGGTGGCAAAGCAATTCAGGTCAATGTCAAAAGAATGGCATATGGAACTCTTGCTACGGTTACAGCGTTAACTTCTGTAATCGGTTCGGCACAGGTGGTTTCAGCCGGCGGCACTACAACTCAGACACTTGAAAATGGAGCATTCCAGTCTTCTTACCCAATCGCTTCTTCCTACACAGAGCACAAGGTTGCGCAGGTAGCAGCAAAGGAAGAGAAGGACTCTAAGGTTAGCATTGCAGTAGCTATGGTTGACACAGCTGTTTATGAAAGCCTTGACGACGAAGATGCTTCCGGTATGTTATATGACAGCAATGTAGCACAGGTTGTTTCTTTCGGAGCAAACTGGACAGAGATTCAGTCCGGTGATGTTTCCGGTTTTGTTTCTACAGCAAACCTCTGCTTCGATGAAGAAGCGCAGGCTCTCGCAGTAGAAGCCGGAAATGATTCTGTCGAGGATCTTTCTTTCGGTCTTACGAATGCACAGATCGAAGAGAAGGAAGCAGAAGAGGCAGCAGCTGCAGAAGCAGCGGCAGCTGCTGAAGAAGAGGCTAAAGCCTCAAGAGCAGCAGAATCTGATGTTCAGTTACTTGCAGCAATTATCGAGCGTGAAGCCGGTAATCAGAGCTGGGAGGGTAAGGTTGCAGTTGGTAATGCGGTTCTTAACCGTGTTGCAGGCGGCTACTGGGGTTCTTCCATCGCATCTGTAATCTACGCACCGGGCCAATTTACTGGAGCAGCTTCTAACGGCGGTCCATCCGCAGCTTTTGCAGCACTTCTTAATCGCGGTGCAAGCAGTGACTGTGTTGCAGCAGCAAGAGCAGCGCTTGCAGGTGAAAACTATATCGGAGGAAGAACATCCTTCCGTTCTACACAGAAGTACAGTGCTTCTTCTTATGCAGGTTCTATCATCGTTGGAGATCACGTCTTCTTCTGATTGGCGGGACAGTTGAAAAACATCTGAAAATAAATTAAAATAAACCGGAGTGACAGAAATGTTATTCCGGTTTTTATTTTACAGATTAACTAAAATTATCAGATGCACGTGGAGGGCTTAATGATGGTAGATTTAAAAGGACGCGATTTTTTAACACTTTGTGATTTCACACAGGAGGAGATTTCTTATCTCTTAGATCTTGCGAAGCGACTGAAGGCAATCAAGAAAGCCGGCAAGCTTTATCAGCCTTTAAAGGGCAAGAACGTTGCTCTTATTTTTGAAAAGACATCTACAAGAACCCGTTGCTCTTTCGAAGTTGCTGCTCATGACCTTGGTATGGGAACAACTTATCTTGCTGAAGGATCTCAGATTGGTAAGAAGGAAAGTATTGCAGATACAGCATCTGTTTTAACAACGATGTTTGAAGGTATTGAATACCGTGGTTACGGTCAGGCAATTGTTGAGGAGCTTGCTAAGTATGCAACTGTTCCTGTCTGGAATGGACTCACCAATGAGTTCCATCCAACACAGCTTCTTGCAGATATGCTTACCATGCAGGAGAAGTTAGGCGAAGACTTAAAGGGACGCAAGGTCGTTTACTTTGGTGATGCCCGTTACAACATGGGTGATTCCTGGATGGTAGCCTGCGCAAAGATGGGTATCCACTTTGTAGCCTGCGCTCCAAAGAAGTATTTCCCTGATCCTGAACTGGTTGCCCGTTGTGAGGCATGGGCTAAGGAGTCCGGCGGTTCTGTTTCTCTGATTGGAGATCCAAAGGAAGCTGTTAAGGATGCAGATGTTTTATACACAGATGTCTGGGTATCCATGGGTGAGCCTGATGAAGTATGGGCTGAGCGTATTGCTGATCTTAAGACTTACCAGGTTACAAAGGAACTGATTGATGCTGCTAAGCCAGGTGCAATCTTTATGCACTGCCTGCCAGCATTCCATGACAGAAACACAAAGATTGGTCAGGAAATCTTTGAAAAATTCGGCATTGCTGAGATGGAAGTTACAGATGAGGCCTTCACTTCAAAGAACTCTGTTGTGTTTGATGAAGCGGAGAACCGTATGCACACCATCAAGGCTGTGATGGCAGCTACTCTGGGCGTAGACCCTGACAGGGATTAATTATGTATTTTACTGGTTCATATCGAAGAAGCAAGCGGTTCATTGAATATCTGAATGTGTTCTTAACCATTCTTTTAGTCGTGCTGTTTGTTGGAATTTGTATCTTCAGATCACGAAGCGGAATTATCTTTCCGATTATTTTTGGAATCGGGGCATTCGATAACGCATTGATGGCAGCCCGTGCGTTTATGAATAATCAGAAGCGTGCAGGTTTTGTATTAACCGGAGCGGTGATTGCTCTGGCTCTGATGCTGGCGTTCAGCCTGCAGTTCATTTCAGTGCGCTGAGTGCAGTGCGTTTGTGAAGAAGGATCGAGTTTTGAGAGAAGAAAGTATTTTTAAGAAAAGAATTCATTTTGATGTAACGGACTCTACCAACATCCAGGCTAAGAAAGGCGGCCTGATGGGGGAAGAGTCCGGTACCGTTTATACGGCAGAATTTCAGACTGCCGGCAAAGGAACGAAGGGGCGTACCTGGCTGTCAAAGAAGAGTGAGGGCGTTATTATGTCTTTACTTTTAAGGCCGACGGTGACGCCTGACAAGATTTCGCAAATCACACTAATTGCGGCAATGGCGGTAACAGAGGCCGTGAACGAAGTGCTTGATGGTACTTCCGCGAACGAAACGCCAGATGGGAGTCACCTTGTGAAGTGTCAGATTAAGTGGCCGAATGATGTGCTTCTGAACGGGAAGAAGATGTGCGGCATTCTGACGGAGATGGCGATGCAGCCGGATGGCTCGTATTTTGTGGTAATTGGCATCGGTATTAACGTGAATACGACGGAGTTTGATCCGGTACTTGGCGGGATGGCAACGTCGATGAAGGCTGAGACCGGGTGCACGTTTGAGAAAGAGCAGGTGCTTGAAGGGTTCGGAAGAGCATTTGCCAGGTACTATAAAAGGTTTGTCGCATGCGAGAATCTGAAAAGTGTTGTAGAAGATTATGACCGTATGCTGGTAAATTGCGGGCGCGAGGTCAGACTGAGTGAAGAGAATCCGAACAGCTGCTTTGCAGCTTCGACTGTGGCAGGAGGCGGTCAGGCGGATGGTAAAGCGCAGGAAGCGGTTGAGTATTTCGGTACGGCACTCGGGATAAATGAGAATGGTGAACTTTTGATCAGGATGAAGGATGGTCAGGTGAAGGCGCACCGTTCCGGAGAAATTCAGGTGAGAGGTATTTATGGTTACGTATAACGAATCAATGGGAGCGGAGAGAGAAAACGGCGAAGAGCGTATTATCCTTGCAGTCTCAAACTCCTATGAAAAGAAATATTATTTGAATCCTAACTTTGATCGACTTCCTGAGAATATCAAAGACGAGATTAAGGCGATGATGGTTGTCTGCACCGCAGAAAGCGGCGGCATCATGATCTTAGAGTTTGATGAGGACGGAGAACTCTATTTCAGAACCGAGGCAGACGAGGATGACATCATGTACGATGACATCTCTGCAGGAATGTACATTAAGAAGATGCAGTATGAGAGAAGAGAGCTCTTAGAGGCGCTTCAGATGTTCTACCGCGTATTCATTTTAAAGCAGGACGTTGATATTACATGATTACGATTGGAAGAAATAAGGGAACACAGATTCAGCTGGAGAATCCGCTGATGTTAGGCCCTATGGCGGGAGTGACGGACAAGGTGTTCCGTACCCTCTGCCGCGAGCACGGATGTGGACTTCTCTATACGGAAATGGTGAGCGCAAAGGCTGTGCTTTACGGAAACAAGAATACGGAGAGCCTGCTGGCCATTTCAGACGAAGAGCGGCCCGTGGCTGTTCAGCTTTTCGGCTCGGACCCTGAAATCATGGCTGAAATTGCGAAGAGAATGGAAGAGAGACCATTTGCCGCGATTGATGTAAATATGGGTTGCCCGGTTCCAAAAGTCGTTGGAAATGGCGAAGGCAGTGCATTGATGAAGGACCCTCTTCTTGTCGGACGCCTGATTGAGGCCATGGCAAATGCAGTGAAGAAGCCGGTTACGGTGAAGATTCGAGCAGGCTTTAATGACGAATCGATTAATGCGCCGGAGATTGCGCATGTGATCGAGGAGTCAGGAGGCGCGATGGTTGCGGTGCATGGAAGAACCAGGGAGCAATACTATTCAGGTAAGGCTGACTGGGATATCATCAGACAGGTAAAGGAACGTGTGTCCATTCCTGTCATTGGTAACGGTGATGTTGTGGACGGTCCGAGTGCTGCAGCGTTGATTCGGGAGACCGGATGTGATGGTGTGATGGTGGCCCGTGCGGCAAGAGGAAATCCATGGCTGTTCGAGGAAATCGCAGAGTATTTAAAGACCGGCAGGGAGCGAAAGAAGCCTTCGGTTGAGGAAAAATGTGAGATGATGCTTCGCCACGCGAGAATGCTTGTTGCAGATAAGGGCGAATACATTGGAATTCGTGAGATGCGAAAGCAGTTTGGCTGGTACACGTTCGGAATTCATGGAGCAAGTAAGTTAAGAAATGATGTGAATCAGTGTGAGACGTACGAAGAGCTCGCCGGTCTGGTTGAGAAAATCATGAATGACTACAGGAACGCTGTGGTTAGAGGCCTCGTGTCACATTGACACGCCGGCGCAGATAGTCTATAATATCTTGACTGGTTTTTATTGAAGGATGAAATTCCCGAATAAAACTAATATTAAAGAGAGAAGGATGGCATTATGGCAGAGAAGCAGATACTTACTCAAAAAGGTTATGATGAATTAAACAAGGAACTCGAAAACCTGAAGGTTAACAGACGTAAAGAAGTTGCTCAGAAGCTGAAGGAAGCCAGAGAGCAGGGCGATCTGTCCGAGAACGCAGAGTATGATGCTGCGAAAGATGAGCAGGCTGATATCGAGCAGAGAATCGTTGAGATTGAGTCTATTCTTAATAATGCCGAAATCGTTAAAGATACAGCATCTAAGAAGAAGGTTGTTAAGTACGAAAGCGTTGTTACATTAACAGACCTTGAATTCGAAGAGGACGAAGAATTCACAATCGTTGGTTCTTCAGAGGCAGACAGCCTTACAAACAAGATCAGTAACGAATCTCCTCTGGGAAATGCACTTATGGGCCACAAGGTTGGCGATGTAATTAAGGTGCAGGCTCCAGCTGGCGTTCTTGAGTACAAGATCAAGGCAATTCAGAACTAATGTAGCACGTTTGTCAGGCAGTGTAGCAGGCATAATCCGAATAAGCTGCCGGACAGAGTGATTTATGAACGACTAGAGCGCTTGAATTAAGCGCTCTGTTTAGGTTTTAGGAGGATGAGATGGCAGGACAGAACAAAGGTGGACAGATGCCAGATGTCAACGAGCAGATTCAGAACAGAATCAATAAGTTAAAGGAACTCCAGGCCGCAGGTCAGGATCCATTCCAGATTACAAAGTATGAGGTTTCCAATCATACAACAGATATTACAGAGAACTTCGAAGAGTTCGAAGGCAAGACGGTTTCACTTGCCGGTCGTATGCTTCAGAAGAGAGTTATGGGTAAGGCATCTTTCGGTAACTTAAATGATTTAAAGGGTACCATTCAGCTTTACATCTCCCGTGATAACTTAGGTGAGGATGAGTACAAGGCATTCAAGAAGCTTGATCTTGGTGACGTCATCGGCGTTTATGGTGAAGTATTCCGTACACAGAAGGGCGAAATATCCATCCGCTGTGAGAAGGTTACTCTTCTTTCCAAGTCTTTAAATGTGCTTCCTGAGAAGTACCACGGACTTACTAACACAGATCAGAGATATCGTCAGAGATACCTTGACTTAATCGTTAACCAGGATGTTCGTAAGACATTCGTTCAGAGAAGCCAGATTTTACGCGAAATCCGTAACTTCTTGGCAGATCGTGATTTCATGGAAGTTGAAACACCAATGCTCGTTGAGAACGCTGGTGGTGCAGCTGCTCGTCCATTTATCACACATTACAATGCGTTAAATGAAGATCGTAAGCTTCGTATCTCCCTTGAGCTTTACTTAAAGAGACTGATTGTCGGTGGTATGGAAAGAGTCTTCGAAATCGGACGTGTATTCCGTAACGAGGGTGTTGATACAAAGCACAATCCAGAGTTCACTCTTATGGAGCTCTACCAGGCATATACAGATTACAACGGTATGATGGAACTCACAGAGTCCATGTTTAAGTACCTTGCAGAGAAGGTTGTCGGAACTTCCAAGATTTACTACGGAAATCAGGAAGAGGGCACAGGTGTTGAAATTGACCTTGGCAAGCCTTTCCGCAGATTAACAATGACAGATGCTGTTAAGGAATACGTTGGAGTTGACTTCGACGCAATCAAGACAGATGATGAAGCTAAGGCAATTGCGAAGGAACATCATGTTGAATTCGAAGACCGTCATAAGAAGGGGGATATTTTAAACCTCTTCTTTGATGAGTTCTGTGAAGATAAGATGATTCAGCCTACATTCATCATGGATCACCCAATCGAGATTTCTCCTTTAACAAAGAAGAAGCCGGAAGATCCAAGCAAGGTAGAGCGTTTCGAGCTTTACATCAACGGATGGGAAATGTGTAATGCTTACTCTGAGTTAAACGATCCAATCGATCAGAGAGAACGTTTCGCTCAGCAGGATGCTAACGCAGAAGCAGGTGATGAAGAAGCAGATCATACAGATGAGGATTTCTTAAATGCTCTTTCTTATGGTATGCCACCGACAGGCGGTATTGGCTACGGTATTGACCGTCTTTGCATGCTACTCACAAATTCTGAGAGCATTAGAGATGTGCTTCTCTTCCCTACACTTAAAGGCAAGTCCAACACAACAGGACATGCAGAAGAAAGCCCTGCAGAAGAAGCTAAGACAGGCTTCTTCACACCGAATGAAAAGATCGATTTCAGCAATGTTAAGATCGAGGAATACTTCGAGGATCAGGTTGATTTCGACACCTTCAGCAAGTCTGACTTCAGAGCTGTAAAGGTTAAAGACTGTGTAGCAGTACCTAAGAGCAAGAAGCTTCTTCAGTTCACTCTTGATGATGGAACTGGCAAGGATCGTACTATTTTAAGCGGAATTCACGCTTACTACGAGCCTGAAGATCTGATCGGAAAGACATTAATTGCAATCACCAACCTGCCTCCAAAATCTATGATGGGAATTGAGTCCTGCGGTATGCTGCTTTCAGCAGTAAATAACCTTAAGGATTCTGAGGATGAGGAACTTCACCTTCTCATGGTTGATAACCACATCCCGGCTGGTGCAAAGCTGTACTAATCGTTCAGTTTAACTTAAATAAAGACATTAGATTCCCGTCCTTTAAGAGAAATCTTAGAGGGCGGGATATTATTTTACAAAAATGCGGAGTTATTCTATTATTGTAGTGTGCATGAACGTAAAGGTGGTATTGGTATGGATGAATGGAATAACCGGAAAACTGAGGCAAAGTCTGGTAATGGGAATTTAGACTCTGCGCTTGCAAGTGTATTCGAAGCTGCATTGTCTGTCGAATATCAGAGCATTTTTTACGTAGAACCGGACAAGGATCTTTCTGTTCCTTTACGCGTTTATAATCAGAGCATGAGTGGAAATCTTAAGCCGGTATCCTATAAGAAAAATTATGGAGCGGCAATTAACTCTGTTGTTGCACCATCTGACAGAGAAAATATGATGCTGACCGGTAATCCGGATTATATGCGGGAAGTGTTGGCGCATAAACACTCATTTTCCACGTTCTACCAGACACTGGTTGATGGAAAGATGACGTTCTGTGAGAAGAAGACAATTAAGTTAGATCCGATTGATGAGGTGCCAACAAGATTGATTGTTGGTTATGCAGAGCGAGAGTTGGAGATTGGACAGCGATTTGTAGCACAGCAGCTCATGATAGAATATGATAATCTGGCCTATTGGAGTCTTGCAGAAGATAATGTCCGCCTGTTTACAACTGATGAAAACGGAGAGGTTCATACCTTTCAGAAGGTATACAGCAAAGAGCATGAAAGAATACGTGATACGGTAGATCCGGAGTATCTGAATCGGGTTGAGTGTATTCGGACACCGGAGAATGTTACGGAAATACTCAAAGACACGAATCGCTTCGAGATTACATATAAAAAGAACGGAACAGTCAATAAATGGAGACGAGCTGTGATATGCTGCGTCTCAAGGGATGCCGATGGAAATCCGATTAGTGTTCTCTTAGCGTTCAGAACATTGTCTGACGCAGAGGCAGATCGTTATGTTCTGACAGAACAGATCGAAGATAAGAATAAAGAACTGATGAAGGCAAAATCCGATGCAGAGAACGCTAATAATGCTAAAACGTCCTTTCTCGTTAACATGTCGCATGATATTCGAACTCCGATGAATGCAATTATGGGATTCCGTGATTTGCTTGAAAAACATCAGGAAGATCCGAAAAAGAGGAGATACTATCTTCAGCAGATTAAGGATGCGTCTTCTGTGTTGCTGTCCATCATCAATAACGTGTTGGAGATGGCCCGAATTGAAAAGGGCGCCGTCGAGGTTGAGAAAACTCCATGGAATGCAGAACAGTTGAATGATGGTATATTCTCGATTTTCCATGGTGTGATGTCACAGAAACAGATTGAATTCACCAGAAGTATTGATGTGAAGCATCCACAGGTATTATGTGATGCAACAAAGCTTCGAAAGGTGTTTTTAAATATTCTTTCCAATGCGTACAAATATACTCCGGCAGGTGGAAAGATTCATATGGAGCTGAAAGAGTATCCTTCCGATCAGGAAGGGGTAGTACTCTATCAGACAACCATTTCGGATACCGGAATTGGAATGTCCAAAGAATTCCTTCCTCATATATTTGATGAATTCGCAAGAGAACAGACCTCTACTGTCCATAAAATCAAAGGCACCGGTCTTGGCATGCCGATTGTAAAGCGTCTTGTTGAGCTGATGAATGGAACGATTACGGTAACAAGCGAGCAGGGAAAGGGAACCTCCTTTGTTGTTACAATCCCGATGAAGATTACAGATCAAACTGCAGAAGAACACAATAGTGTCGTTGCTGATACAGGCAAGTTTAAGGGGAAAATGATCCTTCTTGCAGAAGATATCGAAGTCAATGCAGAAATTGCCTGCGCCATTTTAGGTGAGGCAGGATTCAGTATAGAGGTCGCGGAAAATGGAAGTCGCTGTGTTGATATGCTGAAGTCCATGCCAGCGGGCTATTATGACCTGGTACTTATGGATATTCAGATGCCGATTATGAACGGTTATGAGGCAACACGTACCATTCGAAATCTCGAGGAGCCGGAGAAACGAGATATTCCGATTATTGCAATGACGGCAAATGCCTTTGAGGAAGATCGTCGTGAGGCATATCGTGCGGGCATGAATGGCTATGTTGCAAAGCCAATCGATGTCAGTCAGCTGATGAAGGAGCTGGCGAAGGTCCTGTAAGCCACAAACTATCATCATGGTAATCCCCTGTATTGTCTTGGGGGGAGAGAAAGAGAACTTAGAGGAGAAGAAATGAAGGAACAGATGAAGGAACAGATAAGTCAGAGCTTCTGGAATAAGAGGATTGTTGTTATTCTGGGAGCATTATTTTGCTGCTTCCTGTGGGGAAGTGCATCACCTGCCATTAAAAATGGTTACAGCATTTTTGGAATTGAGGCGGGCGATACTGCAGGAAGATTGCTGTTTGCAGGCATGAGATTTATCATCGCCGGAATTATGGTAATTGGCTACGAGAGCATTAAAGAGCACAAAGTCATTGTGCCGGAAAGAGGAGCGTGGAAGAAGGTATTTGCCCTGTCAGTCTTTCAGACATCGGCACATTATTTTCTGTTTTACTTAGGACTTGCCTACACGTCAGGTGTAAGAGGCTCTATCATCAATTCCGTAGAGATTTTTATCAGCATGTCACTTGCTGTTTGGGCGTTTAAGACAGAGAAGATGACCGTGAGAAAGGCAGCAGGAAGCGTCCTAGGATTCTTAGGTGTTGTCCTCTGTATTACCGGTGGTTCATTTCAGCAGGTTTTATCAGGTGGTTTTCGAATTGAGGGCGAAGGTGCCCTGCTGGCATCTGCATTTATGTCCGCTATGGCAAGTAATTTGATTAAGAAAATTGCGGTGAAAGAGAATCCGGTTACAATGAGCGGATGGCAGTTCTTAACAGGTGGAATTACACTGACCTTGATTGCACTGCTGATGGGTGGACGCCTGTCGATGCAGTCACAGCTTGGTATCCCGTTGATTATTTACATGGGATTTATTTCTGCCGGAGCATACACGGTCTGGAGCGTATTGTTAAAGTACAATCCGGTCAGCACGGTTTCCATTTTAGGATTTATGAATCCAATTTTTGGAGTGATTCTGTCCATCATCTTCCTGCAGGAAGAATCGGAGGCAACCAGCCTTGTTGTGTTACTTGCATTGATTCTGGTAAGTCTTGGTATTGTTATTGTTAACAGAAAGCCAAAGGAGTAAGCGAGTCTTAAACGTAAGAGAGCGGGATATCCGAAGGGAATGAATAATTTGGGGTGAAAACAGAAGGGAATATTTTTTGCGAGGTTATAATTATGAGCACAATGAAGAGACCCAACGACCTTTTACTGAAGAAATATGAGGAACTTAAAAAATATCTGCAGTCACTTGGAAGTGTCGCGGTTGCATTCTCAAGTGGCGTAGATTCTACATTCCTGTTATATGCTGCCAAAGAAGCCTTAGGAGATAAGGTGATGGCTGTTACAGCATCTTCCTGCTCTTTTCCTGAAAGAGAGCTGAATGAAGCGACGGAGTTCTGTAAGGAACAGGGAATCCGCCACGAAGTTGTGAAGTCAGAAGAACTTGAAATTGAAGGCTTTTCGTACAACCCGAAGAACCGCTGTTATCTGTGTAAGCACGAACTGTTTGAGAAGATTCGTGTGATTGCAGATAAGGGAGGTTTTGCTGAAATTGCGGAAGGCTCAAACCTGGATGATAACGGAGATTACCGTCCGGGATTACAGGCAGTTGCTGAGCTGAATATCAAGAGTCCATTAAGACATATCGGCTTTTCTAAGGAGCAGATTCGAATCCTGTCCGCTTACCTTGGACTTCCGACCTGGAACAAGCAGTCATTTGCCTGTCTTTCGAGTCGTTTCCCTTATGGAGAAGAAATCACAGAGAAGAAATTAAAGATGGTAGATCAGGCAGAACAGCTGCTACTGGACATGGGATTTCATCAGCTTCGTGTCAGAATCCATGACAAGATTGCAAGAATTGAATTAGAACCATCTGAATTCGCTAAGATGTTAGATGAGGAAATACGTACAAAGGTTTATACAGAGCTGAAAAAATACGGCTTTGCGTATGTGTCCTTAGACTTACTCGGATATCGGACGGGAAGTATGAATGAAACAATGTCACAGGAAGAGAGAGATTCTGCAAGGCAGTGAGTTTTAAGAAGTTCTTGTATCTGTGAACAAAAAGAATTGTGCAACTGCACAATTACAATCATACTGCATGAGGTTATACTAATAATCGAAAAAATTAATACATTTAGCAAAGGCGCTGGTTTTTAACCGGTGCCTTTTTGATTTGTGAGAGAGGAGAGCAAGGTATGTTAAGACAGGAACTTCCAAAGATGGAAACGAAAGAATTTCCAGGACCAAAGGCGACAGCAGTTTTAAAAAAGAGGGATGAATCCATACCGAAAGCATTATGTGGAACGACGTATCCGGTTGTTATTCGTCGCGGTGAAGGTGCGATGATTGAAGATGTTGACGGCAACAAAATCGTTGATTTTGTAGGTGGCGTCGGTGTTTTAAATATCGGTTACACAGAACCTGAGGTAGTGGAGGCTGTGAAAGAACAGGCAGATAAGTATTTCCATTGCATCTTTAATGTGGTTGGACATGAAGGTTATGTCGATCTGGCAGCGGAATTCGACAAGATTATGCCGGTACGTGGCGATAAGGTTAAGACCTATTTTGCAAACAGTGGCGCAGAGGCAGATGAAAATGCAATCAAGGTAGCAAAGGCTTATACAGGCAGAAGAAGTATCATCTGTTTCTCCGGAGCGTTCCATGGCAGAACCAATCTCACGATGGCTCTGACTGCACAGAAGAGCTATGCGGTAGGAATGGGACCGTTCCCGTCAGACATTTACCGTGCAGAATTCCCGAATCTGTACCGCGCACCGAAGGGCTATTCAGAAGAAGAGGCGATTTCCTATTATCTTGAAAAGTTGAAGAAGATTTTTGTCGAAGGAACTCCGGCGAGCGATGTAGCAGCAATGATTGTAGAACCGATTCAGGGTGAGGGCGGTTTCATCCCGGCTCCAATTGAATGGGTGAAGGCGGTCAGAAAAATCTGTGATGAGAATGGAATCATGCTGATTGCAGATGAGGTACAGTGTGGTAACTGCAGAAGCGGAAGATATTTTGCATCGGAATACTGGAAGGAAGCAGGTTGTCCGCCAGATATTATCGCAACAGCCAAGTCCATGGGCGGTGGTGCTCCAATCAGTGCGATTTCCGCAAGAGCAGAGATTATGGATGCAATTCCGGCCGGTGTAATTGGTGGTACCTATTGTGGAAATCCGCTTGCAACCGCCTCTGCACTTAAAGTCCTTGAAATCATGAAGCGTGAAGACTACGCAGGAAAGGCTGACGTACTTGGAGAAAAAGTACTTGCAAGATATAAGGAATTTGCGCAGAAGTATCCGGAGGTTGGTGATTACCGCGGTCTTGGCGCCATGATTGGTATTGAATTTGTCAAGAGCCGTGAAACCAAAGAACCATACGGTGCCTTTGTTTCATACATTATTAAGTATGCACTGGCGCATGGTTTATTGCTTGAGGCAGCAGGTGAGGGATCCAATGTCATTCGTTTCCTGGCGCCGCTTTGCATTACAGATGATCAGCTGAATGCAGGTCTTGATATCATGGAAGACGCCATTGTTCATGCTCGTGAGTATTTCGCAGATTGATTTTGTTGCTGCTGACACTGCTGATACAGTGTCAGTGGCTTTTTTGGTGAAGGAGGAATTATGAATGTGTTTGAAATAATTGGACCGGTTATGGTAGGTCCGTCCTCTTCGCATACAGCAGGAGCTGTGAAGATGGCCTGTGTTTCGCGTAAGCTTCTGGGAGAGAAACCGGCAAATGCTAAAATCCTTCTCCATGGTTCTTTTTTGTCTACGGGCAGAGGGCATGGCACGGATAAGGCGTTAATTGCGGGACTTCTTGGATATTCTGTAGATGATGCAAGAATTCCGGACAGCTTTCGGTATGCAAAGGAAGAAGGCCTTACCTTTTCGTTTGGAGCCATAAACCTTGGAGAAATGGCTCATCCGAATTCGGCTAAACTGATACTGACAGGTGTTTCCGGGAAGAAGCTGGAAATCGTTGCAGCCTCCATCGGTGGCGGGCGAATTCGAATTGAAGAAATCGATGGCCTGAAAGCAAATTTCAGTGGGGATTATCCGACCCTGATTGTTCACAATCAGGATCAGCCAGGACATGTGGCAGAAGTAACGACCATGCTTCAGCACCACTTCGTCAATATTGCCTCGATGCAGTTATATCGAAGCAGAAGGGGCGGCAGTGCAGTCATGGTGCTCGAATGTGATCAGGAGATTCCGGAGGAACCCAGAAAATGGCTGATGCATCTTGAGGGAGTCACAAAGGTAACCTATTTGAGTCTGATCGATCCGGAAGAAAGAGAGGGAGTCAATGTATAATTCACTTGAAAAAATCTGCCAGATTGCAAAAGAAAAGAAGATACCGTTCTATCAGGTAATCATTTCAGATAATGCGAAAGAAGATGCTTTATCAGAAGAGCAGGAAATGGAGAAGATGCTTGTTGTCTTCAGAGCAATGAAGGACGCGGATTCAAAGTATGATCCGTCTTTGAAATCAGCAAGTAACATGGCTGGAACACAGGCAGCAAAGCTGATGGATGCAAAAGAATCAGGAAGACTTTTATGTGGTGATTTTGTCGCGTCGGTAGCGATTCATGCTCTGAAAACAGCGGAGTCGAATGCCTGTATGAAGAGAATTGTAGCAGCTCCTACTGCCGGTTCCTGTGGTGTTGTTCCGGCAGTTCTTCTTTCAATACAGGAACGATGCGGATTATCAGATGAAAAAATGGCAGAAAGCCTGTTTGTTGCTGCAGGTATAGGTGGTGTTATTGCAGCGCGCGCCAGCCTGTCAGGAGCAGAAGGTGGATGTCAGGCAGAAATCGGGAGTGCGTCAGCTATGGCAGCAGGCGCAGCTGCATATCTTGCAGGAGAAAGCGAAGAAGGAATTATTCAGGCCTGTGCGATTGCGTTAAAGGGTCTGTTAGGACTCGCATGCGATCCGGTTGCAGGGCTCGTAGAAGTCCCTTGTGTGAAACGAAATGTTCTTGGAGCTGTGAATGCATTGACAGCAGCAGATATGGCGATTGCAGGAATTTACAGTCAGATTCCGCCAGATCAGATTATCGATGCGATGGGGACAATCGGGCATGTGATGAGCCCAACGTTAAAGGAAACCGGGGAGGGGGGTCTGGCCGTGACTTTAGAGGGGTTAAAAAGAAGGAATCAGATGAAGATGTGAGCATTTGTGGGACAAAAGATGATTTGTGCGGATGCACAATTCAATTTGTGCATTTGAATGTAGCACAGGTACATCAAAATTCGTATTATTATCTCAGGTTAATTGCAACGGAGCAAGCTTAAACACAGAGCTTGCTCCGTTTCTTTTTTCTAAAAAAAATGAAAGAGAGGAAAGGGTATGAGAAGGAAAGGACGTATTTTAAGAATGGCAGCTGTTGCTATGACAGCAGTACTGATGGCAGCAAGTCTGGCTGCCTGTGGCACACAATCGGGAGATTCTAATAAGACTTACGACAATAAGTATTGTAAGGACGGACAGCCAAGTGCCAAGCTTACAAGTCTGAGAAAGTCCGGTGTGATGTATGTTGGTTCATCCGGCGACAGTTATGCTTACATCGACCAGGACACAAAGGAGTTCAGCGGTGTAGATGCCATCATTATCAAGGAAATTGCGAAGCGACTTGGTATCGAAAAGGTTGAGATGAAGCTGATTAATTTCTCAGAATTAATCGTAAATGCAAACAACAACAATATCGATATTATCTGTGATGGCATGTATGCAAAGGCAGACCGTGCAAAGCAGATTTATTATGGTGATATCTGGTACACACAGGGCGGTGCTCTTGTAGTACCTGAAGGAAGTTCTGTTGATGGTCAGAAGACATTTGATCCTTCTAAGACCGTTGTTGGATATACAGAAGGTACAATCTGGCAGGCAAGAGTTGAACAGTGGGCGAAGGATGGCCTGATCAAGGAAGCAAGAGCAACCGGTGATCAGTCTTCTTCTCTGACAGCTTTACAGTTTGGCAAGATTGATGCATTCCTTACAGACTCTACAGTAATTGAAGATATGCAGAAGAGAACACCGGATGCCATGAAGGGATTGAAGCTTGCACCAAACTATACAGATACCGATGCAGAAATAGGTAAGATTGCACCATCAGTGTCCTTTGATAACATTGATTTCATGAATGAAGTTAATAATGTTTTCCAGGAATTAAAGAGTGAAGGCTTTATCGACAAAGCTATGAAGGATAGCGGATTAGACCCAGCCCTTCACGTAGTACAGCCTGGAGATGAGCACTGCACGGTGAATTCCAGATAGTTTGAAAACCTGATGTGAGAGAAGGGAGGAATTCATATGGCTCTGTTGGAAATAAAGAACTTACAGAAAAGTTTTGGAGATTTAAAAGTATTAAAGGATGTAAACATGTCCATAGAAGAAGGGGAGGTCCTCGTAATCATCGGACCTTCCGGGTCTGGTAAGAGTACATTCTTAAGATGTCTTAATCTGCTCGAGACCCCGAGCGGAGGCGAAATACTGTACGACGGTAAGGATATCCTGAAACCAAAGTTTGCGGTCAGGGAGTATCGTCAGCAGGTAGGAATGTGTTTCCAGAGATTCAATCTGTTTCCGTTTATGACGGTTTTGAATAATGTAACCTACGGTCCGATTCATCTGTTGAAGATGCCAAAGGAGCAGGCACAGGCAGAAGCTATGGCACTGCTTGAAAAGGTTGGCATGGCTGCTAAGGCAAATGTTTATCCGGACACTCTTTCAGGTGGTCAGCAGCAGAGAGTTGCCATTGCAAGATCTCTTGCAATGCATCCGAAGATGATGCTGTTTGATGAACCAACATCTGCACTTGATCCAGAACTGGTTGGAGAAGTGCTCTGCACGATGAAGGAGCTCGCTGATGATGGAATGACAATGGCTGTAGTTACGCATGAAATGACATTTGCCGAAGATGTGGCAGATCGTGTCATCTTTATGGATGGAGGTGTCGTTGTAGAAGATGATACTCCGGATGAGATCTTTTCTAATCCGAAGAATCCGAGAACAAAGGCATTCCTGTCGAGAATTCTGGATCGCTGAGGAGGAAGGTTATGAGAACATTACAAAATTTGAATTTTCCAAAAGCGATGGCAGAGTTACTCCCAAAGCTGTTTGGACAGGCACTTGAAATTGTTCTGATTGTATCGGTTGTTGCATTCGTACTGGCAATTCTGTTTGGTTTTCTTTTCGCACTTGGAAGATTGTCACATCACAAGATTCTGAACGGAATTTTAGTGGTATTTCAGGAATTCATCAGAGGTACGCCACTCCTTGTACAATTGGTTTACATCTATTATGTATTTCCGCTGTTTGTTGAAATTATCGCTTACTGGTGCGGAAATCCAACCTTTAAATGTACTTTATCTGCAACGGTGGCAGGTGTTATCGGATTGACAATCAATTATGGTACCTATATTTCAGAAGTTATTCGGTCTGCAATTCTTGCTATTGATAAGGGTCAGACAGAGGCAGCGCTTGCACTTGGTTTTTCGAAGAGACAGGCAATGTTTCGGATTGTAATTCCACAGGCGTTTCGAAATTCCATTCCGGTGTTTGGTAACTATCTTCTGACATTGGTAAAGGATACATCACTGATGGCCTATATTACTGCACCTGAACTGTTACAGACTACAAAAGCATACATTTCACAGACATTTACCACGATTGAATCCTATTCCATTCTTGCAGTTGTATATCTGGTTATATGTCTTATACTTTCCGGCCTGTTAAAGGTAGCGGAACGTAAGCTGGTCAGACGCAGATAAGGAGGGAAAAATGGATAAGAAATATATTGTTACAATCAGCCGTGAATTTGGTTGCGGTGCGCGGGAAATAGCAAGGAATCTTGCGAGTGAGCTGGGAGTACATATGTATGACAAGGATCTGGTGGATCTTGCAGCAGCCCGTGCAGGTGTAAATACGGATCTGTTCAAGAAGACAGATGAAATTGTTGTAAATAAGAATTTTTCGACATTGTTTAAGGAATTTGGATATGGCTCCACAGCAGCGTTTTATTCTGACCGTGCCATTGATGCACAGGCAGAGGTAATTCGTGACCTGGCTAACAAGCCTGAGAGCTGCATTATGTTTGGTCGCTGCGCAGATTATGTGTTAAGGGAATATGATGACACAATTGATTTCTTCCTGTATGCGCCGGAGAGTTACCGAGTACGTCATATCGCAGAAGGATATCAGCTGAATCTGACGGAGTCTGCTAAATTAATCAAGAGGGTTGATCGCCAGCGTCACAATTATTATAAATATGTGACGGGTGAAAACCGGGGCAATCGTTATTCAAAGACCATGCTTCTTGACGTAGAAGCGTTTGGTGTTGATGGATGCGTTGAGATGATGAAGCAGGCAATTGAATATATCATTAACAAGTAATTCGAGTGAATATGCCGATCCTTTTCTCACATTAAAGGCGGGCTGTCAGAAATGACAGTCCGCCTTAATTTTATGTCGTTATCATATCACTGATCATCAGAGCCAGAGTCAACTGTAATCTGGTCTGCGTAGAAGCAAGCGACAATCCGGTTACTTCTTCAATTCTGCCCAGTTTGTAATTGACAGTGTTTCTGTGTACATATAACTGTTCTGCGGTTTCCTTCACGCTGCAATTATTGTCAAAATAAGCTCTGAGAGTTTCAAGCAGATTAGAGTGGTATTCCCGGTCATACTCAACCAGACAGGAGAGGGACTGGGAATAATAATCTTCAAGGATTTCCGGATCGTCAATTCCAATCAGCAGACGATAAAGCCCCATGTCAGAGTAAATGAATCTGTTCTCAGGAATCTTTCCGGAAATCTGCAATTGAAGAATGGACTTCGCCTGGCGATAGCTTTTGTGCAGGCATCGGATGCTTTTGGTGAGTTTCCCAACACCCATGCTGATTGTTTCTTGCTTAACCAGGAACTGCTTAATGGTGGTTCGTATTTCATTGGCAAATGTTTTTACCTGTTCCGGATTTTTAGCACAGATTATGGCCAGGATATCTCCATCGTACTCAAAGACAGAGAATCCCTTCCAGGAGAATTTCAGAGCACGCCCAAGGTCATCTGCAAGGGTAGCAGCTCTTTCTTCAAGAGGCTTGTATGGATTGTTCACGGATATCAGACATACCGAATAGCGGGATTCAATCTGAAATCCATATTTGGACAGAGCAACATAATAAAGTTCTTTCTGAGTAGGAAAGAGCAGAGCATTCTTAAAAGCACTGCCTAATTCCTGACTTTTCTGTTCACTCATACTGATCATGAAACAGATGGTGTGAATGATATCCTGCAGGTGAGTGTTCCATGGAACGGTGAACAGGGGAAGATCATTTTCATTACAGAACTTCACGAGTTCGTCCGGAAGTTCACGGATATAAGGGCCAATATTAATCAGAACTGCACTGACGTGACGTGAAAGAAAAAGTTCGGTCAGTTCAAGTAAGGAGGAATGCCGGTTCAGACCAATACCGGTTACCATGACAATCTCTTCACCGGTCAGGAAGGAGGCTGCTTCTGCAGATTCGCAGATGTGTGCCCATGAAACATTGTTACTGAGTCCGTTTTTACCTGCTGCCAGGCGAATTCCATATCCTTCAGTGTGTTGAATCAGTGTTTTTAATTCTACTCCCATCGTAATACTCCCTTTCTTCAAAAAAAAGACAAAGGCGTCCTTTTTTGACGCCTTTGTCTTTCCTGAATTATAGCATAGATTTGTACAGATGCACATAGTATTTTAGATGTCTGAACATGGGAAGAAAGAACTGCGAATGATACCATAAGCTCAGGTTAGGAAAGGAGGATGAATATGGCTACTTTCAATGAAACAGCCAATGTCTACTTTGGCGATCAGGCGTTGCGGGAAGCAATGCCGATGATGAAGAAGCTGGGAACAAAAGCGTTGATTGTTACAGGTCAGCATGTAGCAGCTTCATCCATGATGGAAGACCTGAAAAATCTGTTATGTGAATTTGGCTTTGGATATTTTGTTTATGACGAAATCGCCGGTGAGCCAACCGTGGACATGATTGAAAAGGGAATCAAGGAATACAACGATGGAGGGTGTGATTTCTGTATTGGTATCGGTGGTGGAAGTCCAATGGATTCTGCCAAGGCAATCTCTTTTTTCGTAAAGAATGCAGGACTGATTGTTTCTTATAATGGAACCAAGTTAACAGGATCACGAACAGGTGTCGTTTGTATTCCGACTACAGCAGGTACAGGCTCTGAAACAACAAAATTCGTAGTAATTACGGATACGGAATCCGGAGTCAAAATGCTGTTAAAAGGAGATGTGCTGATACCCGATATTGCGGTAATTAACCCATCTTACACGAAGGGCGCACCAAAAAGCATTACAGCTGCCACAGGAATGGATGCCTTAACACATGCTGTTGAGGCTTACACGTCAAAGAAAGCAATGCCTCTGACGGATCCGCTGGCAATTGATGCGGTTAAGAAGATTATGAAGTATTTACCCGAGGCATATGAAAATCCATACGATTATGAAGCGAGGTCGGCAATGGCGGTTGCAGCCTTTGAGGCGGGTGTATGCATTAATAATTCTTCGGTAACATTGGTTCATGGAATGAGCAGACCGATTGGTGCGATGTTTCATGTGAGTCATGGATTGTCGAACGCAATGTTATTGAAGGACTGCTTAAGTTTCGCCCTTGATGGGGCGTTTGAACGCTTTGCAGATCTGGGGCGCGCAGTCGGTGTGGCGAAGGAATCAGATTCAGACGTTGCTATTGCAGAAAAATTTATATCTGCAATTCAGGAATTATGTGCAATCATAGAGATTCCAACTCTCAGAGAGTATGGTATTGATTCTGGAACCTTTCTGGAACTGAGAGATAAGATGGCTTTTGATGCACTTGTTTCCGGAAGCCCGGCAAATACAAGAAAGCCAGTGACAATTGAAGATATGAAGAAAATCTATAAAAGAGTAATTGAGGAATAAGAGGAGGTATCGTTATGAGCATGAATGGAGAATTAGTTTTAGAGAACCACAAGAAGTATAACCTGCAGTCCTGGAGTAAGCAGGCAGAGATTAATCCGATTGCCATGGAGAAGGCAGATGGCATTTACATGTGGGATTATGAAGGAAATCGATATACTGATATGTCGAGCCAGCTTGTAAACCTAAATGTCGGCCATGGAAATAAGGTGATTGTCGATGCCATCAAGGAGCAGGCAGATAAGTTCTGCTTTATGTCACCAGGATATGCCGTAGAGTCCAGAGGAACGCTTGCGAAGATGATCGTAGAGCTGATGCCGGATAACTTTAAGGACGGCAAGGTGTTCTTTACAAATGGTGGTGCGGATGCCAATGAAAATGCCATTAAGATTGCAAGAATGTACACAGGCCGTAAGAAGATTATGAGCCGTTACAGAAGCTATCATGGTTCTACTTTCGGCGCCGGTAATGCAACTGGCGAACCTAGAAGATTCCCACTTGAACCAGGTGTTCCAGGATTCGTTCATTTCTTTGATCCATATGTGTATCGTGAGGCTATTCGATTTGAAAGCGAGGAAGAAGCAACAAAGTTCTACCTTGCAAAGCTTGAAGAACAGATTATTTATGAAGGTACTGACCAGATTGCAGCCATCCTGATGGAGACAATTACAGGTTCTAATGGTGTCATTATTCCGCCTAAGGGCTATCTTCCAGGTGTTCGAAAGCTCTGTGACAAGTATGGAATTGTCATGATCTGTGATGAAGTTATGGCAGGCTGGGGCAGAACAGGAAAGATGTTTGCCTTTGAAAACTTTGATGTAAAGCCAGACCTGGTATCCTTCGCAAAGGGCGTTACCTGTGGATATGTACAGCTTGGTGGTGTGGCTGTATCCGGCAAGATTGCTCACTATTTTGATCATAATACTCTGATGTGTGGTCTTACCTATTCCGGTCATCCACTTGCATGTGCTGCAGGTGTAGCCTGTGTAAACTACTATAAGGATGCAGAAATCCTGAAGAATGTGGAAAAGGTTGGAACGGTTCTCGGCGAATATCTGGAAGATCTGAAGAGCTCTCATCCATGTGTAGGTGATGTAAGATACATTGGTCTGTTTTCAAGCATTGAGCTGGTTAAGGATAAGGAAACAAGAGAGGCGCTTGTTCCGTTCGGCCAGGATCCGGAAGGCATCATGTCTAAGATTATCGGAATGCTGAAAGCAAGGAGATTCATGACCTATTCTCATGAAAACATGATTATTATCGCTCCACCTCTGATTATCACAGAGGATCAGCTTCGTGAGGAAATGGATAAGGTTGATGAAGTGCTCACCGAGGTCGACAAGTTGTATTTATAAAAATCTTCTTTTCTTCTCGAAAATCCTTCATGACAGCGCCTTGATGCGGATGAGTTTAAATCAATGAAAAACCATGCTGCGTTTGAAGTGATGAGTTAAATACGATTTTGATTTGATGCAGTTATTTTGGGAAAAAATACAAAATAATTGCATCAAATTGTCTTTAAAGGGGTTGTTGCATACAACGAAGAGTTGTATATTTTAATCACATCGAAAACGATTAAGTTATTCTTATTAAGGAGGGAATGAACGATGGCATTTTTAGATGAATTAGGAAAGAAGCTTTCTTCTGCAGGTCAGACAGCGGTTTCTAAGACAAAGGATTTCGCAGAAATCACAAAGCTCAATTCCAATATTTCTGATGAGGAGCGTAGAATTACCGATAATTACACAGAAATCGGTAAGAAATATGTAGAGCTTTATAAGGATGAACTCGGGGATGCATTTAAGGCAAATTACGACGCAATTCTGAAATCTCAGGCTAAGATTAAGGATTATGAAGCTCAGAAGGTTCAGATTAAGGGCGTTGAGAAGTGTCCTAAGTGCGGTGCAGAAGTTGATAAGGGAGCTACATTCTGTCCAACTTGTGGTGCTTCTATGAAGGAAGATTAAAAGACTGACAGACAAAGGGATTGTATTAAAAGAAAAGAGGGAAATTAAAATGGAAAAGACAAAGTTAGGTGTATCCGTAGGCTTACTTGGCGCATTTATTTATGCAGCCGTATATTTTGGTGGTTATGTAGCAGGCGCGCTTGCCGTAGGTTATGTTTTATTATTTGAATCCAATGAATGGTTAAAGAAGGCAGCAGTTAAGGCACTTGCCATCGCAGTTGTATTTTCCATGGTGACGCTGGTATTATCATTGATTCCTGATGCACTTAGTGTAATTAACGATGTACTGGGGCTCTTTAATGGTTATTTATCGATTTCTTTCATCGGAAGCATTCTTACTGCAATGAAGGCGCTTGTTGCTTTAGTTAAGGAGGTACTCTTTGCCATTCTTGTGTATAAAGCATTAAACCAGGGAACTGTTACAGTTCCTGTTGTTGATGATCTGATTAACAAGCATATGTAATCTCGTGTTTTCAAACAGGGAGACACAGATTCGTATTAAGGGAAATTGTAAGGGAACAATAATAATGAAAAAGAAATCAAGATTAATTCTTACAGCGACACTTATGCTTGCTATCATGCTGACTGGTTGCGGAGCAGATTTTACGATCAGCTCCTACGAACTTGAAAACTATGCAAATAGTCATGGTGGCCAGTATGCACAGCTTCAGAACAGCTCTGAAGATGGCTGGGAGGGCATTCAGGCCCACTATGCAATTATTGTTAATGGAACACAGGTTGAACTTCTGACTGCTGATGACAAAAAGCATGCTGTAGGCTACTTTGAGGGTAACAGAAAAGTTATGGAACAGAAGGCAAGTTCTTCAAAAGGTTCTAATACTATCAAGAGTGGCGATTATACCTACAAGGTAGGTGATCAGACATACAGACTGATGTACTGTGATAATCAGTGCCTCCTTGCTATAGGTAAGGATGAAGCTAAGATGAATACAATTCTTAAGGATTTGAATGTCATTAAGAAATAAGCTTGGACTAGGAGTCTCTCTTCTGAGAAATCGGAAGAGAGACTTTTTTTTCTGACAATATTTCGGCGTAAAGTAATAATCCGGTGTTGGCCTGTTCACTTTGTGGGTTATAAGAATGTAAAAGGGCCGCCGGTCTGTTTTTTAGCAGATCAGCGGTCTTTTGCGTTTAGCTGGGTATCTGAAATCAGGCGGGATTTATTCCGGTGCCTTGGTATCCTTCTCTTCTAAGGAAGCTAAGATGTCCTTGTAGATGGATGTGGATGAGTGGACGTTTGAAGAATTCTTCATTGCGTTCTCAACGGCTTTCGTTGTTTTGGCAATCGGCTGAACAGTTCCGGCGCCGGCAACACATCCGCCTGGACAGGCCATTCCTTCAAGAAGATAGCCATTGTACTTCCCGGCCTTTGCTAAAAGCATCATCTTCTTACAGTTAGCCAGTCCGTCGGCACGTTCTGTCTTTACTTCGACTTCCGGATGGTGCTCCTTGATGTATTCAGCAACAGCGTGAGCAACACCGCCGCCAACGGCAAATCCACGTCCGTCAGCAGATGCTCCATGCATGGAGTGGTCTTCTTCAAGTTCGGAGAACTTTACGTTCTTTGCGTCAAACATACCAAGAACTTCTTCGAAGGTCAGAACGAAATCAATATCAGTACGGATGGAGTGTCTCATAGCCTCCAGCTTCTTCGCAGAACAAGGTCCGATGAAGGCTACCTTGCAGTCTGGATGCTCTTTCTTTAAGAGACGGCCTGTTAATACCATCGGTGTTAATGCCATGGAGATGCACTTTGCATATTCAGGGAAGTCGCGCTTGGCCATAACAGACCAGGCAGGACAGCAGGAGGTTCCCATGAATGGAATCTCGTTTGGAACTTCGCGGACGAAATCTTCCGCCTCTGAAATTGTACAAAGGTCAGCACCAATCGCAACTTCGGCGATATCGGTGAAGCCTAGCGCCTTAAATGCTGAACGAAGGCGCTGCGGAGTCATGTCAGGTCCGAACTGACCAGCAACAGCTGGCGCAATGGCAGCATATACAGGGACATCACTCTTGATTGCCTGAATGGTCTGGAAGATCTGTGCCTTATCTGCAATAGCGCCGAACGGACAGTTTGCCAGACACTGGCCGCAGGATACGCACTTGCTCTGATCGATATCAGCACAGCCATTTTCATCGGAGCGGATGGCACCGATACCGCACGCCTTAACACAAGGACGGTCCAGCTTAACGATAGCTGAGTAGGGACATGCATCTTTACATTTGCCACAGCGGATGCACTTATCGAGGTCGATGTGTGACTTGCCGTCGTAAATTCGAATGGCGTCTTTTGGACAGACTTCCTTACATGGATGTGCAAGACAACCCTGGCAGGCGTCTGTTACACGCATTTCATTATTTGGACACTTGTGGCAGGCAAATTTGATGATGTTAATCAGCGGTGGTTCGTAGTAGGTCTCCGGTCTTGCAGCTTTATCAACACCCTCTGTCAGGGAGTTGTACTGCTCGTAGGAACGGAGTGGAAGCCCCATTGCAAGACGGATACGCTCGGTTACGATGGCGCGCTCAAGGAACGCAGAATCGCGGTAAGCAGAGACAATTCCCGGAATTACGTTAAAGGGAATCTGCTGCATCTGTTCCGGATCAACGTGATCCTCGTATTCATAAGAAAGCTTCGCTACCTCGGAAAATACTCTCTTTCTTATGTCATTTACATTGGTATAAATACCTCTCATAGATTAAACCTCCTGTGTGCCGTTCACACCAAAAGCACTCTTTAAAGCTATGGCGATAATAAACGCATAAGCTCCGCCAATCAGGGCGGTTAATAACTGGGTTACTGAGAACTGTGTCTGAAGTGCAGGAAGCATTTTCTGCATCTTATCTGGCAGATATGCAGGCAGAATCCAATAGCTGATAACTGCTCCCATGAATGCGGCTTTTAACACGGCACCGACAATAATTCCGATTGGAAAACCGTATGGCTTCTTTACGAGCTTCTGGAAGCGGGATACCGCTAATACCAGAATAATATTACCTGCAATGATGCAGGGAATGATTGCAGGAATCGCAGACATAACAGGGGATCCGGTGATAAGGAACGCTGTTACAGGTGTGATGACTGCTAAGATGATTCCACATCCTAGTCCGCAGTAAAGAACTGCAAGAATCAGTGCTGCATTGATGACTGGTCCTGTGATGTAGACATTTAAGTTCTTGAAGAACTGGCTCATAATGCAGATTGCAAGCAGAAGCGCCGTTGTTGCAATTTGTTTCGTCGTGAGTTTCATAGTTTCTCTCCCTTTGGATTAGTTGTACACGTATATGCAAGCTTTAGTCTGGGATACTTGCATACGTATGATCAAATACAGTATATCGGATTTTGAAAACGAAGGAAATAGATGATTGTAAAAAAAACAGGAGTAAGATAAAATATACATATAGTATGTGTATGAGTTGTGTGAACGGGCTTTAAAAAAAGATTGGATTTTGTGTGAGAAATAAGTAGAGGTTTCATGTTGGTTGCTTATGAAGTCGGCTTTTTGAAGCTGATTTCGGGAAGGAGTTGTTATGAAAAGAGTAACGGTAACCATGGACAAACTGCCAAAGAGCGTGCTGGAGCTGAAAAGTGAAGCAGAGAAGATGCACTCACCGGAAGGAACAGCGATTCTTACCATTGCAGCA
>CACZJL010000008.1 GCA_902781505.1 uncultured Lachnospiraceae bacterium | reverse complement strand
AACTTCTTTTTCAGTTGCTGACTCACCGTCGTTTTACCGACGCCCATTGTACCGCCGATCAGATATATTGTTTTCATATCTGTTCCTCACAAATCCCGAGATTTATGCTGCTTTTACCAGTAGATACTTCTCAGCTATTTCATCCAGCTGATCCTTTATAGACTGGAAGTCACCGCTTAAGTCCAGTGTCCTGACACATATGCGATTTCCCATCATCAGATACTCATTATTGAACTTGCCTTCTTCCTCGGTCTGAGCATATAAGAGCATACCCGCAACCTTCTCATGCGGCACTTCCGCAAGCTCATTCTCTTTTGTCTTGACATAGGTGAAGATCTGATATAGGTTGCCCGTAGGAATTGACACTTTGCCGAACTGTTCCCGCAGGTTCCGCTCATAATATTTTGCATCAATGATGAGCGTCCGATCTCCGCAGGTCAGCGTGATATCTGTCTTCATCTTCGGAAGAAGATCCCGAAAGCCATCATCAACCTGCCAGTCCATCATGGAAGCTGAAGCCTTAACCTTCAGATGCTTATACTCTGTGT
The DNA here is from genome assembly GCA_902781505.1 of uncultured Lachnospiraceae bacterium. GTDB lineage: Bacteria > Bacillota > Clostridia > Lachnospirales > Lachnospiraceae > UBA4285. The sequence goes on along the minus strand of CACZJL010000008.1, from coordinate 80,222 downwards.
TGTAGTATTCCAGAATGAACTTCTCATACAGATGATGCATCTGCTGATCATCAAGGAAGTCCATCAGCTTCGTGGATCCGTCCGACTTTGTCTGCAACAATCCCTTGATTACAAGGTGGCAAACAGCAACCAACATTCTATAACTCTGGTTGTTACGATTGAACCGCATTGACCAGTTAATCGTGTGAACATCCAGCGTATCGACTTCTCCGAAGAAGACCAGCTGCTTCTTGATTTCCTTTTTCCTTACCGGAGATATCTTTGATTTCAGCAGCAGCTCCATTGTAGTCTTGATGATCCTGTTCATATATGAATTGACGGAGAAATCATCATAAGTGCAAACCAGCTGTCCCTTGACCTTGCTCAGGTCTTTGATAGAAGCTGTTACATCTATTTTTCCGCGTGGCGAAGAAAGCGCCTCCGTCTCGGAAATATATTCTTTTCCAAGACCGCGCTTAAGCTGAAGCGAAACTCCCTTTGTCAGAATGGATGCGCATAGTTCCGCCACATTATGAAATTCTTCAGTCTCTATGCTTTTGTATCCCTGCTCATTTAGTACCCTAAAGGCATATGAAAGCATGTAATACACATTCTGAATTGGTATCACTTAATCGCACTCCTTAAATCCTCGATCCATGTCTTAGCCTTTGCCGGTTCATCAAACCAGTATTCCTTAAGCAATGGAGCAAGTTCAAATTCCACAATTCCTGATAAAGTCTGATCGGATGTTTCCTTTAGTTCGCAGAAATAGCTGTGGCCTATGCAGAAACCTTCTCCAAGAGAATCATCAGAGGCAATATCTGCATTAAGAGCTTCCACACGATCAATCAACTTATTAAACTTCTCGCTCTGAAGACCTTCCTGATATTGTCTAAAGCCTTTGGTGTTGAAGCCCGGATCCATATCGAAAAATGCAAACCTTCTACGAAGAGCATAGTCCATCATTGCAAGACTTCTGTCGGCGGTATTCATCATCCCAATGATATAGACATTCTTGGGAACAGAAAACTTCTCATCTGCATATAGGAGTTTCAGCTCAATGCCTCTCTTATCCGATTCGATCAGCATGAACAGCTCACCGAAAATCTTGCTGAGATTCCCACGGTTGATCTCGTCTATGATAAAGAAATACGGAGTATCCTCACTGTCCACTTCAGCAGACTTACAGAAATCGTAAAATGCTCCGTGTTTCAGCTCAAATCCGCCCTCCTGTGTCGGACGGAAGCCCATGATAAAATCTTCATAGGAATAGCTCTGGTGAAATTGCACCATCATCACACGAGACGGATCCTTCACGCCCATGATGGAATAAGCAAGTCGTTTTGCAGCAAATGTCTTTCCGACACCCGGAGCTCCCTGCAGTATCACATTCTTTTTCTTTTCTACCAGGGCTACCAACGTATCATATTTGTTCTTATCCATATAGACTTCTTCAAGGAACATGTCCGCATCATAAGGCTTCAGATCAATTTCTACAGGCTCCTCAATGTCGTCTTCGATCTCGCTCTCAAACAGAGAATTTAGCTTTTCCACATAATCTGTATATGCTGTAATATCAGTGAGTGTCTTCATCACGGCCTGTCCCGGATGCTGCCACTCACCTTTATGTGTCCATTTCACCTGACGAATATTTTTATAATGATCTCGCTGAGGATCAAATTCATAATCGGAGCCAACTACGCCACGACCAATCACCTGATGCATCCCCTTCTTTGCGAAGATAATATCGCCGGGCTTCATTTCATTTACAAACTGCCATGTTGCATGAGCATCGTTCTTGAAAGATCTGGACGGGTCAATCTTCTCCTGCATTGCCTGCCTCATCTCGCTTTTGGTATTGTAAGCAGAAAGATCACCGATATCATCCCAGCCAATTCCCATTATTCCTGCAGAATAGAATTCATCCCAGTACATGGCGCCGTCACCAGGTGCATAAATCCAATAATGCACGGTCTCAACACCCTCATCAGCGATTGCCGCACCTTTGTTTTCTCTTTGTGCTTCAACCTTTTTAGCGGCTACCTGTTCCTGATTAACCTGTTCTGAATACCTCCATGCCTCAAAACTCAATTCCTTAAAGTCTTTCAGCTGGCTGGCATCACTGTGCAGATATGCACGCAGTTTTTCAACAATATCAAAATACTTATCAGACGGAATCTTGGCCTCGATTTCAGGAAGCGTCTTCACAAGTTCTTCCGGGATCTTTCCGGATTCATAGATATACCATGTATTCCGCTGATCCAGATTCAATAGAGAATTCGGAGCAATCCAGTATAATCCCATAGTGATCTTACTGTTTCCATTGCCCTTCTTGTTTATACACAAGTCAAAATACTTTGATACTTTTGCAATCGTCTCGGGTGAAGGATCCTTTGCATACGCCAATGCTGCATCAAACAGCTCCCAAAGATCCTGAATATCATCGTCCCCACGATCTGGAATAAAATAATAGAAGGTCGCATTCTGAGGATTCAGCACAGGAATACTATCAAAAGCTGACGGAACCGGAGCTTTCACATCAAAAAGCTCCGCAATCGCCTTCAAAATAGAAAGACGATTTGCATCCGTCAGTTTCTTATTAAACAGCCCGAAGAACGTGAACGGATCTATATCTATGATCTGGTTGTCCTTCTCCAGCGTTGGAAGATTGATGCCGGTAATCTCGTAAATCTTACGCACCTTCTCGATCAGTTCTTCTCTGTTATCCTTGTACTGTAATAATTTGCCGGATAGTTCTTTGTAAAAATCCACCCAGTCAAATTGATTTTGCTCACTCATTGCAATCCTCCTAACAGAATCTCATATACTCATCGATAATGTCTGCAATCTTTCTTTGTTCTATAGCCGGAGGAAGAGGAACAACCAGTGCATGTAACCTTTTAGACGAGAATCCCTGAAGTCCTATTCCTCTTCCATCAATCATCCCGATTTGCTTGTATAACCACAGAACATAATAGTAGTATTTTGCATTTATTTCTGGTAAGTATCCACGAAGCTTATGAATATGGTTCTGGATTCTCATTTCATAATCAAATGGCCAAATTGCCGATCTACCAATATCTCCACCTTCGCATACTAATAAGTCGCCTTTGGAAATAGTGCATTTCTCTATTTCTTCATCCGAAAAAAACATCTTCTTCAGATTATCCAACTCAAAACGATCCCAATACAGATTTGATGTTGTAATATATTCAAGCAAAGTTCCTTTATTGTCTGATGCATTTAACGCCTTTCCAGTATTGTGCTTAAAAACATCACCAAGATAAACCCATTTCCATGAAGATGGTATTTCAAACGGGGTATCTGCTTTATCTATTACAGGCATAGCCTTTTCTTTTTTTATGATCCCCGCCTTAATTAAAGCATTCTTCTCTTGTACTAAACTCTTGTATAAACTATCCGCATCGCTATCTTCTGATATTTGATTATTCAACCTACCGCTTACTGCCGCTTCGATGATTTTGGTTTTTAAGGCGAGAATACTTGTTCCTAATCCATCTATTGATTCAAAAATTGATAGCGCGCCTTCTTGTTTTTCTATATCTTCAACGATGTTATGATTGGTATACATATCTTTAAGACAGCTAATAGATTTAGCTAACCCATTAGATATAGATTCAATTTCATCAATAACCTCATCAATCGGTCTATCGTCTTTTTCTTCTAGGTCAAGCCACTTAAAGTCGAGATCAGACATTTCCGCAATCTGTTTTTTGGTAAAACATCTCCATCTCCCATTTGGATTCTTCTCCGAGTATGTTTCCTTTCTATCTTGCATATGTCCAGAGCAGTAGAGTTCTACAAATTCTTGTAGATGCGCTCTAGTCATTGGTTTTGTTGCCATCGTATGCTTAATGCCCGTCCGATAATCATAAACCCATATATCTTCTGTGTGTTCGCCTTTGTCAAAGAATAGAACATTAGTCTTGATTCCATTGGCATAGAATATACCCGTTGGGAGACGCAAAATGGTATGAAGATTATAATCCTTCATAAGCTTTTCTCGAACTTTTGCAGTAGAACCTCCATCCGTAAGAACACTATCGGGTAAAACAACGCCTACTCGACCACCTGTCTTTACAATAGACATGATATGCTGAAGAAAGTTGACCTGATTATCTGAAGTCTTAATAAACTCCGGCCTATTTGCTGACACTTCGATACTTCCTTGAGGTCTTGTTCCAAATGGTGGATTGGTCATAACCACCTGGTACAGATCATCCGTTGTCTCAATCAGAGAATCCTTATATGCAATCGGGCTCTTATTCACGCCAATATCATGCAAATACAGATTCATGGAAGCCAGCGTTACAACCAGAGATGTATTATCAGCGCCATAAAGAGCATTGTTCTTCAGGAACTTCTGCTTCTCCACATCCTTGCTCTGTTTCCGCATGTGTTCATAAGCAGCAAGCAAGAATCCGCCTGTTCCGCAACACGGATCCGCAACAGTCTCTGTGATCTTCGGATTAATTACATCCACGATGGCACTGATCAGCGCTCTCGGTGTGAAATACTGACCTGCACCACTCTTTCTGTCCTGTCCATTCTTTTCAAGGATTCCTTCATAGATAGCACCCTTGAAGTCACCCTCCATCATGTACCAGTTTTCCTCTGATACCATATCTATAACTTTCTTCAGCATAACTGGACGATCGATCTTATTTGTCGCCTTGGTGAAGATGGTTCCGATCAAGCCTTCATCTTTTGAAAGCTCTTCCAGGATTTCCTCATACTTATCTACCAAATCTGTTCCATTGAGCTTGATAAGATCTGCCCACTTGTATCCTTCCGGAATAGAACTTCCCAGTCCCAGTTCTTCTTTCTCATCATCCATCTTCAGAAAGAGAATATATGTCAGCTGCGTGATATAGTCAGTAAAGCCAACACCTGCTGCCGCAAGAACATTTGCGATATTCCATACTTTATTCAGTAATGCACCTTCTGTTTTCTGATTTGCCATATTATGCCACCTTCAATAAAAATCTTGATAATGCCTGCATCTCTTCCGCAAGCACTTTGCCTCCGAAACTCGTTACGCCTTTTCTCCAAAGGTCTGTATCGATTTCGTTCAGTTCCTTTACAGAGATTGCTCCGTCATTGATAACAAACTCCGCAACCTGTTTCATGATCTCAACCTGCTCTTCCGTCAGGACACGTTGTTGCTGCCCACAGTACAGAGCAAATCTCTTTGCATACCCATTGATCAAGCTGGTAAGTTTCTGGTTTTTCTTATACGCATACCGGACGATCTGGATCAGGTTGGTCAGAGCATTAACATTTGTCTTAACATCCAGCTCATCCACATTTCCCTCAGTGTCCAGAACCTTATAATTCTTCCAAATCTGATATACGCCATACTGCCTGCTTTCAGACAGAAGCCTATCCCGAAGTTCACTCAACATAGAATGCGTAATGACAGTATCCTCGGAATTGTATATAATCCTCAGTGCCTCTATACTGTCCTTATTATCATCCAGATACTTCTCAAAGTTCTCAATGAAGCTCTTTGCTGTCTCTTTGGAGAATCCGGCATAAATGATTTCATCCGGATCTTCTTCCGTATTCACGATATAACCGCGTTGCATCTCCAGGAGTTTATTCCTGGCTGCGATATTACTGATCAGACTGTAGATCAGCGCCATACGCCTGGTATTATCGTGAGACGGATCTATATACTCAAATTCAAGAAGAAGGCCCTCATCAGTCGCCTGCTGGATATTTCCTGCTATTGTCCTCGGAGCAAAGCCATAGGTAGTGATGAAATAATCCAGGTGCCTCCCGAACAGAGCATTATCTTCATACCGTCTGTTTATGGTCGAACAGTAATCCCTGAGCAGCCACAGATTCTCATCACTCACTTCGTTATGTGCCAAGTGCTCCAGCAAATGCTCCAGTGAAAGAATCTTCTTTCCCGGGCCCGGATTAATTACCGGATGTGGAATAATCTTTTCATGCTCTGTTACACCTACGCCATCTACAATGTAATAACATTCCTTAGTATTGGCATTCGGTGTAACCTCACGAAGCTTATCATCGCTGATCACACGGCAACCGCGCCCCTTCATCTGTGTATAAAGAACATCCGAACGGACATCTTTCATAAAAAGCACTACTTCCAAAGGCTTTACATCAGTACCAGTTGCTACCAATGTTACTGTGACCGCGATTCTGAAATCCTTTTCTGTTCTCAGATCACGGATTAACCCATTGGAATCCCCAGATGAATAGGTGATCTTTTGTACAAAATGTTCCGGGCACTCATGATCTTCAAATTCATCCTTGAACACATCCTTCACGCCCTCTACAATCTCAGAGGCGTGGTTATCATCCTTTGCAAAGATCAGAGTCTTCGGAACATAAGTCCAGCTTTTCTCACGCTCTGGATATAATTCCTCATAAATAGCCTTTTTATAAGCAAGCAGCACTTTTCTGATCTGATCCCTGTTGACCACTGACCGGTCAAGCTGCATATGGTCGTAATCTACCCGCTGTGTTGCAACATAAGCAGTCGTCTGGCCGCTCTTGCGTGCGGTCTCAGTAATCTTTGTACCGGACTTGATAGCACCTCCGTGCTCCGTAATCTCTGTAGCAATACGATATACACGTGACGGAACATTTACGCCATCAACAACGGATTCATCATAGGTATATTCCTCAATGATGTTATTATCGAAATACGCATATGCTTCCGGTGTAGGTGTTGCGGTAAGTCCCAGCACCTTCGCTCCGGAAAAATAATCCAGCACAGCTTTCCACTTCCCATAGATTGACCTGTGACATTCGTCCACTATGATCAGTTGGAAGTGATCCGGCGGAAGCTTTAAGTCATCACCCAGTGTGATAACTTCTTTTGTTTCCTTCTCTTCATCGGTCGTAGTCTTTTCATCTTCTGCGTCTTCACTATCCTCTGACAGTTTCTGACCGGTAAGCACAGCAAACAGCTTCTGAATGGTGGAAATAACAATATCTGCCTTTATATCGCTTTCCTTCTTCAGACGCTTAATCTCATAGAGGGAGCTCATTTCTTGCTGCCCCTCCGTCCGGTCAAACTGGCTGAATTCCGCCTCTGTCTGCCTTGCAAGGTTATTCCTGTCTACCAGGAACAGGATCCTCTTCGTCGGCGTATAATTCAGCATACGATAGCTTGCCAGACAAGCCAGGTAGGTCTTGCCGCTGCCAGTAGCAAGAACCGCAAGATTTTTCTTTTTGCCGTCCTTCATGGACTTCTCCAACTCGATCTCAGCATTATACTGGCAATCACGAAGCCCTCTTCTTTCCAATCTCGGAAGAGCTCCGTATTCCGACACCCGATTGATGAGAGAAAGCATCTTCTTCGGAGAATGCATCTCTGACAGTTCCACGTAGTCCCCGTCCGGATCCGTCAGCATATTTTTGAAGTAAATCTTCTTCCCGTTCGCCATATAGACAAGCGGAATCAGACCCTGATACCACAAGCCATACCAGTTCTGCGGACCTCTTGCATAATCCTCAGCCTGCTTTTCGACCTCCGGTCCCAAAGGATTCTCTTCACGTTTTGCCTCGACAACAGCTATAGCCTTATCATCGACAAATAGCAGGTAATCACTCTCCGTGTTTCCCTGCATCAAAGCTTCTTTCACAGCCGATGTGGACTTTGGGACATACTCATTCCGTGACACAATGTCCCAGCCAGCATTAATAAGCTGCTTATCGATTTTTTCTCGTGCTCGTTCTTCAGGCAGCATAAGCGGCACTTCCTTTCATCTGTATTCAGTATATAAAACCAGCTGTCCCATAATCAGGACTCTTTCATTATTTCTTTTGGCTTATTATTTGGAACTCGTTCCATAATGTCTTCCACATTACAGTCCAACGCCTCGCAGATACGGAGCAGCACATCTGTTGTGACATTCTCGCCTCTTCCCATTTTCGCTATAGATGCGGCGCTGACATCACTTTTCTTCTGCAGCTCCTGTTTCTGGATTCCCCGATCAATCAACAGCTTCCATAAACGGTTATAGTTAAAATGCGTCTTGGTTTCTTTCTTATTCGCCATCTTCTTCTGACTCCGTTTCTTTATTCCACGCGCGGCCAAATAATTCGTTTCCTCCAGGTGACAATTCCAGAACACAATTCGTGTTCATGGTATCTTTTGTTTCTGTGTCGTATGTATCAAGCCTATCAAATGCTATAAATACCTGTTTTCCGGTGCTCTTCTGGGCATCATATGCCTTGATGATCTCTGCCATAACTTTCTTCTCAATATGCAACAGCATCTGCATATCATGAATGATAAAAGGCAGCGGAGATAGTTCCATATTTGCAAGGTCAAAGGTGATTACACCTCTGTATTGGGCTCCGGTACCTCCGTCATTCGGCGTATTAAAAGTGTACTTATTCAGCTTCTCCATTCTGAGGACCGGTGGCATATGCTGTTCGTCCTTAAGCAGCTGCACACTGATCTCCCTCATTTTCTGATTGAGCATGGTCTCAATGGCAAAAAGCTGATCACGGATAACCCGGTCTCTTGTTTCTGCGTACTCTGCCACAAGGTCATTGAGCTCATTCATCCGATCATAATTCCTATTCGCATCTATAAGATTGTTCAGCTCTGTCGTGATCTTGGCATACTCCTTAAGGATCGCTTCCGATACATTAGGAATCTTCTTAATCTCTTCGACTTCTTCAAGAATCCGTGCAATCTCATTTCCCAGCATCACATAGGCCGTAGCCAGATCCTTCTCCGTCTCCTTAAACTCATCGCCCAGAACCTTTGCCAGCTGCTGATGAAAACTCTCAATGCTTTCTATTGTCTGGAAGTCAACGCCTGGGAAGAACTTTTCAAGATCACTGTATGTTTTCTTGAAACTCTTCTTTCCTTCAGTCATCTCTCTACGAATGGCATTGAGCTGTGTCTGTACACGGGCTCTTTCCCTTCTGTATTTGAGCAACTGATCATCCAGTTCTGACAGATGTCGTGCCTGGAAACTATCCAGATCCAGCAATCCCTTATTGCTCTGTTCTGCTAATTCCTGCTCTTGCGTTCTCAGTGCAGCAATACGCTTTTCATTATCCTCGTACTCCGGCTTATTCTTAGCAGCGCGGATATGCTTATAATCTGATGACTTCTTAAATGCGTCCCTTTCTTCTTCAGCAGCTTTCGCCTGCTTGATCTGTGCTTCTACGGAAGCGTATTTCCCGTACAGCTGCATATACCTTTTGATGGCATATTCAGCTTTTTCATCCTTTGCTGCTCTAAGAGGACGCTCTTCATCCAGAGTATCCCTCTTCCAAACCCTGATAAATCGGGATACCACACCTCTCCAAGTCAGATCTTCTTCCACCTGTGTTCCATATTTCTCAGCAAGAAAAGCACAGTATTGTTCAAGCGTCATTTTACTGTCTTCCGAAAGCGGTTCATAGTTTTCATTGCAGCGGAATACATGCTTGTAATCAATATTGCTTCTTGAAAAATGGTATGGCTTGCCGTCAAACACAAATGTGAAATTGATGGTATGTTCCCCGACGTTCTCTTGCACATCCAGACATTTATTCACGTAGTCCTTGCCGCCAAACACAAAGTCCAAAATCATGAGGAATGTGGACTTTCCTACAGAGTTGGACCCATTATCATCACCGATAACAGTGTTTAATCCGGCATGGAACTGAATCGGCTTTCTGATCTCACCATGCTTTATGAACTTGTCGCACTGTACCTCAACCAACATAATGGATCACCTCCCCGTTCAGCTCGACTTTCTTCAGTGCATACAGACAATCCATGATATCCATGAATTCCCTAATGTCCGTCACCTGCCGCTTCACACTTTTATAAAGCTCTGACGGAGACATATCTTTTTTCTCCAACTTACCAAGCACCACCGGAAACTTTGCGATAATGCTTTCTTTGTATGGAGTCACTTTACTTGGAAACTTCATCTTTATGAAACACCTCGCAGTTCTGAATAAAGAAGGCAACAACAGCATTGCACGCAGGCCTACTGTCCGTTCCCAAATTCGTTTTATTCCTGATCCAATCCGAAAGATATTCAATAACATCAGACTGGGACATCCCGCTCTTCTCCAGCTTCTGAGAACTCATCTTAACCTCGGAAGCAATTAGATCAAAATCGGTCTCAGACTCGGAAAAGATCGATTCTATATATCTGTAATACTGAAGAACCTTTATCTGCGTTTCAGTCTTCAGCATAAAGTTCTTTGCTTCAAACTTCTCATCAATATGCAACGCCTCATATTCCAGAGGCACCAACTGTACCGAATCATCTACATTTGCAAGGGCATCCAATACAATCCGGATATCCTCTTCGAGATCGACCGCATTTACAGACTCCTTCGCCTTATAGTTTCTTGCCAAAACTCTCTTTAAGCCATAGATTCTTTGATACTCTTCCACTGTCGGATCTGACAAGTAGTCTTCAGCACAATGATCACAAAGAGCAATCAGATTATCTGTCTGTTCCAAATCCTTCGGTTTCGGATATACAGAGGACAACTCCGTTGCTTTATCTTTTGATAGCCCTTCAGGAAATATGTGTGTAATCACATATCTTTTGATGGGCTTATTCTTTACCGTATCAACAAGCTTTTTATGGCAGATAGGGCACTCATAATTGGCTTCCGCAATTAACGGAGCATCCTCAAATCCAACAAAATCGTCACCGGGCTTATTAGGCCGGTTTACAACGTACAGAAATACCTCTCCAAGAAATCTGCCTTCCTGTCCCTTGTTGTAAAAATCCAAAAGTTCATCCCGTTTCTTATCGCCGATTTCCTTATCTTCCTTGATGACCTTCACCAGCTGATTCAGCACATCGTCCTTACGGAAGGGATTCATATCCTTCAGCACCTTATTCTCATAGTACTCACGTGCAGCCTGTGCCAGTTCCGGAACCAACGATGCCTGCTTTATCCCGTCCGGGACAGGCCTTTGTCTGCTTACAAGAAGACTGATCTTTTTGTCGCTCAGATCTTCCCGGTATATATCAAACCTTTCATCATCCGGTTGGTTCAGTGCCTCCAGAAGGAATGTGCCAGCGGCAAATTGTGTATCGTGTTCTTTCAACCCAATCTGCATGACTTGGATAAAGGTTGAAATATTCAATTCTCTCATCATTATCCTCCTTCCTATCATGCAGAGAAAAAGAGTGGGAAAACAGCGGCAAAACGGTGGCAAATACTTTTGCGCCTAGTTTTTTTACAATGTTCTTGTGTTTATGGAGCATCCGACACATATGAAATACTGCAGATTTCAGTCAGTTGCTCCATCAAGGCGCAAAACGCCTTGTATATTATAGCACATTCAAGCTTAAAAATCTATCTCTTTTGCGATTTATTTAAGCGAACGCACAAGTATTTAAGAAAAGGGATATTTTTCTAAGCAATATTTTCGGAGATTCGCTTCCCTTAGCTAAGGAGGACCTCATCGGCTCCGGAAATACAACAAGCAACAGACCAGCCTCATGAGGTAGCTGGCCATTCAGACAAACAGGAGGAATACCTGATGGTGCCATACAGCGGTTTCCTCCGCGCAAATCCATGGAGGAAACCAGTTATGGCGAAAATCACAATTGAATATTGCAGTAACTACGAAAGCTACAACGGCGAAAACGTAACTGATGGTAAGGTTCTCGCACCGGTTCTGATCTCGGACGCAGAATTTCAGAGCAACAACACGATCATTCCGGAGAACCTGAGAACCTGGAAGCACTACGGTGTTCCTTTCAGAGTCGGATTCATGGTGGTGGACGAAGCAGATTTCAACAAGATGCTCTCCCTCTACTACTCCGGCATCAACGACTACTTTGAAGAGCATCCGGAGCTCCGTCCCGGCAGATGCGTTCTCGGATGGGATAACGAAGGCTTTCCGATCCTTTGCAACAAGGAGAACCGCTGCAAGGGTTGTCCCAGACGTGCAGAGCACCTTCCACGCTTCAAGAGCCGTGAGGACTTCATCCAGTTCACATCCTTCCAGGATACCCACGAAGATGAGGACGGCAACACCGTCGGTCTCGACATCGCGGATCCCAATGTAAATGTTGAGGAAGAAGCGATCCTCGAAACACTCTTTACGGAGCTGGTGGAATACCTGGGCAAAATCAGCCCCCGTTACGCCAAGATCGTCACCCTGGGCAGGCAGGACTACTCGAAAGAACAGATCATTGCTGAGCTCGGTCTGAAGCCGTCCCGTGGCTATCAGGAAATCAACGCAGCGAAAGAACTGACGAAAAAGTTCCTCGAACTGTAAAACGCACGAATGGCGCTGTCGGATCCATTCCGATAGCGCCACTCTTTTATCTTCTGACCGGCTTACGTCCATTGAGCTGGAACCGGTCATGGCTCTTAATACTTTTTACCGCCTGTCGCAGACTGGTCGCCCTTCCATGCTGGTGGTAAGGGCAGGAAGCAAAATGCGAATGAAAGATGATAACTGTTCCCGGCTCCGGATAGCCCGGACTGTGCAGGCTCCAGTAGTGACCGGTGTTATTGGATTTGATGGTTACATCGTAGATGTCCTTATAGATGACGGTAAAATAATTTGAGTCCAGAGAAGCCAGTTCATTTGCATCAAACATAGGCGATCACCTTCCTTCCGCCACATACATAGCCTCCCTCTCCGCCACAATCTGCTGCCGGATCTTCTGCTTCTCAGCGTCAAATCTCTTCTGGAGCAAAGCCATCTCTCTATCAAGGAATTCCTTCTCCCTGCTCTCCGTCTCGGCTCTCATAGTATCCGGCGTGATGATAAGCTTTCCGTCCTCGCATTTTACCAGCACCGCCTCGCCGATCCGGAATCCCAGCTCTTCCAGCCACCGTCCCTGAAGTCTGAGCTGCGGAGACGGATTACTTCCATAGTTCCAAATGCTGCTGATCTTAAGCGATCTGTATTCTTTTTTCTTTGCCATTCTTAGGTCCTCCTTTTTCATTGATTGTCAAATGATATTTTTTGGGGATATGGTCGCATGTCCCTTAATCCGTATTATAGGACATAGTCGCATGTCCGTCAAGAAAAATGTATGGTCGCATGTCCAAAAGTGTGTTATACTCATTTTGTGTAAAAATCCATCCCAAGGAGAATACAGCCGCCACAGAACCCTCACAGAGGCTCGTAAGGCAGCTAATAAGCGCTATATTGATAAATTCGTAGAGGTGAAGGTTAGAATGACTCCTGAGCACCGCACAGAGGTTCAGCAGCACGCTCAGGAAATGGGTGAAAGCACCACCGCCTTCATTAACAGAGCGATTGATGAGACAATGGCTCGCGACAAAAAATCAAAGAAGAAATAATGATAATCGAAGCTACAACGAACAAGGCAGCCGGGATCTGATTCCTGACTGCCTTTTCTTTTTAAATCATCTGAAAATGTATGAACGCGTCCTTGATGGCTTTTCGCTTATCCTCCGGACACTGAGGAACCCTGTTCCCCTCCGTCTTCGGAAGATTATGCCTTGGTTTCCGCACTGGATACTTCAAGCTCTGAGATATCCAGATCCACTTCAATTGTCGTGTCCGGCTTGCGTTGGGACAAAAGGCAAACCGTCTCAACGTGTTCCGTCTGTGGAAACATGTCTACCGGTACAGCACGTCTGATTTTATATCCTCTTTTCTGAAAGCAGATCAAATCTCTTGCAAGGCTTTCCGGTCCACAGGACACATACACAATTCTTGGGATCTTCAATGCAGCAGCCGCCTCGATAAATTCCTTTGTACTTCCACTTCTAGGCGGGTCCATGCACAGCACATCCGGGCACTCACCGCGTCCGCGGGCCTGCTTCATATAGTCCGTTGCATCCTGTGCAAGAAAACGGATATTTGTGATTGCATTTACCCTTGCATTATTCTTAGCATCAGTTACAGCATTCTTATTTAATTCAACACCAAGAACTTCCTTTGCATGTGATGCCATAAACATCCCGATTGTACCGGTTCCACAGTACAGATCCCATACGGTTTCCCTACCCGTAAGACCTGCCACCTCAAGTACCAGACCATAGAGTTTTACGGTCTGCTCGGAATTAACCTGATAGAAAGAGTCCGGTGAAATTCTGAAATCCAGTCCCAATCTGTCATCTACAACAAACCCTGGTCCATAAAGCACCTCATTTCGTTCTCCTAAGACCATGCTGGTGCGCTTATTATTGATATTCTGAACAACCGTTGTAATCTCCGGAAATTTTCTTCGAAGAGCTGTCACAAAGTTCTTCTTGCCCGGGAACATACTTGTGGAAGTGACCAGAATCACCATAATTCCTTTCGATGCTACTCGAATCAGAACATGACGCAAGAGTCCGCGTTCTCTGTCTTCGTCATACATCTGAATCTTAAACGAAGGTATGAGTCGGCGGATTTCTTCCATGATTTCATTGGCCTTCTCATTTTCGATTCTGCACTCTTTGATATCGATGACTCTATGGCTGTTTTTCTCATAAATCCCGCGCTGTACTGTTTTCTTACGTTCTGATACAAAGACAGAATGCACCTTATTTCTGTAATGAAATGGATTGTCAGCTCCAACAATCGGAGAGAGGGTCACTCCATCCTTCTTTAAAATCGCTCCGAGTAACTCCTCCATTCGTTTCTGCTTGTTTTCAAGCTGGACTGTATATGGAAGTCCGGAATAATCACAACCGCCGCATTTCAGTGCATAAGGGCAGGCGCGATTAGCCGCCTGTGCAGAAGCAAAACTTTGAAGCTTCTTATCTTCTGCCCCTGCCTTGCTTTGCATTACGGCCCTTTTCGTGTCGATTGCTCTTTCCTTCCGCTCCGGCTTTTTCTTGCGATTTCTTTCCGTTAAAGCCGGCTTTCCTGTCTCTGTTTTGCTGTGCCTTTTTGTATTCATTCTTTCCATTATTCATCTTTCTTGGCGGAATCAGACAATTCTCGCCAAAACCAATCAAATCTTCACGATGGGCTTTAATAAGCGCTTCCTTCACCAGGTCATAATTCTCCGGCTTTCTGTACTGAAGAAGAGCTCTCTGCATCGCCTTTTCATGCGGATTGTGTGCAGAGCGCACCGGTTTCATCGTTCTTGGATCAAGGCCGGTATAATACATAACCGTTGAAACCGTCGACGGTGTCGGATAGAAATCCTGCACCTGCTCAGGCATATATCCCATATCACGAATCGCCTCTGCAAGCGCAACCGCGTCTTCCAAATTAGAGCCCGGGTGCGAAGAAATCAGATATGGCACCAGATACTGATCCTTGCCACATTGCTTATTCACCTTTTCAAATCGATCACAGAACTTCTGATAAACCTCAGCTCTTGGCTTGCCCATCAGATCTAAGACGTGATCCGTTACATGTTCCGGTGCCACTCTTAACTGACCGGAAATGTGATACTGCACCAGCTCTCGAAGGAAGGTATCGTCCTTGTCTGCAAGCACATAGTCAAAACGGATACCTGAACGAATAAAGACCTTCTTTACCTTCGGCAGAGCGCGAAGCTTTCTTAACAGCTCAACATATCCCTTATGAGACACCTTCATATTCGGACAGACATTCGGATACAGACATTCTCTGTGCTGACAGACACCAAATTTCTTCTGCTTATCACAGGCTGCATGATCAAAATCCGCCGTCGGACCGCCGACATCAAAAATAATGCCCTTAAAGTCCGGCTGTTCCGTCATTGCCTTCGCTTCTTTTAACATCGATTCATGAGATCTTGCCTGAAGGACTCTTCCCTGATGGAAAGTAATTGCACAGAAGCTGCAGCCACCGAAACATCCGCGATTTGCCGTCAGGCTAAACTTAATATCACCAAAGGCAGGAACGCCACCCTGCGCATCATAGGACGGATGCCATCTGTTCTCATATGGCAAATCGTATACGTCATCGAGTTCCTGCGTCGTTAACGGACGTGCCGGAATGTTCTGAATCACAAAGCGGTGTGCACCGTACTTCTCAATCAATGGCTTTGCCGTGATATGATCTGTATTCTTTGCCTGGATTCCGAAGCTCTTCGCATACATGGCCTTATCTTCCAGACATTCATCATACGAAGGCAGTTCAATCCCGGAATAGACAGCAGAAGGATCTCTTGTCTGCCAGACTGTTCCATCTACATATGTCAGGTCATGAATGGAAATACCTGAATTTAAAGCATCCGCGATTTCCACAATCGGAAGTTCACCCATTCCGTAAATCAGAAGGTCTGCGCCGGAATCCAGTAAAATTGACTTTCTGAACTTATCCGACCAGTAATCATAATGTGCCAGTCGCCTTAAGGATGCCTCAATGCCTCCGATGACAATCGGCATCTCCTTACCAAACATACGGCGAATCATCTGACAATACACAATCGTTGCATTATCCGGACGTTTGCCTGCAACTCCACCCGGAGTATATGCATCCGAATGACGACGCTTCTTGTTAACCGTATAATGATTCACCATACAGTCCATATTTCCGGCAGCAACCAGGAAGCCAAGACGAGGCGTACCAAGAGAAGCAATCGATTCCGAATTCCTAAAATCCGGCTGTGAAATGATTGCAACTTTATATCCATGAGATTCGAGGACTCTGCTGATGATTGCAGGTCCAAAGGAAGAATGATCCACATATGCATCGCCGATGACGTAGACAAAATCAGCCTGTTCCCAGCCCCTCTCTCTCATATCCTTTTTTGAAATTGGTAGAAACATGAACTACTCCTTATAGCCAAACAGCGTTCCGCAAATTCTTACGGAACGCCTGTTTAATCACTTATTTTTTTTACTTAAGAGAACAAGGCTCTCCACATGCGCAGTACCGGGGAAGAGATCAACTGTCGCTGCCTTCACAACTCTGTAGCCTGCCGCATGGAAGACAGGTAAATCACGGACTAAAGAAGTGGACTTACAGGAAATATAAACCAGATTCTCGACTCCGTAATCAATAATCTTTGAAAGTGCCTTTGGATGCACACCGTCACGAGGTGGATCAAGTACGATGAAATCAGGCTTATCTTCAATTTCATCAATCTTCTTTAATACATCGCCCGCGATGAATTCGCAGTTCGTAAGGCCATTGAGCTTAGCATTTTCCTTTGCTGCCTCTACAGCCTCTTCTACGATTTCAACACCGATTACCTTTTTGGCAACAGGCGCTAAAATCTGTGCAATCGTACCGGTTCCGGAATAGAGGTCAAAGATAACCTTATCCTTCGTCTCTCCAACATATTCACGAACCTTCGAATACAGGCGCTCTGCACCTGCTGTGTTCGTCTGGAAGAAGGAGAAAATCGTTACTTTAAACTGAAGTTCAAGTAATTCTTCGGTAAATTCATTCTTTCCGTACAGTACCGTCGTTCCCTCATCAGAAACCGCATCACCTGTAGAATCCGTAACAGTATGCAGGATTCCGGCAATCGAGCCATTTAAGGAAAGTGAGGTAAGCATGCTGACAAAATCTGCTAACAGCTTTTCTTCTGCTTCCGGTTCAATC
This sequence comes from uncultured Lachnospiraceae bacterium, assembly GCA_902781505.1. GTDB lineage: Bacteria > Bacillota > Clostridia > Lachnospirales > Lachnospiraceae > UBA4285. The sequence continues at coordinate 62,794 of CACZJL010000008.1, read as the reverse complement.
TGAGATGTCGTAACCAGGTCAAGCAGCATGCTGCCATCCATATGGGACTGGCGTACAATCAGGAATCTGAAATAGCCCTGCCAGTTCTTCTTGTGATAAAACGGAATACCACTTTCGGAAACAAACTTTTCTACTGCATTTCTGACCGTCGAGAAATCAGGTGAACAGATTTTACAGCCGTCCACCGGTACAATATCAAACATGGAGTGGGACTTATGCATACCAAGACGCATATCACCATCCTTCACTTCGTCACCGAAGGTGAATTCCATCTTGTTGCGGTATCCTTCAATTTCAGGACTGCCTGTAATTGGCTGGAATTCATAGTCATAGTGAATGACATGAGAAAACAGCGTACGAATCTGCTCTTCCTTCATCTTAAGCTGCTCATCATAATCAACCGGCTGGTAGACACATCCACCGCAAGTACCAAAATATGCGCATCTCTCACGGGTTTCTGTCTCGGCCTTCGTAACGACCTCTCTTAAAATTCCTTCGCGGCGATCATTCTTATTCTTATGCAGAAGAAACTTAATGGTTTCGCCGGGAATCACGTTCTTCACGATGACCTTCTGTCCATTATCTTCAGGAAGCTCCGAATCCATTACCTCAACCACTGTCTTGTTCGGATAGCTTACGGAAAGCGCCTTACCAGTGTAAATCTGTCCCTTTTTCAAATCCATACCTCATTATTTCAATTTCGTAATCCTGTAGGAATCAGAAAGACCTGAAACCTCCGATGCCTCCAATGCTTCCTCATCATTTCCGCAGGTGTAACTCTTAGTCGGATTCTCATGATTCAGATTAAATGCACCATCTGTACCTAAATATGCATTTGGATAAGTAAATGCAAAATAAATCTTTTCATCGTGCTCTTCGTTTGAAATCACGGAAGAATACAGTAAAACCAGACGGTTTTGTGCAAGTGAACTGTATTCCGTGCCCTCCTTGCGCTCCAGATAATAAACGCCGAGCTCTTCAATCTCACCTGCCGTCTCTGTATTTCTGTCACGAAGATAATTCGTATTGCCGGTTGCCTTGTAAAGCATACGGAATGTGGAATCAGCGGTCTCAGAAACAATCGTCCTCTGCGCCTCCTTACTGATTTCCTCAACAAGCGACATGCTTACATCACTTGCCTTCGCATACGAGCTTAAATTTTCAACCTTATACAAAGTAGTCATAGACTCTGCTATCAAACCGCGTCTGCCAAGCTCTGCCCTGTCCTGCTGACAGGTAATCTGGATTGCATCGCCATTCGCAATGTTACTGTACTTATCAGCCACAAACGTCAGAGTAGAAAGATACTCATCATCCCACCGATTTTCAAGCACCAGGCTTGCATCCGGGCTTAAACCGGCCATGTTCACCATAACCTTCTCAAATACATTGATTCGCTTACCTGTATCAATTCCCTTCGCCTTAACCTGAAACTTCTGTCCGGTCAGGGACTTGCCCATCTTTGAGGCAATGTCCTCATTCCAGGACAGCGTAACAAGATATGAATCACGATTTGCAATATCCTTTGCATCAGACGTTGCAGTAAGGCTCGCGGCAAATGCTTTTGCTTCGTTCAAAGCTTCTTCACTCGGTCTTGTGCCGACCAGTCTTAAAACGAGCGCTTCCTGATCCACCTCAAACACCGGTGTCGCATATCCGCTGGCTCCGGAATAAGAAAGCTTAATGTAACGCTTTAAATTTATGGTATTAAAAGAACGAACGGCAAGAAAAGTAAAGAAAATCACTAGAATGCAGGCACCTGCAACCATTATAATCTTCTGCTTTAAATCTGGTTCCCTTTTTGTTTCTTCACTCATTATAACCTCCAATGGGTGCCACCGTCCATTTGTCTGACCTTCTAACGAACGGCCTTTCACGCCTCTAACGGCGCTGTCACTTCACTTAAGTACTCAAGCTTTTCGCCCGAAACAAACGGACTTAACGCCCTGAATACAAGTTCATGATATCGGTTGAGTCTGTCAATGTCAACTTTTGACAGGAACTGCACGTCGATTAGTTCGCGGTCAATCGGAACTAAAGTCAGCCAGGAGAACTTAAGGAAGGTTCCATATTCATTTTCCAAATCCTTCTCACAAAGGATTTCATTCTCAATTCGGATACCAAACTTACCATCTACATAAACGCCCGGTTCATCGGAAGTCACCATGCCTTCTTCCATCACCGCACAGTCATTGACCCCCGGAATCCTCTTCCAGCGGAACGCATTCGGTGACTCATGAACGTTGAGCAGATAACCGATTCCATGACCGGTTCCGCATCTGTAATCCACGCCTTCCTCCCAGAGAGGTCCGCGCGCTAAAATATCAAGGCCGAAGCCATCGATGCCCTTTAAGAATTTCGCATACCCAAGATTCAGCATGCCCTTCAACGTCAACGTGAAGAATTTCTTCATCTCATCCGTTACTTCTCCCAGGGCAAATGTTCTTGTAATGTCTGTTGTGCCTCGCAAATACTGGCCACCGGAGTCTACTAACAACATGCCTTCGGGCTTAAGAACCGAACAGTTCTCCTTAGTTGCTGCATAATGAAGCTGTGCGGCATTCGCTCCTGACGCAGAAATCGTCGGGAAACTAAGCTCAATGAAATCGCTGATTTCACTGCGCCTTCTGTCGAGGTATTCATATGCGTCCACCTCGGTAATCGGCTCTTCAAGGCCTAAAGCAACTGCCTTCATCTTTTCTTTTAACCAGTACATAAAATCAAACACAGCAAGTCCGTCTTCTACATGAACCTCCTGCAGATTCTTAATCTCTGTTTCATTCTTAATGGCTTTCAAAAGAACAGACGGATTCTGACCTGTCACAACTCTGCTGCCAGGCTCGCCCTGCGCCGACGTCAGAATGTTGAAAATCTTATAATTTACACGCTTCTCATCAATGAAAAACGTATGATTTTCCACCGCAAGCTGCTGCAGCCGGTTTTCAAATTCTTCATAAGGCACAACCTCAACCTGTGCATCTTCAAGATATCCACGAACAGCAGGATTCACAGCTTCGTTATTAACAAAAAGTGTTGCGTGATCCTCAAAAATCAACAAATATGCCATAAAGACCGGGTTGCATTCTACATCTGCACCTCGTAAGTTTAAAACCCACGCGATATCATCAAGAGAGGCAATTAAGTGCACATCAGCCCCTGCCTTTGTCATCGCTTTGCGAATTCTTGAAAGCTTACTGCCAGCTGACTCTCCGGCATACCTTTCATCAAGCACAAAAAGTTCAGAATGTGGGAATTCCGGACGATCCATCCAGATTCCAGCCGCCGCATCAAAGTCATCCACAACACGTCCACCGACCGCAATCTTCGCCCAGTACCTGCCGACACCGGCTGCGACCGTGCGTCCATCAAATCCCAGGACCGGCACTCTGCCATCGCTACGGATTGCTTCCATCTCACCAGCCAGATATTCACTGACTGTCGGAACACCTGCCTGCCCCTGACGGCACAGATCAATTCCGGTACCTTCAAGCTGTAATGCAGCCTGAACGAAATATCTGCCATCTGTGAACAGCGCAGCCTTCTCTTCTCCAATAACAAGAGTACCTGCAGATCCTGTAAATCCGCTTAAATACTTTCGAAGTTCAAAGAATTCACCGGAATACTCGGACTGATGATAATCATCGCTCGTCACAACAACAATCGTTACGCCTTCTTCTTTCATGTGCTCACGCACTTTTCTGATTCTGTCTCTGATTACAGAACAATCCGTAATAGCTGGCATCTTCCTCACCCTTTCCATATCTTACAACTTTACTTACGGCTTTACTGACAGCGCAAAATGCGCTGTCCTGCCGATTTCAAAACTTACAGCTTTACTGACAGCGCAATGCCATCTCCAATCGGAATCAGACTCGTCTGAAACTCTTCACTGTGCGTCAGTTCGTAATTAAACTCGCGCATTCTCTCATGAATTGTGCGGTCTCTTCTCTCCACGGCAAAGCGGGATTCAATAATACTGCCTTCCTGCATAACATTATCTGTAAGCAAAATGCCACCCGCAGGAAGCATCCTTTTAATCTCCTTAAGATACTGCATATACTGTCCCTTCGCTGCGTCTAAGAAGACAAAGTCATAAGGACCTTCAAGACCCTTTAACACCTCTGCAGCATCACCTTCAAGCAGGGTGATTCGATTGCTGACACCTGCGCGTCTGAAATTTTCTCTTGCAATCGGAATTCTCACATCATAATTCTCAATTGTGGTAATTTTAACGTCCAAAGGCGTAGAATCCGCCATCAGAACTGAAGAAAAGCCAACTGCCGTTCCAATCTCAAGAATGCTCTTTGGTGCCGCAATACGAAGAAGCACACGTAAGAAATTCTTCATCTCCTCACGAATGATTGGAACACCGGTTTCTCTGGCTTCCTTTTCGATGAGATCCAGTACCTCACCTCTTTGTTTATCAGTAAATTCCCCATAAACATGGGAATTGCCCATATCAAGTGAATTGATATAGGCAACAACTCGTTCATTAACGATCATTATTTAATTCTCCAAAAAGCTGGTGTCAAATTCAAGACCTTCCACCAGACGACGATTGATATCACGAATCATGCGGCACAGCGTTACTTCTGCAAGCAAATACTGATCCACATAATCCTGCTGTCGTATTTCAATAAATCGATTTCGATAATCTTCTAATGTATTCGGGTCGATATCCCCTTCGGAATTCTGCATGGCGAAATTCTCACGTCTCAGTGAATCAATCGCTCTTCGAACTTCCGGTCTCTTATCAATTTCAGCAGTCAGACGTCTGTATTCGGCATATTCCGGACTGGCTAAAATTGCCTTTTTTAATTCTTCAACGCAAACATCAATTTCCATTTTGAGCCTCCTAACACTGGTCCGAAATGAAATAAAAGCTTTTGATTTCAGTCAGGCTACTCCTGTACGAAATTATACCTGCGCTTCCATGATGATTGGAAGAATAACAGGATTTCTCTTCATCTTCTTCCAGAAGTATTCACTTAAATCATCCTTAACAATGTTCTTAATCTTGCTCCAGTCAGAGATTCTCTTATCGATACAGCCCTGTACAGAGTTATCAACCACATCTCTTGCCTCATTTAAGAGATCTTCTGCTTCTCTTACATAGACAAAACCACGGGTTACAATATCAGGTCCTGCAATCAGCTGACCCGTATACTTCTGAAGAGTCAGAACAACGATAACAATACCATTTTCCGCGAGATTCTGACGATCTCTTAAAACGATATTGCCGACATCACCGACACCAAGACCATCGACAAGAACATTACCAGCCTCAACCTTTTCAACGATTTCAGCCTTCTCGTCAGACACTTCAATCACATCACCGGAATGAGCAACAACAATGTGGTCGTTATCGTAGCCAAGTTCCTTTAACAGACTCTTCTGAGCCATTAAGTGACGGTACTCACCGTGAACAGGAATCGCAAACTTAGGCTTAACAAGACTATAGAGAAGCTTTAATTCCTCCTGACAGGCATGTCCTGATACGTGTGTATCCTGGAAAATGACCTTGGCACCTCTCTCACCTAACTCATTGATTACCTTGGCAACGGACTTTTCATTACCAGGAATCGGGCTGGATGAGAATACAACTACATCGCCTGGCTGAATGGAAACGCGGCGGTGAAGATCTGCTGCAATTCTTGAAAGAGCAGCCATGGACTCACCCTGAGAGCCGGTTGTAATCAGAACAATCTGCTCTAATGGATACTTCTTCATCTCATCCGTTTCAATCAATACACCATCCGGCACCTTTAAATAATCCATATCTTCGGCAACCTTGATGATATTTACCATGGAACGACCTTCAACACAGACCTTTCTACCGTACTTGTAAGCACGGTCGATAATCTGCTGAACACGGTCTACGTTTGATGCGAATGTTGCAATAATCAGACGAGAATCCTTGTTGTTTTCAAAAATCTCATCAAACTTCTTACCAACAGTACGCTCAGACATAGTAAAACCAGGTCTTAACGCATTAGTAGAGTCGGCCATCATAGCCAAAACGCCCTTCTTGCCTAACTCACCCAATCTCTGAAGGTCGATTGGATCCCCCCATACAGGAGTGTAATCTACCTTAAAGTCACCTGTATGCACAATAGTACCTGCAGGACATGTAAGTGCAAGTGCTGCCGCATCTGCGATGGAGTGGTTTGTACGGATGAATTCAACCTTGAAATCTCCAAGAGATACAACCTGTCCGTACTTTACAACCTTACGCTTCACCATGCTCATCATGTCATGCTCTGTGAGTTTGGACTCAATTAAGCCCATTGTCAGCTTTGTTGCATAAACAGGAGCATTGATTTCCTTTAATACATAAGGGATTGCTCCGATATGATCCTCATGTCCATGAGTAATAACAAATCCCTTAATCTTCTTAATATTCTCCTTAAGATATGAAATATCAGGAATTACGAGGTCGATACCAAGCATATCCTCTTCCGGAAAAGATACACCACAGTCAATAACTACAATGCTGTTATCATACTCGATTGCTGTGATATTCATACCAATCTGGTCAAGTCCTCCAAGTGGGACGATTCTTACAGGGCTCACGTACTCATCTATTTTCTTTCTCATTCTCTTACCTCATCTCTAATTCTGTATCATCATCTTCAAGAAGCGCAGCAAACACCTTGCCAACCGCTTCTAATTCTTCATCGTCTTCTACAAAGCTGTATTTCGCCTCATCATCCCCGTCAACAGAAGTATCCACTAAGATGTAGCACTCACCGTCTTCATCCTCTTCTGAATCTGTCACAAGAAGATAATTCTTTCCACCAAGTCTTGTCTCTTCAAGGCAGTAAAATTCTGCCTTTTCACCGTCTTCATCAAAAAAATCGAGTTTTTTCATAATCCTCCAAAATTAAAGTACCCCGTCAATACAATAAAAAGAGCTTCTTTTAAGGAATACAAAAGAAGCCCTTTCTGCCATGCAGTCTTATGTACTTGTACACGCACGTTTACAGGGGTCCTGGTATTTTTGTGATTGCATTATCCTAAAGAATTCATATAATCCTGCAGAATAATCCCCGCCGCAATCTTATCAATGACCGCCTTACGGTCTTCCTTTTTCACATTCGCTTCTTCTAAGATTTCATCTGCCGCTACGGTCGTCAGTCTCTCATCCCACATAACACATGGGAGCCCCGTCCTTCTTTCAAGATCATTGGCAAATGCTCTGCATGCCGCAGCTCTTTCGCCTTCTGAATCGTCCATATTTCTTGGCAGTCCAATGACAAGCTGTTCAACCTGATATTCCTCAATCAGCTGCTCAATTCTAGCATAGGTCTTTCGAAGCTTATTCTCATCTTTACGGAAGATTGTCTCAATTGCCTGCGCAGTAAGTCCTAACTCATCACTTACAGCAACACCAACCGTCTTACTTCCAAAATCCAAACCTAACAGTCTCATTACAGACCCTTATTCTCAATAAAGTAACGAATCACTGCTTCTACAAGTTCATCGCGCTCAACCTTCATAATAAGGCTTCTTGCATTATTGTGGCTTGTAATATATGTTGGATCCCCGGACATAATATATCCAACAATCTGATTAACAGGATTGTATCCCTTTTCCTTTAATGCAAGATATACCTGCTCTAAAATTCCTTCTACGGAAATTGACTTGTCAGGCTGTTTTTTAAAATACTGTGTGTTATTATCTGCCATAAAATCCACGCCCTTCTTCCCATTGATTATAACTAGTTTATAATACTTTTAACTCTTTTACAAGTTTTTCTTATCTGAAAACAAAAAGAAATCCCAGTTGTACACTTGACTTTGGGGAAGTCAATCATCTGACACAACCGGGATTATAATATTTTCATTCAGATTAAGAACGTTTTGTCGATAAACTCTCTTTACACTAAAGGAGGCTTAAATTAATACGCTGAATTTAAAGCATCAGCTCGCTCGATAATTTCAGAAAGGATGATTGGAAGATTACCGTTTCTTGTACGAAGATCATCGATCATTTCCTTTTCATCTGCCTCCTTAAGCTTCACCGTATAAGTAAGCTCAAACATGCTTCCCATATTCGTTGTCTTCACTTTGCGAAGCTGTGCCACTGTTGTATAATTCTCGAGAACTTCCTTAAATACATCTGTGTAGTTAAGATTCTCGGGAATTGTAATCTTAAGCATTCTGAGTTCTTCATCTCTCTCTGCAAAACCTGACATTGTAAGAGCAAGAAGAACTGCAAGAATAACAATTGTGAACACACAGGCAAAAAGGATATATCCAAGTCCGCAAGCAAGGCCTGTTGTCATTGCAAAGAATACTGTAGCAATATCTTTTGCATTACCAGGTGCTGAGCGGAAACGAACTAAAGCAAACGCACCGCCTAAGGAAAGCGCAGCCGCTACATTAGTATTAATCAGCATGATAATCACTGCGACAATGCTAGGAATCAGAACAAGTCCGATAATAAAATCCTTTCCAAAGCCCTTCTTTTTACAGGCCAGCATATAGCCAAACCCGATAACAAAGCCGCACATAAGTGCCGCAATCACTGAAAATAACGCATCACTCATGCTAAGTGAGCCTGTACTTGTAAAGATGGATTCCAACATAATAATTCTCCCTTTCGTTTCTGTTCCTGCGCTTCTTTAGCCAGGAAACGTTTATACTCCATTCCATATTTTGAAAATGAAGTCGGATAGATTTCAAGTTCTGTCAGATAATGATTAAACCAAAGTGGCATCGCACCCGGGATTTTCACCTCCATCAGCATCATACCTTTATTTAAAAGCTGTTCTCCGTACGCTCCGTCTTCCAGACGAAGATGATTTCTTCTTGTCTGAATATTCGTATCAAACGTCACGCGGAAATTCTTATCTTCTCTGTCGAAGTACGCCATTCTGTCATAGGAGATATAAGCCTTTGGAACCAGTCCATACAGTGACTTCATATAATCAATTTCCTTAAGCACCTGCCAGTTAATCTTCCGAGCAGACGCCTGCTTTAGCACCTGTCCTCCAGCCTGTTCTCCCACCAGACTCTCCGTCTGTTCCGACACCGGCCTCAGCCCCTGATTCAGGTACTGATACGCCTGTATAAGTGGCATTGTCGTCCTTCTCTTGTTAACATTTCCGTTGTACTTTTTCTTGATTTCAAGAAAGACCTGATCTGTCAGATTTGGTACCCCATAAGCCCGAAGCCTGAACTTCTCTTTGTAAACCGGCTTTTCAACTGAGGTCCGAATCAGTGCGCTGTCGGCAGTGTCATAATAGATATTGGTAATCTTGTAGGTTTCTCCACCTACATTGAACGCATCCGGTTCCATTCGAAACGACATCGCCTTAATCAGAGCCCCGGCCTTCTCGATAGGGACCAGATATTTCTTTTCATATCGGTTAAACACTTCAATTGCCATAACCACACCCCCATTCTTTTCATATTTGTTGAGGTCTTGTTGTTTACAGGACTTAGAATACCGAGATTTTGTGTTCAACTTGTGTTTAAAAGAGGGGAAAAATATGAACATCTCTTGTTCATATTGTGAAACGTTACACCTGACAGATGAGTCCAATCTACTCCCGTTTCAGGGTGCAGGCGTGTAAAAAAAGCCGCCAGGGCTTCACCCTGACGGCTCTCCTTAAATTAATCTGTGTGTAATCAGCTCATGGATTCAGTCCTGATTCTGATCCATATGCACATCCATCTGAGGGAATGGAATACTGATTCCATGTTCCTTAAGTGCTTCAAAATACTTCTCTGTAATACTGAATTTGCTTGAAAGGAAATCGCTTCTGTATACATAGGCGTGGCTCTCCATCACAATTGCACTGTCGCCAAGCTTCTTTAATACAACTTCCTGATCCTTATCTTTAATTACCCGATCATCTTCCGCAAGTACATCCAGCATAATACGTCGAACCAGCTTTAAATCTGTGTCGTAAGGTACTCCAATCTCGATATCGAGTCTTCTGATACCGGTTGCGGAGTAGTTCGTAATATTACTGTTCATCAAGGCACCATTTGGCATGAAAATGGTCTTCTGATCAATCGTTATAATCTTTGTATAAAGAATTCCGATTGCCTCTACGTTACCTTCGCAGGTCTGAGACTCAACATAATCTCCGACACGGAACGGCTTAAAAATCAGAAGAATCAGTCCGCCTGCAAAGTTTGACAAACTCCCCTGCAGGGACATACCAACAGCTAAAACAGCAGTACCAAGCATGGTCAGCATACTCGTTGTTTGAATTCCGACAACCGTCAGAATTTCAAGAATCAACAGAATATAAAGTACGATTCTAGCAAGTGACAGAATGAAATGATAAACATCCTTTTCAAGACTTGTCTTCTCTAAAAAGGTAGCTAAAACCTTATTGACAAGCCACTTAATAATCCTTCGTCCAACAGCCCAGACCAGAACTGCAACAATCAGCTGAAAACCAAACTGACCAATCTGTCCTGTAATCTTAGCAATAAGCTGTTGTAACTCCTCTCTTACTGCATCCATCTCAATTACCTTTCAGAACCGGAGAACTTTTTCGCCAGGGCCTCCAGTTTCTTCTTTGTTTCTCTTTCAATTGTACGGCTGAGTGCTGTTGCTTCCTTTGCTTTTAAGGTCGCTGCCTGCTCTGCTTTCTGCGCTTCCAAAGCAGCCTGCTTTGCCTTTTCTTCAGCAGCATGCGCTGCATCAGCCTTGCGTTTAGCTTCTTCCTCAAGAAGTCTCGCCTCTTCCTTCTCCTTTAACGCCTCACGCTTCGCCTCTTCTGCTTTCTGTCTGATACGGATTTCCTCCTTCTCAAACTCATCAAAGGCGCGATAAGACAGAACAAGACAGGAAAGCCCGCTCACATCTACATCGATATAATCTTCACAGTGATTCCATTTGCACAGATGAGACTTAAACTCAGAAGAAGGCTCAACTTTTGCATTGGCACTGTCAAATATCACCTTATAAGAACCGGAATAAGGAACGCCAAGGCGATAACCTGTTCTATCCACCGGAGTGAAATTGCAGATCACCAGATAGTGGTTGTCCTTACTATCATTTCTTAAGTAAGCCAACACAGTGCGTTCTGCATCATTTTGGCAGACCCAGGCAAAACCTTCTTCATAGCTGTCGAGTTCGGAAAATGCCGGAATTTCTTTGTACATCTGATTCAGTCGCTTTAAAACGCTTCCGTCAGCGAGCCCGGTCACACCCTGCTCCACCAACTTCTTGCCTGGCATTGTGTAAAGATACGATAAAGCCAGCTTCGCGTCAAGTTCCTTTAACGCCTCATCTTCCTCCGGCATTGCAAGGACAAGCGTGTCAGCACCGTTACGCTTCAGATCTGAAGCCTTCATAGGAAGAATAAACTCCTCCATGTAATGATAAATCATAGACTCAGAAAGTTTGTCATAAACGCCTTTTCTGAATAATGGATCCTGCATTTCAAAGGACAGCAGGTTATCCGTAAAGTCCTCATTGCACTTGAAATCAAATCCAAGAGATTCCTCTGTTGTTCCTGTAGATGAGCTGAAGGCACTCTCTTCCTGTGCGATTGTAATTACACCGGGCACCTTATGAACCGCTCTGTTAAACTCCTGATAAAAGCTGATTGCATAGAGATTTTCATTTCCGCCATAGATATTCGGAATCCACTCACCGGGATTCTTTCCATAATCGAGATACAGCGTTGTTGCCACATCGGCCAGACGGAATCCGTCAATGTGGAAATGACTCATCCAGTAGGCCGCAGCCCCCTTATAGTACATGCGGACCGGAGCCTTTGAGAAATCCGGTGTAAATAAAAGCTCGCCGGGATACTTGTCTGTTCTTGTAACAAACATCTCGTACGCTTTTGCTCCGTCAAAGTTCACCAGTCCTTCAGAATCACCTGTAATAAAGGCTACATTCAAATCCATCAGAACAGAAACCCCGGACTGATGCGCCGCATCCACAAACTCCTTCAGTTCTTTAGCCGTACCAAATCTGGAATCACATAAATAAGCAGTATTCCCCTTGGCTGCATCCGATCTGTATTTAAGAGGCGACCTGATGAAAATGGAATCGAATCCATATTCCACCGCTGCCGGCAGCGTTTCCTTCTTCAGCTTCTGAAAAAAGGACACCTTTCCAGACTGAATCGCCGGTTCAACCGTCAAAATACTTCTTGCGTCATCCTGCACGTCAGAATTTGCGCGCTCTGCCATCCACTCTTCATCGTGGAACGCAAAAGCTTCCGAATCACATGCATACGGATCATCTTTTCTGACAACCGCTCCGCCTCTGGCCTTCACTTCATACTGATATTCGCAGGTCTCTGATATGCCCGGAACAAACAGCACAAACAGGCCGGATTCCTCATCCTTTTCCATTGGAAGCACTCTGCCTTGTTCCCCGGAAAATTCCCCAACAACAGACACACGCACGGCCTCTGGTGCCCAGGTCACAAAACGAACGCCTTCCACACCATCAACCTTCATACCGTGAGCACCTAAAAGTTCCCACGGTTTCTTTAAGGAACCGGAACAAAATGCACGTTTCTGTGCATCTGTAAGTTTTACTTCAAACGAGTATGGATCCGTAAAATCAAACTTACGTCCATTCTTATTCTCGACGATCAGTGTATATTTTACTTTTCTTGAAGATGGAATCAGTCCCGCAAAGAAGCCTCCCTCATCTACCTTTTCAAGCTCCACTTTCTTTCTGCCACCAGACCAGACTGCCGTCACAGTGACCGCATCCGGACGGAATACCTGAATCAGGAATCCATCCTTTGTCATCTTTCCTCCTAAGATAGAGTAAGGATGCTCCTCTTCTGAGTAGACAACGCCTTCGATTTCCGGCCAGTTCATCAATGCATATAGTTTTTTATTCATACTCGTTACCCCCGATACTATTTTTAAAAAAGCCTGCGTCAGGCCGCTAAAATAAGCGGTTAACGCAGGCAATCTGATTCATCAGATATTGTTTTTAACCCAGTTCTCAAAAAGCTCAGGCCATACAGTCACCTGCGGATTGTTGTGTCTGCCGTCCTTGAGGTCTGTATCTGCTGTTCCAAGAGAAAGACCGTGACAGCCCTGTGGGAACACATGATATTCAAACGGAACTTCATGCTTTCTTAATGAAGATACAAAGGCCAGACTGTTTTCAAGTGGCACGGAGTTATCTTCAAAGGTGTGCCAGATGAAGGTCTTAGGTGTTGACTTATCAACACGTTTTTCAAGAGACATGGAATCCTTTAATTCTTCCAGTCGATCGCCGCAAAGATTCTTAATAGAGCCTTCATGCGCATGCTTACCGGAAAGAATAACCGGATAACCTAAAAGAAGTCCATCCGGAACGATATCTTCCGGACTTCTGTCTAAAACATTTTTTTCAAATGCCGCAAGCTCCGGCTCGTTATAAAGAGTCGCAAGACCTGCTGCCACATGGCCTCCTGCTGAGAAGCCTGCCATAATCACGCGATGCGGATTGACATCCCATTCTGCTGCGTGATCTTTCACATAATCAATCGCCCAGGCTGCTTCATAGAGCGCACATGGGAAAGTATTCGGTGCAAGGCTGTAATGAAGTACCGCACAGTTAAATCCGCGCTTAAGCAGCTCTAACGCAACCGGCTCTCCCTCTCTTGGGCTTAAGTGATCAAATCCGCCACCCGGTGCAATCAGCACAAACGGTCTGTGAAACGGATTCTGCATATCTTCGAAACGATCCCTGATATAAGTCACAAAGAACGCTTCAGGTCCCTTGTGCTCAATACCAAGTGCTTCATAATCAATTTCAATCGTTATTTTTTTATGAATCATAATTCTTATTATCTTTCAATTTTATGAATGAATAATCCGGAGCGGAGCTTTGGCTCAAACCATGTAGACTTAGGTGGCATGAGACGGTTTGCATCCGCAACATCAAACAGCTCTGAAATCTGGGTTGGATACATGGAGAATGCTAAAACACAATCCTCATTACATCTCTTCTCAAGTTCCTTTAGTCCACGGATGCCGCCGATGAAGTCAATTCTTGAATCCGTCTTAGGATCCTTGATTCCAAGAATAGGATCTAATACTTCATTCTGTAATACTGCAACATCCAGACCATCTACAGGATCTTCGCTTAAGATTTCAGGCTTGGCAGTTAACAGATACCACTTCTTGCCAAGGTACATTCCAAAAGTTGCCTTTGAAGCAGGTGATACTGCTTCTGATGCAGCCTCAACTACAAACTTCTTCTCAACTTCTGCCTTGAATTCTTCTTCGGTAAGTCCGTTTAAGTCCTTTACGACACGGTTGTAAGGAAGAATCATCAGCTGCTCATCCGGGAATAATACAGAAAGGAAGAAATTGAATTCTTCAGTTCCATCGTAATCAGGATGTGCTGCTCTTCTCTTTAAGCCAACCTTAACAGCGGATGCTGCTCTGTGATGGCCATCTGCAATATAGATGTTATCAATTCCATCAAATGCTTCTTCGATTGCCTTAACAGCTTCCGGCTCTGCAATCTTCCATACTGCATGGCGAATTCCGTCATCAGCAACAAAATCATATAAAGGTGCTTCTGCCATCTTCTTAGCAACTTCTGCATCGATTACCTTGTTATCTCTGTAAGCAAGGAAGATTGGACCTGTCTGTGCACTTAATGTATCAACGTGATTGATACGGTCCTGTTCCTTATCTGCTCTTGTATTTTCATGCTTTTTGATTACACCGTTCTGATAATCATCGATAGAAGAAACTGCCACAATACCCGTCTGAGTTCTTCCATCCATTGTAAGCGAATAGATGTAATATGCCTTATCTGTGTCCGTAACTAAAGTTCCATCAGCAATTGCCTTCTCTAAAAGCTCATTTGCCTTTGCATATACTTCTGGAGCATATGTGTCAACAGAGTCGTCAAACTGAGTTTCTGCTCTGTCAATTGCAAGAAATGACTTTGGATTCTTTGCTACCACCTCGCAAGCTTCCTTTCTGTTGTACACATCGTAAGGAAGTGCTGCAAAATCTCTTGCTGCGTTCTGTGCTGGTCTTACACATTCAAACGGTTTAATCTGTGCCATGTTTATTTCCTTTCTTCTCCACGTTTTTAAACGCCGGAATTTCCGGCATCAGCTCATCTGACATAATCTGCAGAATGTGATCTAACGTCTTCATTTCATCCTCATTCAGACGCTCATTCAGACGGTTCCAAACCGTATCTAAATAGTTTGTGCTCACATTGTAGTAATCAAGATACTTCTGAGTTACGTGTAAATAGTACTCTCTGTGATCCTTTTCACCCTGCACCTTCTTCAGATAGCCCTTACGGATTAAATTATTCACCTTATAGGCCGCATTTGGCGAAGAAATCTGAATAAACTGTGCGAACTGATTGATGGTCGGATTATTCATAGCATAAATGACCTCCATGCAAAAAGTCTCAACGGTTGTCAGTGTCGCCTCTCGATCACCAAAATTTCTGAAAACTTCACGATAAAAATGCATTTTAAATTTTGTGTACACTTCTGCAAATCTGTTTTCTGTACTCATCATTTCACCTCTGGTTATAGTTTAATCCATACTTTTAAAGTATAGCATAAGAAATCTCGCAATTCTAGAAAATTTAGGACTTAATCTTACAAATGTATCTGCCTCCGCCGGCACATACATACTCAAAAAGCTCCGACAGTCTTTCGACTGCCGGAGCTTTCTTCATTCAAGTATTAAATTACTTTACAACTCTTACCTTAAGAACACCTTCAACTGCTGCGATCTGAGCGATTAAATCGTCAGTTGCAGGAGCATCGATGTCAATAAGTGTGTAAGCATAGTCCTTACGGGACTGATTAGCCATGTTGGAGATGTTAGAGTTAACATTTCCGAAGATAGCTGTAATCTTAGAAATTACAGAAGGAACATTCTTGTGGCATACTGCAATTCTTCCTGCTGTCTGGCATGTTCCCATGTTTACTGCAGGGTAGTTTACAGAATGAGTGATGTTACCATTCTCGATGAAGTCGCGAACTTCTTCAACTGCCATCTTCGCACAGTTCTCTTCAGCTTCTTCTGTAGAAGCGCCGAGGTGTGGAAGGATGATAATCTTATCTGTATCAGCGTTAGCAACACCTGGTGTAGCGAAGTCAGTGATGTACTTCTTAACCTTGCCTGTCTTAACAGCGTCAAGAAGAGCAGCTTCTTCAACCAGAGTATCTCTTGCACAGTTAACTAAAATAACGCCGTCCTTCATTAAATCGAATGCAGCCTTGTTAACCATTCCCTTTGTAGAATCTAATGCAGGAACATGGATTGTGATGATATCGCAAGTCTTGAAGATATCTTCAACCTTCTCGATATGCTCAACCTTGCTTGAAAGGTTCCATGCAGCTGTTACAGAAAGGTATGGATCATATCCGGCTACTTCCATGCCAAGAGAAATTGCAGCGTTAGCTACAAGCTGACCGATTGCACCAAGACCGATAACACCGAGCTTCTTGCCCTTGATTTCTGTACCGGCAAATGCCTTCTTAGCCTTCTCGGCAGACTTAGCGATATCAGGGTCAGTCTTGTTCTCCTTAACCCAGTTGAAACCACCGATATAATCTCTTGAACCAAGTAACATAGCAGCAATTACCATTTCCTTAACGGCATTTGCATTTGCACCGGGTGTGTTGAATACAACGATCCCCTGATCTGCGCACTTATCAAGAGGAATATTGTTAACACCAGCTCCGGCTCTTCCTATTGCAAGAAGAGTTTCAGGAAGCTCCATATCATGCATCTTGGCACTTCTTACAAGAACTGCATCAGCTTCTTCAAACTTTGCATCCTTGTTATACTGACTTGTGAAAAGGGCAAGACCCTTATCAGAAATATTATTAAGGCAATTAATGTTAATCATTATGCATTCTCCTTCTCGAACTTATCCATGAATTCAACAAGCTTCTGAACACCTTCGATTGGCATAGCATTGTAGATAGAAGCACGCATACCGCCAACGCTTCTGTGTCCCTTAAGGTTAACAAAACCAGCTTCAGCAGCTTCAGCTACAAACTTAGCATCAAGATCCTTATCGCCTGTTACGAAAGGAACGTTCATAAGAGAACGGTACTCAGGTTCCACTGTACCCTTGAATAACTTGCTCTGATCAAGGAAATCGTAGAGAATCTTAGCCTTCTCTTCGTTGTGCTTCTTGATTGCTTCAAGGCCGCCCTGCTTCTTTAACCACTTGAATACAAGGCCGCAAACATAGATATTCCAGCATGGAGGTGTGTTGAAGAGAGAATCCTTATCAGCCTGTGTCTTCCACTTAAGCATTGTAGGAGTTCCTTCAAGTACGTCGTCAGTGATGAGATCTTTGCGTACGATTACGATTGTAACACCTGCAGGACCAACGTTCTTCTGAACACCACCGTAAACAACGCCATACTTTGTAACATCAATTGGCTCGGAAAGGAACATGGAAGAAACGTCAGATACTAAGAGCTTACCCTTTGTATTTGGGAGTTCCTTATACTTTGTTCCGTAGATTGTGTTGTTCTGACAGATGTAAACGTAATCCATATCATCTGTGATAGGAAGATCGGAAACATCAGGGATGTATGAATATGTCTTATCAGCTGAAGATGCAAGTTCTACAGCTTCACCATAACGGGAAGCTTCCTTACGTGCATTGTTAGCCCAGTTACCTGTGTTGATATAACCTGCCTTCTTATTCTTGAACAGGTTCATAGGAATAGCTGAGAACTGTGTCCAAGCTCCACCCTGAAGGAAAAGTACTGCATAGTCGTCAGGAATATTCATAAGATCTCTGATATCTGCTTCTGCCTCTTTAATGATATCATCAAATACCTTAGATCGATGGCTCATCTCCATTACTGACTGACCTGATCCCTTGTAGTCCAGCATGTCAGCTGCACATTCTTTGAGTACTTCTTCCGGTAACATAGCCGGACCGGCACTGAAATTGTAAACTCTTGCCATCTTCCTTACCTCCAAATTTTAAAAGAAAATTTTTAATCTATATTTAAGCTTATGCTTAAATACCCTTCTTACCTCCGACGGCACTTTAACGAGGTACCGCGCTGTATCTATTTTAGAACTCTGTTAAATATTCGTCAATTCTAAAATGTTACAAAATTCAAAATATTATTTTGCGAACTTTAGTTATTCTGTTTCGCATCCAGGTCCTGACGGTCAAATGCCTCAGAAATTGGAGCTCCGGGACTAACCATTGGGAATACCTTGTCGTCCTTATTGATCTTACAATCAATTACACAAGGAATATTCAATCTGATTGCATCCTTCACTGCAGCCCGAAACTCCTCAAGAGTCTCAACGCGGTATGCCTTGCAGCCTAAGCCTTCTGCAACCTTGCAGTAATCAACGGAATCATCAATTACTGTGTTGGAATATCTCTGTCCGTAGAACAAATCCTGCCACTGACGAACCATACCAAGAACCTGGTTATCAAAAATGATATCAATGATTGGAATATTGTAACGGGATGCAGTTGCAAGCTCGTTCATATTCATACGGAAACAGCCGTCACCTGTGATATTAAAGACAAGCTTGTCCTTATTACCAACCTTCGCACCGATACATGCACCAAGGCCATATCCCATGGTACCTGCACCACCGGAAGTTAAGAGCTGTCTTGGTCTCTTGAACAGATAGTGCTGAGCAGCCCACATCTGATGCTGACCCACATCAGTCGTGATGATTGCCTCACCCTTAGTCTCTTCATAGAGCGCATTGATCAGAAGAGGTCCGTTTAAAACGTCCTTTCTGTAGCGCATAGGGAACTTTGTCTTATACTCCTCAATCTGCTCCATCCATTCCTTATGTTCAAGCTGGGAGAGCTTCATGTTAATTCTCTTTAAGATTTCATTTGCATCACCCAAAACAGATGCTGTTGTCTTTACATTCTTATTGATTTCTGCCGCATCGACATCGATATGAAGTACCTTTGCATGCTTGGCAAATTTCTTTGCATTTCCTGTAACTCTGTCAGAGAAACGTGCACCGATTGCAATTAAAAGGTCACATTCGGATACACCAAAGTTTGAAGTCTTTGTTCCGTGCATTCCAAGCATACCTGTGTAACGCTCATCCGCACCCGGGAACGCACCCTTACCCATTAAGGTATCGCAGACCGGAGCGTCAATCTTCTCAACAAATCTTTTTAACTCCTCTGCAGCACCGGAAGCAATACAGCCACCACCGACGAATACGAATGGCTTCTTTGAAGCATTGATTAATTCAACGGCACGGTCGATATCCTTCTCATTGATGGAATCTGTGACCGGATCAATATTCTTAGGCGTTTCTTTAACGTAATCACATTCATTTGCCGTGGCATCCTTAGTGATATCGATAAGTACAGGGCCCGGTCGACCTTCCTTCGCGATGGTAAATGCGCGGCGGATTGTCTTTGCGAGGTCTTTTACATCCTTAACGATGAAATTATGCTTTGTAATAGGCATTGTAACACCGGTAATATCGATTTCCTGGAAGGAATCTCTACCAAGTGCTGGAACGGCAACGTTACATGTCACAGCTACAAGCGGAATAGAATCCATGTATGCTGTAGCGATACCTGTTACAAGGTTTGTAGCTCCTGGGCCAGAGGTTGCGAAACATACACCAACCTTACCTGTCGATCTGGCATAGCCATCTGCTGCATGAGCAGCACCCTGCTCGTGAGACACCAGATAATGGCTGATTTCATCTCTGTGCTTATAGAGTGCATCGTAAACATTTAAGATTGTACCGCCCGGATAACCGAAAATGGTATCAACGCCCTGTTCTTTCAGGCACTCAATGATAATTTCTGAACCATTTAATTTCATCTTTAGACCTCCCGGTAATTATAGTTTAAAGGGAACCTGTAAACAGATTCCCTTAACAAATCAAAATTTAAATCAATCCTTTGGGATTTCAAGAACCGCACCACGGTTACCACTTGTTACCATGTGAGCATATCTCTTGAGGTATCCTGTTGTAACCTTAGGCTCTCTTGGTGTCCAGTTTGCCTTACGACGAGCAAGCTCTTCATCAGAAACCTTGAGCTCTAACTTGTACTCAGGAATGTTGATGCTGATGATATCGCCTTCTTCAACGAATGCGATTGGGCCGCCAACAGCAGCTTCAGGAGAAACATGTCCGATAGAGGCACCACGGCTTGCGCCTGAGAAACGTCCGTCTGTGATTAATGCTACGGAAGAACCAAGTCCCATACCTGCGATTGCAGATGTTGGGTTGAGCATTTCTCTCATACCAGGGCCACCCTTAGGTCCTTCGTAACGGATGACAACAACGTCTCCGGGAACAATCTTACCGCCCTTGATTGCTGCGATTGCATCTTCTTCACAGTCAAATACTCTTGCAGGGCCTTCATGTACCATCATTTCAGGAACAACTGCACTTCTCTTTACAACTGAACCATCCGGAGCGAGGTTGCCGGAAAGAACTGCAAGACCACCTGTCTTGGAGTATGGGTTATCAACTGTTCTGATAACTTCAGGGTTAAGATTCTGAGCATTTGCCACTGCTTCGCCAATTGTCTGACCTGTTACAGTCTTACAATCTGTATTGAGTAAGCCGATATCAGCAAGTTCCTTCATAACTGCATAGATACCGCCGGCTTCGTTTAAGTCTTCCATGTATGTTGGACCTGCAGGTGCTAAATGGCAAAGATTTGGAACCTTTTCAGAGATTTCATTAGCCATCCTGATGTCGAAATCAAATCCGATTTCATGAGCGATTGCCGGAAGGTGAAGCATTGTGTTTGTAGAGCAGCCAAGTGCCATATCTACAGTTAATGCATTAATGATTGCTTCCTTTGTGATGATATCTCTTGGGCGGATATCATTCTCAAGTGCATACATTACAGCCATACCGGCGTGCTTTGCAAGACGAATTCTCTCTGAGTAAACAGCTGGAATTGTACCGTTACCACGAAGGCCCATACCAAGAACTTCTGTAAGGGAGTTCATGGAGTTTGCTGTGTACATGCCGGAGCAGGAGCCGCATGTTGGGCATACCTTCTGCTCATATTCACGAACCTTTTCTTCTGTCATGTTACCTGCAGCGTATGTACCTACTGCTTCGAACATGGAAGAAAGGGATCTCTTGCAGCCATCTACATGACCTGCAAGCATAGGACCACCGGAAACAAATACAGTTGGAATATTCAGTCTTGCTGCTGCCATTAAAAGACCCGGAACGTTCTTATCACAGTTTGGTACACAAACCAGCGCATCAAACTGATGAGCTAAAGCAAGAGCTTCTGTGGAATCT
This sequence comes from uncultured Lachnospiraceae bacterium, assembly GCA_902781505.1. Taxonomy (GTDB): domain Bacteria; phylum Bacillota; class Clostridia; order Lachnospirales; family Lachnospiraceae; genus UBA4285. The sequence continues at coordinate 41,561 of CACZJL010000008.1, read as the reverse complement.
GCGATTAAGTCTCTTGTTACAAGTGAGTACTTCATTCCTACATGTCCCATTGCAATACCGTCACAGACAGCGATTGCCGGTACCATTACAGGCATACCGCCAGCTTCTGCAACGCCTAACTTAACTGCATTTACAATCTTATCCAGGTTCATATGTCCCGGTACGATTTCATTGTAGGAACTTACGATACCTACTAATGGCTTTCTCATTTCTTCTTCTGTAAATCCTAATGCATTGAACAGGGAACGATGAGGTGCCTGCTGCATTCCTGCTTTTACGTTATCACTCTTCATAAATATACCTCCGTAATATCCATCAGATACGGGCAGCGATTGCATCGCCCATTTCTGTTGTTGTGCTGTATTTTGTCTTATCTTCTGCAAGATCGATAGTTCTGAAGCCTTCTTCAAGAACCTTTACGACTGCATTTTCAATTGCCTTTGCTTCCTCTTCCATATCGAAGGAATAGCGAAGGAGCATTGCCGCTGAAAGAATGGTTGCGATTGGGTTTGCGATATTCTTTCCTGCAATATCGGGAGCAGAACCATGGCTAGGCTCGTAAAGACCAAGCTTTGTAGCACCTAAGGATGCGCTTGAAAGCATGCCGATGGAACCGGTAATCATGCTGGCTTCATCAGAAAGGATGTCACCGAACATGTTCTCTGTTAATACTACGTCGAACTGAGCCGGATTCATAACCAGCTGCATTGCGCAGTTATCAACGAGCATATCTTCTACTTCTACGTCTGGATAGTCCTTTGCTACTTCGTGCACAACCTTTCTCCAGAGTCTGGAAGAATCAAGAACATTTGCCTTGTCAACGGAAGTGAGCTTTTTTCTTCTCTTCCGGGCTACTTCAAATGCCTTGATTGCGATTCTTCTGATTTCTTCTTCGTTATAAACAAGAGTATCGGTTGCTGTCTCAAGTCCGTCTACCACTTCTGTGTGACGTGCGCCAAAGTACAGACCACCTGTTAATTCTCTCATGATAACCATATCAAAGCCGTCACCGATAATAGACTGCTTTAATGGACATGCATCAGACAGCTCCTTGTAAAGGTAAGCCGGACGCACATTACAGAACAGCTCTAAGGACTTTCTGATTTTTAAAAGACCTGCTTCCGGTCTAAGATTTGGAGCAACATCATACCACTTTGAGTTGCCGACCTTACCACCTACAGCGCCTAAAAGTACGGCGTCAGATGCCTTAGCTGTTTCAATAGCCTCATCAGTAAGAGGTACACCTGTTGCATCAATAGAGCAACCACCCATTAAAATCTTTGTATAATTAAACTTGTGACCGAATTTATCTGCCACTTTATCCAGAACCTTGACTGCTTCAGCCACGATTTCGGGACCAATTCCATCGCCTGGAATTAACGTAATATTTTTCTCCATATCAATCACCTTTCTCCACAAATTCATCAGATGTTTAACCGTTTTAACGATTAAGTCTTATAATACCTTATTCGTATAAGTTTTTCAACACTTTAATCTCTTAAAGCGAAAAAGCGCCTGTCATTTTCCTAATGAAAAAGGGCCTGTCTATAAAAGACAAACCCTTACCCTTACCATTTCTATAATTATGTTTCGTCAGCCTTTTCAACCTGAGCGATTGCACTCTTCTCCATAGGAATTCTGCAGTTCTTGTTGTTACCAAACTCAACAATAACAGTATCCTCAGAGATATCGATGAGCTGACCGATGAATCCGTTTGTTGTCTTAACAAAGTCACCAACCTGCATGGTAGAAAGAAGTTCCTTCTTTAACTTGTCCTGCTTCTGCTGCGGCTTGATTGCGATGAGATAGAACGCACCGATGATTACTACAATATAGATAATTGTAAAAATAGTTGTATTCATTTTAAAATCCTCCAAAATTTAACTTTTCTTATCTTACCCTAAAGCTTTGATTTCGTAAAGCTTATTTCTTGTCATATGTATGAAGCAGTTCGAGACGCTCTTTTCTGAAGGCCTCAAAGGTATGAGAATCAATAGCCTCTCTGATTTCTTCCATCAGGTGATTGTAGAAGTACAGATTGTGCATAACACAAAGTCTCATGCCAAGCATTTCCTTTGCTTTCATCAAATGATGCACATAAGCTCTTGAATAATTCCTGCATGCCTCACACTGGCAGCCCTCTTCAATTGGCGCATCATCAAGGTCATACTTTGCATTAAACATATTCATCTTGCCAAACTTCGTATAGACATGACCGTGTCTTCCGTTTCTGGATGGATATACACAATCAAAGAAATCGACACCGCGATATACGCCTTCGATAATATTTGCCGGGGTACCTACACCCATAAGATAGGTTGGTTTGTTCTGCGGCAAATGTTCCACTGTCACATCGAGTATGTGATACATCTGCTCATGGCTCTCACCAACAGCTAAACCGCCCAGTGCATATCCGTCAAGATCAAGCTCGGAGATTCTCTTCGCATGATCGATACGAATATCATCAAATACAGCACCTTGGTTGATACCAAAGAGAAGCTGTTCCTTATTGATGGTGTCTTCTAATGAATTTAAGCGATCCATCTCCTTTTTGCAGCGAAGAAGCCAGCGGTAAGTTCTGTCAACGGATGGCTGAACATACTCTCTGGCAGCAAGTGCCGGCGGACATTCATCAAAAGCCATCGCGATTGTTGACGCGAGATTGCTCTGAATCTGCATGCTCTCTTCCGGACCCATGAAAATCTTATGTCCATCAATATGAGAACGGAAGGTAACACCCTCCTCCTTGATGGCGCGAAGGCCGGCAAGCGAGAACACCTGGAAGCCGCCGGAATCCGTAAGGATTGGTCTGTCCCAGTTCATAAACTTGTGAAGGCCGCCAAACTGTTTAATCAGCTTGTCGCCTGTACGAACATGCAGGTGATAGGTATTACTTAATTCCACCTGAGTTCCAATATTGTGCAGATCCATAGTACTTACAGCACCCTTAATTGCTGCAACCGTACCTACGTTCATGAATACAGGAGTCTGAATCGTACCATGAACGGTTTCAACGGTAGCGTGCTTGGCACGACCGTCTGTGTTTACAATTGTATACTTCATTCTTACTTACTTTCTGTCGTAAATTTTTTTCAGGTAATCTACCCTTGCAGTCATATTGCTTAAAAGCAGGTCCACAATGGTCACTGCCGCCATTGCTTCAACGACAACCACCGCTCTTGGAACGATCATCGGATCATGTCTTCCCTTCACGCTGATTTCAATATCTTCGCTGTCTTTATTCACCGTATTCTGTGTCTTTGCGATACTTGGAGTCGGCTTGATTGCTGCACGGAACACGATTTCTGAACCGTCACTCATGCCGCCAAGCACACCACCCGCGTGATTTGTGACCTTCGTAACCTCGCCATCTTTCATGGCAAATGCGTCGTTGTTCTCACTTCCGAAGCTCTTCGCAGCTGCAAAACCGTCGCCGATTTCAAAGCCCTTTACCGCACCGATGGAGATAATTGCCTGTGCCAGACGTGCGTCCAGCTTGTCAAATACAGGTTCGCCAACACCCGCAGGCATCCCGTTAATCCTGCACTCAATGATTCCTCCGATGGAATCGAGTTCCTTCATCTTTTCCTCTGCCATCACCTGCACTTTTGAAGCCGCCTCTGCATCCGGCATGGCAAATGGATTTTCCGCGCACTGACTTAAGTCGAATCTCTCCGTGCTGATTTCGATTCCGCCAATTTCCTTAGAGTACGCTGTAACAGTGATTCCAAGTGATTCTAACAACTTCTTTGCAACCGCACCAGCCGCAACTCGTCCAATTGTTTCTCTTCCTGAACTTCTGCCGCCACCGCGATAATCTCTGAAGCCATACTTCTGATCAAAGGTGTAATCTGCATGCCCCGGTCTGTAGTACTTTGCAATCTCAGAATAGTCTGCAGATCTCTGTGATGTATTCATCACAACCATGCCAATTGGAGTACCGGTTGTCTTTCCTTCAAAAACGCCGGAAAGGATCTTAACCGCATCCGCCTCTTTACGAGGAGTTGTAAACTTGCTCTGTCCCGGCTTTCTTCTGTTAAGAAGGGCCTGAACATCCTCTTCTGTTAATTCAACCCCTGCCGGGCAGCCGTCAACTACGACGCCAAGTCCCTCTCCATGGGATTCACCAAATGTTGTAATACTGAAAATATTTCCAAACGTTGATCCTGCCATCGTTCCCTCTTCTTTCCTCTCATGCAGCTTTTTATCATCAAAAGCGCCATCTCAAGATCCTGACTAAAAAGCGCAGTTTTGTTACCTGATGTAGTCTAGCATATATGAATCGTGTCTTTCAAGTCCGAGCCCTTCGCTTCGATATGAAGCATCCCGCTTTCATCCATTTTAAACAGCAGAGTACTCGCCGGCTTCTCTAAAAGTGATTCCTTCTCTGCCCTGACGCCGATTTTTCTGATCAGCACATTGTCCTCTGCTTTCAGGTGATTACCCTCATAGATTTTCATCTGGATTGTCTGCGAAAACAGGCGTCCGGAATGCAACTCTTTCTTTAATTCACATGGCAAAGGTTGATTTTTCTCCACTGCCACAAATGTCCTGTTTTCTCCCGCTTTCACCAGAACATTCATCGGTGCGACATCGCGCACCACAGCCTTATCCTCACCTCGAAACAGCGTATCTGCGAGCATAGATGCACCTGCCGCCACGCACTCCTGTGGTTCGAGATAATGCGACGGTTCAAGCTCACTTATCCGCCGGATTCGATCTGCTACGGCAGGAATTCTTGTTGTTCCGCCAACCAGAATGATGGCAGAAATATCTGCCCACTCAAGATCCGCATCCACCAGTGCTTTCTGCACTTCCATTTCCATCTCGTCAATCAGATCCTTTGAAAGCCGCTCTAACTGCACTCTTGAATAATCATATTCAAAAGATATTTCTTCTCCATCCACTACTGCGAGATTATTTATGGAAAATGTAGCAATCGGCGAGGAGGACAGTTCCTTTTTTACACGGCCCGCCTCCTGCTCGAGTCGATACATGGTTTTCTTATCTTTCTTTACATCCAGATGATACTCTTCCTTCAGCCGGTTTCGCACATCTGAAACAATGCATCTTGTAAACTCAATTCCACCCAAATTCTGATTTTCAGCATTCGAAAGCATCGTAACCGTAGCTTCATCTGCCCCACTTCCCGTGATTTCAGCCAGCGACACAGTCAGCATTCCGCCTCCAAAATCTACGATCATGACGCGTTCTGTTCCCTTTACTTCCCTGCTGTAAACAAGGGCTGCGCTCGCCTGTTCACTCACAAGTCTGACAGACTCAAATCCTGCCGCACGGGCAGAAGTCAGAATGCAATCTCTTGAAAGCATACGAAAGCAGGCCGGCACAGAAACTACGCAGTCACGTACAACCGTACGCAATGCATTTTCCGCGTCAGAGCGAATCGTTTTAAATAGAACTGTCAGCTTATCCTGAATTTCCACTCTCTCAGAAACATCATTCACCTCAAGCGCTCCAAGCTTTCTCTTCAGATAATAATCTGTAGAATCAATTCTGCTAAGTGTCTGTCTGACCGCCGAATTGCCCACCAGATATCCGTCTTCAGTCTTAGCAAGAACCGCGGGATAAAAGGTATAACCGTCTTTATTTTTTAAAATGGTAGTTACGCCGGATTCTGTTACCGCGGCGCAAATCTTCGATGTACCGATATCAATACCAATTGAACGAGCCAATGTATCAATCCTCTTTTCCAAAATTCCCTAATCCAATTGTATCAGAAACCCGCATAAATCCCATCATTTAAGTATAAAAAAAGATAAATTTCTTCTAAAACTCCTGCGGTGCGCATCCGCCTATGACTCCCTCTACTCCCGCGGCGCACATTCGCACCGCGTCCATGAACGCGCAGAGGCGCCCCGGCCAGTTTCCTGACCGGGGCGCCCCGTAAATTTACTCAGTTGAAACTAAGATTAGTTTTCAGCTCTCTTCTGGAGTGCTGCGAACTTAGCCTTAGCGTTTTCACGAGCTTCACTGAAGAGTCTTTCTGCTCTTTCTGGGTTCTTCTTCTTAAGGTTGATGTAACGAGTTTCACCCATGATGAACTCATCATATTCCTTAGTAGGAGCCTTAGAATCGAGCTGGAATGGATTCTTGCCTTCTGCAGTGAGACGTGGATCATATCTGAAGATATTCCAGTAACCTGTCTCAACAGCAAGCTTCTCTTCTTCCATAGCCTTGCTCATACCCTTACGGATACCATGGTTGATACATGGAGCGTAACCAATAACGATAGAAGGTCCATTGTAGCTTTCAGCTTCCTGGATAGCCTTTACGCACTGTGCCATGTTAGCACCCATAGCAACCTGAGCTACGTAGATGTAACCATAAGACATGCAGATAGCTGCAAGATCCTTCTTCTTTACATCCTTACCTGCTGCAGCGAACTGAGCGATAGCACCAAGGTTTGTAGACTTAGAAGCCTGACCACCTGTGTTGGAGTAAACTTCTGTATCGAATACGAATACGTTTACATCTCTGTGAGCTGCAAGAACGTGGTCGAGACCGCCGTAACCGATATCGTAAGCCCATCCGTCACCACCGAAAATCCACTGTGACTTCTTGGATAAGAAATCTTTCTGCTCAAGAACAGCCTTAGCTGCATCAGAACCTTCTGCTTCTAATGCTGTAACGAGCTTATCTGTAGCCTTGGAGTTAGCCTCAGCATCTTCGAATGTGTCATTGTACTCAGCGATTGCAGCCTTAAGAGCCTCATCAGCTGTAGCTTCGTTAATAGCAACGAGCTTATTCTGAAGAGAAGCTCTCTCTGCTTCCTGAGCAAGCTTCATACCGAAACCGAACTCAGCGTTATCCTCGAACAGTGAGTTACCCCAAGCCGGACCCTTGCCTGCCTTGTTAACTGTGTAAGGAGTAGAAGGTGAAGAACCTGCCCAGATAGATGAGCAACCTGTTGCGTTAGCAACGATCATTCTGTCACCGCAAATCTGTGTAACGAGCTTAGCGTAAGGTGTTTCACCACATCCGGCACAAGCACCTGAGAACTCAAGTAAAGGCTGAACGAACTGAGATCCCTTAACAGTACCCTTCTTGAACTTTTCAACAACTTCTGGCTTATCGGCAACCTTGACAGCGAAGTCAAAATTAGCCTGCTCAGCGAGCTGAGATTCAAGGGATGCCATCTTAAGAACATCAAACTTGTTGTTTCCCGGACAAACATTTGTACAAGAACCACAACCTGTACAGTCAAGTGCAGATACAGTGATTCCGAAGTAGTAGCCAGGCATACCTGTCATAGGAGCGAGCTTCATTTCTGCAGGAGCGTCAGCCTTCTCGGCCTCTGTCAGAACTACAGGTCTGATTACAGCGTGAGGACATACATATGAGCACTGGTTACACTGTAAGCAGTGTTCTGGATCCCATGCAGGAACGTCAACAGCGATACCACGCTTCTCGTAAGCTGCAGTACCCTGAGGGAATGTACCATCAATAACGTTCTTGAAAGTAGAAACCGGAAGTGAGTCACCTCTCTGAGCGTTGATTGGCTTCTGGATGTTGTTAACGAAGTCAAGAACATCTGCTGTACCCTCTGTTGCCTTTGTTTCAAGTTCAACCGGTGTGCAGTTAGACCACTCAGCCGGAACGTTAACTTCAACGATGTTCTGAGCACCGGCATCAATCGCATCGTAGTTCATCTTAACGATATCATCACCCTTCTTAGAGTAAGAAGCCTTAGCCTTCTCCTTCATGTAGGATATAGCGTCTTCTTCAGGGATGATGTTAGCAAGCTTGAAGAATGCAGACTGGAGAACTGTGTTGATACGGCTTCCAAGTCCGATTTCCTTACCAATCTTGATACCATCAATGATATAGAACTTAATATTATGATCAGCAAGGTACTTCTTAACCTGTCCTGGAAGGTGCTCTCCAACTTCGTCAGCAGACCATTCGCAGTTAAGGAGGAATGTACCGCCATCCTTAATATCCTGAACCATATCATACTTATTTACATATGCCGGACAATGACATGCTACGAAATCAGCCTTGTCAATGAGGTATGTAGACTTAATTGGTGTCTTACCAAAACGAAGGTGAGAACATGTTACACCACCGGACTTCTTGGAGTCATAGTCAAAGTAAGCCTGAGCGTACATATCTGTATGGTCACCAATGATCTTGATGGAGTTCTTGTTAGCACCTACTGTACCATCAGAACCAAGTCCCCAGAACTTGCAGGAGATTGTTCCGTCTGGTGCTGTGTTAATTCCATCAATTCTGTCAAGGGACTTATGTGTAACGTCATCAACGATACCAACTGTGAAATCCTTCTTTGTTTCGTTAGCAAAGATAGCAAGGATGTCAGCTGGAGTTGTGTTCTTAGAACCAAGGCCGTAACGTCCGTTAAGGACTGTTACGTTCTGGAACTGAGTATCCTTTAATGCAGCAACTACATCAAGGAATAAAGGCTCACCGATAGAACCTGGCTCCTTAGAACGGTCAATAACAGAGATTGTCTTAACTGTCTCAGGAATAACTGCTGTGAGATACTTAGCAGAGAAAGGTCTGTAAAGATGAACCTTAACCAGTCCGACCTTCTCACCCTTAGCTAACATGTAATCAATTGTCTCTTCGATTGTATCGCATACAGAACCCATAGCTACGATAACCTTCTCAGCATCAGGTGCACCGTAGTAGTTGAATGGCTTGTAGTCAGTACCAATCTTAGCGTTAACAGCGTTCATGTACTTCTCAACGATACCAGGAACTGCATCGTAGTAACCGTTGGCAGCTTCTCTTACCTGGAAGAAGATATCAGGGTTCTGAGCTGAACCGTGAAGTACCGGATGCTCAGGATTGAGAGCTCTCTTCTTGAATTCCTTAACAGCATCCATATCTGTCATTTCCTTAAGGTCTTCATAATCCCAGACAGCGATCTTCTGGATTTCATGAGATGTACGGAAACCATCGAAGAAATGTACGAAAGGAACACGACCTTCGATAGCTGCTAAGTGAGCAACTGCGCCTAAGTCCATAACTTCCTGCACGGAGTTGGAGCAAAGCATTGCAAAACCAGTCTGGCGGCATGCATAAACGTCAGAGTGATCACCGAAGATAGAAAGTGCATGAGATGCTAAAGCTCTTGCAGAAACATCGATAACACCCGGTAATAATTCACCAGCTACTTTGTACATGTTAGGGATCATAAGAAGAAGACCCTGAGATGCTGTGTAAGTTGTTGTTAATGCACCAGCAGACAGAGAACCGTGGAACGCACCTGAAGCACCGCCTTCAGATTCAAGTTCTACGAGTTTAACTGTGTCGCCGAAAATGTTCTTTCTTCCCTGTGTAGCCCACTGATCTGTATAGTCAGCCATTGGTGAAGAAGGAGTGATAGGATAGATAGTAGCTACTTCTGTAAACGCATAAGATACGTGTGCAGCAGCTGTATTACCATCCATGGTCAGCATTTTTCTTGCCATAAATGTTTACCTCGCTTTAAAATTTTTGGGGGATCTGCCCCAGCTAATAATCATTTTAGTCTTTGTCAAAGTAATTGTAAAGGTTGTATTAAAAGAAAAACAAAAGCGCTTGCACACCAGTTATTACTGGCATGTAAGCGCTTTCGTAATCACACATTAACTTATTGTTGATGAATGTCTTTAATTTTTGAACTTTTGGGCAATTTTCAACCAATTGCGCTATTTTTCTAGCATTTCTGTCAGTTCAGAGTGATAAAGCACAAAAGTACTCTCCGACAGTCTCATAAAAATTATGGTAATATTGCACGAATTTGATTACCCAGTCAGAAAATCAGCCTAACAGTTCATCTGCGAGCTCGATAAAGTCGCCTTCTGTCTTTTCATTCATTGCAGAAAGAATCGTAACTGTCTTCTCCGCTACCGTTAGATTCTTGCAACCTTCCAGTTCAGCACGAACAATCCTGGCTGCAACCGGTCCCCAGGTACCGCTCTCAATAATTCCAACCTTGCGGTTCTGATAGCCCTTATGCTTTAATCTGTACAGCATATCCATCATGGCCGGCATCAGTCCGCCATCATATGTAATCGTCGCAATCACAGCCTTATCGTATGCAAACATCTCTGCCACCATCTCAGCCGGATCATCACGGTTAACATCAAACACAAGAACTTCTTCACCTCTGCCCTTCAGGATCTCTGCAAATCTCTCTGCTGCCCTTACCATATTTCCATGTGTGGATGCTGCAAGGATTACAGTACCCTTTCTCTCAGGAACATAAGAACCCCAGGTCTTATAAAGATCAAGATAGTAGGAAAGATTCTGATCAAGAACCGGTCCGTGAAGAGGTAAGATGCGCTCAATATCAAGTGCAGAAGCTTTTTTAAGAAAAGCCGTTGTCATCGCACCATATTTGCCAACGATATTGATGTAATATCTTCTTGCCTCATCCTTCCAGTCAGACTGATTATCGTACAGATTCACTCCAGGCACACCAAATTTACCAAAAGCATCGGCGGAGAATAAAGTCTTTGATGCTTCATCGTAAGAAACAAACACCTCCGGCCAGTGTACCATCGGTGCCATCACAAACTTCAGTGTATGTGCGCCAAGCTCTAAGGTATCACCTTCCTTGATAACAACCTGGTTAGCTTCAAAGTTCTCGCCAAAGAACTGCTTCATAAAGGTAAATGTCTTTGCATTACCTACAAGCTTTGTCTCCGGATATTTTGCCATAAATGCCACAATATTCGCAGAATGGTCAGGTTCCATATGATGAATTACAAGGTAATCCGGAGCCTTTCCATCAAGTGCTTCTTCAAGAGAATCAAACCAGACGTCTGTTCCTCTTTCGTCCACAGTGTCCATAACTGCAATTTTGCTGTCACGGATGACATAAGAATTGTAAGAAATCCCCTGCGGAACCATGTACTGATCCTCGAAAAGATCGATGGTTTCATCCTGAACTCCTACATAGTAAATGTCCTGTGTGCCTCTGATTAATTCCATAATATTCCTTTCTGTGCTAACCTGTCTGCAATGTAAAGACAGTCGCACAACCAAATCACCGCACCTTCTTTCAGGCGCCACTAGCTATTATACTAACATATTTATTTAAAAATTCAATCCACTAAAAAATCCGACATCACAAAATTAGCGACATCAATTCCACGTTCAGTCAGGCTTAAACTGCCTTCTGAAAGTTTCAAAGTTCCGTCTTTTATATGTTTATCAACTGACTCGCTAAAAACTTCCATCACGGACATTCCAAACAAGTCCTCAAACGCGCGTAACGAAACTCCCTTCATCATGCGCAGCCCAAGAAACATGTATTCTGACATCTCATCCTTCGTATCAAGCGTCTCCTGACATTCCCTGAAGTCATCTTTATCCGCTTTCAGGTACTCCTTTAAACTGCTGATTCCTGTGAATCTTTTGTTTCCAATCAGGGTAGCACTGCCAAGGCCCACCCCTAAGTATTCCGTGCGGTCCCAATACGACTGATTATGCCTGCACTCTCTTCCAGGCAGAGAGAAATTGGAAATCTCATAATGAATGAAACCCGCCTGTTTAAGCATCTCGCAGGTTCTGTGATACATCGCTCTTTCCATGTCCTCATCCGGCAGCTCTGGGAATTCCTTTAAGTGGTCGTAAAGATACGTCCCCTCTTCAAGAATCAGACTGTACGACGAAATGTGCTCCGGTTTCATTTCAAGCACCTTTCTTACCGTCTCTTCGTACGACTCCATGCTCTGTCCGGGAAGCGCCGACATCAGATCGACATTGATATTATCAAACCCGGCCTCTCTTGCAATCCGAAAGCTTTCCTGGAACTTGGCAAATGTATGGATTCGGCCTATTCTTTTCAGTTCTTCATCATCCGCCGACTGCAGGCCGAAGCTGATACGATTCACCCCTGCCTCGTGCCAGATTCTCGCCTTCTCCTCAGTCAGCGTGCCGGGATTCACTTCCATCGTAATCTCAGCGTCAGCCGTAAACCCGAAGTTTTCCCTTATCGCCGTCAGAATCCTTACAATCTCCTCCGCCTTTAAGATAGACGGCGTTCCACCGCCAAAAAACGCAGTTGAAAAGGCAAATGTCTGACTCCCCTGTTCCTTAAGCCACGCAGGTGCTTCTTTAATTTCTCTGATTAAGGCATTTACATACTGTCCTTTCGTGTGCTCATCTGCAGGGGCAGACAGAAAGTCACAATAGTGACATTTGCGCACACAAAAAGGGATATGTAAATATATCCCTCTCGTGTTCTTATTCTTCATCTAACTTTAATACGCTCATAAAGGCTTTCTGCGGAATTTCTACGTTACCAATCTGGCGCATACGCTTCTTACCTTCCTTCTGTTTCTCAAGAAGTTTCTTCTTACGGGAGATATCACCACCGTAACACTTGGCAAGAACGTCCTTCCTTAACGCCTTCACTGTTTCACGCGCAATAATTCTGCTTCCGATTGCTGCCTGAATCGGAATTTCAAACATCTGTCTTGGAATCTCTTCCTTTAACTTCTGAATCATCTTACGTCCTCGCTCTTCGGCATTGCCGGCCCAGACAATAAAGGACAGGGCATCGACATTTTCCTTGTTTACAAGAATATCAAGCTTTACAAGTTCACTTCTCTCATAGCCCTTCATCTCATAGTCAAAGGACGCATAACCGCGGGATCTTGACTTTAAGGCATCGAAGAAATCGTAGATAATTTCATTTAACGGGAGCTCGTACTTTAACAGTGCTCTTGATTGCTCAATGTATTCCATTCCAAGATATACACCACGTCTTTCCTGACACAGCTTCATGATGGAACCTACGAACTCGGTCGTCACCATGATTTCAGCAGATACAATCGGTTCTTCCATATATTCGATTTCCGTCGGATCAGGAAGATTACTTGGGTTGGTCACATCAAATACAGTTCCGTCTGTCTTATGAACCTTATAAACTACACCAGGTGCTGTTGTAATCAGATCAAGATTATACTCACGCTCGAGTCTTTCCTGAATAACATCTAAATGAAGAAGTCCTAAGAAACCGCAGCGGAAGCCGAAGCCTAACGCAACCGAAGTCTCAGGTTCATAGTTTAAGGAAGCATCATTTAACTGAAGCTTTTCAAGTGCATCTCTTAAATCACCGTACTTTGCGCCATCAGCCGGATACACACCGCAATAAACCATGGACTGTACCTTCTTATAACCCGGAAGCGGTTCTGCACATGGATTCTCTTCATCAGTAACAGTATCACCAACCATGGTTTCACGCACATTCTTAATGCTCGCGGTAAAGTAGCCTACCATTCCTGCAGAGAGTTCATCACAAGGAATGAACTGGCCTGCACCGAAGTAGCCAACTTCAACAACTTCTTCCACAGCACCGGTCGCCATCATACGCACCTTTGTGCCCTTTCTTATAGTGCCATCCATAATACGGCAGAATACGATGACACCACGATATGAATCGTACAGAGAGTCAAAAATCAGAGCCTTTAACGGTGCCTTCTCATCTCCATGAGGAGCCGGAAGCTTATTAACAATTGCCTCTAACACCTGGTCGATGTTCAGACCATTCTTGGCAGAAATCAACGGTGCGTCCTCGCAGTCAAGGCCAATGACATCTTCAATCTCAGCCTTTACTCTGTCGGGTTCAGCACTTGGCAGATCGATTTTATTAATTACCGGAATTACCTCCAAATCATGGTCGAGTGCAAGGTAGACATTACCAAGAGTCTGCGCTTCCACGCCCTGTGCCGCATCAACGATTAATACCGCACCATCACAGGCTGCGAGTGCTCTTGAAACCTCATAGTTAAAGTCGACATGTCCCGGCGTATCAATCAAGTTAAATACATACTCCTTGCCGTCCTTCGCATTATAAATAACACGTACGGTCTGCGCCTTGATTGTGATACCTCTTTCACGCTCAAGCTCCATATTATCTAATACCTGCTCCTGCATCTCACGCTTGGTGAGAGTGCCGGTCTGCTCAATAATACGGTCAGCAAGTGTTGATTTACCGTGATCAATATGCGCAATAATGCAGAAGTTTCTGATCTGTTCCTGCTTTACATCTGCCATTTTTCCACTCCTTAAAATCGTTTCTTAAAAAAGCCGCCTGTAATCCATAACGGATTAGCGGCGGCTTAATAATCTTCATTTAATTCCGCTTAAAATTACTTCTTGCCTCTCTGAAGGAAGGAAGGAATTTCAATTCCCTGCTTTGAGCTGTTCAGAGAAGATGCGGATGAATTTCTGAATGTATGAATCTGCTCAGAAGCCTGTGGTGCAACGCTTGGATTTACAGCAGCCTTTGCAGCAGAGGAGAAATTAGAAGTTGCAGCTGGAGTTGCCTTTGGCGCTGTAGCAGCAGGCATTGTTCTTGCAACAGAACTTCTTAATCCCTTCATTGCATTCTTAACATCTGTTGATGGATCCTGAAGACCAGTAGCAATAACAGTTACTGTGCAGCTATCCTGTGTATTTTCATCCGGTACAGCACCGAAGATGATATTTGCGTCAGGACCAGCAAGTTCCTGAATATAGCTTGTAGCTTCATTAACCTCAAACAGAGAAATATCACCGGAAACATTGATGATGCAGTGAGTAGCGCCATCAATCTTAGTTTCAAGAAGCGGGCTCTCAACAGCAGCCTTAACAGCCTCCATTGCCTTATCGTCACCGGACGCAACACCGATACCAATATGAGCAACGCCCTTGTTCTCCATAACTGTCTTAACATCAGCAAAGTCAAGGTTGATAAGACCCGGCTTGTTAATCAGATCAGTAATACCCTGTACGGACTGCTGAAGAACTTCATCAGCCTTAGCAAGTGCATCCGGCATGGATGTTCTTCTGTCAGTAATGGAAAGAAGCTTATCATTTGGAATTACGATTAATGTGTCAACGTTTTCCTTTAACTTCTCAATACCGGAAGTTGCATTCTTAGAACGCTCTCTTCCTTCGAAAGAGAAAGGCTTTGTAACAACACCAACTGTAAGGATTCCAAGTTCCTTGGAAATCTTAGCTACGATTGGAGCTGCACCGGTACCGGTACCACCACCCATTCCGCAAGTAACAAATACCATATCTGCATTCTTAAGCAAATTTGTAATTTCTTCTACATTTTCCTCTGCGGCTTTCTCGCCAATTTCAGGGTTAGCGCCTGCGCCAAGACCCTTTGTAAGCTTTTCGCCAATCTGAATTGTAGTAGCTGCACGACATGTAGTTAATGCCTGTGCATCTGTATTAATTCCGATCATTTCTACGCCGTTTATATTTTCGTCAATCATACGATTAACTGCGTTATTACCGGCACCCCCGACACCGACAACAATAATTTTTGCTGAAGATTCAGTTTCGTTCGACTGTAACTCTACCAAGATTTGGCCCTCCTTGTCCACTACGGGCATTTTTATACCCTATAATTTTATAATTTTACCACTAAAATATCAACTGTTTTTTGGTTCGGTCGACTTGAAAATAATATTACTCTTCGTCGAATCGTAATCCTCCATGTAAAGAATACCCTTCTTTCCTTCCAAATTCGGGTATAACTTCGACAGCTGATACATCTTATCCGTCATGTTGCCGGAATTACCAAGACGTACCTGAACGTCTCCAACTAACACCGTTGCATTACCATCCTCATCAAAGTCTACATTTGTAACCGGAATGCTGTATCTGGCAAATGCCTGTGTAAAGTTTAAAATTTTCTCAAAAAGTTCCGGGTTGCCAACGTCAATCTGCTTCCCGACAATAACGGACGCGTACTCAAGGCCCGTAACTTCAGGCACACCGTACTTCTCATCATCTGTGCTATTTTCCACAACAATGCCATCTTTGTCAAAATACATGTTCGTTCCCATATATTTCAAATAGCCGATGACAGGCTTCTCATAAATCTGTACCTCAACGGAGTCCCTTGATTTGTACTTCACTGAATAGCTCTGTACAAACGGAATCTTTGCATTCTTTCTTCCAATCAGCTTATAAAAGATGAAATTTGGATAATCACCAAAGATAGCTTTCGTTAAGGCTTCTTCCTCATTTCTTGTATTATTAAGATACGTTACGTTCTTAATCTCAAAGAAATACCAGGAGAAAACACCTGACGCCGCAAGAAGCAAAATCAAAATCAGAAAGAAATTCCGAACTGGATGCTTCTTCTTTCTCTTTCTTTTCTTAGACTTGTTTTTCTTTGGTTTACGGGAAGAAACCTGACTTTCCTTATCATCAAGTCCCTCTGTCAGATCCGAAGGAAGTTCAAATCTCTCATCCTCCGGTTCTTTTAACTTCACCTTATCTGCCGGCTCTTTTAAGTTCAGCACATCAAGTTCATCTGCCACGACTCATCGCCTGCCTTCCCGGATCTGCGCACGCCGATATATTCAGCACAACGCCCATCTCTGCCATCAAAAGTGCTACTGACGTACCGCCGTAACTGATAAATGGAAGAGAAATACCTGTATTTGGAATCAGGTTAGTAACAACCGCAATGTTTAATACAACCTGTGTCG
This sequence comes from uncultured Lachnospiraceae bacterium, assembly GCA_902781505.1. Classification (GTDB taxonomy): domain Bacteria; phylum Bacillota; class Clostridia; order Lachnospirales; family Lachnospiraceae; genus UBA4285. The sequence goes on along the minus strand of CACZJL010000008.1, from coordinate 25,089 downwards.
CAATCTGGGCAAAGATACCGATTGCAAGGTACATACCGTACACATCCGGAGCTTCCTGACTTGTCACCATGATTCTCCACAGAAGAAATCCGAAGAGAATGATGATCAGACTCGCTCCAAAAAATCCAAGTTCCTCACAGATAACAGAGAAAATCATATCATTCTGTGACTCTGGAATGTAGCCAAGCTTCTGCAGAGACTTTCCAAGTCCCTTACCAAAGAGTCCGCCGGAACCAATTGCATATAATGACTGGATTGTCTGAAAGCCTTTTCCTGTCGCATACGCTTCAGGATTCAGCCATACGACAATTCGCTGAGTACGGAAGGATCCACCTGTTGCCTGTGCATTTGAAGCAATCTTAACAATGATTGCTACTGCTGCAACTAAAACTCCTGACAAAGCAAGGTACAGACGTTTTCCTCTGTACGCTACAAACGTCATGACAAGAGGAATCATTGCCACGATGATAGCGGAGCTTAAGTTATCTGATACCGTATAAACCAGAAAGAACGGAAGCCCAGCCGTCAGAGCAATAATCAGAAGCCAGTGAGTGAATTTTTTTATCTCCCCCTGCTGCGCTTTTACAACAATCCAGGCTGTTACTAAAATAACGCCAATCTTTACAAGCTCTGCAGGCTGAAATGAGAAGCCACCGATTCGAATCCATCTTGTAGCACCCTTAACCGTAGTACCGATAACCGGAAGAGAAAGGATCAAGGCAAGCGAAATCCCAAAAATGCCCACCGTAACCAGTCTGTTCTCCCAGAAATGGTACGGAAGGTTGTATGCCGCAATCATAAGACCGAATCCTACTGCCACCCACGATGCCTGCTTCTTAAAGTAAGCCATGGAATCTCCACCCTTCATTTCCGACGCATAGCCGGAGGTCGAGTAAATCATAACCAGACCGATACCAATTAAAACCGCCGTGATAAACAGCATCGTATAGTCAAAGGAGCCGCTTTTTCTGATTTGCTTCTTTTTTCTTTTTCTTTTTTTCGATGCCACTTTCATCACCTCAATTCAATGTCAAAGCGCATTTACATAATCCTTGAACATGTCTCCACGCTGTTCATAGTTGTCAAACATGCCCCAGCTTGCACATGCTGGAGAAAGTAAAACAGCATCTCCGGGATTAGAATCCCTTACACATACTTCAACGACTTCCTTTAAGGAATCGCAGCGAACGATGTTGGTAAATCCGTACTTTCTTGCACACGCTTCAATCTTATCTGCTGTCTGTCCAATGAGCACCAGTTCTTTTACATGACCTTCAAAGGCCTTGATGTATAAATCATATTCAGAACCCTTGTCATATCCGCCACCAATCAGGATGGTTGGACGAGACATTGCCTCAATTGCTTTGACGGCAGCCTCAGGATTTGTACCCTTGGAATCGTTATAATACATGACGTCATTTTTAGTTGCAACATATTCAATACGATGTTCAACCGCCTTAAAGATGCGAACCTGCTCTAAAATAACCGAATCTGGAACTCCTGCTGCCTTGGCAATGCAGATTGCAGCCATGACATTTTCATAGTTATGTGCACCAATCAGATTCATCTCATGTACATTCATGAGATCTGTCACCTTACCATCTTCAGAATACTTGATTGTTTCTCCGTCAAGGAAAGCAAAGGTGCCTGTTGTCGGACGGTTCACTCTTGCAAACCACACAACCTTAGCCTGTGTCTTCTCACCAAATGCGCGAAGTCTTTCATCATCGTAGTTTAAAACAACCACTTCATCGGAAGTCTGATTTTCACAGATTCTTTCCTTTGTCTGCTCGTAGCATTCCATTGTATGATGGCGATTCAGATGATCCGGAGTGATGTTGAGAATTGCGGAAACAACCGGATGAAAGTTCTCAATGGACTCTAACTGAAAGCTTGAAATCTCCGCTACTGTATTGGAATCTTCGCTTGTCTTAAGCACCTCACCTGTATAGGAAAGGCCGATGTTACCAACGACAAAGGTCTTTGGATTGGCCGCTCTCATGATCTGTCCTGTAAGTGCAGTTGTTGTTGTTTTACCATTTGTACCCGTGATAGCAATAACTCTGCCCTTTTCAAAATGGAAAGCAAGTTCAATCTCGCCCCATACAGGAACATTTCTCTTCTTCATATCAAGAACAAGCTCGGAATCAATCGGAACACCCGGGCTGATTACAAGAAGCTCCGTCTGAGTCTTCATTTCTTCTGTAAACTCACCAAGAACAATCTTTGCATTTTCTCCGTTTAAGCGTTCTCTGATTTTGCCTTCATCTGCCTTTTCATTACTGTCATAAAGAATGACATCTGCAGATTCTGCATTGAGAAGCTTAACTGCTCCACAACCGCTGATACCTGTTCCTACTACAACTACCCTCTTACCCTGAAGTTCCATACATCCTCCTAAAATTACTCTGCCTCATTCTCGGCATTTGTTACATCCTCTGTATCACTGTCCGGTGCCTCTACTGAAGTTTCGGTCACAGTCTGCTTCTCCGTTGCTTTCTTCTCATCTTCTGTATCGAGAATCTGAACGCCCCACTGCTCTTCGTACTGTTTGATCAGTTCCGGGTCCTTGTAGATGCCAAGGTAAGGAAAAGCTTCTTTCATTATTTCAACAAGTAAATCCTGAGCATCGATGGACGTTGCCGTTGTGCCCTCTGTCTTGTCCGGTTCGTCAATAACCACATAGAACAAAACTTCCGGATTATCAACCGGTGCAAAACTGAAGCAGGAGACAACCCACTTCATTTCTGAACGCGGAATCTTCTGAGCTGTACCGGTCTTACCACCGATTGCATAGCCCGGAAGCTGAATTGCATTAACTGCTTCATGCTCTACCGCATTGTAAAGGTATTCTCTCATCTTATCAGAGGTTTCCTTTGTTACGGTCTGTCTGACCAGTGTTGGCTCAATCGTCTGAGCAATACTGCCATTTGCGTTCTGGATGGCGCGTACCATATGTGGTTTGTAATAATAACCACCGTTAATTAAAGAAGAATACGCTGCTGCCATCTGAACCATATTGACCGAAATGTTCTGACCGAACGAATTCGTTGCAATATCGGTAATATCCATCTTTAAAGCATCTTTTACAAGTCCGCGTTCCTCACCCGGAAGATCAATACCGGTCTTGGAGCCAAAGCCAAAGTCATTCTGATGCTTGCGCATCTTGTCTGCCCCAAGAAGCTGGCCAATGTTAACGAGTGCCATGTTACAGGACTGACCAAGAGCGGAGCCTAACTTTAACTCTCCGTGACCGTCTCTGTCCCAGCAACGAATCGTGTAGCCGCCAATTGAGGTAGAACCGGCACAGAAGAATGTAGAATTATCATTTACCAGGTTCTCTTCCAAAGCGGAAGCAACCGTGATGGACTTAAATGTCGAACCCGGCTCATAAACCTGCGAAACCGCGTAGTTCTTCCAGACCTCATACATCGCCGTCACTTTTTCTTCATCCGTCATGGCATTTAACTGCTCTTCGGTATACTCTCTCGAAAGGTCACGCGGATTATTCAGATCGAACTGCGGATAACTTGCCATTGCAAGGATTTCTCCCGTGTTTGGATCCATTGCAAGTACTGCCGTATTTTTAGAAGGAAGCTTTGCATTATACTCTTCAATCTTGCGTTCGATAATACTCTGAAGACCATAATCAATTGTTGTTACAATATTCTTTCCATCAACTGCATCCTGTGTTGTAGTCTCCGAATCGAGGTTTTCATCGATATAATTATAGGAAACACCATCGGTTCCTGTTAACTCATTGTTATACTGCTTCTCAAGTCCAATTTCACCGCCATTGGCAGCAGATGCAAATCCAATGGTGTCCGCGGCAAATGTTCCGAATGGATACTGTCTGAGATAAGAATCCTCGAACCAGACGCCCTTTACATTTGGATTATTCTTCGTGTCGGCAAGAACCGACTTCATTCCGGCAATCTCATCCTTTGAAAGTTGTGTCAGCAATCTGACATAACTCGAATCACTTCTTGTCGAAAGGATTTCTTCAAGGTCAGAACGCTTCAGATCGAAATAGGTTGTCAGCGCATTTAATGTCGGATCCTTAAAATCCGAATCACTTAAAACAACTTTCGGATCTAAAATCAGATTGTAAACACGCTCACTGTAGGCAAGCACCGTTCCGTTTCGATCCAGAATATCACCTCTTCTGCTGGCAATTGTTCTGGATGTATAGGACTGGTGATTCAGAACGATTTTGGAATACTCATTGCCCTTCGTGTAATTAATCATTCCAATCCGAACAACAAGCACCAGAAGTGCCACAAAAGCAACAGAAAAGGCAATGGCTGACTTCTTTCGAATCCTTCTCAGCATTGCCTTTTTTTTACGTCTCTTCTTTACTTCCGGAGACAAAGTTTCATTATTTTTTCTCATAAATACACCTTGTTACTGCTTCGGAACATCGGAGTACTGCATTACATACTCACTGTCTCCCGCTTCATAAGTCTCAATCTGGCCCATTCCAGGATATACCATTCCAAGGTCCTTCACAGCAGTCTCATAAACCTGGTCATAATCAACATTTGCCGCAATTCTTGCTTCCTCTTCGTTATTCTCCAATTTCATGGTATCTAACTTTCTCTGAAGAGAAGCCACCTCTGCTGCACCAGCCTGTACGCTCGTTCTGAGCGAAAGGTAGGATACACAGAACCCAAGAATGACTCCGACAATACCGATTGCAGTAAGAGTATAAACTAAATTAGCTTTATTTGCACGGCGAAGTTTTCTTCTTTTTTCAATTCTCGCTGCTGCCTTATTTTTCCCTACCGGATGGAACTGAGGCACTTCCTGTGGTGCCGCACTTCCACTGACATACATTTGTCTCTGATACTCTGTCATCTTTATACTCCATCTCTTCTTTCAAAAACGCGAAGTTTGGCACTTCTCGATCTTGAATTCTCTTCCAGTTCCCTGTCTGAAGGAAGGATTGGTTTCCTTGAAATTACCTTTCCTTTTGACTTGTTCCCGCATACGCAAACCGGGAATTCCGGCGGACACGTGCACGGATTCTCGTTTGTTTTAAATCTTGTTTTTACAATTCTGTCTTCAAGGGAATGGAACGTGATAATACAGAACCGTCCCCCATCGTTTAAATGGTCAATCATGCTGTCAATCGACTGCGTCAATACTTCAAGTTCTCTGTTCAGCTCAATTCTTATTGCCTGGAACGTACGCTTTGCAGGGTGTGTTCCCGGCTTTCTGAACTTAGCCGGGATGGCCGTATCAATAATACGGTCAAGTTCAAAGGTAGTCTGAATTGGTGCATTCTGTCTTACCTCACAGATTTTTCTTGCAATCTGTCTGGCAAAGCGATCCTCTCCGTAATCACGGATGATTCTCGTCAGCTCAACCTCAGAATACGTGTTCACAATTGTAGCGGCAGTCTTGTCCTGTCTCTGATCCATTCTCATATCAAGAGGGGCATCAACACTGAACGAAAAGCCGCGGTCTGCCGTATCAATCTGGTACGATGAAACGCCCAGATCCAGCAAAATTCCGTCTACTTTGCTGATTCCGAGCTGTTTCAGCACCAGATCAAAGTTCTCGTAATTATTTCTTACAATTGCTACGCGATCGGAAAATGGTTCTAACCTCTTTGTAGCCGCTGCAATTGCATCTTTATCCTGATCGATTCCGATCAGACGACCGCCATCGGTCAATCTTTTCGCAATCTCAAAGGAATGTCCTGCGCCGCCAAGTGTGCCATCTACATAAATCCCGTCCGGTTTGATGTTCAGATTGTCAATGCATTCATTTAGAAGCACTGAATAATGCTTAAACTCCATAAATTTCTCCTAAATCAAATACTGAAACCAAGGTCTGCCATGTTTTCAGCAACGTCTTCCATGGATTCATCATAGCTGGAAAGATTCTCTTCCCAGCGTTCTTTGCTCCAGATTTCAATGCGACTGCCAACTCCTGCAAGGACAACGTCCTTTGTGAGGCCTGCAAAATCACGTAAAACCTGAGGAAGAAGGATTCTTCCCTGCTTGTCGAATTCGCATGAAGCGGCTCCGGCAAGGAAGAAACGGGTAAATTGTCTGGCATTCTTATTGGTGAGAGGAAGGGTACGTAACTTTTCCTCGAACTGCTTCCAGTCTTCTTCTGTATAGACAAAGAGGCAGCCATCAAGTCCTTTTGTTACAACGGCGGTAAAACCGAGAGCTTCACGCATCTTTGCAGGGATGATCAAACGTCCCTTAGTGTCTACGGTATGACTGTATTCTCCCATAAACATGATGCGCACCTCCCTTCTACCACTTTCTACCCTTATGTACCACTTTCTACCACTTTTTGTTACATAATATACCCCGTACGGCTAGAATACAAGCGAACATCCGTTCTTTTAAGTGGTATGAACCCAGATTCTGACTGAATAGTTTCCCGGTGTGGACCATATCTTGTGCTCACTTGTTACCCGCACCACCATATATTGATTTCTATTCTATTTAAATCGCTAATAATTATTTTAGTATATTCATTATTTTCTATTTCTTTCAAACACTCATGTGGTAAAATAAGAAGGCTGATTCAGCTTGCAAATCCTGAAATGAGCGCGCCCTGCCCTTGTTTTGAATTTTGTTCAGGCTGATAAAAAGAAAAGCTCCACCTGACTTAAGTGGAGGAAAGGAACTATTGTGAAATTAGGAATCGTTGGATTACCAAATGTCGGTAAGAGTACATTATTTAATTCATTAACTAAAGCTGGTGCCGAATCTGCGAACTACCCATTCTGTACCATTGACCCAAATGTAGGTGTTGTAGCTGTGCCGGATGAAAGACTCGACAAGCTTGCTGAAATGTATCACTCAAAGAAGGTTGTACCTGCTGTCATCGAATTCGTTGATATCGCCGGACTCGTTAAGGGTGCATCCAAGGGTGAAGGACTTGGAAACCAGTTCCTCGGAAACATCCGTGAGACCGATGCAATCATACATGTTGTAAGATGCTTTGAAGATTCAAACATCGTACACGTAGATGGCTCTATTGATCCTCTTCGTGATATCGAAACAATCAATATCGAGCTGATTTTCTCTGATATCGAAGTTCTTGACAGACGCTTCGCAAAGCAGAAGAAGCTTGCAAACAACAACAAGGAAGCTGCTAAGGAAGTTGCTTTCATTGAAAAGCTCAAGGCTTTCCTCGAAGAAGGAAATCTTGCTAAGAACTACGAGTGCAGGGATGATGATGAAAAAGCATTCATGAACGAATACAACCTCCTCACATCAAAGCCTGTAATCTACGCTGCTAATGTTGCTGAAGACGATATGGCTGATGACGGACAGAGCAATGAATTCGTTGCAAAGGTTCGTAAGTACGCATCAGAAACTGCTTCAGAAGTTTTCGTTGTATGTGCTCAGATGGAGCAGGAAATGTCCGAACTTGAAGAAGAAGAAAAGGCTGCCTTCTTAGAAGATTTAGGAGTAACCTCCTCTGGTCTTGATAAGTTAATCGCAGCTTCTTACGAATTACTTGGTCTCATCTCCTTCCTCACAGCAGGTGAGAAGGAAACAAGAGCATGGACCATCACAAAGGGAACCAAGGCTCCACAGGCAGCCGGAAAGATTCACTCCGATTTCGAACGTGGCTTCATCTGTGCCGAAGTCATCAACTACAAAGACTTCATCGAATGTGGCGGCTACAGTCAGGCCCGTGAAAAAGGTCTCTTACGACTCGAAGGAAAAGAATACGTCATGCAGGACGGCGACGTGGTAGAATTCAGATTCAACGTGTAACCGTTACAAGCAGTACAAAATAAAAGCTTCGAACCTGCACTTTCTGCAGATTCGAAGCTTTACTTTCATTCATTAGAATACTCCAAGCACATTCTTGAAGTCATTTACATTTTTCTCTACATCTCCGCGATATACGGAAGAACCGGCAACAATAATATCTGTGCCTGCTTCTAATACACTTGGAAGATTTTCAAGATTGATACCACCATCAATCTCAATCTTTACATCAAGATTCTTTTCATCAATCCAGGACTTAATTGTTGAAACCTTCTCAAGGGAATCCACGATAAACTTCTGTCCGCCAAATCCCGGATGAACACTCATAACGAGAACCATATCAACCAGATCTAAATACTCTTTAATCGCTGTAACCGGTGTTTCAGGATTCAATGAAATTGCAGTCTTTACACCAAGCTTCTTAATTGCCTTTAAGGTTTCAGCAACATCTGCACAGGCTTCCACATGAATGGTAATGCCATCTGCACCTGCATCTACAAAATCCTTAAGATATCTGACAGGCTCGTTAATCATAAGATGAACATCGAAGAACTTCTCTGTCACCGGACGAATTGCCTTAATGACAGGCATTCCAAAAGAAATATTCGGAACAAACGCTCCGTCCATTACATCGATATGTACCCAATCTGCTCCGGCTTCATCAATCGCCTTAACAGAACTTCCAAGCTTTGAAAAATCAGCTGAAAGAATAGATGGTGCCAATAATCTCATTTTTATCTCCTCATTGCTGTCGAGCCTCACCCCGACCGGTTAATACTTTCTTCGTGCGGCCAGTTCTCCATAGAGCTGAAGATAACTGTCGTAACGTTCCTTACTGAATTTGCCCTCTTCAAGCGCCGCTTTTACGACACATCCGGGTTCGTGCACATGAACACAGCCGTGATACTTACAGCCACCTTCATATTCCTCAAACTCCGGGAAGTAAAACCTTAAATCTTCCTTTTCCATTTCAGGAAGATCAAAGCTCGTAAATCCAGGCGTATCCATAATGAATGTGCCTTCTTCTACGTAAAACAGCTGAGAATGGCGGGTTGTATTTTTACCTCTGCCAATCTTACTTATTCCGCCTGTTTCCATAATCTCTGTGTCGCCAGGCAGAATTGCATTCGTCATGGTAGACTTTCCGACACCGGATGGACCGGCAAGAATCGTCGTCTTACCTCTTAAAAGCTCCATCACCTGTGCAAGGCCTTTTTCCTGCTTTGCACAGGTGAAGATCAGTTGACAATCAGCCTTCTCATAACGCTTTCTGTAAGTCTCAAGGAGCTCCTCATCCGCCTGATCAATCTTGTTGAAGCAGACAATTGCAGGAACCTGCTGTACTTCCATCGTTACCAGAAACTTATCCAGCACATTGAAATTTGGTTCCGGCTGAACCGTGGCAAATATAATCATTGCCTGGTCAATATTGGCACATGCCGGACGGACAAGTTCATTCGTACGGTCAAGGATTCTGTCAATATTGCCTTTTCTGTTCTCTTCATCGACGACAGAAAGTTCTACTCTGTCACCAACGAGAGGTTTAATCTTTTTATTTCGGAACACACCCTTGGCCTTACATTCAAACACACAGGATTTTTCCTCTGCATAGACATAATAAAACCCGGCAATTCCCTTAATAATTCTACCAGTCATCACCGCGCTGCCTTACCTGAATCATCAGAAGCACCGCCATCCGCAGCAGGCTTATTTCCACTATCGGAAGTAGGCTGTACTGGAGCTGCTGTTGATTGAGCAGGAGCTGCTGTTGACGAAGCCGGAGCTGCTGTTGTTGCCTTACCACGGCTGATTACAATCTTAACAGTTGTACCGGCTTCAACGGATGAACCGGCTGCCGCACTCTGGCTGATTACAGTACCTGCAGGGACCGAATCAGAATAATCGAAATTAAAGTCTCCGGAAAGACCGCCGGAATTCTTAACAGCTTCCTGAGCCTGTGCCTCTGTCATTCCAACAAAGTTCGGAACTGTAAGCATCTGAGCTGCCTGCGTTGCTGCCTGTGTTGTTGCAGACTTCTTGCTGACAACAAGAGTGATGGTTGTGCCCTTCTTTAAACGGGTTCCAACCGGATAACTCTGGCTGATAACATAGTTATCTTCCACCGTATCCGAAGAACGCTCAATCTTTGTAACCGTGAGGCCCATTCCGGAAAGAATCTGATATGCCTCATCGTAGTAATGATTTGTTACATCCGGAACTTCCACAGCTTCAGATCCTGTTGCTGCAGTGGTTGTCGTCACTTCTCCCTTATTGAAGATATGTCCGTCTGCAGCAAGCTTAACGACTGCAAAAAGAACAACAATCAGAATAACTGCTGCGATACCAATTCCAATCCACTTCATGACAGCATCTAACTTATCATTACTTTCATCGTCAATATCAGCTTCTTCTCCTACACCCTGTACGGTTTCCTGCTTATATGGCAGAGGAACATCCGGAGTTGGTGCTGGCGCTGGTGTAACCGATTCATGAACCGGAGGTGCTGCAACAAAATCCTGTTCCGGCATAACAAGAGCCTTCTTTAAATCTGTAATCAATTCGGAAGCACTCTGATATCTTGCATCCACAGATTTCTGTGCACACTTTAAAACGATGTCATCCACACACTTTGGAATTCCGTCTCTTCTTGTACTTGGAGCCGGAATATTGTGCTGAATATGCTGCACCGCTACTGCAACTGTAGTATCCCCATCAAATGGAACTGTTCCTGTTAACATTTCAAAGAATGTCACACCAAAGGAGTAAATATCACTTCTTTCGTCGGTGTATCCACCTCTTGCCTGTTCAGGAGAGATATAATGCACAGAGCCCATAGCGGAAGAACCGATGGTTGTGGATGAGGCAGCTTTCGCAATACCAAAGTCCGTAACCTTTACCTTGCCCTCACGGGAGATAATAATATTCTGTGGTTTGATATCTCTGTGAATAATATGATGAGAATGAGCCGCTTCGATGCCCTTTGCAACCTGAATTGCAATGCTGACTGCTTCCTTGTAAGGAATATAGCCCTTCTTCTCAATATATTTCTTTAAAGTAATACCCTCAACAAGCTCCATGACGATGAAGTGAATATCTCTTTCTTCTCCTACATCATAGATGTTGACGATATTTGGATGAGCCAGTCCTGCTGCAGACTGGGCCTCAACACGAAACTTCGAAACAAAGTCCTTGTCTCCGGAGAACTCTGATTTTAAGACTTTCACCGCAACATTACGATTCAACTTGTGGTCCTTCGCCTTATATACATCAGACATTCCGCCGTTACCGATACGCTCGACGATTTCGTATCTGTCGGCTAAAAACATCCCTTTTCCTAACATACCTGTTACTCTCCCTTATACTTCAATCAACAATGCTGTAATATTATCTCTGCCACCATTTGCATTGGCCTGCTCAATCAGCGTTTCGCAGGCTTCACGTGTGGAATCAGAGTGGTTGATAACCTTTAAGATATCACCATCTTCCACCATATTGGTGAGTCCATCGGTACACATTAAAATCTTATCCCCATCTAACAAATCAATGGCAAATATTTCCGGTTCTACCTCATTACTGCCACCTATTGCACGTGTGATAATATTCTTGTTTGCATGATGTCTGGCCTCGTTCCGGTTAAGCTCTCCAATGCTCACCATCTCTTCAACCAGAGAGTGATCTCTCGTAATCTGATTAATCTCTTCATTTACCATGTAAAGTCTGGAATCTCCAACATTGGCAACCTTAAGTACATGATCTTCAATTGTCGCAACAACCAGTGTTGTTCCCATACCATTGTAATCTGTCGATTCTGCTGCCTTTGCTACAAGCATCGTATTTACCTGACGAATTGCATGGCTGATGATTGTGACCGGATCCCGGTATTCTGATTCTTCAATCAGATTCACAAGGTGATTGACGGTAAAGCGAGAGGCTAAATCTCCTGCCTTATGACCACCCATTCCATCAGCAATGATGAAAAGGTTCGGTAACTTGCCAACCGCATCTTTGGAACAATAAAAGAAATCCTGGTTTATGCTCCGTTCGCGGCCGACGTCGCTTACTGCATAAGCCTCCATTATTCTCTTCCTTCCTCTGAATCAATATAACTCTTTCGTAATTGTCCACAGGCCCCGTCGATATCGCGGCCCATTTCTCTCCTAATAGTAACATTTATGCCATATTTTTCAAGTTTATTTTTGAACGCCACAATAGCGGAACGCTCGGATTGTCTGTATTCTCTTTCCTTAATCGGATTGACCGGAATGAGATTAACGAGTGCGTTCATTCCCTTTAAAAGATGGGATAACTGCACTGCGCACTCTTCGGAATCATTGACTCCCTGCACCAGACTGTATTCAAATGTAAGACGTCTTCCGGTCTGATCAAAATAATACCGGCAGGCATCCATAATTTCTTCAATCGAATACGTATTAGCAATTGGCATCATACTCTTTCTGATTTCATCATTTGGAGCATGAAGACTGATTGCAAGGTTAATCTGAAGCTTCTTATCCGCAAGTTCACGGATTTTTGGGACCAGTCCGCAGGTTGATACCGTAATGTTTCTTGCACTGATGTTCAGACCCTTTTCTGATGAAATCAGCTCAAGGAACTTGCAGACATTATCGAAATTATCCATCGGTTCACCGGAACCCATGATTACAACGTTTGACACACGGTTTCCGGAGATTGTCTGAATACGATAAATCTGATCAAGCATTTCTGATGGTGTCAGACTTCTGACACAACCATCCAGTGTAGAAGCACAGAAACGGCATCCCATCTTACAACCAACCTGAGAAGAGATGCACACGGAATCACCATGATGGTAAATCATACGAACGGACTCAATCACATTGTGGTCAGCAAGCTCAAACAGATACTTCTGCGTTCCATCAATCTGGCTGGTCTGCACGCGAACCGGTGTCAGCGCTGTCAGCTCACATTGTTCCTTTAATTTATTTCTCAAGCCCTCTGACAGGTTTGTGCAGCTGTCAAAATCTGTTACCAGCTTCTGATGCAGCCACTGATAGGTCTGCGCTGCACGAAATTTCTTCTCCCCGATGGAGAGAAAATACTCCGTCAGTTCCTGCAGAGTCAGAGACTTAATATCCAGTTTTTCACTCATATTAATCCTTTCGCTGCATCCGGCAGTAATAGAATCCATCGGATGCTTCGCCCGGAAGCAATGTCTGTTCCTTAACCTTTATAAAGTCCGGGTGTTCGTTAAGAAAGTTTTCTGTATTCAGTGTATTTTCCGGTCTTGTAAGCGTACAGGTACTGTACACAAGCGTTCCACCTGATTTTACATACTGACAGGCATTCTTTAAAATTTCTGCCTGAAGTGCGGCCAGAGATTCAACATCTTCCTTCGTCACACGATATCTGACATCCGGCTTTCTGCCAAGATCTCCAAGACCGGAGCACGGAAGGTCCGCTAAAACCACATCATACTTTTCGCAGTCACTGTCACAGAATACGCAGGCATCCTGCACTTCTGTACGGATATTATCAAGTCCTAAACGGAACATATTATCCTCAATCATCATGACCTTATCTTCTGAAAGATCACGGGCAATCACCGTTCCGTGTTCGCCGGCAAGAAGTGCCGCATTAATTGCCTTGCCACCGGGGGCTGAGCACACATCAAGCACCGTGTCGCCCGGCTTAATTCCACTTTCAACGCCGGCAAGTGCCGAACTTAAATCCTGCACATAAAACAGGCCATCCTGAAAGGATTCAATTCCTGCCAAATAATCATACTGTGAAAGCGCAAAGGTATATTCAGGCCATCCCTCTTTATGACGGACCGTGACCCCTTCCGCTTCAAGGCGTGTTTTCAGACTGCCCGGCGTAATCTTCGCCGTATTGACGCGGATGTACGTCATATTTTCCATGGAAAATGCCTTTAAGACATCCTCCGTCTTTTCTTCCCCGAACTGTGCAAGAAATTCTCCCACAATCCAGGCCGGAACAGAATATACGACGGACAGATATCTCTTCACACTCTTCTCTCTCTTTGGGAGAGCTAAGGTATCCTGATTTCTCTCTAAGTTTCTTAAAACACCGTTAACAAAGCCCTTTAATGTACCAAAGCTCTTTTCGGCTGCTAACTTTACAGCTTCATTGATGGCAGCGTGATTTGGAACCTGCTCCATATAAAGAATCTGATAGGCCGACATGCGAAGAAGTTCTCTGATGACCGGCTTACAGTCTTTCATCGGTGTCTTTGAAATCTGATTTAAATAATAATCTAACGTAATCTGCTTCTCAATCGTGCCTCGTGTCAGTCTTGAAATAAAGCTTCTGGCACTTTTATCGAGATATTCAAATCGTTCAAGAGCACCATTTAACACCTTATGAAGCTGTTCTCCATCCTTGTTTACAAGAAGCAGTAAATCAAGAACAACTGCACGTTCATTCACAGAATCAATCACGTCTTCTTCCTCCACGACTATTTGCAATGAGAATCAGTCGAATCAGCTGTAAGATTGCTGTAAGAGCTGCTGCAACATAGGTAAGAGCTGCTGCTGTAAGCATGCTTCTTGCACCGCTCACTTCATCATCGTATAAGAGATTCTGTTCCTTTAAGATGACAAGCGCTCTGTGAGATGCATTAAACTCAACAGGAAGTGTCACAATCTGGAACAGTACAGTCGCACTAAAAAGGATGATACCGATATTAAGCAGTGGGCTTGCTGCTCTTGAAGAGAAAGCAAAACCAAGCATAATCAGAATCCAGGAGAACTTAGATGAAAAGTTTACAACAGGAACCATTGCAGAACGAAGAGATAAAGGAGCATATCCCTTCGCGTGCTGAACTGCATGACCACACTCATGTGCAGCAACAGCAGCTGCTGCTAAGGATGTGCTTCCATAAACAGAATCAGAAAGATTTACAACCTTTGTTCTTGGATCGTAGTGATCTGTAAGCTTACCTGAAACACGACCGATTCTGACATCTGTGATTCCCTGAGACTGCAGAACTCTTGCCGCAACCTCGGCACCCGTCATATGAAGCTTTGAGCTGATATTGGAGTATTTCTTATATGCTCCTGAAATGCGAAGCTGCGCAATGCCTGTAATAATCAGGCACAGAAGCATGATTCCATAACCGCCATAATAACCATAACCGTAATACATAAGCTGCCTCCTTTAACCTAATACCTTTCCAATTTCCATTGGATTTCCATTCATGAATACAGATGACTGCATTCTCTTTTTACCTTCTAACTGAACCTCTGAAACCTTTAATGCTCCCTCGCCGCAAGCTACCGTAAAGCTGTTCTTATCAGTATCAATAACCGTGCCCGGGGTACCGGAGGCTGAGACAACATCTGCATCCCAGATCTTAAGCATTTTCCCATCCAGATGCGTGAAAGCACTTGGCCATGGGTTCATTCCGCGAATCAGACAGTCAAGCTCTTTAGCTGATTTTTTAAAATCAATCAGTCCCTGAGACTTCTTAATCATGTGAACATAAGTTGCTTCGGATTCATCCTGCTTTACCGGTGTGATTTCTCCTTTTTCAAGACCTTCAAGAGTCTTAATTAAGAGCTTTGCACCAACCGGACTTAAGCGGTCAAAAAGGGAACCACCTGTTTCCTTAGCCTCTAACTTCACCTTATCGACAAGCAGGATATCACCTGTGTCTAAGCCCTCGCCCATCTGCATGGTTGTAACACCTGTGTATTCGCAACCATCAATCACAGCCTGCTGAATTGGCGCTGCACCGCGATACTTTGGAAGTAAAGATGCATGCACATTGACACAACCATATTTGGGAAGCTCTAAGAGCTCCTTTGAAAGAATCTGACCAAAGGCTACAACAACGATTACATCCGGAGCGAGTTTGCGGATTTCCTCGATAAACTCCGCATCTCTTGCGCGTTCCGGCTGAAGTACCGGAATTCCGTTTTCAACAGCACATTCCTTAACAGGCGACGCAATCAATTTATCACTTCTGCCCTTTGGCTTGTCCGGCTGTGTAACGACAGCGAGCACCTCATGCTCTGATGCAATCAGTTCTTTTAAGGTTTCCACCGAAAAGTCCGGTGTTCCCATAAATACTGTTCTCACGCTTCCTCATCCTCCAAATCTGCTGGTACATCCATGAGTTCACCTTCCACCTTCTCTGTGAAAACAATACCGTCAAGGTGATCAATTTCATGCTGTAAGCATCTTGCGAGAAGATCTTCTCCATCAATGATGTACTCTTCCATGTTTTCGTTAAGAGCGCGAACCTTACAATGCTTTGCTCTGGTTACAACGCCAAGCTTTCCGGGTACGGAAAGGCAGCCTTCAGATCCTGTCTGAACGCCATCCTTCTCTAAGATAACCGGGTTAATTAATACGTAAGGTTCACCGCAATCGATGACAACAATTCTCTTTAACACGCCAATCTGAGGAGCAGCAAGGCCTACGCCATCTGTCTCATACATGGTTTCAAACATGTCGCCAATCATCTCTCTTAAGTGAGGAGTCATTGTCTTGACTTCCTTCGCCTTCTTTGTAAGAATCTCATCTCCAAGTGTACGAATTGTTCTGAGTGCCATTTTTCTTTTCTCCTTTTTATGCATTAAAATCAAACTGTGTATATACGTAGGCAAATGCTTTATTTTCAGCAATCACCTTTTCGTAAGCATCTTTTATTTCAGTCAGTGTCCCGTAATCCGGGCACTTCACATAGGCGACCTGCCGATATCTGTCATTCATACGGTAAATATCCGCATCAACCGGTCCCAGTGTCCGGATTCCCTGCCACGTTTCTTCCGCCTCTTTTAAGAAACCTTTCAGAATCTTACCGGCATTTTTAAGGGCTTCTTCCTTCTCCGAATCGTAAAAAATCGTCATCATATTCTGAACCGGCGGATAGGAAAGCATCTGCCGATACATAATCTCTTCGTTATAAAATGCCTTATAATCCTGACTGGCAGACGTAACAATACTGTAATGCTCAGGGCTGTAGGTCTGAATTACAACCTCACCCTTCTTTCCATCTCTGCCGGCACGGCCTGCTGCCTGTGTCAGCAGAATAAAGGTTCGTTCCGCTGCACGGTAGTTTGAGGCGTTTAAGGACATATCTGCTGCGATGATTCCTACCAGAGTTACATCCGGGAAGTCATGCCCCTTCACAATCATCTGCGTACCGACAAGGATATCCGCCTCGTGATTTGCAAAGGCTGCAAGGATTTTTTCATGACCGTCCTTCCCGGAGGTCGTGTCTAAATCCATACGAAGCGTTCTTGCATCCGGAAACAGCCGGCGAACCTGTTCTTCGACCTGTTCCGTTCCGGCTCTGAAGCCGGCAACGTAAACTGATCCACATTTTGGACAGGTTTTCGGGGCATTTTCCACATGCCCGCAATAGTGACATTTTAAAATCCCCGCCTGTCTGTGATACGTCATGGACACATCGCAATGCGGGCACTTAAACACCAGGCCGCAGGCACGGCAGGAAAGATATCCGGCATATCCGCGCTTGTTTAAAAACAGCATAATCTGTTCTTTTCTGTCAAGCCTGTCTTTCATCAGCTCATAGAGCCTTCTTGAGAAAATCTGCCGGTTACCGGCTTTCAGCTCTTCTCTCATATCATCGACATAGACAGTCGGAAGGGACGAAGCCAATGCCCTGTCTGGCAGTTCAAACAGCCGGTAATCCCCCTGTGACGCGTGGTAATACGCCGTCACACTTGGAGTTGCACTTCCCAATACGACACTGGCCTGCTTCATTTCGGCAATATGAATCGCCGTCTCTCTTGCATGATACTTAGGCGACTGCTCTGATTTATAGGCCTCTTCCTGTTCTTCATCGATGACGATCAGTCCCAGATTCCGGAATGGAGTAAAGAGTGCTGATCTCGGTCCGATCATGACCTTAATTTCACCCTTCATGGCACGAAGAAACTGGTCGTACCGTTCTCCCCTGCTGAGTCTTGAATTGATAATCGAAACTTCATCTCCGAACCGCGCATAAAACCTCTGTACCGTCTGATAGGTAAGCGCAATTTCCGGAATCAGAACGATGCATTCCTTTCCATCTGCTAAAACCTTTTCAATCAGATCCAAATAGACGGCTGTTTTACCACTTCCTGTCACTCCGTGAATCAGATAGGTCTGTCTGATGCCTGCATTCCAGTCTGTGGAAAATGCATCGACAATCTCCTGCTGTTTCGGATTCAAATCAAAGGTCTTTCCCTGCACATTTTGCTTCTTCACCGGGTTCCGGTAATTGTCCATATATTCGATGGAAAGAATATCCTTCTTCGCAAGGGCATTTACCGTGGCTGCTGTGATATGAAGCTTATCCTTTACAAGGTCAAAGTCAAGGGTTTCATGCTTCATCAGCTCTGTCAGAAGCCGAATCTGCTGAACCGCATGTTTTCTTTCAAGGCCTGAGAGCACTTCCTCCGCCTCTTCTTTAGTCAGCTCCAGAGTCAGTATTTTTTTTTGCTTTACCTGCACCTTATCCTTAACCGGGATGACAGTGGAAAGCGCCTGACTCATGGTGCCGCCGTAGTTCTTTTTTAGCCAGGCTGCAAGCTCAATCATCTCGCTTACAGTACCGACTTTATTTGTCGGAAGTGAGAGAATTGCCTTGGTCTTTTTAGGATCAAACTTTGGTTCTTCTGAAAGACCGACAACATAACCATTCATGACGCGATTTCCGTTTCCGAATGGAATCTCAACCATAGAACCTACCTTTATGTCTGCTTCCATTTCAGACGGCACGCGGTACTGAAAGCATTTATCCAGTTTTTCATGCGTAATATCCAAAATGATATCTGCGTACATAATTACTCCAAATCCGAATCTTAAGGTTAAGGGCACATTCGTCCAGAACCGGATTTACATTTAGAACAGGCCTGTAATACGGTCGTTCTCTACATCATAATCAATTCCATCCGCTGCAGGAACTGTTGGAAGTCCCGGCATTGTAAGAATCTTACCTGTGATTACAACAACAAAACCTGCACCTGCGGAAACATATGCTTCACGTACATGCATGTTGAAACCTTCCGGTCTTCCAAGCTTCGTCTGATCATCTGATAAAGAATACTGTGTCTTTGCAACGCAGATTGGAAGGTGACCAAAGCCCATCTCTTCGATATGTGCCAGTTCCTTAGCAGCTGCTGTTTCAAATTCAACATCATCTGCGCCGTAGATTTCTCTGGCAATCTTCTTAACCTTTTCCGTTAAGGACAGGTCATCTTCATAAATTGGCTTAAAATGTGCCTTCTTGTTCTCAAGGGTTTCAATAACCTTTTCGGCTAAGGCAAGACCGCCTTCACCGCCCTTGGCCCAAACCTCAGACAGGGCGAATTCACAGCCCTTCTCTTCACAATGTCTGCGAATGAATTCGTATTCTTCCTCTGTATCTGTAATGAAGGAGTTTAATGTAACAACAATTGGAACGCCAAACTTCTGCATGTTCTCGATATGCTTGTCGAGATTGACAATACCGGCCTTTAATGCCTCCATATTAGGCTTTCCGAGTTCTGTTTTAGGAACGCCGCCGTTGTACTTTAACGCCTTAACCGTTGCCACTAAAACAACGGCATCCGGCTTGAGACCTGAAAGTCTGCACTTGATATCCATGAATTTTTCAGCACCAAGATCCGCACCGAAGCCTGCTTCTGTGATTGCGTAATCACCAAGCTTCAAAGCCATCTTTGTAGCTCTTACAGAGTTACAGCCGTGCGCGATATTGGCAAATGGTCCTCCGTGTACAAGGACTGGAGTATTTTCCAGGGTCTGAATCATGTTCGGCTTCATTGCATCCTTTAAGAGGACAGCCATAGAACCGGTTGCATGTAAATCTTCTGCTGTAACCGGCTCACCGTCCATATTGTAAGCCACAATGATTCTGCCAAGTCTTTCCTTTAAATCCTTCATATCAGTTGCAAGGCACAGGATTGCCATGATTTCAGATGCAACTGTGATGATGAAGTGATCTTCTCTTACTACACCGTTTGTCTTAGGTCCGAGGCCGATAACGATATCGCGAAGCGCTCTGTCATTCATATCAAGACATCTCTTCCATACGACACGGTTAGTATCGATATTTAACTTGTTTCCATGACAGATATGATTGTCAAGTAAAGCTGCAAGCAGGTTATTTGCGGATGTAATTGCATGGAAATCACCTGTGAAATGAAGATTTAAATTCTCCATTGGCACAACCTGCGCATAACCGCCGCCAGCTGCACCGCCCTTAATACCAAAGCATGGTCCTAAGGATGGCTCACGAAGTGCTGCAATGGCATTCTTGCCCATCTTGTTTAAACCTTCAGTAAGACCGATGGAAATGGTTGTCTTTCCTTCACCTGCAGGTGTCGGATTGATTGCTGTTACAAGGATCAACTTGCCATCCGGCTCAGACTGTAAACGCTCTTCCAGTTCATCTGAAATCTTCGCCATATACTTTCCGTAGAAATCAAGCTCGTCTTCATGTACCCCCACTTTTGCTGCCACTTCTTTGATTGGAAGCATCTTTGCTTCCTGTGCGATTTCAATATCACTCTTTACTGTCATTGTTCATTCCTCCGTGAGTTAAATTAGCTGTTATTGCGTAAGTACTCATCAAATTCCTCTTCGTTCATAAGAACTTTTCTAGGCTTTGTGCCTACTTCCGGACCAACTACGCCAGCTTCCCCAAGCTGATCCATAATTCTTCCCGCACGGTTGAATCCGATACGGAAATTTCTCTGGAGCATACCAATTGATGCACGCTCCTTCTGAATGATAAATTTTCCTGCCTCAGCGAAATAGGAATCTCTTGCCTCATCCTCAGCTCCCCCTGCACTGCCAGGTGCTCCACTTGAAACTGAGTTTGCAATACCGGTCTCCACGGCCTGCACTTCTTCTTCAGAAGCGGCTTCATTGTTCTTTCGAATGAAGTCTACTACCTTGCTTACTTCATCATCAGAAACAAATGCACCCTGCACACGTTTTGGTTTCGGGAATCCTGCAGGGAAGAAGAGCATATCTCCCTTTCCTAACAACTTCTCTGCACCATTCATGTCAATGATGGTACGGGAGTCCACACCCGAGGATACCGCAAAAGCGATACGGCTAGGTACATTGGCCTTAATCAGGCCTGTAATAACATTTACCGAAGGACGCTGGGTTGCGATGACAAGGTGAATTCCAGCGGCACGGGCCAGCTGAGCAAGTCGGCAGATTGCTGTTTCGACTTCGTTTGAAGCAACCATCATAAGGTCAGCTAACTCATCGATAATAATCAGCATCTGTGGCATTGCCTCAGGCCTTTCTTCGCTTTCCGGAACTTCCATTGTCTTCACCTTCGCATTATAGTCTGCAAGGTTTTTCGCGCCAGCTTTGGCAAATTTTTTATAGCGGGAATCCATCTCAGCAACGGCCCAGTTCAACGTGCCAGCTGCTTTCTTCGGGTCCGTAACCACCGGACACAGAAGATGTGGAATTCCGTTATAAACACTTAATTCAACGACCTTAGGGTCAATCATAATCATCTTCACCGCTTCCGGAGAAGCATGGTAAAGAATCGACATAATCATGGTGTTAATGCATACCGACTTACCGGAACCTGTTGCACCGGCGATCAGCAAATGCGGCATCTTTGCGATGTCTGCCACAACCGGTTCGCCTGCGATATCCTTACCAACTGTAAAGGAAATCGGCGACTTGGCCTTGCGGAAGGCCTCCGTATCTACAAGCTCTCTCATGGAAACAGCCGATGGCTCCTTGTTTGGAACCTCGATACCGATTACATCTTTACCCGGTACCGGTGCTTCAATTCGAATATCGGTCGCCGCAAGGCTCATCTTGATGTCATCTGAAAGAGAGACAATCTTTGAAACCTTAACGCCTAATTCCGGCTTCAGCTCATATCTTGTAACGGCCGGTCCACTCGAAATGTTCTTAATCTCAACCTTGACACCAAACGTTCCAAGCGTCTTCTGAAGGCGGTTTGCCGTTGCGGCCTTCTCATTATTTGAGCTTCCGCCATTGCTCTTCACATGATTCAGAAGACTGACAGGCGGGAACTGATATGGCTTCGGCTTCTTAACCGGCTTCATCGGCGCTGCGCCGCCTTCTCCCGCTGTTCCGTTCGCATCTACACTCGCCTTAACCGGACTTCCCGCGGCAAATGCTCCAACGCGCGCCGGCTCTGCCTCTTCTGCATTTGCGCCGGTTCCCGGCTCTTCCGCGAATGGAATCTCCGGCTCACCGTCTTCAATCGGAGCTTCATAAGCATTTGGAAGAGCATCTCCAGAATCAGCTCCCTCAAAATCGAAAGCTCCGTCAGAATGTTCGCTCTCAGAGTAATCCGAAACCAGATCAAACGCACTATCTGAATCGCCTCCTGCTTCTCCAAAGCCGCCTGCTTCTCCAAAGCCGGCTGCGGACACATCTTCAACCGGCTGCAATTCATGCAGATTCTGATCAACCGGAACCGGTGGCGGAATCAGTGTCGTATCTCCAATACCGACAAACTTCTGATTCAACTGACGTGCGCGAATTCTCTTTCTCTTTTCAAACTCACGCTTTGCCTTAAGCTCAGCCTTTTCCTTCTGCTTTGCTTCACGGGTCAGTGCCTGCTGCTTCTTATACTCTCTTCTGGCTCTTGCGCGTTCGCGCTGAAGCTCAGTCAGGCGTTCATCCTCAGCCTCATCATCATCATAGTCTTCCGACACATCCGATAAGCGTCCG
Organism: uncultured Lachnospiraceae bacterium; assembly: GCA_902781505.1. GTDB lineage: Bacteria > Bacillota > Clostridia > Lachnospirales > Lachnospiraceae > UBA4285. The sequence goes on along the minus strand of CACZJL010000008.1, from coordinate 2,644 downwards.
AGAATATTTTCCTTAATGAATCGCTTTCCTAAAAAGAGGGCGATCGACGCGATCATTAGAATCAGCAATAATACGATAGAGCCTACCATTCCAAGTGGCGATAACGCCTTGCAGATGAGGCCACCGACGAAACCGCCGCCAAATCCACTCTCTGCCGAAACTTTATAAAAGTCTGTAATTCCGGCATTCGTCACTTCCGGCACATTGTAAATACACTGAATAAAGGCATCCAGGAACACGAACATCGCCATTCCGGAGAATACGCGAATCTTCACAATGGTCTTTTCAAAATTATTGACCGCGACATAAATCAATGCCACTGCAAGGGCAAATGGAAATACATAACATAACACACCGAACATTCCCTGCATCACTGACTTCAGCACTTCTCCAAACTTTCCGGCCAGGTTCAGGTTGCTTAAACAGAGAATCACAAAGGAAATCACACCACACCAGCCTAAAATCTCTGTGGTTAGTTTCCTTCTTGCTTCCATATCTTCAGCTGTCACAACCTTCGGACCCTTGCCCGCTGCCTTCGCCTTCGACGAACTGCCTGCACGCGACGAACTACCGCCACTGCGCTTTGCACCAGCACTGCCACGCATTGATGAATTAGCCCGCGCTTTGGCTGTTTTACCAGCTGTATTTTTAGTTATATTTTTCTTTACGGCACCAGCCATAAAATCCTCCCTGATTACAATTTTACGGACATACATTATACCATTTCCTTCTATTTAAAGCAAAGAAAAGCACCCGTGCAGATTATCCACACGGGTGCCGGGTTGGTATTAAAGTTATCAAGAACGATGCGGAATTAATCCTCATCCTCGTCGTCTTCATTCTGAGAATAGCCCTGACGCTTTCTTGCCATTTCATCAGATTCAAGGTACTCATCGTATGTAGTAATCTTATCGATGAGCTGGCCGTTTGGCATGATTTCCATGATACGGTTTGCTGTAGTCTGGATGAACTGGTGATCGTGAGATGTGAACAGAGCCACACCCGGGAACTTGATCAGTCCGTTGTTTAATGCAGTGATGGATTCCATGTCAAGATGGTTTGTAGGATCATCAAAAATCAGGGTGTTAGCACCCATGATCATCATCTTGGAGATGAGGACTCGAACTTTCTCACCACCGGAGAGAACCTTAACCTTCTTAACACCGTCATCACCGGCAAAGAGCATTCTTCCTAAGAATCCACGAACATAAGTAGGATCCGGATCCGGGGAGAACTGTGTCAGCCACTCAACGATTGTATCATCACAATCGAAGATTTCTGTATTGTCCTTAGGAAAGTAAGCCTGCTTTGTTGTAACGCCCCACTTGTAAGAACCTTCATCCGGCTCTAATTCACCGGCAAGAATCTTAAAGAGAGTTGTTGTAGCAAGTTCATTTGCACCAACGAACGCAATCTTATCATCATGTCCCACGATGAAGGAAATGTTATCAAGAACCTTCTCGCCATTGATTGTCTTAGAGAGATTCTCAACAACGAGTACATCGTTACCGATTTCTCTCTCCGGACGGAAGTCAATGTATGGGTACTTTCTGGAAGATGGGCGAATGTCATCTAACTCAATCTTTTCAAGTGCACGCTTTCTTGATGTAGCCTGCTTGGACTTGGAGGCATTTGCCGAGAAACGGGAGATAAAGTCCTTTAACTCCTTAATCTTCTCTTCCTTCTTCTTGTTTGCTTCCTTCATCTGCTTGATTAAGAGCTGAGAAGACTCATACCAGAAATCGTAGTTACCAGCGTAAAGAGTGATCTTTGCGTAGTCGATATCAGCAATCTGTGTGCAGACCTTATTTAAGAAGTAACGGTCATGGGATACGCAGATTACAGTGTTATCAAAGTTGATTAAGAACTCTTCAAGCCATGCAATCGCATCTAAATCCAGATGGTTTGTAGGCTCATCGAGTAAGAGGATGTCTGGGTTACCAAAGAGCGCCTTTGCTAAGAGAACCTTGACCTTCTCAGAACCGTTTAACTCGCTCATCAGCTTGTAATGAAGCTCTGTCTCGATTCCAAGGCCGTTTAAGAGCTGCTCAGCATCTGTTTCTGCTTCCCAGCCGTTCATATCAGCGAATTCAGCCTCGAGTTCAGACGCACGAACGCCATCCTCTTCGGTAAATGGATCCTTAGCGTAAAGGGCATCCTTTTCCTGCATGATTTCGTACAGTCTCTGGTTACCCATGATAACTGTATTTAATACGGTATATTCATCGTATTTGAAATGGTCCTGCTCAAGGAAAGAGAGTCTCTGTCCCGGAGTGATGGAAACATCGCCCTTACTTGGCTCGATCTGACCGGTAAGAATCTTTAGGAATGTAGACTTACCCGCACCATTTGCACCGATTAAACCGTAGCAATTTCCTTCTGTGAATTTGATATTAACATCTTCGAACAGGGTCTTTTTACCAAGACGAAGTGTCACATTATTCGCACTGATCATTTCAAAACTCCTTTATTTCTTTACTATTTTTAGCATAGACGTTGTTATAATACTACATATTTCCTTTTTCGGCAAATGTGATTTTCCCCCTAGGCAGCGTAAATTTGTACTCGGAAATCACAGAAAAGACTATCCCTGTGGTTTTGTGATTAAAATTAGATTTGAAATCATTCTACTATTTTTCTCTTT
>CACZJL010000007.1 GCA_902781505.1 uncultured Lachnospiraceae bacterium | reverse complement strand
CATGTATATTTTATCATAAGAGCATAAAAAAAGCAAGGAAAACCTTGCAAAATAAGGAAAAATTTAAAACTGATTAAGGAACAAAGTGGCAAACTCGGGATATCTGTGTTGTTTTAAAAATTGTTGAAAATGACCATTTGAAATAATAATTTTAGAGGTTTAAGATATAAATCAACAACGCGTAACATTCAATTGTGTAAATCCAGTTGAATGTTGCGCGTTATTTTTTGCGTAAAGGAGCTGATAAATATGAAAAATCGTGTAATTACTATTAGTCGTGAGTTTGGAAGCGGAGGACGTACGATTGGAAAAATGGTAGCTGAGAAACTAGGAATCCCTTGTTATGATGCAGATTTGATTAACAAAATAGCAGAAGAGAGTGGGTTGGCTTCTGAGTATATCGCACAGGAAGGTGAAGGTGCTAACTCTAGTTGGCTTGCTAATGCGTTCACAGACAGGTCTTTTGGCCCAACTAATCAGGATATTTTGTGGGAAGTGCAGAGCAGAGTGATCACTGATTTAGCTTGAAAAAAGAGCTGAGCGAATTGTTAAGGAATATGGAGAAAGAGAAACACCCCCTCAGCAGAGACTAAAAGAAAAGGACAAGAAAAGGGCAGCTAAAATTGCAGGTAACAGCCTTTTTCTAGGAATATTAAGAATAAAATGTCCTGAGATAAGGCAAGGGGGGATTTGTATGATAGAATCAGTTAAGAAGCGTAAAACAAAATATGGAAAATGAAAGGAGCGGTTATGGTCAGACTTGAGAGTAAACTGTTATTTAAAAGGGCGGCTTCCATTGATTTGCATCTTCATCTTGACGGAGCTATTACATCTGATATTGCAAGAAAACTGGCGGTTCTTCAGCATATCGATCTTCCGACGGAAAATGAGGAAGAACTAAAGGAATTGCTCACCGTTTCAGAAGAGTGCAGGGATTTAAATGAGTTCTTAGAATGCTTTTCGCTTCCGCTTAAACTGTTGCAGACTACGGCAGGAATCAGGGAAGCGGTTCGCCTTGTTTCGGAACGATTAAGTAAACAGGGCCTCGTATATGCAGAAATTCGATTTGCCCCGCAGTTGCATACAGAAAGAGGGTTAACACAGGAAGATGCAGTTCATGCGGCTCTTGAAGGACTCAAAGAAACTGATCTTCATGTAAATCTGATTCTTTGCTGTATGCGGGGAGGCGAGGAGCATAAGAATATGGAGACGGTCAATTTGGCGGAAAAATATCTGGTGACAGATGGAGGTGTGGTTGCTGTGGACCTTGCCGGAGCGGAAGGATTGTTTCCAACAAAGGATTATGAACGGTTATTTTTGAAAGCAAGAGAAGCGAAAATTCCATTTACCATTCACGCAGGAGAGGCAGCAGGCGCAGAAAGTGTTCGTGATGCAATAGCGTTTGGGGCTTCAAGAATCGGACATGGTGTAAGAATCATAGAATCGGAAGAAGTGATGAATCTCGTGAAAGAAAAAGGGATTTATCTGGAAATGTGTCCGACCAGTAATCTTCAGACACATGCAGTGGAGAGTCTGTCAGACTATCCGCTTCTTACATACATGGAAGAGGGAATTCGGGTTACGGTGAATACGGATGATCCGGGAATTGAGGGAACAAATCTTACAAGAGAATTCAGTCTGTTAGAAGAAAAGGGCCTCACTGGCACGCAGGAAAAGAAATTGCTTGAAAATGCGATTGAAGCGGCATTTACCAGTGAGGAAGTGAAGAAAGAACTCCGGAAAGAGTTGCTTGCAACTGATTAAAGATAGGCGCAGATATGGCTGTATAATTCTTCGAAAAGTATTGCAGTTGATTTCAGAATCTGTATAATCGAAGTACTGAGGTTGATGAGCTGCCGGCACTCTTAAAGCGGGCGGTGTTTGAAGAAAGGAAGATTTATGCTCATTTTAAACGGAGTTCCAACAGTTGGGTTATCAAATAAGAAATTTAAGGAAGGCACGAAGTTTGATCTGATTGATCGCTCTGCCAGAGGTGAAGTAGAGGCCATGGCGCTCTTAGCAGAAGGATATCTGAAGGGAATCTATGAATGCGAGAAGAATGCGACGAAGGCAAAGAAATGGGCCAGCTATGCCGCAAAAAAGGGCAGTAAGCTTGCAGAGGAAGTTCTTACACAGCTTTCATGTGACAGAAACTGACAGGCAGGGAAGAATTTGAAGATTATCAGGAATTTCGCTATAATCATCATATTATTCTCATTTAAGTTTGGAGGAATTCTGTTTGAAGAAGTTTTGGAACCGGTTTGATTCCGTGTATTTGAAAAAATCAAAGTATGCGATTTTTACGGTAGTTGCGATTGCAGTAATTCTGTTTGCTCTGTACTCGGCACTACCCGGTCTTTCTACCATGTGGAAACTTTTAGGTGCAGTGTTAAAGCCACTGATCATTGGATGTGTATTTTCCTATCTTCTGGCACCAATTGTCAGCTGGATTGAGAAAAAGCTTTTAAAAGCAAAGGAAGGACAGAAATGGAAGCGCTCGGTTGCGGTGTTATTAACCATTCTTCTGATTGTTTCTGTTATAGCTGCCTTCAGTGCAGTACTGGTCTGGACAGCGACGAAGCAGATTACTCAGATCGATTATGAAAGTATCAAGAACTTTTATGAGGAAATCCAGAATTCCATCGGTGATTTCAGTGAGCAGATTGAAGAGATGCTGGCCAAATCGAATTTCAGCGTGTCAAGTGTGACAAAGAATATGACAGCTGTTATGTCCGGCGTGATGTCAGGAATTGCGGGCTTTATGTCCTCGCTGTTCTTCGGATTGATTTTTGCAATCTATTTCCTGATTGATGGAGAGCATATTTCGAGATACTGGAAGGATGTCGCGAAAAAGCTGCTTCCAAAAGATACTATCCGTCTGATGAAAGAGCTTGGAGCGGACGCAGATCTGTGCTTCTCCGGTTACATCAGAGGCCAGTCTTTAGATGCAATCATCGTAGGCGCTCTGACAAGCATCGTATTCCTGATTATCGGAATGCCATACGCAGTTCTGATTGGTATTGTGACAGGATTTGGAAATCTGATTCCATACATCGGTCCGATTCTTGGATTTGGAACGATTGTTCTGGTGAATCTCTTTTCCTTAAATATTCGCATGATGGTAATCGGCGTTGTCGTATTGCTTATCATCATGTTTGTGGATTCCAACATTATTAATCCGAAGCTTCTTGCCAATAACGTTCATGTTCATCCGTTGATGGTTGTTGCGGCATTACTTGCAGGTGGAGCAATCGGCGGTGTTGTTGGTATGCTTCTTGCCGTTCCCGTGGGTGCTTTTATTAAGATGCAGTTTGATAAGTTTTTAAATCGCAGGGCATCAACGGAAGTGCGAAGGACAAGCTGATTGTAGCAGTTATCTGGGCATTTATCTGATGGAAAGGAAAAATATGGATTTTCAGGAGTTTATCAAGCGATTCCCTATACGATTAAATAAACAGCAGCAGGAAGCAGTACAGGCCGTTCGTGGACCGGTACTGCTTCTTGCTGTGCCCGGAAGTGGAAAGACAACTGTGCTCGTGGCTAGACTTGGCTATATGATTCTTGCAAGAGGAATCAATCCGGCGAAAATTCTGACGCTGACCTACACCGTTGCTGCAACAAAGGATATGAAAGTAAGATTTACCAGGATTTTTGGTGAGGAATGGGGAAACAGAGTTCAATTCCACACCATCAACAGTATCTGCGCCGGCGTTTTAAATACTTTTGGCAGAATGACCGGAAAGACGCCGTATGAGCTTGAAAGCGATGAGAGAGTTCTTCTTCAGATTCTGTCAGGACTCTATCAGCGTTATGAAGATGGATATCCGACAGAGAGTGACCTAAAAAGCGTAAAACAGTGGATTACCTACATTAAAAATATGATGCTGACAGATAGAGAGATAAAAGAACGGGAGAAGGAAGCAGGCTGTCATCTTCTTGAGATTTATAAGGGATATTGCAGAGAGATGAATAGTCGCCGTCGTATCGACTTTGATGATCAGATGGTCTATGCATATCGGCTGTTAAAGCAGGTTCCGGATCTTTTAAAGTACTATCAGGAACTCTTTCCCTATATCTGTGTGGATGAGGCGCAGGATACCAGTAAAATTCAGCATGAAATCATAAGACTTCTGTCTTCTGGCAGTGACAACCTCTTTATGGTTGGTGATGAGGATCAGAGTATTTATGGATTCCGTGCAGCCTATCCTGAAGCCCTGCTTGACTTTGAGAAACAGCATAAAAACGCGAAAGTACTTCTTATGGAGGATAATTTCCGTTCAAATTCAAAAATCGTAGAGGCAGCAGATGCCTTTATTCAGCAGAATACGTTAAGACATAAAAAGAAGATGAGAGCAACAAAGCCTGCAGGCCCTGAAATTCGGGAAGTTCAACTGAAAAACAGGGGCGCGCAGTATTCCTATCTATTACAGGTGGCAAACGGTCTGTCTGTGACGGAAGGTGACAGCTTAGCGGGAGGTACATCAGGTCCTGCGGAAGGCACGCCTGCACCGGCGGCAGGTGCGCGGACACAGGAGACGACTGCCGTGCTGTATCGCGATAACGAAAGTGCGATTCCGCTGATTGACCTTTTCGAACGCGAAGGAAAGCCATATCGCATCCGTAATGCGGAGCTGTCCTTTTTCACGAACCGCGTCGTGACGGATCTTGTGAATATTATGAAGCTGTCTTTGAATCCAAAGGATACGGAAAGTTTTGAAAAAATCTATTATAAGGTCGCAAGTTATCTTACAAAGCAGAATGCGATGAAGTGCTCGGAATTAAGCACATATCACGGAATTTCCGTGTGGTCGGCAGCGTTGACAGGACTGGATTTAAAAAACTACACAAGATCAAGTATCAAGGCAATGGAAACACATTTTAATAACATGCGGCAGGATACACCGGATAAGGCAATCAACCGAATTATGCACTATATGGGTTATGCAGATTATCTCGAAAGGCAGTCGATTGATGATTCCAAGGTCTTTATTTTAAGACAGATTGCGAAAAGAGAAGCAACCATTGAAAGTTTTTTAAATCGTCTTGAGGAGCTTAAAACCCTGATTCAGACAAAGGAAAATGATTATACCTGTCCGTTCATTCTTTCAACCATTCACTCGAGCAAGGGTCTTGAATATACAAATGTTTATCTGATTGACGTTACAGACGGAGTCTTCCCGGAATCTGTTCCGACAGGAAGAACAGCGAAGCAGATGAAAAAGGAAGAACTTGAAACCTATGAAGAAGAGAGGCGTCTGTTTTATGTCGGTGTGACAAGAGCAAAGAATACATTGACTATTTTAAAGGCGCCTGGCACGTCTTCTTTTGTGAACCAACTGCTGAAGGGAGAGCGGGCATTTGCCGCGAAATCGCAGGTAAAGAAGAAGGATGACTTAAGGAAAGAAAAAAATTCTCAAAAAAATTTTAGTAAGATGAAGTACAAAGGGACTTCATCTGATATAATCGACGATTCAAGCTTTGATGAAGCTTTGCGAGGGTTGACGGAAGGGCAGGTTGTAACGCATAAGAAATATGGGGAAGGCGTTATTATTGGATTTGATAATCCTTACGTCTATATCCGGTTTGATCAGATAAAAAAGGCGTTTAACCTGGTTCGACTCGTGGAGAGCGGAGCGCTTAAATTTATATAAGCGCAAAATCAGGAGAGCAGTACCGGCACTTGATGCTTCTGCAGTTTCGTTGAATTTTAAAAAAAACAGTAGGAATAAAAAAGAAATTTTAGTATAATATACTAAAATACCAGAGGCGATTTGGTCGCGCCTTACGGAAAAAAAGAAATAGAGTTTCGACCGGTCAGTCACGGGGAATTGCCTGTGGCACAAGATAAGGAGGATTTTTATGTTAGAAATTTATCGTTGTGGTGGTTGTGGAAACTTTGTTGTGTTCTTAAGCGAGAAGACTGCATGCACACCAAAGTGCTGTGGTGAGGAGATGAAGGCACTCATCCCGAATACAACAGATGCGGCAGGAGAAAAGCATTTGCCAGTAATTTCTGTGGAAGGAAATCAGGTTAAGGTGCATGTCGGTTCTGTGGAACATCCAATGGCTGAAGAGCATTACATTGAGATGATTCTGATTGAAACTACTGAAGGTTTTGCGAAGAAGGACTTAAAGCCGGGCGCTGCACCGGAAGCTACTTTTGCATTAGCGGAAGGTGAAAAATTAGTGGCAGCATATGCTTATTGTAACCTTCATGGTCTCTGGAAGACGGAGGCGTAATTTATGAAGGTGCCGGAACAGAAGCTGGGCTTTGGCTTTATGCGTATGCCGCTTAAAACTGCGGATGATCAGACAGCAATTGATGAAGAACAGTTAAACGAAATGGTGGATCTCTTTTTACAAAGAGGCTTTACGTATTGTGATACTGCGTGGATGTATCACGCCGGTACCAGTGAGCGAGCAGTGGGTAAGGCGGTTGTGGCCCGTCATGGAAGAGATGAGTTTACAGTTGCGACGAAGATGCCGGATATGATGCTTCATTCAAAAGAGGATGTTTCCCGGATTTTTGAGACCCAGAAGAAGAATCTTCAGGTGGAGTATTTTGATTATTATCTCATGCATGACATGAATAATGTCAATTATGAATTGGCGCTGAAGTACGATGCAATTGAGTTTGTGAAGCAGAAGAAGGAGTCTGGTGAGATTAAGTGCCTTGGATTCTCGTGTCACGATACACCGGAGTTTTTAGATGACATCTTAACGAAATATCCGTTCTTCGAATTTGTTCAGCTTCAGATTAACTATCTGGACTGGGAAAGTGCCGGAATTCAGGCGCGAAAGTGCTATGAAGTAGCAGTAAAACATGGGAAAAAGGTTATTGTCATGGAGCCGGTGAAGGGTGGAACTCTCAGCAATCCGCCACAGGAGGTGCAGGATATGTTTAAGGCTGCACATCCGGACTGGAGTATGTCAAGGTGGGCGTTAGCATTTGCCGCGAGTCTGCCGGAAGTTATGGTGGTGTTATCCGGAATGAGCTCGATGGAACAGCTCGATGAGAATACCGACTGGATGCGGAATTTTACACCGTTAAGTGCCGCGGATCGGGAGCTTTGTTTAAAGGCTGCCGAGCTGATTCGTAAGACGATTCCGATTCCATGTACCGGTTGCAGATATTGCGTGGAGGCAAGTTCCTGCCCGCAGAATATTCTGATTCCGAATTTCTTTGCGTTGTATAATACCAGATTTCTGATGAAGAGAAAGGATTTCTCTCCGGAAGAGGAGTATTATCACAATTATCTGAATCAGGGCTATGGTCCTGCAAGCACATGTATCGGATGTGCGAGCTGTGAGGCAGTATGTCCGCAGCATATTCATATTTCCGAATGGATGCCGAAAGTGGCGGAAGTGATGGAATAATCAGATTTTCGAAGTGAAGTTTATAAAGCGTCTGACTGGAGTTACTCTGGCAGGCGCTTTTTTGTATGCAGGCCGGATATTGTTTTTGGTCATGGAAAGACCGGTAAAATAATGTATTGAAATATATGTACTAGTATACTATACTACAAACAGTAGAAGAACGAATTTTGGCTTACAGTGTCGGAACAAGGTTGGGTGATGGTAAATGGAGAAGAAAAAGCTCAGGAGCTTAAGAACCAGGGGGGTTACTTTAGCTCAGTTAATGATTGTTGTGACTATTGTTATGGTTGCAGTTGCGGCGGCATTTCCGTATGGAATGGAGATTCTTGCGAATCGTCATATCCAGGCAGATGAGAATTTGCTTGATACGGCAGAAGCGGAATGTCGGGATGCTTATTATCATGGGGCAGAAACGGACTGGATTGGAAATGATGGTAAGGTTGCTCAGGGCGCTGATGACCTTGACTGGACGAATGTAGACTGCAATATTCAGTTCTATGGAGCCTATGCCTTGTATCTTTATGATGAGGAGTTAGGCGAAGCGGTTGGTTGTGCCTATGCAGGTAATGGCAGCTTTATTACGGATCGTCCTATTAAGAGCTGCTCAAATCTGAAGTATTCGATTCCGGGGATGGAGACAATTTCTTCAGCAAGATATGCGGTTCCTTTCGTTATGATTCAGCTGTCAAGTTATGATAAAGGTGCGAAGGTTGTAACCGGCTTTATTTACACAAACAGTATGCAAAAGTCAGGTATTGAAGGCAGTAAGTTTGATATTTCTACAATGAATTTTGATCCGTATCAGAAGGCGAGCTAAAATCGCCGGTGAGTAAGGTGTTACGATTCATTTTTATACATTTTTGAACCTCCCAAAGTGAAGCGCAGGTCTGCCAGATGCAGGCCTGCGTTTTCACATGTGAGCTGGAACAGCGCCGGCGGGCGCCGTCACAGAAAGTTCATTGTACCTGTCAGAGTGAATATGCGATAATAAGCGAAAGAGGCGGGACTGCTGATGTTTTGGGGGAAAGCAGGAGACGCTGTAAATGAGGAAGTATTATGGAAGAGAGTATTTATGGAAGCGTCAGAGATACTTTGCCGCTTGTGATGGAAGATATTAAATCAAGAATTTTGAAATATGCTGAGGAAGAGAAGAAGGTGACCGGCATCGGTCTCATTGAACACATGAGTTCTCGAATTAAGGAAGAGGAATCGATGCGCGAAAAATGTGTCAGAAAAGGGCTGCCTGTCACGCCGCACACGGCTCTTTATGAGCTGCACGATGCGATTGGAATCCGTATTGTGAGTGCATTTATTGACGATGTGTATCGAAATGTTGTGAAAATCAGAGAATTTGCCGATTGTGAGATCGTTGAGGAAAAGGATTATATTAAGAATGCAAAGCCAAATGGATATCGTAGTTTTCACATGATTCTGAAGGTGAAGGAACCATTTGAGGATGTGAACGGTAATAATCCGGGAGAGTTTTTTGTGGAGATTCAGCTTCGTACGATTGCGATGGACTCCTGGGCAGCGCTTGAACACAAGCTGAAATACAAAAAGAATATCAGAAATACCAGACTGATTGAGCTTGAATTGAAGCGCTGTGCGGATGAAATGGCTTCTACGGACCTTTCGATGCAGACAATCAGAGATTTGATTTTGGAAGATGAGGAATAAAGATGAGAATTTTACTTGCAGAAGATGAAAAGGAACTGTCAAAGGCGGTCTGTGCCATTCTTTCCATGCAGGGATATGAACCGGATCCGGCATATGATGGACAGGAGGCTTTTGAAAAGGCATCGGCCGGTGCATATGATGCGTATGTGTTTGATATTATGATGCCAAGAAAGGATGGGCTGACGCTTCTTCGCGAACTGAGAGAGTCTGGGGATCTTACTCCGACCCTGCTCTTAACAGCTAAGGCAGAAGTAGAAAACCGCGTTGAAGGTCTGGATGCAGGGGCAGATGATTATCTGACCAAACCATTTGCCATGAAAGAGCTGGTTGCAAGAATTCATTCGCTGACCCGCAGAAATACAAGCTATACCCCGACTGAGGTGAAATGGGCGGATGTTTCCTTAAATACGGAGAATCTTGAGCTGAAGAGTGAAAATACGATTCGTCTGGCGGGTAAAGAGGCGGAGCTTATGGAGCTGTTTTTACGAAATCCGAATAAGGAGATTTCGACAGATCAGTTATATGACAAGCTTTGGAAGAATGATCTGGAAGCAGAGAGAGAAGTTGTCTGGGTCTATATTTCCTTCTTAAGAAAGAAACTGTCTGCGATTAATGCGCGCGTTGTGATTTCCGGTGAGAAGGATGGAAGCTTTAAACTTATGACAGAAAGGGCGTGAGCCTATGAAGAAAAAGCTACAGAGAAAATTTGTACTGACGGTCCTTGGAGTCATGGCGACACTTCTGACCGTGCTGTTTCTTGCTCTGAATCTTGGTAATGCCATCCGAATCAGACAGGTTGTGAAGAACCGGATTTCGCTGATTGAGGAGCAGAACGGTGAAGTCGAAGATGTGTCACGAACCGTGAAAAAGGCCGGAATCACAGCGGAATTTGCATTTGAAGTCCGCTATTTTACGGTGCTGTATGACGTGAATGACAACTTAATGGAGGTTAATGTCAATCATATCGCACAGTTTGACACGGAGATGGCGGTTGATTACGCGCAGGAATATGCAGCACCTGGAATGACCAATGTTGTGGTTGCTATTGATAAGTCCTACTATGATATCAGAAGAGTAGTTCTTTCTGATGGAACGGATCTTGTGATCTTCCTTGATTGTACGCAGGAGCTGACAGGCGCCAGATATCTGGCTCAGATATCTCTTGGAATTCTTATTGTGGCCCTGTTTATTGTCTGGATTACATCGGTGCTGATTTCAGGCAAGGTGGTCGAGCCTATTGTTGAGGCTGTGGAAAAGCAGAAAATGTTTATCACTAATGCAGGACATGAGCTTAAAACGCCGCTTGCGGTCATTTCTGCCAATACGGAAGTGCTTGAAATGGCGCAGGGTGAGAATGAATGGACGAAATCGACTATGAATCAGGTAAAACGACTGAGTCGACTGGTCAATAACCTGATCACGATGGCCAGAATGGAAGAGGACGGCGAGAATCTTACAATTACGGATGTCAATGTTTCGGATATGGCAAGAGAGACAGCGGATTCTTTTGAGGCAGTCATGAAACAGGCCGGAAAGCAGTTCACTCATGCAATTACGGAGGATCTGGTTGTGAAGACCGATGCATCTCTTGTGCAGGAGTTGATGAACATCCTTCTTGATAACGCGGCCAAATACTGTGATGATGGCGGAACAGTGCAGCTTTCCGTCATGAAAGAGAAGCGCTCGGTAGATATCATTGTATCGAATGACTATAAAGACGGCAAAGATGTGGATTGCGGTAAATTCTTTGACCGATTCTACCGTGCCGATACTTCACATAATTCAAAGAAAAGCGGGTTTGGAATCGGGCTTTCCATGGCACGTCAGATTGTGGGAGTGCTGAAAGGAAGGATTCGCGCAGAATGGAATGAGGGGAAGATTTATTTCATCATTTCCCTCGATCAGGAGAAGAATACATTCTCCATAAGGCGCCATGCAAACTGATTTCTGACTTTAAATCTTCGCTATATTAAAGCATTAAAATATAGTGATTGCCATTATTAAACGAATAAGATATAATAAACAAGCTCGCGGGTAACAAGGTATTTCTAAGTATTTTGTTTGCCTGTAAATTTTTTAGTATTGGAGTTTTATTATGGACAAGAAAAGAGCTTCTTTTTCCGGAAAGCTCGGATTCATCCTTGCTACAGCAGGTTCTGCGGTAGGACTTGGTAATATCTGGCGTTTCCCATACCTTGCTGCTAAATATGGCGGCGGTATCTTCTTATTAGTTTACATTATCTTAGCGATAACCTTTGGTTACACAATGATGACGAGTGAAATGACAATTGGTCGAATGACAAGAAAGAGTCCTGTAGGATCCTTTGGTGCGTTTGGCTCTTCCTTCTTTCACAAGTTTGGCGGCTGGATTAATGCGGTCATCCCAATGTTAATCGGCGGTTATTATGCAGTAATCGGAGGCTGGGTATTCCGTTATTTCGTCGGTTACCTGACCGGAAAGTCTCAGTATCTTGCAGAGGAGACTACATTTACGGAATTCCTTGGCGATCCTAAATTAACCATTGCATGTTTCCTGGTATATCTTCTCCTCGTATGCATCGTTGTATTCATCGGTGTTGAAAGTGGCGTAGAGGCAACTTCCAAGGTTATGATGCCAGTTCTTGTTATCATTGCAGTTGTAATTGCGGGCTTTGTTATGACAAGACCAGGTGCATTTGAAGGCGTTAAGTACATCTTTGTACCGGATGTTTCAAAGTTCTCTGTCATGACCTTTGTATCAGCAATGGGACAGATGTTCTATTCTCTTTCCATTGCAATGGGTATTCTTTATACCTACGGTTCATACATGAAGAGAGAAATCGATATGGAGAAGTCCATTAAGCAGGTTTCTATCTTTGATACTGCGATTGCAATACTTGCAGCCTGCATGATCATCCCCGCTGTATTTGCCTATTCCGGTGCTGATGCAACAGCGAACCTGAAGGCGGGTCCATCCCTGATGTTCATTACCATTCCAAAGGTATTTGCTAATATGCCATTTGGTTCTATTGTAGGATTTTTCTTCTTCCTGCTGGTATTACTTGCTGCATTGACAAGTTCCATTTCTCTGATGGTAACTTCTGTTTCCTCACTTTGTGATGAGATTCATAAGAGCCACAGGGTATGTACTGTTCTGATTACGCTTCTTTATCTTGTAATGGGTATTTTAAGTGCATTAGGTTTCAATGTATTAGACTTCATTTCCTTAGCGGGAATGAGTATTCTTGACATGTTCGATTTCCTTACAAACTCTCTGATGATGCCGATTGCAGCGTTCTGCACCTGCATCCTTGTTACAAAGTATGTCGGAATTGACAAAATTGAGGAAGAAGTTAAGGTTTCCTCTAAATTCGGAAGAAAGGGCATGTTTGTTATTGTTGTTAAATACATAGCTCCAATCTTCTGTATCATTATTTTAATAAGTGCTATTTTGAATCAGTTCGGAATCGTAACAATGTAAATTAATTAAGGTTAGGCCGCGAAACGTTTGTTTCGCGGCCTTTTTTACGTGTGCGCTTAAACAAACCATGGTAATATGGATAAAATTATAGTTAGTTGTTGACATTACGAGTTAGTTGGTATAAACTGTATGCAAGTTAGATAAGACGAACCGTTGTGCGTCTTAATTTACAGGAGGTAAAAAATGTTACCTTTAACATTTGCAGAGCCGGGAGGAAGGTACTTTGTACAGAGAACGACAGGAACAGCTCAGGTAAAGAAACATCTTGAAGATTTAGGCTTTTGTGTAGGAGCGGATGTACAGGTGATTTCATCACATAACGGGGATGTGATTGTCGGCATTAAAGACTCAAGACTTGCTGTCACTAAGGAAATGGCAGCAAAAATCTTTGTTTAAGGGAGGATGGAACATGAAAACATTAAGAGACATTCCTGTGGGATCGAGTGCAGTTGTGACTAAGATTCAGGGAACCGGTGCAGTGAAAAGAAGAATCATGGACATGGGGATTACCAAAGGTACTTCCATTTATGTTCGTAAAGTGGCGCCACTTGGCGATCCGGTTGAGATTACAGTAAGAGGATATGAATTATCGCTTCGTAAGGCGGATGCAGATATTCTTGAAATGGAAGAAAACTAAAGGGAAAAGGACAAGGAAATGGCAGAGATTAAAATCGCATTAGCAGGTAACCCAAACTGCGGCAAAACAACACTTTTTAATGCATTGACAGGCAGTTCTCAGTATGTCGGTAACTGGCCTGGCGTTACAGTCGAAAAAAAGGAAGGACACTTAAAAGGAAATAAGGAAGTATTCATTCAGGATTTACCTGGTATTTACTCTCTTTCCCCATATACTCTTGAAGAGGTTGTAACAAGAAGATATCTGGTAGATGAAAGACCGGATGTCATTTTAAATATTATTGACGGCACAAATATTGAACGTAACTTGTATCTGACAACACAGCTGATTGAACTTGGTATTCCAACTGTTGTTGCAGTGAATATGATGGATCTGGTTAAGAAAAACGGTGATGTCATTGACACAAAGAAGCTTGGACAAGCTCTTGGCTGTAAGGTCGTTGAAATGAGCGCCTTAAAAAATGACGGTGCGATGGATGCAGCAAAAGCAGCAATTGCACTTGCGAAGGAAGGAAGAGAGGGAGAACTCCCACATGTCTTTGGCGGCAGCGTTGAACATGCGATTGCTCATATCGAGGAATCCATTGAATCACTGGTCGACGCAAGAGCTATTCGCTGGATGGCAATCAAGGTGTTTGAGCGGGATGAAAAGGTACTCGCGCGTCTGGCTTTAAGCGATGAGGTGAAAGCTCATATTGAGCAGCATATTGCAGATTGTGAAACAGAATGCGATGATGATGCAGAATCCATCATCACGAATCAGAGATATGAATATATTCAGGGACTTGTATCAAAGTCTGTTAAAAAGAAGCGCAAGCCGGGCGAGTTGAGTGTGTCTGATAAAATCGATAAGATTGTTACCAATCGATTCCTTGCTCTTCCAATCTTTGCAGCATTGATTTTTATTATGTATTATATTTCTGTAACAACAATCGGAACGGCAGCAACTGACTGGACAAATGATGTGCTGTTTGGTGAGATTATTACAGATGCAGCTAATTCAGGACTTGAAGCACTAGGCGTTGCCGGATGGTTACAGAGTCTGATTGTTGATGGTATTATCGGTGGCGTTGGAACCGTACTTGGCTTTGTTCCTCAGATGCTGATGATTTTCTTCTTCCTGTCATTACTTGAAGATTCAGGATATATGGCAAGAGTTGCGTTCATCATGGACAGAATCTTCAGAAGATTCGGCCTTTCCGGCAAATCCTTCATTCCGATGTTAATTGGTACAGGATGCGGCGTGCCGGCTGTCATGGCGGCAAGAACAATCGAAGAAGAGAAGGATCGCAGAATGACAATCATGCTTTCCACTTTCATGCCTTGTTCTGCAAAGTTTGAAATTATCGCAATGATTGCAACCATCTTCTTCCCAGGTTCCGCATTTGTGGCACCTGCCATGTATTTCCTTGGAATCGCAGTAATTATTCTTTCAGGAATTGCATTAAAGAAAACAAAAGCATTTGCAGGTGAGCCAGCTCCATTCGTAATGGAACTTCCGGCATATCATATTCCATCCTTCAGAGGTGTTCTTCTTCATATGTGGGAGAGAGCAAAGGCCTTTATAATTAAGGCAGGTACGATCATCTTTACAGCGTGTGTTGTAATCTGGTTCTTAAGCAACTTCTCCTTTGCATTCGAATACCTTGATGGTGATATTGAATCTTCCATGTTACAGGCAATTGGTTCAGTACTTGCCTGGATCTTTAAGCCGGTTGGCTTTGGCGACTGGAAGGGGGCTGTATCTGTAATTTCAGCCTTGATGGCGAAGGAACAGGCAGTCGGTACCCTCGGTGTTTTAGCGGGTGCAGGTGAAGCAGAAGGCGAAATTGAAGCAGCAATTTCTACCATGTTTGGCGGAAGTGCTTTAGTTGGTCTTTCCTTCATGCTTTTAAACTGCTTCAACGCTCCTTGTGTTGCAGCAATTGCAGCAACTCTCAGAGAAATGGGAAGCAAGGCGTGGGGATGGTTTGCAGTAATCTATCAGCTTTGCATGGGATATTTCCTTGCATTTGAAGCATATCAGCTTGGCGGATGGATGACAGGTGTAACAGGATTTGGAATCGGACAGGTCATTGCAATCATTCTCTTGATGGTTGCAGTATTCTTCATTATTCGTCCGGCACCAAAGGTGAAAACAGAAAGTAAACTTGCAGTCGACAGTATCTGATCAGGCTGACTTAAGAAAGGAGCATTATGAATCTCACATCAGTTATTATTCTGGCATTAATTATCGTGGGTGCCATTGCAGCCACAAGGTACAATATAAAAAACGGAATGTGCGGAAGCGAGGGACACAAGTGCTCCGGTGGTGACTGCAGTCACTGCATTTATGCACAGTCTGAGTCAGAGCACAGATCGAAAAAGGAGAAATAAAATGGCAGCAACAATTATTATTATGATGATATTAGCCGGATCCTTTGTGTTGGGAATAAGGGAAAGTCGCAGGCGAATTCACAGTGGTTGCTGTGGAAGTGGCGGTGATTCTGTGAAGAGAGTGAAAGCAGGAGATCCAAATAAAAAGAACTATCCATTTGATCAGCGCCTCAGTATTGGCGGAATGCATTGTAAAAACTGCACGATTCGCGTGGAAAATGCATTAAATGAGATGGATGGTGTTCTTGCAGAGGTGAACCTGGGCAGAAAAGAGGCGCTTGTTCACATGAAACAGGAAATTCCCGCTTCCAAACTGATTGCAGCAGTGTGTGCAGCAGGATATGACGCAGACTTAAAATAAAATCATACAGTGAAGAACCTGTGAGACCAAAGTTTGGTTTTACAGGTTTTTTCATTGCCTCGTTCTTTTCTAAAACAATAAAATATGATAAAATCTTATGGAATAGAAAGAGGTGAACGTGTGGTAGACGAGAAAAAGATTCGCGTGATGACCGGTATGGCGATGTATGAAAAAAAAGAAGCTCGCGAAATACTGGAATCTGCGCATGTTTCAAAGAGAAAATTTGTCATGAACGGAGTGGTTGAGACCTTCCTGATTACAAATGTTTCGTTGTTTTTTATCGGTCTGGTAGTTGCGATGATTAATCCGACACAGGCAGAGAAAATTGAGCAGCTGGTGAATACCTTTACTCCGGCTAAATTATGGCAGTTGCCATGGGGCATCTATGCTGCCTTTGTCATTATCTATACGCTGATTGCGACGTATTACTATTCTTCGCTCTATGACAGAACCCGCGTTGATGTAAAGCGCTATGAGAGCAGAAGAAACATTCTGAAGAAGATGAATGACAGCAGTTCAAATAAGAAAGAAAGTTAACTTATGGGTTTTTTACTTGAAATCAGGGAAAAGATAATAAAGTTTTATGATGCGCATGACAGCCGCATCGTGCCAGCTTTTCGATTCCTTGTGACTTTGATTACGTTAATATTGTTAAATGGCAGCATCGGATATCTTGGAGCACTAAAAAATCCATATTTTATCCTGTTGTTATCTTTAGTCTGTGCATTCCTTCCGGGCAAATTCATGCTCCTTGTGGATACCGGATTTATTTTTGTACATCTGTTCGCTTTATCAACCGAACTGGGACTGGCAATGGGAATCATTATTGTGGTGCTGTATCTTTTGTTTCTGCGATTCACACCGAAGGCAGCCTATATTATTCTGCTTGCCGGTGTCTGTGCATTTCTTAAGATTCCGTATGTAATACCGATTGTAATTGCCCTGAATTTCGGAGCGGTGAATGTGATTCCTACCTGTATCGGAATCTTTAGCTTTTATATGTTAAATACCATCTCGGTTTATGAGACAACACTGACTCGTCAGACTGCGACAGACAATGTTCACATGTTCAGTTACATTTATGAAAGTATCCTGATGAACCGTGCAATGCTGGTTGTACTGATTATGACCTTGGTTACCATGGGAGTTGTATACTATGTGAGAACCAGAGCGGTTGCACATGCCTGGAATTATGCGATTATTGCCGGTGTGACAACACAGTTCCTGACTCTTCTGATTTCAGATGTGTTACTCGAAGGACAGTTAGATCTGGCCGGAACCGTTGTTGGCACGGCGCTTGGGGCATTGATCGGGTATCTCTCCGGCATTTTCCGATTCAATTTGGATTACAAGAGAACGGAGCATTTACGGTTCGAGGACAGTGAGTATTACTACTACGTAACAGCAATTCCAAAGCGTGTGATTGCGCGTCAGGAAGTGAAGGTTACGAAGTTTACAAACAGAAAAACAAAGAAGGATTCTTTGGAAACAAGGGAAGAGAGTGAAAAGTGAACAACATATTAGATTTCTTTTTTTCGCAATTTTATATTCCTTCCATTGGTGTGTCAGATGTGATTGAAATCTTTCTGATGGTAGCAGCAATTTACTACGTGCTGGCATGGATTATGAACACCAAGGCGTATGCGGTTTTAAAGGGCATGATTATTATTCTGCTTTTCGCTATGGTCGCCTGGATGCTCAATCTGCGAACCATCATCTGGCTGGCGCAGAAGACGATTTCAGTCGGTATTATTGCGCTGGTAATTATCTTTCAGCCGGAACTTCGCAGAGCACTTGAACAGCTCGGACGAAAGAAGATTGCGTTTGATTTCTTAAATGGAGATAAGGCGCAGGCTAAGGGTGGCATGTTCTCGACAAAGACAGAGAATGAGCTGATCCGTGCTGCTTTTGAGATGGGAGCCGTGAAGACGGGGGCCCTGATTGTAATTGAAAAAAATTTTCATCTTGATGAGTATATTAAGACAGGAATTGAGGTGGATGGCCTGCTTACAAGCCAGCTGCTGATTAACATTTTCGAACACAATACGCCGCTTCATGATGGTGCGGTTGTTGTTCGTGGCGACAGAGTTGTGGCAGCGACATGTTATCTGCCGCTTTCAGACAATGTCAATCTGAGTAAGGAGCTTGGCACAAGACATCGTGCCGGTGTCGGAATCAGTGAAGTGACCGATTCCCTTACGATTATTGTTTCAGAAGAGACCGGTGCGGTTTCCATTGCACAGAGTGGTGTCTTACAAAGAGATGTGAATCGTGAGACCTTACGAAAGGAACTCGATGCCCTTCGTACAAGCTCAGGAATGGAAATGCGCAGATTCTCATTCTTCTCCATGCTTAGAGGTAAAAATGCAGAGAATAAGGAGGATCGTTCATGAAGAAATTAATTTTTAATAACTTCTCTCTGAAGCTGATTGCTCTGATTTCCGGTTTTGTACTCTGGGCCATGATTGTAAATGTCTATGATCCGAAAAAGACCGTAACGGTCAGCAATGTATCCGTGGTTCTTGAGAATGAATCGGCGCTTACAGAAAAAGGCTACACGTACTCGGTTGTGGATGGCGGAAAGATTTCTGTTACCCTCAGCGGTCCGTTAAGTATCATCAGTGAAATCAAGGCTTCTGATATCGTTGCGAAAGCCGATTTGAGTGAGATGAGTGCTTACTCTAATTATGCAGATATCCATGTAACCGTAATGAAAAACGGCAGAAAGCTGACCGGAGTTACGGTAACGCCGAATACATCTGCGGTGGAGCTTGATATTGAGAATCGAAAGACACAGGAATTCAGTATTACACTTACAACAAGTGGAACACCGGAGTCAGGCTATACGATTTCAAATGAGTCGATTACGCCGTCTCTTGTCAAGATTACCGGTCCGACCTCAAAAATTGACAGCATCAGCCGTGTACGTGCAATCTACGATGTATCGAATGTGAATTCGGACATCAATGATCAGGCATCCATTATGCTGTATGATGTTGATGGAAACGTCATCAGTGTCGATAATCTGACACTTTCTGAGACGGAAGTTGTCTATACGGCGACAGTGAAACAGACAAAATCCGTTCCGTTAAAGGTTGTAACGAGTGGCAGTGTGGCAAATGGCTACACACTTGGCAAGGTTACGCCAAGCACCGCTTCAGTTAATATTTCCGGAGCAAAGTCCGTACTTGATAATATTCAGGAATTTGCCGTGCCGTCCTCCGTTTTAAATGTTGATGGATTAAAAGAAGATACAACCTTCAGAATCTGGCTTTCAGACTATGCGCCAGAAGGGGTATCCATGGTGACGGAAGACATGATAACAATCAATGTTCAGGTGATTGATAATCGAAATAAAACGGTTGATGTAGCATTAAAGGATATCAAAATAGAAGGACTTGCAGAAAACCTTACGGCAACTCTTACAGGTTCTGCATTGAAGGTTGTTCTCACGGGAGAAATACCGGATGGCACGATTCAGCCACAGGAACTGAACCCTGTTGTTTCTCTTTCCGGTGTAACCGTCGGTGAGAAACAGCTTCCTGTAACATTTACCGCACCGTCAGGTGTTACCATCAGCGGCAGTTATTCGGTAACTGTCAACGTAAAGGAAAAATGAGACAAGAAAAAATAACGATTAAAGGCAGGCTTGGAATTCATTTAAGACCTGCAACGGCCCTTTCTGAAGCGGCCTTAAAGTATACTTCAAAGATTCGTCTGCTTTTTGGTGAGAATTTTGAAAGCCATTCAACGTGCAAGAGTGTGATTTCACTTCTTGCAGCGGGCGTAAAACAGGGGGATACAGTAATCCTCACGGCAGAAGGACCGGATGAGAAGGAGGCACTCGCTGAATGCGTGAAAGCTTTAACAGATTCGGTTGCAGATGAGGAAGAATAAGTATAAAATGGACTCTGTTAAATTGAGTCAATTATTAATATTATTTATAAAGAGAGGTAAGTGACATGGGTTATATGGAAACCTATAAGGAATGGTGTGAAAATCCATACTTCGATGAGGCTGCCAAGGCAGAGTTAAAGTCTATCGAAGGAAATGAGGCAGAAATCGAAGATCGCTTCTACAAAGATCTTGAATTTGGTACAGGTGGTTTACGTGGAGTAATCGGCATCGGTACAAACCGCATGAATATCTACACCGTAAGAAAGGCTACACAGGGTCTTGCTAATTTCATTCTCAAGGAGAACGGTGCTGACCGCGGTGTTGCGATTGCATATGACTGCAGAAGAATGTCTCCTGAATTCGCAGAAGAGGCTGCACTGTGCCTGGCTGCAAATGGAATTAAGGCATTTATTTTTCCCTCCCTTCGTCCAACACCAGAGCTTTCATTCGCATTAAGAGAGCTTCACTGCATCGCAGGTATTGTTGTGACAGCGAGCCACAATCCACCGGAATACAATGGTTACAAGGTTTATTGGGAAGATGGTGCTCAGATTACAGCTCCAAAGGATACACAGATTATCACTGAGGTTCGTAATGTTACAGATTACAACAGCGTAAAGACAATGGATAAGGAAGCTGCAAGTGTTGCAGGTCTTTACAATGTGATTGGTTTTGAGATGGATGACAAGTACATCCGGGCTCTGAAGAATAACTGCTTGAATGAAGAAGTTATCAAGCAGGTTGCTGATGATTTAAAGATCGTTTATACACCATTCCATGGAACAGGTAATATTTTCGTAAGACGTGTATTAAAGGAACTTGGTTTCAAGCACGTTTACATCGTTCCGGAACAGGAGAAGCCAGATCCAAACTTCACAACTCTTGCATATCCAAATCCGGAAGATCCTAAGGCATTTGAATATGCATTAGCTCTTGCGAAGGAGAAGGATGCAGATATCGTTATGGCAACTGACCCTGATGCTGACCGTCTTGGTATTTATGCAAAGGACACTAAGACAGGCGAATACATGCCATTTACAGGTAACATGTCCGCAATGCTGATTGCAGAATACCTTCTTTCTCAGAGAAAGGAGAAGAATCTTCTTCACGACAACGGCGCATTTGTTACAACTATCGTTTCTACAGAACTTGCCAAGGCAATTGCAAAGGAATACGGCTTAAAGCTGATTGAAGTTCTGACAGGCTTCAAGTTTATCGGTGAGCAGATTAAGTTCTTTGAGCAGAACAACTCTTACTTCTATGAGTTTGGTTTCGAGGAGTCTTACGGCTGTCTCGTTGGTACACATGCAAGAGATAAGGATGCTCCATCTGCCGTTATGGCATTAGCCGAAGCAGCAGCTTACTACAAGAGCAAGGGCATCACTCTCTGGGATCAGATGTTAAATATCTATGAGAAGTACGGTTACTACCGTGAAGGCCAGAAGGCAATCACAATGAAGGGTGCAGAAGGCGCTAAGGAAATTGCAGCTCTTATGGATCAGTTAAGAAGCAATCCTCCAAAGACAATTGGTAAGTGGAAGGTTGAAGAGTTCCGTGATTACAAGGAGAACAAGATTGTTGACCTTGAAACAAATGAGACAAAGGAAACAGGACTCCCGGTTTCTAACGTTTTATACTTCCAGCTTTCTGACAATGCATGGTGCTGCGCAAGACCATCCGGCACAGAGCCAAAGATCAAGTTCTACATGGGCGTTAAGGGAACAAGCCTTTCTGATTCTGAGGAGCAGCTTGATGAGCTGACAAAGGAAGTTATGGCTTTAATCGGACAGTAATTGCTGATTAACAGGCAAACAGCAGGTGTACAGCAGATTATAGCACTGCGGTCCTGATTTAACAGACATAAAAATTGTAATACCCATCGACCTTTACGGCGATGGGTTTTTTTACGGCCTGAGGGAGTTGACAGAGAGGCCCTTCGAGACTTCGCTAAAGTCCCTTCGAGGCTTCACTTAAGCCCCTTCAAGGCATCGCTAAAGGCATGGCGGAAATTTCACATTTACTTCACAGTTTTTGGTGCAATGCACACAAATTAAACACAATTACAGAGTAATATAACAATTGTCTTAAGGAAGGTACTTTAAAAGACCGTTATATGGGCTTAAAAGATGACCTTTAGCGAATAAACTCGAGTTTGAATACGGCTTGATTCATATAAGGAGGTAAAAAGATGGATGATTTTTACGATTCTAACTATGCAGGCAGCACAAGTGATCCTGGAAGTGTGAATTATACAGGGAGCACAGGAACAACCGGAGGAGCAGGCAGAAAGCCTAAGAAGCCAATGAATCCTTTTGTGAAGAAGGTTTGCGGTCTGGTTCTTTCAGGCGTGATTTTTGGCGTGGTT
Source organism: uncultured Lachnospiraceae bacterium (assembly GCA_902781505.1). Classification (GTDB taxonomy): domain Bacteria; phylum Bacillota; class Clostridia; order Lachnospirales; family Lachnospiraceae; genus UBA4285. Next base: position 48,898 of record CACZJL010000007.1, on the reverse strand, counting down.
GCCGGCGGAACGATGGTTGGTATTACCTATTTTGGCAACAAAGAGCTGAATAATAAAAATGTGACCATTAATACTACGACAAATACGCTGACATCAAGTAGCAGCGGAACGTCATCAGCAGGAACTTCAGATGTCACAGCAATTGCAAAGGCAACTCTGCCGGCAATGGTTGAAATTACAGGATCGGAGACTTCTACAGGAAGCTCATACTGGTTTGGAAACCAGTCACAGACCTATTCCGTATCCGGTACCGGTATCATCATCGGACAAAACGAAGGGGAACTGATTGTTCTTACCAATGCTCATGTTGTTAATAACGTTGATGACCTGAAGGTAGTGTTTGTCGATGGACAGTCTGTAACCTGCTCTGTTAAGGGCGTTCGTACTGACAAGGATGTCGCTGTCGTTTCTGTCAAGGTAACAGATATGAAGGAAAGCACATTAAATGCGATTTCTATTGCAGAGCTTGGCGATTCCGATACCGTTGAAGTTGGTAACCAGGTTATTGCCATTGGTAATGCGTTAGGTGAAGGACAGTCCGTAACAGTTGGATATGTCAGTGCACTGAATCGTGAAATTACAGTCAGCAACTACACCTTCAGCAACCTGATGATGACGGATGCAGCAATTAACTCCGGTAACTCCGGCGGCGCGCTGCTCGATACAAATGGTAAGGTCATTGCAATTAACTTTGCCAAGACCAGTGAGACCGGTGTAGAAGGCATGGCTTATGCGATTCCTGTTTCTACCGTTAAGGACCTGATTGATTCTTTAAGCTCCGCAGAGACAAGAACAAAGGTAAGTTCTTCTGATAAGGGATTCCTTGGAATCTCAGGACTTGATATTACAAGTTCTGTCGCTTCTTCCTACGGCTATCCTCAGGGTCTGATGATTAAATATGTTCAGTCAGGTTCTCCTGCAGAGAAGGCAGGACTTGGTGATTACGACATCATTGTGACTCTTGACGGAAAGTCCGTTACATCACAGTCTTCTTTAAGTGAAACATTGAACTACTATAAGGCCGGAGAGACTGTAACGGTTGGCTATTATCACATGGAGAACTCCTCTTATGTGTTAAAGACAGCTGAGGTAACACTTGGCAGTCAGAGCGAAAATACAGGTAAATAATAATTCCGGTTGATTTAATAAACCGCGGTGAACGTCTTTGCAAAGATCATGTGCAGGATGCGTGCCGCGGTTTTTGTATACTTGCTTTTTTGGGCAGAATTCCGTATTCTAAGTGATATAAATCAAGTGAAAGAGGTCAGATATGGCTGAAAATATTAAAAAATGTATGGTTTGCGGCAGAAGTGAAGAGACCGCAGGTAAATTAACAGAATTCCAGAGTGGTATGTACATTTGCCAGGATTGTATGAAGCAGGCGTATGATTCCATGCCGAAGACAAAGGAAGAGTATGAGGAAATGATGCGGCAAATGCAGCCGTTCATGAACGGATTCAGAGGATTTCGTTTCGGGCAGGCTCCTGACGCTTCAAAGAAAGAGGAAGAAGAGGAAGATATTCAGCTGAATCTCGCGGATGTTCCAGCTCCGCATGTGATTAAACAGCGTCTCGATGATTTCGTCATTGGACAGGATCAGGCGAAGAAGGTAATGTCTGTTGCAGTTTACAACCACTATAAGAGGGTGGCGACAAACACAATGGATGATATCGAAATTGAGAAGTCTAACATGCTGATGATCGGACCGACAGGTTCAGGTAAAACCTATCTTGTCAGAACGATTGCGAGAATGCTTGAGGTACCGCTTGCCATTGCGGATGCGACGTCACTGACGGAGGCAGGTTACATTGGTGATGATATTGAGAGCGTCATCAGCAAGCTCCTTGATGCGGCCGGTGGCAATGTTAAGAAGGCAGAGCACGGTATCGTCTTTATAGATGAGATTGATAAGATTGCGAAAAAGAAAGAAACCAGAAGCCGGGATGTCTCCGGTGAATCGGTTCAGCAGGGAATGTTAAAGCTCTTAGAAGGCAGTGAGGTTGAAGTTCCGGTTGGAGCCTCCTCAAAGAATGCCATGGTTCCGCTGGTTAAGGTCAATACCAGAAACATTCTCTTTATCTGCGGAGGAGCCTTCCCGGGGCTTGAAGAAATTATCAGAAACCGTCTGACAGAGAGCTCTTCCATTGGTTTTAACGCGGAATTAAAGGATGAATATAAGGATGATCCGAATATCTTACAGAAGGTGACTATTGAAGACTTAAGAGAATTTGGTATGATTCCGGAGTTTCTTGGAAGACTGCCGATTGTATTCTCCTTACAGGCACTTGATCAGGATATGCTGGTATCAATTTTAAAGGACCCGAAGAATGCGATTATCAAGCAGTATCAGAAGCTTCTGGCATTAGATGAGGTGAATCTGGAATTTGATGATAAGGCGTTAGAGAAAATCGCTGAGAAGGCGATGGAGAAGAAGACAGGAGCAAGAGCACTTCGTTCGACATTAGAGAATCTGATGCTGGATATCATGTATGAGATACCGAAGGACCCGAATATTGGCAAAGTGACGATTACAGGGGACTATGTGGAAGGAAAGGGTGCACCTCTGATTGAGATGCGCGATATTGAGGCGGTTCCTAAAATTGCAGAAGAGAAAAAAATGGAATCAGATACGGATTCAGAGGAAAAGAAAGAAGAAAGTGAAATGACAGCTAATCGCAGGGAATACCTTGAGGTTTAGTTTTAAGAGGTGCAGATGAAGTATAAGGCAATTGCGCTGGATCTGGACGGAACATTAACAGATTCAGAAAAGAACGTTTCGGATGTGAATATTGAGGCCTGCAAAAAGGCGATTGAAAAGGGTGTGAAGGTGATTTTAGCGTCCGGTCGTCCATTGTTTGGCGTGGAACCGGTGGCTGATATTCTGGATTTGAAGAATCTTGGCGGATATATCCTGGCCTATAATGGCGGAAATATCGTTGATTGCAGAACCGGAAAGCTCCTGGTATCGTATGTGATGCCGGAAGGAGTTATGAAAGATATCTGTGAGGAATCAAAGAAAGCCGGAGTTTATCCTCTGACCTATTATGGAGATAAGGTGATTTCGGAATCGGATATGGATCCATATGTGCTTGAGGAAGCCAGATGTAATGGTGCTAAGGTTATGAAGGTAGATAATCTCGAGAAGTTTGTTGACTATGAGGTTGCAAAGATTCTGGTTGCCGGTCCTCATGAAAAGCTGCTTCCGTTACAGAAACGCTTAATAAAACTGCACGGTGATGTTATTGATGTCTTCTTTTCGCAGGATATTTTCCTTGAACTGGTACCGAAAAACGTGGCCAAGAGTACATCGCTTGACGAGCTTTTGGGCAGAATCGGTGTTAAGAGAGAAGAACTGATAGCATGCGGTGATGGAGCAAACGATGTGCCGATGCTTCAGTATGCCGGCCTTTCTGTAGCGATGGAGAATGCATATCCGGAAGTAAAGCGTTACGCTGACTTTATCGCTCCTTCAAATGATGATGATGGTGTGGCGTATGTGATTGAAAAGTTTATTCTAAACGGAGAAGAATTGTAACGCCTGTGTATCAGAATAATGAAAGCCCTCATTCCTGCAAATGAATGAGGGCTTTTTTTGCGTCTGCAAATCGGACGAAGATTTATAAAAAAATAAGGAGAAATTAAGCTGCGTGCATTACCTTAAAAAGAACACGGGACAGGATGGAACCGATTACCGTGCAGACAACAGCTTCGAGCAAGCCCTGTACGCCAACCATGGCAACTACTAGGGAGAATGGGTTGTTTACACCGAACTTTGTGACAAAGCCCTGGATGTATTCTGTGTTGTAGTAGCAAAGCATCATGATACCCATGAAGAAAACAGTGTTTAAAACAGGAGCGGCAAAGCTTGCGACATAGTAAGAGAATGGGGCAGTCTTAGCATTGTTGTGCATTGCCTTAAAAATCAGTCCGCAGCATAAGCCATCTATCGCTCTTGCGCCAACGGTCTGCAGGAAACAGAAGACCGGATTGATTGCCATAAGCTGAGCTGCTAATGCAGAAGAACCGGTAAGTGCCATGTAAAAGCTTGTGAGACCGAAAACGAGTCCGATGGTCAGGCCTCCGACAGGGCCGAGCATGACAGCTGCAACTGCAACCGGAATGGTGAGCAATGATGCGCTTAACAGCGGGAGTTTAATGTAACCAAGTGGGGTGAATGCCATAACGAGTGTAACGGCAATCATGAGTGCAAGTTCAACCATGTACTTTGTGCTCTTCATGGAGCTGCTTGCTGAGATAAATTGTGTTTTCATAATATCCTCTTTCTTCCAATCATGCGGCAACACAAAATCCTGCATGTCGGAAATTTATTAGAGCGATATATTAACTTCAGAATGCACCTTTTCAGGTATAAAAATTCCTGCCGTCAGAACGGTCAGTTTTCTTAAAAAATAAAGTAATTGCAATGCATTTTCCAAAGAATAACGCTCAACTAATAAATACCATGTTTTTTAAGAATGCACAACCTTCTGAGTGGCAGGTTTAAAAAAAGTACAATATTTTGTGATTTAAGCAGCAGGTTTAGTGGCTGTGGTGCCGGAAGCCTTGCCGGTCGTTGTTTTGGTGCTGGCCGCAGTTGTTTTGGAAGCGGATGCAGCAGCTGTTGTTTTGAAAGCAGAACCTGTGGCTGTGGTTGCCTGTTCAGGTGTTGCCTCTGTCGGAATTTCATCGTTCAGAACCTGATTGATCTGGCGCTTTGTGTCCGCGATGCTTGCAGAATCGAGACTGACAATTGAGGCGTGTTGTACGCCGTAAAGCTCACAATCTGCATATCCTGGAGTACCTGTTGTTTCAATGCTTGTGATTTCCCAGTCTGAGGAATTCTTAAGCTGCTGTTGAACTAAGGAAGTCATCATGGCGGTTGGCATGTCGGTCATTACCATCTCGGAAAATGCATCGAGTACCTGGCTGTATCTAAGAAGGATAGCAGGGCTGGTTACTTTATTGATGATGCCCTTGATAGCAGCTGACTGATTCTGTCCACGCTGGAAATCACCATTTGGGAAGGCTTTACGCTCTCTTACAAAGGCAAGTGTCTGATCGCCGTTGAGTTCGTTTTCGCCTTTCACAAAAGAGTAGTTCTCAGGTGCAGCCTCATCGCCATTGGTAAAGGCAACGCTTGAATCAACTGTGATACCGCCAAGGGCATCTACCAGACCGACAGCACCGGTGAAGTTCACACGGAAGTAATAGTTGATCTTAATATTGTAAAGTTTTTCAAGTGCTTCTTCTGAATACTTTAATCCGGAAACACTTGCGTGAGTGAGCTTGTCTGATCCGGTCATACCATCCTTGTTACTCATCGTGATGTAAGAATCACGAGGAGTGGAGACGAGAAGAATCTGCTTCGTCTCGGGATTGGCTACCAGGAGGATGTTGACGTCGGAACGTCCTTTTTCTGTTACCTTACCTTCTTCGTCATTACCGGAAAGGTAGATGATGAAAGGGTCTCCCTTTTTTGTAACTTCTTTTCCTTTTGATTCAACAGAAATCTTGTTTAATGCGGACAATGTCTGGGATGAGAAGACAAATGCTGTAAGCAGCAGTACGGAACAGACAAAGGAAAGGAACTTTCCTCTGAATCGTTTTCTTGAGAACTGTCCGAGCAGGCAGTAAAGCCAGATTAGTCCCAGTATGATGCCTGCAATTACAATCTGATAGGTGGGAAGTACATTCAGCCGTAACAGCTGGAATACAGCTCCAATCAGAGATAAAAGGAAGATTGTCGTGAGAATTAATCCGATTAATACAGAAATTCCCCGCTTCTTACGTCTCTTCCCTTTAGGGGTGAGTGTAACGGTTGGCTTGGTTACATATTTTAAATCGATTATTGCATGCGCAATTCTCTCGGATAAAGATGCCATTATTTATTTTTCTCCTGTGTTTTGAGCTTGTGCAAGCATAACACAGGTAGAAGTTTTTTTAAAGTCAACCGCTCAACTTTCGATTCTTAAGAAGCTGATTAACTTTTGAAAGCGTAGGGGGTGAATTCATTTGATTTGGTAAATTTACGTAAATAAAATTTGATTCTGTTTTAAAAAAGTAAATGAAATTAAAAAATACTTGATAAAATTAGGACACTTTAATATAATAAAGCAGTAAAAAGTAAACCCCTTCAGAGAAAGGGAAAATAAAAAGGAGAAATTAATATGGGATACGTTGATGAAGTATTAGAGTTAGTTTCTAAGAGAGACGCAAACCAGCCTGAATTCTTACAGGCAGTAACAGAGGTTTTAACAACATTAAGACCGGTAGTAGAAGCAAATGAGGAGCTCTACAGAAAGAACGCTATTCTCGAAAGAATTACAGAGCCAGATCGTGCAATTCAGTTCCGTGTACCATGGGTAGATGATAATGGCCAGGTACAGGTTAACAGAGGTTTCCGTGTACAGTTCAACAACTCTATCGGACCTTACAAGGGTGGTTTAAGACTTCATCCATCAGTAAACCTTTCTATTATTAAGTTCTTAGGTTTCGAACAGGTATTCAAGAACTCTCTTACAAGCCTTCCAATCGGTGGTGGTAAGGGCGGTTCTGACTTCGATCCAAAGGGCAAGTCAGACAGAGAAATCATGGCATTCTGCCAGAGCTTCATGACAGAACTCTACAAGTACATCGGCGCAGATGTAGATGTACCTGCAGGTGATATCGGTGTAGGCGGAAGAGAAATCGGCTTCCTCTATGGCCAGTATAAGAGAATTACAAACCTTTACGAAGGTGTGTTAACAGGTAAGGGCCTTACATACGGCGGTTCCTTAGCAAGAACAGAAGCTACAGGTTACGGACTTGTTTACATCACAGAAGAACTCTTAAAGGATCATGGCACAGACTTCAACGGCAAGACTGTTGCAGTTTCCGGTGCCGGTAACGTTGCTATCTACGCAATCGAGAAGGTTCATCAGCTTGGTGGTAAGGTTGTTACATGCTCCGATTCTACAGGTTGGATTTACGACCCAGAAGGCATCGATGTTGATCTCCTTAAGGAAGTTAAGGAAGTTAAGAGAGCAAGACTTACAGCTTACGCTGAAGCAAGACCATCCGCTCAGTACACAGCTAAGAAGGATGCTAACGATCACGGCGTATGGAATGTAAAGGTTGACGTAGCTCTTCCATGTGCTACTCAGAACGAACTTAACCTTGACGACGCTAAGGCACTCGTTGCTAACGGTGTATTCGCAGTATGTGAAGGTGCTAATATGCCTACAACTATTGAGGCTACAAAGTACCTTACAGACAACAAGGTTCTCTTCATCCCTGGTAAGGCTTCTAACGCTGGTGGTGTAGCTACATCTGCTCTTGAGATGTCTCAGAACAGCGAGCGTTTACATTGGTCCTTCGATGAAGTTGATGAGAAGCTTCACGGAATCATGGTTAACATCTACAAGAACATCTCTTCTGCAGCAGAAAAGTATGCTACAAAGGATGATTTCGTAGCTGGTGCTAACATCGCCGGTTTCGAGAAGGTTGTTGAAGCTATGCTTGCTCAGGGCGTTTGCTAATTCAAATCTTTAATTGTAATTATCGGGTCCTGTTTCCTTATTAAGGGAGCAGGACCCTTGCTTTTTTTCTGACGCAAAGGTAAAATTGATATATATTGCCTTTTATAAAGAGAAAGAGGTTTGATTATGATTAATTTTGAAGATGAAATCAAAAAGTTTCAGCGCAGTCTTGAAATCGAAGAGACTGAGGACGAAATCTATAACTCAGATGCACCGGATCTCACGGAACTGATCAGCAGACTGGTTGAGGATAACGATAAAAGAACGGCAGCCGATCGTAAGAGGAGAAGTTGAGCATGAAATGTAATTATTGCGGAGCGGTCCTCGCTGACGGTGATATTTGCCCGAACTGCGGAGCAGATGTTGCCATCTATCGTAAAATTGCGAGGGTATCAAACGCGTATTATAACAGAGGACTTGAAAAGGCTAAGGTGCGAGACCTCACCGGTGCCTGTGAGTCATTAAAAACAGCTCTTGCTCTGGATAAGAGAAATATTCCGGGAAGAAATCTGCTTGGACTTGTTTATCTTGAACTAGGTGTGGTCGTTGAGGCTCTGAGCCAGTGGGTAATCAGCAAAAATATTCAGCCGGAGAATAACCTGGCCGGAGAATACATTGAAGCAGTTCGTTCAGATGATGCACATTTCAATGAGATAACAGAAGCAATTAAGAAGTATAATCTTTCTTTGAAGTATGTACAGAACGGAAACAGAGATATGGCGATGATTCAGCTGAAGAAAATCACCGCACAGAATCCGGGTCTGATTCAGGCTCAGCTTCTGATTTCTCTGCTCTATCTTGCTAAGAAAGATTACATCAGAGCAAAGAGACATCTGAGTGTGATTCTTAAAATTGACCACAACAATACGCTTGCTCTTTCCTATATGGAAGAGGTTCAGTCCATGGTCAGAGAACGTAAGGGCGGAAGAGAAAAGAAAGAAAAGACTGTTGAGAGACCATTGAACGGTAATGATGTCATTATCCCGCGTGGCGGATATCGTACACCAAGTAATGGGGCTGCGAGCGTGGTAAATGTACTGGTTGGTGCAGCGATTGGAGCGGTCTTAATCTGGGCATTGATTGTACCTGCAAAGGTTCGTGGTGTAAAAGCCAATTTCAACTCAGATATACAGAATTACAGTGAACAGCTTTCTGACAGCAATGCGCAGATCAATTCCCTTCAGTCACAGCTTGATGCGGTGACAAAGGAAAGAGATGCATATCAGAACAGCTCTTCCCAGACTGCAGGCGGTTCTGCAAAGGCTTTAAATTCGCTTGTTGCAGCAGCATCTGCTTCTTTGAACAATAATAATCTTGAAACGGCAGAAAATCTTGCTGATATCGAAGATATCAGCGTACTTACATCAGATCAGGCTAAGAATCTTTACAATAAGCTTTCGCCGGTTATGACAGGACAGGTTAGCGCAATTGCGGACAAAGCTAAATCCTTATCAGCTGCGAATAATTACGCACAGGCAGCTGTTGAGTTCGCAAGAGCATTCCGCTGTGATACAACGCAGGCTGACTATGTTTATAATGCAGCGAAGGCGTATGAACAGGCATCTGATACAGCGAATGCTAAGAAGTATTATCAGATAATTGTAAATGATTTTAAATCAAGCACCTATATTGAGGAAGCAGATAAATATGTTTCCGGCCACTAATTGAATTATGAAGATTACTTATAAAGCCGGCTCAGATGAGCTGACAGAAAAGAAATCACGATTCATTGCCGATGTCTTCCCTCTGCATTCAGAGGAGGAGGCACCGGCAATTTTAGAATCTGTGAAGAAGAAATATTGGGATGCAAGACATCATGTCTATGCATACATTTGTGGAGAAAACCAGAAAATAGCCAGATTCTCCGATGACGGAGAACCGCAAGGAACAGGCGGAAGACCGGTGCTTGAACTTCTGAAAAATGAAGAAATGACGAATACCTTAATCATTGTTACGAGATACTTCGGAGGAACCTTACTTGGAACCGGAGGACTTACACGCGCCTATGGGGGTGCAGCGGCACTTGGCCTTAAGGCCTCCGGGACTGCAGAAGTCAGAACCGGCGTCAGGGTGGAACTTGGCATGGACTATGCGCAGGCGGGTAAGGCAGAGCATCTGATAAGAACCATGGATATGGTCGTACTTGGAAACGAATATGGTGCAGGTGTGACAATGAAAATACTTTCTTCGGTGGAAGTATTTTCAGCTTTCAGGGAAAAATTGAATGAAATTACCGGGGCAAGTCATACCGAGATAGTATCAGATCCGCTTAAATACTATGTTTCCGACGATGGTGCGGTTCATTTTATTACTTAAGAGGACATGCTGGTATATCAGTATGGCACGATTTGCTGATATGTAAAAAGCACAAAAGAAATAAAATAAATGTAAAACCTGTCCGAAAACTTCAATAGTGCACATAAAAAAATCAAAGTAAACATTTTAAATTGTACAAAACGAATAAAGAAGAACAGGATGAAAATGCTTCCAAAAACGAATGCGAAAAAGGTCCCATTGTGGAATGTCAGATATGCAAGTTAAAAATGACACTTCTGAAACCCACATAAACACTGGCTTCTACAGACTTGCACAAAAGAAGCAAGAAAAACGAGCTTTTTTTGTAAAAAAAGTCTTGTGCAAAACGCACAAAGGTGCTAACATAACACTGTCGATAAAATCTCAAAAGAGAGCTGGGGAGCTCTCAAGAACTAAAGGAGGGTTTTAGGTCTATGAAAAAGACAATGAAGAAGGCTACAGCAGTAGGTTTAGTACTTACATCAGTAGCAAGTCTTGCAGCATGTGGAACAGATTCTAATAAGAGTTCTTCAGCTGCAGCAAGCAAGGAAATTACAAAGCCAGACAAGTTCACAGTAATGATGGATGGTACAGTAGTAACACTTGATAACGGTGGTCAGGACTTCCGTGATCAGTTAGAAGAGGCTACAGGCCTTAAGGGTGCTATCAACTGGGTACAGCCAGACCACTCTGGTTACTATGATCAGGTTGCTAACGCATTCCAGTCCAATGACACAATGCCAGACGTAGTTATCCTTTCCGGTAACCACTACACATCTTACGCATCTAACGGTTTCCTCTGGGATATGACAGATGCATGGAACAACTCTGCAACAAAGGCAAGCGGAAGACTTGTTACCGGTGCCGTTGAGAACGTTGAAGCTCTTAAGACTCCAGGCGTAGATGGCGTTTCTAAGCTTTACGCATTCACACCGGCTCGTGGTAATGGTTGTGTAACTTATGTTAAGTCTGCTTGGTTAAAAACTGCTGGCTACAATCCTGATGATGTTGCTAACAAGACACTTACATTCTCTGAGTACTATGACATGCTCAAGAAGTTAAAGGAAGGACATTCTTATGTAATCTCTACAGCAGGATTCATCGGAAATGAAGCTCCTTGGACAAACTACCTGCCTGAATTCTATCAGCAGGCTCAGTACGATTTCACACAGGATTCCACAGGTAAGTGGGTTGATGGTTTCCAGCAGCAGGCTATGAAGGATGCTCTTCAGAGAATTCAGACAGCTGTAAATGAAGGTATCATCGATAAGGAAACAATCAACAACTCTACAGCCAACGCTCGTGATAAGTTCTACTCTTCAGATAAGGCTGCTGAGTCAGGCGTATTCACATACTGGGCTGGTACATGGATGGATACACTTGAGTCCAACCTTAAGTCTCATGGTCTTGATAGCGAACTCATCGAGTTAAAGCCAATCAAGGAAATGGGTTCTTACGTTGAACGTGTTGCTCCAGCTTGGGCAATCACAACTCATGCAACAAATCCAGAAGGCATCTTCAAGTACTTCCTTGATACAATGCTTGACGGTGGTGATGTTCAGACATTATGGTGCTTCGGTGCTAAGGGAACTCACTGGGATACAAAGGCTGAAACAGTAACACTTCAGGGTAAGGATACTGGTACAGAATATAAGGAAGGCGAATTCCATTACCTTCCATCTCCTCAGAAGCCATCTACACTTAATAAGAAGAATCACATCGATACACTTCTTATGTTAGCTAACTTCAAGGATAAGAACCCGGCTGAATCTGTACTTTCTAAGGTTGCTCTTACATCTCAGCAGTTCTTTGCTGATAACTCTAAGGTTACAGTAAACGTTCCTGCTACACCTGAGTACACAGATAACATCACAGATATCAACACAGCTCGTAAGAAGGCTGTAGCTGATGTAGCTCTTAACGGTGTATCCGTTAACGATGCTATGGCAACATACACAAAGACTGTTGGCTCTGCTGTTGAAACAGTTACTAAGTCTTTAAATGCTGCTGCTAAGTAATTTGTCTTAAGTTGATCACTTTGATTTAAGATTACAGTTACCACCTTCAGATGGCAGAGTAATTCACCATCTGGAGGTGGCATTTTTAAGAGTGAAATTCATATGAAAGAAGGTATTTAAGATGCAATGTAAGAATTGCGGCGCTGAATTACCAAAGCATGCGCAGATCTGCCCTAAGTGCGGAACTCGTGTTGCTGAAGAAAAGAATGTTAAGGTAATCGCTATTGTTGGTGTTATCCTTGCACTTATCGGATCATTACTTCCATTTGCGCAGGATACAGAAGAAGGTGCAATTGCTAAGGCTTTCTCCTTCATGAACATCGATATCGCAGCAATGTGGTACGTATTCTTAGCATTAGGTATTGTTTCAATTGTTTTATTAGTAGCAAAGAAGGATAAATTCAGCTGGATTTCCACAGGACTTGCTCTTGTTGTATTTTTCGCAAGTTTCTTTGCAATTGATTTCCGTCACTACACAGCAAGAAACAACTTCAAGCTTTATAAGCTTCCAGATCTCCTTTCCAACGGATTAAATGGAGACCATGTTTCTATCGGTGTAGGTACAATTCTTGTTGTTGTTGGTCTCGTACTTGCAGTTTGCGGCTGCTTCATTGATGTAGTTGCTAAGTTCAAGAAGAAGGGCAACGTAGATACAAAGTATCTTACAAACAAGTTAAATAAGAATATTTGGGCAGAAGTATACTACTACAGATTCTTCTACCTTATGTTTTTACCAGTATTCATCATGGTCTGCCTGTTTAACTACTGGCCAATGCTTGGCGTTCGTTTTGCGTTCACTAAGTATGTAATCATGAATCCATACTATGTAGGTCTCAAGAACTTCAATCAGATGATCTTCAATGATATCTACTTCTGGCAGGCATTCCGTAACACATTATTCCTGTCTGTTGTTAAGTTAATCCTGAACACAGGCTTAGCTGTTATTATCTCACTTCTTCTGAATGAGATTGTAAATCTGTTATTCAAGAAGTCCGTACAGACAATTATCTACCTCCCTCACTTCATGTCATGGGTAGTAGTAGCATCTATCTTCAGACTTCTTCTTTCCGTTAACTCTTCAGGTATGTTTAACTCCATGTTAATCAGTGCCGGATTAATGGATGCAAATAACCCAACATTCTGGTTAGGTGACCCTAAGACTTGGGTTGGTACATTCTTCTTCATCAACGTATGGAAGGATACAGGTTGGTCAACAGTTCTGTTCCTGGCTACACTTTCCGGTGTATCTCCAGACCTCTATGAGGCTGCTGAGATCGATGGTGCTAACCGTTGGAACAAGCTTGTTTCCATCACATTACCAGCTCTTTACAACACAATTATCACAGTATTCATTCTTAACCTTGCTAAGGTTATGAACCTGTTCGAATCTGTATTCGTATTACAGAATGACTCTGTTAATGATGTAGCACAGGTATTACAGACTTATGTATACTTTAAGACATTCGGTGCCGGTACTTCTGATTTCGGTTATACAACTGCAATCGGTCTGTTCAAATCCTTTGTTGGTATGATTCTTGTCCTCAGCTGCAACTATGCTTCTAAGAAAGTCCGCGGCCGTGGTATTGTCTAAGGAGGAGGATAGAAAATGAGTAAAGTTAAAGTTATCAATGGTATTACTTTAAATGAAAAGAAGAAAAAGTTTAAGCTCTTTCCTATTATCAATGGACTGATCTTTATCCTTATTTCTCTGATCATTATTGTCCCTATCTGGAAGGTTATCGTCGATTCCTTCGATGGTAAGGCCGGATATGGTATGTCTTTATGGCCACAGCAGTTCTCACTCGGTGGTTATACAACAATTATTACAAACCCAGGTCTTTACAGACCATTTATAATTTCTGTTATTACAACATTAGTAGGTACATTCCTCGGTCTGTTACTTGCTACTCTTGGTGCTTATGTTCTGATTCAGTGGGAGATGCCGGGAAGAAACTTCTTCGCTTACATGCTCCTCTTCACCATGATTTTCGATGGTGGTATGATTCCTAAGTACCTCGTTATGCAGAACCTTCACTTACTTAATACACTTGGTGCGGTTATCTTACCGCTTGCTATTAACGTATACAACCTGGTTCTGATGAGAAACTTCTTTGAAGGTATTCCGGAAGCTCTGTTCGAAGCTGCTTCCATTGATGGTTGTTCACCAATGGGAACATTCTTCAAGATTGTTCTTCCACTTTCAAAGGCAGCTCTTGCTTCTATCGGTCTGTTCTATGCAGTACAGTTCTGGAACGATTACACAAACTTCAAGATTTATATCAACGATCAGAAGTGGTACAACTTCCAGATGAAGCTTCGTAACATGGTTGTTAACAACGATGTTCCTGATGATGGTGTTATTTCTACAAATACAATCAATAACGCAGCCGTTATTGTTGCTATTCTTCCATTCGCTATCATCTATCCATTCTGCCAGAACTACTTCGTAAAGGGCGTTAATGTAGGTGCCGTTAAGGAGTAATTATTTCGTATGAATTTTTAAGGCGGGAAAGCTTGAAAAAGCTTTTCCGCTTTTTTTACGCTTAGAAGAGGTGTGATAAAATTTGTACTAACGAGAAACGGCGAAAAACATGGAAAATCAGCAGAAGTAACGGCAAAAATATGGATAAACACTGAAAATATCTGATATAATAACCTCAATACGCATAAAGGAGGATGAAACGTGGAACGATTCAAAAAATATGAAACAGAAGTGAATGCATTTGCAGCTTCTGTTGCAGCAATTGATGGAAAAGACGTCCTGACTTTGGAAGTAGCGGCAAATGCTCTCGCTTCCCTCGCTCATGTGACTGATGATAAGGGCATGGCTTTAAAAGCCGTGTCACTCGCTAAAAAGGCGAACAATGATACGACTGCAGGAGGAAACGTGCTTTTAACTGCTGGGGATGAAGCAAATAAAGAATCAGTGCTAAAAAAAGCGGAACTTCTGAAGTCAGAAGAAACAAAAGATGGAAAGTTTGCATATGAAAGACTTGTTTTCTTCATGAATTATGAAACAAAACTTGGCGGTATGGAGAGATACAACGGAATCTATAAGGCTTTCGCCGATACTGAAACAACAGATGCATTAGATACCGCACTTTACATGGCTGCCTGTGTAGATGCAGCAAGCATAATGAATCAGATGGTATATGAATACTTTGATGGCTGCTTAAAGTGCTTTAAAGCGGCATACATAAATTTTGCAGCTGAAAAGAATGAAGAGACAGGCCTTTACGGAGATTCAAAAGCAGCTACTCTGATTGGGGCTTATGCAATCCTCAAGGCATGCCGTCTTAAGGGCCTTTTATCTGAAAAGCATGCAGAGGAAGGCTATGCAGGATTTGAAGCCGCTATCAGTAAGGGCGATTACTCAGATTTTGAGAAGGCTGCTGCTGTGCTTGCTTATGCAGAAGGCTTACGAAACAGAGATTATCAGGACTATGGAAGAGCAAACGGAGGTGTATTATGGAGTTAAAGCTTGTCATGACAACAGAAAGGTCAGCAGTTGTTGAACTGACCGATTCCGGCCGTTTCCATTCCACAAAGGAATACGATATTGTAATTAATGGCAAGAAGTCCTTTACAACAGATCGCACGGTTGTATCCATCTTCGACTTAAAGCCGGATACGGATTACAAGGTGGAAGCTGTGTGGTCTGATACAGAGACATTTGCCGTGAACCTTCATACAGAGGCAGAAATCTGTACATTAAATGTACGTGATTTTGGGGCTTACGGTGATGGAGAACACGATGATACCAATGCTATTCAGTGTGCCATCATGGCATGCAAAAAGGGCATGAGAGTTCTGGTTCCAACCGGCACGTATCGCGTCAGCTCCATCTATTTAAAGGATGACTTACATCTGGAACTCGCAAAAGGAGCAGTACTCTTAGCATTTACCGAAAGAGAAAAGTTCCCGATTCTTCCAGGTGTCATTCCGACATATGACGAGAAGGACGAGTACAACTTAGGAAGCTGGGAAGGTAATCCGGTGGATTGCTTCTCTGCCATTGTATGTGGTCTGAATGTTAAGAACGTTGTGATTTCAGGTGAAGGCGTAATTGACGGTAATGGTTCCTTTAAGAACTGGTGGGGACCGGACGTTAAGAACCGTACAATCGCATGGAGACCACGACTGTTCTTCATCAATCATTGTGAAAACATCACACTTCAAGGTATTACGGTTCAGAATTCTCCATCCTGGACAATTCATCCATACTTCTCTGATCATCTGAAGTTTATCGATATCAAGATTAAGAATCCATGGGATTCCCACAACACAGATGGCTTAGATCCTGAATCCTGTACAGATGTGTTAGTTCTTGGTGCTCTGATTTCGGTAGGTGATGACTGTATCGCCGTGAAGTCCGGTAAGATCTATCAGGCAAGAAAGTACAAGACACCAACGAGCAACATGATCGTGCGTCAGTGCTGCATGAGAGACGGACATGGTTCAGTAACCATCGGTTCTGAGATTGCAGGTGGTGTTAAGAATGTTCACATCACAGACTGCCTTTTTCTCAACACGGACAGAGGTCTTCGTGTTAAGACAAGAAGAGGAAGAGGCGAACTCTCTGTTCTTGATGATATTTCCTTCGAGAATATCGATATGGACGGCGTTATGACACCATTCGTTGTTAACAGCTTTTACTTCTGTGATCCGGATGGAAGAACGGATTATGTCGGAAGCAGAAAGCCACTTCCAGTCGATGAGAGAACTCCGGAAATCGGAAGACTGACCTTTAAGAATATCAATGCGACAAATTGTCATGTTGCAGGAACCTATATCACAGGACTTCCTGAGAAGAAGATTGAATGCCTCACATTTGAAAATGTTTCCATTTGCTTTGCCGAAGACGCAAAAAGCGGCGTTGCAGCAATGATGACTTCCTGTAAGGAAGGCAGTCGTCAGGGTATGTATGTTGCAGGAATTAAGAAGCTGATTTTAAAGAATGTCAAGGTAGAAGGCATGGTTGGACCTGCAGTAATTGCAGAGGATGTTGACGATTTAGAAACCGATGATAAGGGACTACTTGAAGCATGATGAATCTGAAATCACCAAAGGGTATTGATCCGGAAGAATGGTTTGTGACCTGCTATAAGCGTCATGAAGGCCATCCAATCAGCACTTTGCTGGGATTATACAAGGGAAATTATCATAAATTCGCACTGGCTGTGATCTTTTTCTTTATCAAGCACAGCCCTGTGTGGGTTCTGCCGATTATTACGGCAAATATCATCAATGACGTCGCAGCCGGCTCTCCGGAGACGGTGCAGAGAATGATGATACAGGGCGCCGTTATGGTGGCTCTGATTCTTTTAAATATCCCAACGAATTACATGTACACCCGATACAAGTCCCTGGCGACAAGATATGTTGAGACAGGACTCAGAAAGGCTTTGATTGCCAAGCTTCAGCTGCTGTCGATTCAGTATCACAAGAATACACAGTCCGGCAGACTGCAGAGTAAGATTATACGTGACGTAGAGCAGGTTGAAACCCTGTCGACACAGATGTTACTGGGAATTTTAAATATCGCCTTAAACATCGGTGTGGCACTTGCTGTCACGGTTCATAAAAGTAAGGTTGTATTCCTGTTCTTCATTCTTTCTGCGCCGATTGCCGCGCTCACGATGGTTTCCTTCAGAAACATCATGAGAAGACGCAACAGAGAGTTCAGAAAAGAAATGGAAGAAACCTCAGCCCGTGTCATGGAAATGGTAGAACTGATTCCGGTTACAAGAGCGCATGCCTTAGAGGAAGAGGAGACAGAGAAGATGTCTGCTCAGCTTCTTGAAGTCGCAGAAAAAGGCTATCGGCTTGATATTATTCAGTCGGTCTTTGGTTCTGTAGGCTGGGCTGTGTTCCAGGTCTTCCAGATTGTATGTCTGATTTTCACAGGCTACCTTGCAATCAGAGGAAGAATTCTTCCGGGTGATATTACACTTTATCAGAGCTATTTCACAACCATTGTCAATCAGGTATCGTCTCTTATGACACTGGTGCCGGTAATTGCTAAGGGCGTGGAATCTGTGAATTCCATCGGTGAAGTTCTCTTAAGTGAAGATATTGAAGAGAACAGCAATAAACCGGAAATTACGGATGTGCAGGGTGAGTTTGAATTTAAGCATGTTGCATTCCATTACGGAGATGAGGAGAAAGAAGTATTAAGTGATCTGAATCTGACGGTGAAAAAGGGTGAGACAATTGCGCTGGTCGGTGAATCCGGTGCCGGCAAATCCACTATCTTAAGCCTTGTCATTGGATTCTATCAGGCAACAGGTGGCGAGGTACTATTAGACGGACATAATCTGAATAATATCGATTTACGTTCATACAGAAAGCACATTGCCGTCGTTCCGCAGTCCTCCATTCTGTTCTCCGGTTCGATTAAAGAAAATATCACATATGGAGTGGAAGAGTACACAGAAGAAGATCTTGATCGCGTTATAGAAGCAGCGAATCTCAAAGACTTAATCGCATCTATGCCAGACGGCTTAGATACGCAGGTTGGAGAGCACGGTGGCAAATTATCCGGCGGTCAGAGACAGCGTGTATCAATCGCACGTGCACTGATGCGAAATCCTGAGGTTATTATTTTAGATGAGGCGACATCTGCTCTTGACAGTATCTCTGAGAGACTGATTCAGGAGGCACTTGACCGCCTGACAGCAGGTAGAACGACCTTCATCGTTGCGCATCGGTTAAGTACGATTCAAAATGCTGATAAAATTGCAGTCATCGGCAATGGCGGCTGCATGGAATATGGCACGTTTGATGAGCTGATGGCACTTAAGGGAGAGTTCTATCAGATGAAGCAGATTCAAAGCTAATCAACGGTAAATACATTAAAAAAAGCGGATTACCTTGGTCGGGCAATCCGCTTTTTATATGTGTTTTTGAATTCTGAAAAGAATTATTTACTCTTCTTATCTACGTTTAACCAGATGCGGAGAGTAGAGATTAACTTCTCCTTGTCTTCATCCTTCATCTTTGAAACTAACTGTAAGATTTCATTATCAAGAGCTGTTTTCTGGTAGCTCTTGTCTACGCTGCCTGCGAGATAATCGAGGGATACACCTGTAAGATCAGCATAGTAGGAGAGCATTCTTAAGGTCATTAAGTTTCTTCCATTCTCAACGTTACTGATATAACCTGGTGTCACATCTAATGCCTTTGCAACATCCTCCTGAGTTAATCCGTGGGAAATTCTGAGTTTCTTTACTTTTGCGCCTAAATCGCTATCCATATTTGTCCTCCTTATGGAATCTATATATATTATATTACTTTTTGTTAGCTCTGTATCTTGCTCTGGAATCGAGAATCTTCTTTCTGATACGAAGATGCTTAGGTGTAATCTCAACGAGCTCGTCTGTGTCAATGTAATCAAGAGCCTGCTCAAGGCTTAAGATTTTAGGTGGTACGAGGCGGAGCGCTTCATCAGAGCTGCTTGTACGAGTGTTTGTGAGGTGCTTAGTCTTGCAGACATTAACCTCGATATCTTCAGTACGTGGGTTTTCACCTACAATCATTCCTGCGTAAACTTCTTCACCGGGACCGATAAAGAGAGTACCACGGTCCTGTGCATTGAAGAGACCGTATGTTACGGAAGTACCGCTTTCAAATGCAATCAGGGAACCTGTCTTACGATAGGAGATATCCCCCTTATATTCTTCATAACCTTCAAAGGAAGTGTTGATTACACCGTTACCCTTTGTGTCAGTTAAGAACTCACCACGGTAGCCAATCAGACCACGGGATGGAATGCTGAACTGAAGTCTTGTGTAACCGGGGTTAATAGGTGTCATACCAAGTAATTCACCCTTTCTCTGGGAAAGTTTCTGAATAACGCTTCCGGAGAATTCATCAGGAACGTCGATGTAAGCTAATTCCATTGGCTCTAACTTACGTCCGCGCTCATCTGTTTCATAGATAACTTCTGCCTTTGATACAGCGAATTCATAGCCTTCACGACGCATGTTCTCAATCAGAACGGAGAGATGAAGCTCACCACGTCCGGAAACCTTATAAGAGTTCTCGGAGTTTGGAGTTTCTTCTACACGAAGAGAAACGTCGGTGTTCAGTTCTCTCATCAGTCTGTCACGGATATGACGGGAAGTTACGAACTTACCCTCACGACCGGCAAGAGGAGAGTCATTAACCATGAAATTCATGGAAAGTGTAGGTTCAGAAATCTTCTGGAATGGGATAGCAACAGGGTTTTCGATGTCGCAGAGTGTATCACCGATATGAAGATCTGCAATACCGGAAACAGCTACGATTTCACCAACAGTAGCAGTATCTGTATCAATCTTGTCTAATCCGTTGAATGTGTAAAGCTTTGTAATACGAACCTTCTTGTGAACGGATGGATCATGATGGTTTACAATCATAACCTCGCCATTTACCTTGATTGTACCGTTTGTGATACGACCAATACCGACACGGCCGGTGAACTCGTTGTAATCAATTGTAGAAATCAGCATCTGAGTGCTTTCATCAGGATCACCTTCTGGAGCAGGAATGCTACTTAAAATTGTTTCAAAGAGTGGCTTCATGTCAACGCGCTCATCATCAAGATCTGTCACTGCATAGCCATTTCTTGCAGAAGCGAAGACGAATGGGCAGTCAAGCTGTTCATCGCTTGCACCAAGGTCCATCATAAGCTCTAATACTTCATCAATAACTTCGTTAGGTCTTCCGTCTGGACGGTCAATCTTGTTGATGCAGACTACAACAGCCAGATTTAAGGAAAGAGCCTTCTCTAATACGAACTTTGTCTGTGGCATAACGCCTTCGTAAGCGTCCACTACCAGGATAACGCCGTCTACCATCTTTAATACTCGTTCGACCTCACCACCGAAATCGGCATGTCCAGGGGTATCGATAATATTAATCTTTGTATCGCCGTACTGAATTGCGGTATTCTTTGAAAGGATTGTAATACCTCTTTCACGCTCGATATCGTTAGAGTCCATGACACGATCCTCTACTTCCTGGTTGGCACGGAATGTACCACTCTGACGAAGCAGCTGGTCAACAAGAGTTGTTTTGCCGTGGTCAACGTGGGCAATGATAGCGATATTACGGATATCTTCTCGTTTAATCCTCATTGATTTGTCCTTTCTTATAATAAATATTTTTTACTTCATGCTATTAGCAACTTTTATATTCTATCACAAGAAATCTAAAAATCAACCGTAAATTCATAATTTTTGGTTTGTACATAATTTCGCCATGAGTCTTATATATTATAAATATGTTGAAAAAGGATTTAAATTCGTGGGAGACATTAAAATATGGCAAATGAAGAGCGAATTTCGAGGAATGATTATATAAGTTTCGCAGGACACATTATGGATACTCCGGAGTTTAATCACGAGGTGCACGCTGAGAAGTTCTACCGTACGAGGATTGCGGTAAACCGTCTGAGTGGGACACAGGATGAACTGCCGTTGATATTTTCCGAGAGAGTAATCAATCCTTCTGAATTAGAAGGAAATGTTTTGCTAAAGGGACAGTTGCGTTCTGTTAATATTCATAAGGAAGATGGAAGAAGCCACTTAAAGCTTTTTGCGTTCGTCCAGGAAGTTGAGAAGACAGAGAAAATTACAGGAGAATGTGTCAATCAGGTCCACCTGCTTGGCCACATCTGCAGAAAGCCTGTTTACAGAATGACTCCATTAGGAAGAGAAGTAAGTGATCTGCTGATTGCGGTGAATCGCCCGTTCGGCAAGTCTGATTATATTCCATGCATTGTCTGGGGAAGAAATGCCAAGACTGTTGCAGACATGGCAGTTGGCACGGCTCTTGACATTACAGACCGTATGCAGAGCAGACATTATGCAAAAAAACTTGAGGATGGAACAAAAGAAGACAGAGTTGCTTATGAAGTCTCTGTAACTTCTGTTGACATTCACACTTTAGAGTAGTACAGTATAATAAATTTGGAAGTAGAGGTTGCGTTGTTTATCAGTAATCTGACGGATGTCCCTTAAGACAGATGAGGTCAGATGAAAGGAAATGACGCCGAAGTCCTGCAGATTTAAGGGCTGCAGCCGGCTGGGCGTAAGGTGAAGAAGTTTACGACTGTCATCAGGAAGCTGGTGGGGCGCTACTTGAAGAATTCTGATTCTTAGCGCCAGTTCCATTTTTGGAACTGGCTTTTTTTACTTCATTTGCATCTGCGGGAATTCGTCAGATTGCATTTTTGAAGTAATGATTAGGTTCTTTTGGCTACTTCTGATAAAATAATTCAAAAGAACTGCATAAGGCAGGAGAATGGAGGACAAAATGGCTATCTTTACAGGTGCCGGTGTTGCAATCGTAACACCAATGAGAGAAAACGGAGAAGTAAATTACGATAAGCTTGGAGAGCTGATTGATTATCAGATTAACAATTCTACAGATGCAATCGTAATTACAGGTACAACAGGTGAAGCATCTACTCTTTCCAATGAAGAGCATATTGAATGCATTCGCTTTACAGCAGAGTACACAAAGAAGCGTGTTCCTGTTATTGCAGGTACAGGTTCTAACTCAACAGAATCAGCAATCTATCTTTCAAAGGCAGCTCAGGCAGCAGGCGCTGACGCATGTCTTGTTGTAACTCCTTACTATAATAAGGCAACACAGAGTGGACTTTACGCGCACTATAAGGCAATCGCTTCATCCATGGATCTTCCAATTATCATGTATAACGTTCCCGGAAGAACAGGATGTAACATTGCACCTGCAACCGCTGCGAAGCTGGCTAAGGATATCGATACCATTGTCGCAATCAAAGCTGCAACAGGTAATGTTTCCCAGGAGCTTCATACCATGGCTCTTGCAGATGGCAAGCTTGATATGTACTCCGGCGAAGATGGCCTCATTACACCAATCCTTTCCATCGGTGCCAAGGGTGTTATCTCCGTACTTTCCAATGTTGCTCCACAGCAGACACATGATATCTGTGAAACCTTCTTCAAGGGCGATATCGTAAAGAGCTGCGAACTTCAGAAGGAAGCTCTTGAACTTGTAGATGCTCTGTTCTGCGAAGTAAACCCAATCCCTGTTAAGCATGCGCTGAACCTGATGGGATTCGAGGTTGGACCTTTAAGAATGCCAATGTCTCCAATGGAGCCTGAAAACCTTGAGCGTTTAAAGAAGGCAATGATCGGATACGGATTAATTAAGTAATTAACAGGAGCAGATATGACTAGAATTATTATGAGTGGCTGTAACGGTCACATGGGTCAGGTCATTACAGGTCTGGCAGAAAATAACGAAAACTTAAAAATCGTTGCGGGAGTAGATGTATTTGACGATGGTCACAATGCATATCCTGTATTTAAGTCCCTCGCAGAATGCACAGTTGAGGCAGATGCAGTCATCGATTTCTCCTCGGCAAAGGGGACGGATGCGCTTCTTGATGCGTGTGTTGAGAAAAAGGTGCCGCTTGTTTTATGTACAACAGGACTTTCTGCAGAACAGCTTGATCATGTAAGAGAAGCTTCAAAGAGCGTTGCAGTTTTAAAGTCTGCTAACATGTCTCTTGGAATCAATACTTTATTCAAGATTTTAGAGAGTGCGACTAAGATTCTCGCGCCGGCCGGCTACGATATCGAAATCGTAGAAAAGCATCACAATCAGAAGTTGGATGCACCAAGCGGTACAGCTCTGGCACTTGCAGATGTTATTAAGGAACAGCTTTCCGATGACACCTTCTATCGTTATGATCGATCTCAGATTCGTGAAAAGAGAGATCCAAAGGAAATCGGAATCTCAGCAGTTCGCGGTGGTACAATTGTAGGTGAGCACGAGATTCTCTTCTGCGGAGAAGATGAGGTGATTACCTTCAAGCATACAGCATACTCAAAGGCAGTATTTGCCAAGGGGGCAATCGAGGCAGCAGTCTTCTTAAACGGAAAGGGTGCAGGCCTTTACGACATGCAGGACGTAATCGCAGCAAGAGCGTAAATTTATTTTAAAGAAATAAGTCCTGATTCAATCGCAAAGATTGAGTCAGGGCATTTTTTTGGAAAATGTTGAATCAGAGGTAGTAGAACGGAATGCGGTTTGTGATGGAGAAGCCGCAGGTGCGGTACAGGTTTACAGCTGCTTCGTTTGTGGAGCGTACATTTAAGATTAATGGCTGTTCCTTTACATTAAAGTAGCTTCCTGCCGTACGGTATATCATGGCAGTTGCAACTCCTTTGTTTCGGTATTCAGGAGCTACCTCGACGTGATAGAGGTTGCTGAAGCTCTTCTGGTGATCAATATGGCATTCAGCAATGATCTCACCCTTATAGAGGATATGACTCTCTGTGAGGGACGGAGCGGCCTCAAATTCAGCGTCAAATGGAACTTCCGGTGCATTCATGTAGATTTCATCAAATCGCTCTCTTGTGAGCTTCTCAAAGTATTCTTCATAGGCCGGATGTGCTGCTAGTGAAGAGCTGCGATACAGGATTCCAAGGGTAGCGACAAATCTGCAACCGTTAAAGTCAGCTAAGATATCAGACTTGGCACGGGCGATTAACGCAGTAGCTACGCCCTGACGGCGGAATTCCTTTGCCACAAGGACGGTAAATTCGGCCTCCGCATCAGTAGGGTTCGCAACACACCAGGTGAGGATGCCAATCACACCGACTTTTGGATCAACTGCTAAGTATGCCGGAAACCGGGCATCGAACGGATATATGGAATAGTTAGGCTCTTCTTTCTGCATGGTTGCAAGACAGAGCGCCTCATTTTCGTCGAGTTTTGTTTTTGTGTAAATAATCATTTTTACCCCTTTATCTAACCAATAATTAACTAAAAGTATTGTAGCAAAACGAAATCTACGATACAATAGACAAAGATTTTAAAAACAGGAGATTAAGTATGAAGTCAATTGCAATTGTAGCAGACAGCAATTGCGGAATGACATCAGAGGACGCAGAAAAACACGGTGTTCACTTACTTGCAATGCCGATGTTTATTAATGGAAAGCAGTACTTTGAAGGCAAGGATCTCACTCATGAACAGTTCTATGAATATTTAAAGCAGGACGCAGAAGTATCTACATCTCAGCCATCAGTCGGCGAGATTCAGGATGTATTCGATGAATTGTTAAAGGACCATGATGAGGTTGTTTATATCCCAATGTCTTCAGGACTTTCCGGTACCTGTCAGACTGCAACGATGTTAGCAAATGATTATGATGGGAAGGTACAGGTTGTCAATAACCAGAGAATTTCCGTAACTCAGAGACAGTCCGCACTTGATGCGGTTCTGTTAAGAGATAAGGGATTTGGTGCCGAAGAAATCAGAGCTAAACTAGAAGAGGACCGTTTTAATTCAAGTATTTATATTACGGTTGATACATTAAAGTACTTAAAGAAGGGCGGAAGAATCACACCAGCTGCGGCAGCAGTCGGCACGATTTTAAATATCAAGCCTGTTTTACAGATTCAGGGTGAAAAGCTTGATGCATTTGCCAAGGCAAGAGGTCTTGCTACAGCGAAAAAGTTAATGCTGAAAGCGATTCATTCAGATTTGGAGACCAGATTTGCGGATGCGGATGCGAAAGGCAGGATTCATATTGCCGGCGCACATACCTGCACACCGGAAATTGCAGATGCATGGAAAGAAGTGATTCAGGAAGAATTCCCAAATTATCCGGTTCACATGGATCCTTTGCCGCTTTCTATTGCATGCCACATTGGATACGGATCTCTCGCAGTTACAGTATCTTCCTGGCTTCCGGAGCGTGAAGAAGAGTAATTGTAGAAATTTTCAAAAAAAATTTGAAAATTTTAAAAAATAGTGTTGACAATGCAGGTTGCCTATTGTAATATACTACTCGTGTTCGAAATACGAAACGCAAGCCGCTAAAGACAAGGCTTTGAGTGCAGTATTGAGAATACGAGATATGCGCGAGTGGCTCAGTGGTAGAGCACCTCCTTGCCAAGGAGGGGGTCGCGGGTCCGAATCCCGTCTCGCGCTCTTGATTCAAAATTCTTTTGGAAAGATTTGAATCACATTTTTTTAATGCGCGAGTGGCTCAGTGGTAGAGCACCTCCTTGCCAAGGAGGGGGTCGCGGGTCCGAATCCCGTCTCGCGCTCTCTGTTTAAAGCACATCCTGTAACGGATGTGCTTTTGTGTTTTAAGGGCACCGAAGCGCCGGCACTTGCCGTGAAGCAGGCATTTGCCGTATAATACGGATAGGCGATTGGTCCGGCGATTGAAATGAGGTGGGTGCTTTGGCTAATATTTGTGATTATGTACGTTGGAGAGGTGATCTGTCTTTCCATCAATCTGCGTTTAATGTGGTCGATAATCTGATTCTGTCTCAGATTGCGTATGTGACCTTTGAAGGAATCGCTCCTGCGAGCGGTGATATGAAGGTTGTTACGATGGAAGAGGCGGCAAAGGAGTACTTTGCCAGGACAACGATTCAGGAGATCGAAAGCGATAAGAGTTTTATTGCGAAATCACCATATTTGTTAAGAGAGGCAGGAAAGTCAAAGCGTTTTAAGAATATCCGTCTTGTGGATTATGTTAAAATTGTAGATACGGACCGTGAGATTCAGTTCTCTGCGGTGACGTTTCTGCTGCCGGATGGCTATATTTTCGTCGCTTTTCAGGGAACGGATGATACACTCGTTGGCTGGAAGGAAAATTTCAATATGAGCTTTTTAACGCCTGTTCCGGCGCAGACGGAAGCTGTGAAGTATTTAAAGTCAGCGGCCGAAGAGAATCCCGGAAGGAAGATAAGAATTGGCGGGCATTCAAAAGGCGGAAATCTTGCGGTTTATGCGGCTCTGAACGTGGATTTATCCATTCAGAAGCGAATCAGTAAAATCTATGATAATGACGGTCCGGGATTTCTATCTTCAGAGGAGCTTGAAAACAGCCATGACGATCTGAAGCGAAAGATTATCAAAATCGTGCCACAGTTCTCGGTTGTGGGCATGCTGATGCAGACGGAGGCAGATTACCGCATTGTCGAGTCATCTGAAACAGGCATCATGCAACACGATGCTCTCAGCTGGCGGGTAGAAGGTCCGGATTTTGTCTATACCGACCATCTGTCTGCTAAGAGCCGAATCTGGAACAAGGCCATTAATAAATGGTGTTACGAGATTGAACCGGAGAAGCGAAAGCAGTTCATTGATGAGGTATTTGCCGTGGTTCAGGCAAGCGGCGCACTGACACTGACGGATATCAATACCGCCGTGTTTAAGAGTGCGGGAGCGTCTTTAAAAATGCTGAACGGGCTGACACCTGAGAAACGCGGGCTGGTCTTTGGTACATTTGCCCAGCTTTATAAGGAATACGTGAATGTGAGAAATGATCATGTGATTACGGAATTTTCGAAAATGTACGAATCGATGAAGAATAAAAGTGTAAAGGATTAAACTATGAATGTAATTATTGGAACCGTGCTGCTTTTAGCAATTATGGGGATTTTTCTTGCTATATATACGGCGTATCAGAAACTGCATGGCGGGGAAGAAACTCTGTTTGGATGCGCTTCGTGCGCAAGCCATGACTATTGCGAAAGCTATAAGGCCGGGGCGAGAGAGTGCGACTCTCCTGTAGATGCGAAGGAGAAGAAGTATGAGGCGGTGTTCTTTGATCTTGACGGAACGCTCCTTGATACGCTTGCTGACCTTAAAAATGCGGTGAATGTCAGCCTTGAAGCTGCTGGCATGCCGAAGCGTTCCATGGATGAGGTAAGACAGTTTGTTGGAAATGGCATTCATCTTCTGATTGAACGTGCAGTCCCTGAAGGAACTGCACCTGAGAAGACGGAAGAAGTTTTTGCGGCATTTAAGTCGTACTACACAGAGCATTGCCTTGAGGAAACAAAAGCTTATGTCGGTGTTCAGGCAATGTTAACGGCAGTACATGGCAAAGGGTATCCGATGGCCGTGATTACGAATAAGAACGAGGAAGCGGCAAAGAGTCTGATTCAGACAGTCTTTAAGGGCAAAATCGGGCTGACAGTGGGTCAGCATGACGGTGTTGCAAAGAAGCCGGCGCCGGATATGTTCCTTTTAACAGCGAAGAAGCTGCATGTGAATGCAAAGAATGTTCTCTATGTCGGTGATTCTGACGTAGATTTAATGTTTGCGAATAGTGTTGGCTGTGACTGCGTCACTGTCAGCTGGGGATTCCGTGGAAGAGAATTTTTAAAAGAAGCAGGGGCAAAGACAATCATCGACAAGCCATCTGAGCTGGTGGATATCCTGTAACAGCGACACTGCAAATATTTACGGAGTGCAAAAGTTGCGGCCATTGCGGTGACGCCGGATTGTTTAAAATGGGAGTGTTATGCGACTTATTTTGACTGCGGATTTGCATTTAGGTTCCGCACTTACAACAAATTTTAATACAGAACAGGCGAGGATTCGCAGCGAAGAAATCATGGAGAGCTTTGAAAAGCTCGTTAAGAGCTGTGTCTGCAACAACGTGGCAGGGATGATTCTTGCGGGTGATGTTTTTGACACACCGCATCCTCCGGCTGTCCTTTTGCGCCGTTTTCTGACTGCGATAAAAGACGCACCTCGTGTGCGTTTTTTTGTACTTCCGGGAAATCATGATACCGGAGTGTTTGATTCCCTAATGCCTTCCGGCACTCACGATTTATCTGCTTTTAGTGGCGCCACGCTCCCGGCAAATGTATGTCTGATGCAGGGAGGCAAGGCGTATTCATTCGGGCGCACTGTTCTTTACGCTGCGCAGACCGCTTCAGAACTGAGACAGATGACATTCTTAAGGGACACGGTGAACATCCTTGTAATGCATGGAACTGTAAGTGGCGTTGCCGCCGCTAGCTCCGCCGGAGCAGAGGTCGGTATCGCCAGTGCAGATGTCATGGCACGGACCTCTGGCGGTTTCGTGTTTACAGATGGCACAAGAATTCCCTTCAGTGAGATAGTAAACCGCGGCCTGGATCTGCTGGCACTCGGTCATATCCATGAATCGAGAATCTTTAAGCTTGATAAGAGGCTGAAGGCAGCATATCCTGGCTCTCCTGAGTGCAGGGGCTTTGACGAATTGGGACCTAAAGGTGTGTGTGTTTACGACACGGATTCAAAGAATCTCAGTTTCATTCGGACAGGCAAGAGAACCTGCGTTCAGGTTACAGTGAATGTACAGGGCATAGAGACCATGCCGGATTTGAAGAAGCGGATTCTGCTCGCTGCCTCAGAAGCGAACTCGCGCGATCTTTTATTGTTGAAACTTGTCGGAACCTGGGAGGGTGACGCGAATCGTGTGCCAACTCGGACTGAGACAGAAAGCCTGATTGCAGACAGCTTTTATGCAGTCCGCGTCGATGTGAGCGGCGTGCAATCCAAAGAGAGCCCTTTTCGCGTCGATGTGAGCGGTGTGCGGAAAGTGACAACGGTACACGCGCCGGCGGCAGGGCGGAAAGCAATGTCGGAACGGAACAGCGGATATGTCGGCAATAATCTCTCACTTCGCACCTGCTTTAAGGATATAGTGAGTGTAGCGGACCTGAGTTTGGAAGAAAAAAGAGCGGTGATCCGGCTGGGACTTGCAGCGCTCGATGGAAGAGACGAGCTCGCGGCGCTTGATGGAATGCGTGACTTTGAGAAATCGGGCGGGGAGGAAACGGACGATGTTTATTGAGAAAATCGAGATTTCCTCGTTTGGACGGCTGAACAATTATTCCAGAGAGTTTGAGCCGGGACTCAATGCGATTCTCGCGGAAAATGGTGCCGGAAAGTCCACAATTACGGCTTTTATTCGTGCCATGCTTTATGGCCTTGCACCAAACAGAAATTATAAAACCCTTGCGGATGCGGAGAGAAAGAAGTTTAAACCGTGGAACGGCGGTACATTTGGCGGTTCTATGATTGTCCGTTACAGAGGTGTCAGCTACCGGATTGAGAGGACATTTGCCACACTTGAACGAGAAGATACGCTGAGAGTGACGGAGCTTGAGACCGGTCTGATTACGACAGCACTGGGAGAAGTTCCCGGTGAGACGATGCTTGGAATCAGCAAGGAAGGCTTTGAATCAACGCTCTGTCTGTCAAGTGACCATCCTGCGTCTGATTCAACAGGCCTTAAGATGGATGGAAATCTTGGAGCAAAAGTCTCAGCCTCTTTGAACCCAGACCCTGATATGGCTCGCGCAAAGGAGGCCGTAGAGAGACTTACCAAAGAAATCAAAGTTTTAAAAAGAAGCGGTAATCGCGGAATGATTCCTGAAACAAGAGCGCGTCTGACGGAAATCGAAACACAGGCAGAAGAAATCAAGGCGAGAATTCGAAGACAGAAGGAAGCATTAGAAGAACAGATTGAGCAGGAGCAGCTCAGGAGTGAAACCGAACCGGAGGAAGAAGGATTCGATACATCTCTGGATGAATATGAGGACGGATACGAAGAAGAGGATGAACGTCATGAAAGAAAAGCAGGGTCCTTTAGAGGAAAGTTAATTCTGCTTGCAGTTTTCTCTGGCGGAATCGGTGCTTTATTGTTTTATTTTCAGATTGGCGGACCGGCGTTTTTTGTTTTTTCCGGAATCAGCGCATTTCTGCTGGCGGTTGTCTTTTCATCAATCGGCGTACATCACGCAGTGAGAAGAGAAGAAGAGATGAAGGTGGAATCGGCGGAAAAGAGGCTTGAGGAAAGGCATTCCAGGATGAGAGATTATCTGGCTGGTGAGGCCAGAAAAAGTAAGGCTGAGCTGAATGATTTGAAAGAGGAGTACATCCAGAAAAAATCGGAGCTTTCAGAGCTTGAAAAGCGGTATTTCCTGCTTGTCACTACCAAAGAATTGCTTGAGAAGGCGGTGGCTCAGGCGGGCGCTCAGGCATCAAGGTTGATTGCAAGGAATCTCAACCGATATCTGAATCTGTTTGGCACGGGAGAACAGATTCAGGTTGAAATGACAGGAGATTACACAATTGCACTGCGCGAGAACGGAATCTTACGTGAACTTGATTACTACAGCACAGGAAAAAGAGATCTGATTTTATTTGCCGAGAGAATGGCTTTTGTAGATGGCGTATTTAAGGAGAACCGGCCATTTCTGATTCTGGATGATCCGTTTACGAATCTGGATGATGCGCTGACGGAGCAGGCTCTGGAATTTCTGCTTGATCAGGGAGAAGACCGACAGGTTATATATCTCACCTGTCAAAGTGCAAGAATGCCTTAAATACTCGTAAAACTAACTATTTAACACTTGTTTAAATGTAATTTTTGGTATATACCAACCCTAGTATACCAGTTGGAAGTTATATGAAAATAGGGGGTTAGATTAACTATGGAATCAATTGATAAAAATATAAATTTCACAGAAAAAAAGAAAGCTGCGATTGATGAAACCTTTATGGCAAATGTTACCAATCGTGCTTTTTCTACGTATTTTGGTGATATGCGTGTGGCTCTTGACGAGTATGTACACCCGGATGATAAGAATCGTCTGGTTGAATTTATCATGTCATACACAGGTCATGGAATATTAAAAGAGGTATTCCGTTTTCGGTGCATTACCGGGGAGTATCGCTATAACATGGTGACGCTTCTGTCAAAGGAAAGCAGAAGACAGAATGAGAATTACAGCGTCTATCTTGAAATGGTCGATGTTGCGGGAGTCGTTGAGAGTATTGAAAATCTTCAGAACAAGGTTCAGCAGATGCAGATTCTGCTTGGAATCACAGACGATTATACCTTTTTGTATGAAGAAAAAACGGGCTTATTAACGATTAATCGATACAGTCACAATGCAATGACAACACTCTACTCCATGCATATTGATAAGTGGGTAAATCAGATGATTCAGACTCATAAAGTGGTTGAAGAAGATGCGAGTAAGCTTGATGCATTCGCGTATTACTGCAAGCATCAGTTGGCTGAATTCTCTGTTAAGTTAAAGGGCTCTATCCTGACAGAAGGAAAGATTGATGAGATGCTTGATTTTGCCGGCTGTCTGTTCAACGATGGTGTGGGCCACAAGTGTGTAATCGGACGAATCTACGCCTTAAATGATGATGAGGGCGTGAAGTCCGAAGAACCTTTAATGGATGAACTTCGATTTGATTATCTGACAAAGGTTTATAACAAAAAGGCTATCACGGATTACGCTATGACACTGATTGAAGAAAAGCGGCCAAGAACCGTTCTTGTGGTAACGGATCTGGATCATTTTAAATCGGTGAATGATACCTATGGCCATTTATATGGTGACCAGGTTCTGAGCAAGTTTGGTGGAATCTTAAAGAAGGTAGTTGGAAATGACGGACAGGTTGGACGAATCGGTGGAGATGAATTTCTGATTGTACTTACCAATGTTCCGGATGAATTACAGCTGCGTAGTATTTTAAGAGCTATCAGAACACAGGTTAAATGGGAATTTGCAAACGATCAGAGAGGGCTTTCCATCACCTGCTCCTTAGGTGCTGCAGTGTATCCGACGGATGCTCAAAATTACGAAGCACTGTTTAAGAAAGCGGATTTCTGTCTTTATTTTGCAAAGCAGAAGGGCAGAGACCGTTATGTATTCTACCGCGATGATATGCATCGCAGATGGTTTGATGAATATACAAGTGGTGATTTAAAAGAATCTGCTACGAATACCAGAGAGATTCAAGTATTGAAAAAACTGGATCCGATTTTAAAGATAACAGAAAAGGAAGGCCTTTCCTTTGGTATCGAAAAGGCGGCCGAGTTTTTACTGTCCTGGATGAGAGTCAGCCGAATGACCGTCTTTTTAGGCGACAGTCTGTCTATTGCGTATCACTACGGAGATCGATATGTGAAACTTACCGATGCTTCCTATATCCGCACGGAGGAGTTTAAAAAGCTTCTTGGTGAGGAGGATTATTTCCAGAGTGGATATATTGGAAATATCCGGGATGTAGCACCGAAAATCTATGCGATGCTCAGTGAAGAGAAGGTAAATGGTACTCTGCAGCATGTAATCGGTGACAGAGAGAATCCAAAGGGCCTGATTGTCATGGATCGCATCGGAGAATCTATTCAGTGGGCGGAATATGAGGTGCATTGTGTATCCATCCTTGCATCCATGATTGGAATGATGATTAAAGATTATAAATAATATCCTCTTTAAAAAACGCGGGAAGTACCGGATTTGGTACTTCCCGCGTTTTTATTTATTCTGCTTCTTCAAAATCATCCGAAGACTTGTTTGCAGCCTTATTTTTGATATTTGGAATTACAACGATGACAAGGATTGCGATTACTGAAAGAATCAGACCACCGAATACATCGGTTATGGAGTGCTGTTTTACAAATACCGTTGATGCAGAAATTACTGCAGCAATAGCGATGGAAACAGGTGCACACCATTTAAACTGTCTGAACCATTCCGTGTTGCAGACGGTCGCCGCAAGCAGAAATGAAATATAAACGTGCAGGCTTGGGAAGACATTTGCCGGGTTATCGGTCTTTTCAATTCTCGCAATCAGCATGCCGCTGATATTGTCCGGAATTCCTTCCGGTCTGAGTGTCTGCGCATTTGGATAGATAAAGTAAAAACAAAGTA
Organism: uncultured Lachnospiraceae bacterium; assembly: GCA_902781505.1. GTDB lineage: Bacteria > Bacillota > Clostridia > Lachnospirales > Lachnospiraceae > UBA4285. The sequence continues at coordinate 15,547 of CACZJL010000007.1, read as the reverse complement.
CTCCGATGCTTACAAGAAGCAAACCGAAGAACTGTTTGAACTCTCTGGCAGTACTTACAAATGGCATTGTAAGATTCAAAGCGACAATAAATGGAAACCATAATAGATATGGATAGATAAAGTGCTCAATGAAAGGGATTTTCTCATCGAGAGGTACATCCATAATGTGGATTCCAGGGGTACTCATCGTAATAAAATGCTCAGCAAGTATGAACAAAGCGCCATAAATGAGCCAGAAAACGATGAGTGAAATGATTCTGTTCTTTGTTTTCATTTTTTTCCCTCGTTATATTTGGTTGTCCTATCATACCATATTTCAGAACTGACAATATGCACAAAAATTAGGGCTCTTTTTTTATGTTAGTATTCCTTGTGCACAATGTTGTGTAGTGATATTATGTCCATATCAGGAAACTTTCTTTAGTGAGAAAGTTTCGTATTACGTGGAGGTAAATGTAAAATGACCAGAACTAAGGGTACACCAAAGAGTGCAGCGGAGTTAAAAAAGTACATCATGTTCGGCGTTGTTGAGGTGTATAACCAGAAGGGGTTGAAGTTCACAATGGACGATGTTGCCAAAGAACTGAAGATGAGCAAGAAGACAATCTATAAGCTGTTTGACACGAAGGATGAACTGTTTCTTGCAATGGTAGACATGATGTTTGATGAAATCAAGGACAGTGAAGAGGCAATTGTGAGGGATGAAAGCCTTTCTACTTATGAAAAAATTTCAAAGATTTTAGGAGTCTTACCTGACAGTTATTCGAAGATTGATTTCTCCAAGTTGAATGGATTAAGAGAGAAGTATCCGGAAGTCTATTCAAAGGTTGAGGAGCGTCTTGAAACCGGCTGGGAGACAACGATTGATCTGCTTGAAAAGGGAATGAAAGAGGGCTGTATCAGACAGGTAGATATTCCGATTGTAAAGATGATGTTTGAAGCATCATTAGAGCAGTTCTTCCAGAGAGATATTCTTGTGAGGAACAGAATTGGATATGTCGATGCAATCAATGAAGTTGTCGGCATCATCATGGGCGGTATTCGTAAAAACTAAAGAATGGAGAGTGCAAGTATGAAGTTAAGCTGGAGAGAGAAGGCTTCCTATGGTTTTGCGGCTACAGGAAAAGACCTTGTTTATATGTTGTCTGCGAGCTATATCCTGTATTACTATCAGGATATTTTAGGCGTCAATGCAATTGCAATGGGCGCAGTCCTACTCGGTGCAAGAATTTTCGATGCGTTAAACGACCCAATTATGGGGGTTATCGTAGCCAAAACTAAATCGAAATATGGTAGATTTCGTCCATGGCTGCTGATTGGTACAGTGCTGAATGCCATCATTCTGTATTTTATGTATGCCTGTCCTCCATCCCTTGATGGAAATGGACTGGTAGCATATGCAGCAATCTTTTATATCCTGTGGGGCGTGACCTATACCATGATGGATATCCCATTCTGGTCTATGATTCCTGCATTTACCGAAGGCGGAAAAGAAAGAGAAGGACTGACAACTCTTGCAAGAAGCTGTGCAGGTGTCGGCGATGCCTTAATTACTATTATTACCATGAAGATGGTTATGACACTTGGTTCCGGTGATGAAAGAACCGGTTTCAGATTATTTGCACTGATTATTGCGGTGATTTTTGTACTGTCTACTTTATTAGCCTGCTTTACAATTAAGGAGAAGTCGACAGTAGACATGGACACACCTGGAATCGGAGAGATGTTTAAGGGGCTGTTTAGGAATGATCAGGCAGTTGCAGTAGTTATCGCTATTGTTCTGGTGAATTGTTCTCTTTATGTGACAAGCAATCTGCTCATTTATTTCTTTAAATATGATATGGGCGGGGACAAGTGGTACGATGCGTATACACTGTTTAACACCTTTGGTGGTGCGGTTCAGATTCTGTCTATGATGATTATGTATCCACTGTTCAGAAAGTTCATGAAGTCTATTCGAATTTTTTATGTGAGCCTGATTATGGCAATCAGTGGCTATGGATGCCTTTTAGTTTTGATGTCCATGGATATTACAAGTGTATTTGTATTGTTTATTCCGGCGTTCTTTATCTTTACTGCGTTTGGAATGCTTACAGTATTGACAACTGTATTCCTTGCGGATACGGTAGATTATGGAGAATTAAAGAATGGACGCAGAGATGAGTCTGTCATTTTCTCCATGCAGACCTTTGTCGTAAAGCTTGCAAGCGGTGTGGCTGCTATGGCAGCTTCCGTTTGTCTTGCAATCAATAAGCTTTCGAGTTCAACAGAAGTTGTAGAAACAGCAAAAGCTGCCTCGTCCTCTGTGGTTGGTCTGAGACTTACCATGACAATCATTCCGATTGTCGGTTTGTTCCTTGCACTTCTTGTCTTCAAAAGAAAATACATCTTAACAGATGAGAAGCTCGAAGAAATAAACGCGAAGCTGTCAAGACAGTAATTTCTTTTGTAGTATAATAATTAAATGGTTAAAGGATAGGAGTATGGCACGAAACAGAACGACTCTGTTAATACGTATAGTATTAGCGTTGATGCTTCTCGTTTTTGGAATTTTGGTGGGCTATGTTCTGATTGCGAGAGACAGGCGCTCTCAGATTCAGTTGAAATCCAGATACACGTATGTTCGCAGTATTTATAAAGAAGAAACTTTAAATCTGAAAACGGCAGCAGAATACTGGGAGGATGGATTTCTTTCACAATATACACAGATGTTCCTGCCTTCAAGCATGGCGCTGACAAAAGTAGAAAAACAGGATATTGAAATTCTTTCCGAGAGCAGAAAAACAGTTCTGATTCAGTTTTCGGCAGTTTTAAAGGATTCTTCATCAGAATTCTTTTCTTCCTGGAATTCCGTGACCTCAAACGGACGTATTTATTGTTCGTGGGTGGTGGAATTTGGTATTGATAAGGAACTGGACAACAAAACAAATGTCTATGTGATTTCTGTCAAAACGCCGGAAGAGTATGGAATTGAGACGGAAACAACATCTAAGACCGGTGCGGCACAGGAAAGTGCGAACACAACTTCAAAACAGAAGGAACTTGGGTCTTACGAAATCAGGGACGGAGTGCTTCGCATTTCTTACGACAACAATAATACATTTGCCAATGTACCGGTAGATGTGAGCAAGCTGATCTTTCAGGAGGGTTCGAATACAACTCTGAAGGCAGGTAGTTATCAGCTGCAGCCGGCTATGACTGCGTTCCTCTATGGTGGTGCTTCAGGGGATTCCTCAAAGCTTCCGCTGACATTGCTCTTTTCAAATGACAGGGGAGCGACCTGGACAACAATGGAAGTGGAGAATATGAATGATGTATCAGAATACTATCTTCACTTTGATTCTGCAGAAGAAGGAGTCCTGGTGATTGGCTACAACAAGAACGGAAACAGTGAAAATCAGAGAATCTATCAGTTCAGAGACGGTTCTTCAAACAGCGTAGGAAGAGGCCCTCTTAATGAAGTATTAAGTGGTGCAAACTTTATCTCCAATGAGATAGGATGGCTTGCGTACAATCGTGGAACGGCAGATACAGGGAATCTGTTCCGGACGAAGGACGGCGGCAGAACCTGGGAGGTTGTGACCTTGCCGGTCGGAGAACTTGATTCTTCCGCAGGAAGCAAGGAGTTTTCGGATGTATTTAAGGTGGCGATGGTTCCTTCCTTTGATACATCAGGCACTCTGACGGTTTATCTTACGCAGGGTGAGAACGGTACGGTGAACGGCGGAAAGACGGTTGCGAAGTATCAGTCTAAGGATGAAGGTGAGACCTGGAACTATATTGGACAGGTTGAATTAAACAAGGGTTAAGATACACGAAAAAAAGTACAAAAGAAGTATCTGAATAAATATGCAATCGCCTTGAAATCCTTGGTTGCATATGTTAAAATATTGCGAACGTCTTGAGGGTAAAGTGTTAAAGCCTACAGGATAAAACAACTATAAACGAATATTTGGAGGCATTCATGAAAGCATTTTTGATACTGGAAGATGGTACAGTATTTACCGGTACAAGCATTGGCTCTACCAGAGACTGCATCAGTGAAATCGTATTTAATACGTCTATGACTGGTTATCTCGAAATTCTTACTGATCCTTCCTATGCAGGACAGGCAGTAACGATGACATACCCAATGATTGGTAACTATGGTATTTGCTATGAGGATATGGAATCAAAGAAGGCATGGCCAGATGGCTTTATCGTTCGTGAGTTATCCAGAATGCCCAGCAATTTCAGAAGCGTAGATTCTATCCAGAATTTCCTCGCTAAATATGATATTCCTGGAATCGCAGGAATTGACACCCGTGCGTTAACAAAGATTCTTCGTGAAGAGGGTACAATGAACGGAATGATCACAACAAATGAGAACTATAACCTCGATGAGATTATTCCAAAGCTCAAGGCATACAAGGTAACAGGCGTAGTAGATAAGGTAACATGCTCCGAAAAGGAAGTTTTACCTGGTGAAAAGTTCAGGGTTGCCTTAATGGATTACGGCGCTAAGAGAAACATCGCAAGATCCCTTGAAAAGAGAGGCTGCGAAGTTACAATCTACCCTGCCTCCACAACAGCAGAAGAAGTACTTGCTTCTAACCCTGATGGAATCATGCTCTCAAACGGCCCAGGTGATCCAGAGGAAAATGTTGAGAAGATTGCAGAAATTAAGAAGATGTACGATTCTAACGTGCCAATCTTTGCTATCTGCCTTGGCCATCAGCTCATGGCTCTCGCAACCGGTGCTAAGACATACAAGTTAAAGTATGGACACAGAGGTGCAAACCACCCTGTTAAGGATCTTGAGACCGGAAAGGTTTATATTTCCTCTCAGAACCATGGATATGCAGTTGACGAATCCTCTTTAAATCCAGAGGTCGCTGTTCCTGCATTCTCAAATGTAAACGACGGAACAAATGAAGGTCTGTCCTATGTAGGAAAGAACATCTACACAGTACAGTTCCATCCGGAAGCATGCGCAGGTCCACAGGATACGGCATACCTTTTTGATAAGTTTATTGATATGATGAAGAAGGAGGACAAGTAAGATGCCAAGAAATCAGGACATTAAAAAGGTTATGGTCATCGGCTCCGGCCCAATCGTTATCGGCCAGGCAGCAGAATTTGACTACGCAGGTACACAGGCCTGCAGATCCCTGAAGGAAGAGGGCATCGAAGTTGTTCTTTTAAACTCCAATCCGGCTACAATCATGACGGATAAGGACATCGCGGATGAAGTATACATCGAGCCTCTTACAGTAGAAGCAGTTGAGCAAATCATTGAGAAGGAGAAGCCAGACAGCTTACTTCCGACACTTGGTGGCCAGGCAGGCTTAAACCTTGCCATGGAAATCGCTGAAACAGACTTCCTTGAAAAGCATGGTGTAAAGCTCATTGGTACAACATCCCTGACCATCAAGAAGGCTGAAGACCGTCTGATGTTCAAGGAAACCATGGAGAAGATTGGCGAGCCGGTTGCAGCATCCTTAGTTGTTAATGATGTTAAGACAGGTCGTGAATTCGCTGACAAGATTGGTTACCCTGTTGTTTTAAGACCTGCCTATACCTTAGGTGGTTCCGGCGGTGGTATCGCTCACAATCCGGTTGAATTAGAAGAAATCTTAGAGAACGGTCTCCGTCTCTCCCGCGTACATGAAGTTCTTGTAGAGCGTTGTATTGCAGGATGGAAGGAAATCGAGTACGAAGTAATGCGTGATAGCGCAGGTAACTGCATCACAGTATGTAACATGGAGAATATCGATCCGGTTGGTGTACATACTGGTGACTCCATTGTAGTAGCTCCATCTCAGACTCTGTCTGATAAGGAATACCAGATGCTCCGTACTTCTGCTTTAAATATTATTGATGAACTCGGCATCACTGGTGGATGTAACGTTCAGTATGCGTTAAATCCTGACAGCTTTGAGTACTGTGTAATCGAAGTAAACCCTCGTGTAAGCCGTTCATCTGCACTTGCTTCCAAGGCAACTGGTTATCCAATCGCCAAGGTAGCAGCTAAGATTGCGTTAGGCTACACTCTTGATGAAATTAAGAATGCCATCACAAAGAAGACCTATGCATCCTTCGAGCCTGCACTTGATTACTGCGTAGTTAAGATTCCAAGACTTCCATTTGACAAGTTCATCTCTGCGAAGAGAACACTGACAACTCAGATGAAGGCTACCGGTGAGGTTATGTCCATTGCCAACAATTTTGAAGCAGCTCTTATGAAGGCAATCCGCTCCTTGGAGCAACACGTAGACAGCCTTCTTTCCTATGATTTCACATCTCTTTCAGATGAAGAACTCTTAGAGGACTTAAAGGTTGTTGATGACAGAAGAATCTGGAAGATTGCAGAAGGTTTAAGAAGAAAGATTTCCGCTGAAAAGATGCATGAAATCACTCTGATTGATCGCTGGTTCATCGATAAGCTTCAGATCATCGTTGATATGGAGAATCGTTTAAAGAACGAGCCATTAACAGAGGAACTCTTAAAGGAAGCTAAGAGAATTGAGTTCCCTGATAATGTCATTGCGGATCTTACAGGAAAGACAGAGGAAGAAATCTTCGACCTCAGAAATCAGTGGGATATCCATGCAGTGTTTAAGATTGTAGATACCTGTGCGGCTGAGTTCGCAGCAGAGACGCCTTACTATTATTCTGTATTTGGCTCGGAAAATGAAGTTGAAAGCCAGAATGAAAAGAAGAAGGTTCTCGTGCTCGGTTCCGGTCCAATCCGTATCGGTCAGGGTATTGAGTTCGACTTCTGTTCCGTTCATTGTACATGGGCATTTAAGAAGGAAGGCTACGAAACAATCATTATCAACAATAACCCTGAGACAGTATCTACTGACTTTGATATTGCTGATAAGCTTTACTTCGAGCCTCTGACACCGGAAGATGTAGAAGCAGTTGTAAGATATGAGAAGCCGGATGGCGCCGTTGTTCAGTTCGGTGGTCAGACAGCAATCAAGTTAACAGAATCGCTGATGAAGATGGGCGTTCCAATCCTTGGTACATCTGCTAAGGACGTAGATGCAGCCGAAGACAGAGAACTCTTTGATGCAATCCTTGAAGAGCATCATATCCCAAGAGCAGCCGGTGGCACTGTATTTACAACAGAAGAAGCTCTTGAAATCGCTAACAAGCTCGGTTATCCGGTTCTTGTAAGACCTTCTTACGTACTTGGCGGACAGGGCATGCAGATTGCCGTATCTGACGAAGATATCGTTGAATACATGGGAATCATCAACCGTTACAAGCAGGATCATCCAATCCTTGTAGATAAGTACTTAATGGGTAAGGAAATCGAAGTCGATGCTGTTTGTGACGGCGAGGATATCCTGATTCCGGGTATCATGGAACATATCGAGAGAGCTGGTATCCACTCCGGTGACTCTATCTCCGTATATCCTGCGCAGGATCTTACTCAGAGAATTGAAGACATGATTGTTGACTATACAACGAAGCTGGCTCATTCCCTTCACGTAAAGGGTATGATCAATATCCAGTTCATCGTATATGAAGATCAGGTCTATGTAATCGAAGTTAACCCAAGATCTTCCAGAACTGTACCATATATCAGTAAGGTGACAGGAATTCCAATCGTGCCTTTAGCTACACAGGTAATCCTTGGTAAGAAAATTAAGGAACTTGGCTATACACCAGGTCTTCAAAAGAAGGCTCATTACTTTGCAATTAAGATGCCTGTATTCTCCTTCGAGAAGATTCGTGGCGCTGATACAACCCTTGGCCCTGAAATGAAGTCTACAGGTGAGTGTCTTGGTATTTCTGAGAACTTCGATGAGGCTCTTTATAAGGCATTCGAAGGTGCTGGTATCCGTCTTCCTAAATATAAGCAAATTATTATGACGATTGCTGATAAGGATAAGGAAGAGTCCGTTGATATTGCTCAGCGTTTTGAAAAGCTTGGCTACAAGATTTTTGCTTCCCGTGGAACTGCGAAAGTTCTTCAGGAGCATGGCGTAAATGCAGTACGTGTCAATAAGATTGGTCAGGAAGCACCTACACTCTTAGATCTGATTCTTACACATCAGATTGATCTGGTTATTGATACACCAGAATCTGGTATCGAGCATCAGAGAGATGGATTTATCATCCGTCGTAACGCAATCGAGACAGGTGTACATTGCCTTACATCTCTTGATACAGCTCATGCTTTAATTTCTTCCTTAGAGCATGCATTCAACAATCAGGAACTGAGCATTGTTGATATTGCGAAAATAGACAGAAGAGCAGAGCAGCATAAATAATTAAAGAAAAGAGAACAAGAGTATGCTTGAATTACAGGTACGCTCCGACATTCTTACAGGCGGCTCCCATTTTTACTTAGTGGGAGCCGCTTTGGCGCTTCGGAGATACAGACAAAATGAAGATGAACTGCAGGTAGATACCTATCTGTATTTTGAACAGGAAGGAAAGAAGCATCAGTTCATCACAAAGAATCACTGCAATATCAAAAAGAATATTTCCTTGAAAAAGAAAATTGTGATCGAAGAGACGGAAGAGTTTGATTTTCCGGAAGAGACAAGAGAAAACCAGATTGTATATTACAAGCCATCTTCACACAGAGCAGTGACAGCAAGAGAGCTCTCTGCATCCGAAATCAGAAACTGGTATGGAAATGATTTCCATACAGGAGAAAATGCTAAAATTCTTGGTAACGAATACTTTGCTTTTCTTCGTGAAGAATCGGACAATGATTACATGGTATTACTGTCAACCGCTCAGCTGTCTGTAGTACATCGCCCGGATTTTCTGAGACTTTTTAATATCAACTTTTATGAGAAAAGAAATCATGAACTCTTTGAGTCGGTATTTAAAGAAGGAGATTCAATTGAACTTATTGGCATGTACTTAGGAATCAGAAGAATATCTGATATATATGCTACAGAAAACTTCTCTTACTTTATTAAAGAGGGAAAAAAATATGAGTACCATTGCCTTGAAAAATTTGATGAGGTAAAGGGACCTCAGATTACTAATACTAGATTTTACAGAGAAATCTCACTAAGAGAAGTGACGGAGTTCACAGTGATTTCAGATAAGGAATACCAACTTGTTGATTACTATATTCCGGTTAAAGATGAACCACTTGTATTAAAGAAACAGAGTAAAATCGATTATGATCGATATGTTCCTTTTGCTGAAAACAAGGTTTCAGTTGTTGGAACACCGTACTTCAGTATTATTCTGGATAATAAGGAAGATGCCGATTCAAGAGATTACGCTGTGATTCTGGTAGACCATTGCAGAAAAACCAGATTCAAAAAGTTTGAGTCCAGACTGCAGTAAGTTTATAAATCCAATTCTATTGAGCATAAAATCTGACACGTTCTTCAGATTTTATGCTCTTTTTGTTTGTGTATTCTGTTTTAAATATGTGCAATATCCATACAACATAAGAGAAATGATTGAAATAACATGTCAACTTGACAAAAAATATGTATTGTGCTAATTTTAAGATAACATAAATGAATGAATGATATATATATCATTTATTATCGGTTCAAATCTTAAAGGAGGTAGATTTATGAGTATTAGAAAACTTATGGGACGCTTTGCAATCACAGCACTGACTGTAGGATTAATTGGCACAGTACCGGTAATCGCAGGTTATCACAGTTTTGATGATGGATATGCATATAATTATGTAAACAGATCAAATGGATTGAAACATTGTGATGCTGGAACAGTGCATGAGAATGGAGGCTATGCTTCACTGTATGTCACGACGAACTATAATGATGGTCAGGTGGATGGATATTGGTCAGATATTATGATTGGTCGAGTGCATTATGAGAGTCCATGGGAAGATGCAGCTGATTATGAATCGGTTCATCGCTTGCATAATGGAAGAACGACTGGAGCAACGGAAATTTGCTATTTATCAGAAGATTAAGTGGGAAAATGAAAAGAAGAATTACTCTTGTGCCTATATTTATTCTTTCGATGGGCCTTATTCTCTGTGCTTGTGGCAATCAGAACGATGAAAATAGTGCAGAACATGATACAAAATTGGATAATCCTACAACAATTCTTTCGAACGCAGAGAATATTACTCGTGATTATGGAAATAAGACGGTGGTTAATGGTTTTTGGGTAAAAGAAATCCCAGGGAGGAGTGATGGCGAGGGTAGTGATAAACTGACCGTGTATACATATATTCCGTTACTGAAGACCAAGTTGCCAGGATATATAGATATAGAAGATGATGTGAATAACGTGGATTTACGGAGCATGATGGGAATCAATATGCCGGAAGGAACAAAATGTATATATCCAAAATCAATTTTTCCAGGTATGTCGTATTATTCACAGCCCAAACTCGGGTACAATTCTCCTGAGATAGAGAATGATATGTATGTAACTGACTTAGTAAGAAGTATCGGAACGTTTGGGTTTGGTTATGAAAATGGGAATTTGTACAAATTTGATGTACAGTGTATCACAATTGTTCTTTACAAAGAACTGTATGAAAACTATCCGGATATGAAATTAAAAATATATGGAATGCAAGAGGAAGAACGAACCAGGTATTATAATCAAAAAGGAGAATTTGACGGAAAATCGTACACTAAAATGCTTTCAGAATGTCGTGAAAATGGATTCAGTAATTGTGAATTAGTTGGTGAAAAGAAAGTGACGGAAACCAGTAAGTTCTATATAGATTATCAGAATCTAACTGACAAATACGGATATGATCAATATCTGATTGCAATGGAAGTATCAGAAACATCCGGATTTGCATATTATCTGAATGCATTTAATTGCTATGAAGTTGAAGACCGGGCAACGTTTGAAAAATGGAAGAAAGAAAACAGCTCATTATTAATTGGCGAATGAATTTAGAATGGACATCTTAAACGATGTCCATTTTTTAAAACAGGGGGGATGTGCGTTGGTAAGATATTTATCTATTTTTATGAAGGAATTGTATCAAAAAAAAATCATTGTAATTCTGCTTATGCTCCTATGTGCGATATCTGCATATTCAACAGACGTCTTATTTACAATTCCGTTTTCCAGACAAATCTATCTCAATTATTTGTATTCTAATGTTGGACCTGATCATAATCATGTTTTTATGTTGAAGAATATGGAATATTTTGATCAGGATTACACACCGGAATTAGGACAGAAATTACTGGAGTTTATTCGAGAGGAAGAAGGTGTGGAGGCATGTGGGCGTTTCTATCATGCAGAGATGCCGGTTGATGACAATTTACAAAAAGTACTCGTGGTGGAACATTCTATAAAAAATCTTGGAAATATCAAAATAGAGGATGAGGAATCTGCGTTTGAGCAAGGTGATGTTTTTATTTATGCAGGTAGTTCACTGAAAAATAAATATAATATAGGTGATTCAGTAAGCTTGGATTTAGGGGGCGAAATTGTAGACGCTTGTATAGCAGTTTTTTTAAAGAGAGACTCTTCCTGGCCTGTGAAGGATCAGTTTTCTGGAGGAGTTTCACCTGCTGATTCATTTACGTTAGACGAAAAGTTGATGATTGTTACAAATCAATTCCAACGATTTGATAATAGTGGAGGAATGCCTGATATTTTATACTATATAACCAGTCAGGATTCTAACGAAATCAGAATTAAGAGTGACATTCAGGAGTGGACAAAGACTCATGATTTTGGTGTTTCAATCATGAGTCAGAATGATGCAATACAAATAGCAAAAGAAAAAAATAATATAACAAAAGAGAATACATTTAATGGGGCAATAATCCTGTTTTTACTTACTATAATCACAATTTCTGCCGCGTCTATAGTATCTTGTCTGATGAAGTTAAGAAACTTAGGCATTTTTATTGCCTGTGGAATCAGAAAGAAAACATTAATCATTATGAATTATTTGGAGTGCGTTCTGTATGTGGTTATCCCGGACATAATTATCTGGATGTTCAGACAAAAACAATTCTTAGGAACTTTGTCGGTAGCGCCTCCGAAAGGACTATCAATGTTAGCGTATTGTGATTTCTATTCACATTCGGTAATGATTCCATTGCTGTTATTGCTGCAGGTTGGCATAATCTCGATTGTTGCAGGAGTCATTCCGTCTTTTTTAATTCGGAGGATGAATGTGGCTAACATTGTAAGAAATATTGATATAAGATAGGGGTGATTCATAGTGAAAGGGATGATCCATAAAATTTTTCGATATCACTTGGTGTCCGTGTATTTCATAATCAGTCAGATGGTTATTTTGATGTCTGTATTTAATGTTCTGCATATTTTTAATAAGGCATATGCCAAAGAAAGAGAACGATTAGAAGCAATTGCTGATAATCGGATAGAACTCACAGTTGATACGGTAAACGGTCAGGATATGCTGACTGGTGCCGGGAAAGGTGTTACGAAAGGAAATGTAGTTGCAGAAGGAAAACTGACATGCGAAGTGGCTGAGATAGGTAGTTTGAATCGTTGTGAGGTGATTCTTTCTATCAATGAAGCAACACCATATAAGATGATCAGTGGGCATATTCCAGGTGAAAGCCCAGATGATACAGGGAAGCGATGCGTTGCATTGGGACGCAATAAAGTCGGATATGCGAAGGAACGTGACGGTATTAAATATCTGACGATAAACCAGGAAGAATATGAGGTTGTAGGAATTATCGGAAGTGAGAATTCTGATTTCTGGGACTATAAAATAGTACTCAATAGCGATTGTATGGGAGATAAACTAAAGAACTCATATAAGTCTGTAAATAACTATACCATTACAATTTACAGTAATCTGTCTTCTGTGCAGGAGACATTTGAACAGGTTTATCAGAATTTACTCAGTGCAGATAGTTACAGCAATATAGTTGCGGTGGATAAACGGCAGAAAGGTGAGAGTACCGTTAAGGCAACACTTCAAAGAGAAAACTTAAGAACTAATGTGCTTGTCTATGTTTTCTGCATTATTAACAGTATTATCATTTCGATGTTTTGGGTTGTTCAAAGAAAAAAAGAGGTTGCAATCAAAAGAGTGTTTGGGTATAGCAATATCCGGATCGTTTCAGATCTTGCCAGGGATCTATTATTGCTGATGATAATCACTTTTGTTTTTTATCTGACGGGATATGCAATTGTTCAATTTATAATTTATCTTAATACAGGTATGTATGATCATTGGAATTTAACCTCTGTTCTGGCTGTAATTGGAATGTTCTTTTTAACGATGATTATTACTTTGGTTACTCCTGTAATTGAAATTTATAAAAACGCTTCAGAAATAATAAAATAAAGAAAGAAGGGAAAGAATGATAAGACTGGATAAGGTGACTAAAATCTATGATATAAAGGTGGATGACAGGAAAGCGCTTGATGAGGTATCGCTTACTATTGAAGACGGTGAGTTTGTATCAATCATGGGTCCCTCAGGCAGCGGGAAAAGTACACTGCTTAACATTATCGGTGGAATGGATTCGGTGACGGATGGGGATTATTATTTCAATGACTGCAGGGTTAGTTCTTTGACTGCAAGAAACTTACACGATTTTCGAAAACAACATATTGGGTTTGTGTTTCAGCATTTTGCACTGATGGACCATTATACGGCCTATGAAAATATAGAAATTCCATTAATCGCTTCTAAGGTTAAAAAAAAGGAACGAAAGAAAATAATATCTGAAAAGTTAGAGTCGCTTGGAATTCTTGAGATAAAAGATAAAATACCTGGAAAGATGTCCGGCGGACAGCAGCAACGAGTAGCCATTGCAAGAGCTCTTGTTACAAATGCTGATGTAATACTTGCGGATGAACCGACCGGTGCATTAGATCAAAAAACAGGGCAGGAAGTTTTGGGATTGCTGGAACAAATCAATAAAAGTGGAAAGACAGTAATCATTGTTACGCATGATCCATCCATTGCGTCTAAAACGAATCGAATCATATCGATTGAGGATGGAAGGATTAAATCTGATTCAAAACAGATATAAGGAGATTATGTTAGATTTTTTTAGATTGTTCTGGATGGGAATATCTGTAAAAAAAGGGTGATTGTAATCCTGATGCTTTTATGTGCAGTGACCTCTATCACTACAGACGAATTATTTACGAATTATTTTTCAAGAAAATGCAGGCTAGATTATTTGAAGACATGCGTAGGTAAAAAAACAGAGACTGTTTATTCGATTAAAGCTGCAGATTTGTTTGATCCAGATTATTCTCCGGGGTTGGAATCAGAGTACACTAATTATGCTTTTATTAATAAATCACTTCAAAAAAAATATGCTTGCGGTGATGTACTCAAAGTTGAATTCCAGGGGGAACAACGCGAATGTGTGGTTGCAGGGTACCTGAAAAACGGTTCTTCCTGGCCTGCGAAGGATCAGTTTACAGGTCATTATGATCAGGATACTACCATAAATCTGAATAAGAGTATAGTAATTGTAACAAAGAATTTTGCTGATTTCGATAATAATGGAGGCTTACCACATATTTTAACCTATATCTGTAAACAGGGTGCAGAATACGAATCGATTCTGCTTCGAAAATTGTGTTTTTATATATAAATAGGAAAAATACTGCTATCATGATTGCCTGCGGAGTTAGTAAAGAAAAACTAATCGCAATGGGAATTATGGAGAGTGCGATTCTAGTGTTGCTTCCTGAAATAATCGTCTGGCTGTATAAACAAAACAAATACCTTGGGACGATTTGGGTTGCTGATTTTGAGAGTTTAGACATAGGAAGTTACTGCTGTACAGTTGCCCATTCGCTCCTGATTCCAGGCCTGTTTCTATTACAATTCATAGTGATTGTTGTAGTTGCAGAGATGATTCCTGTAGGGTTAATTATGAATATGGAGATCCGAAAAACAATCGAGAACAGCTGAAATTAGAAAAAGCGAGTGTGTGAAAGTTTGTGTGAAAGTTTTTCTGTAAATAAGATATCCTAAGATAATTGACGAGCTGTATGGCGGTAAGATTACCGTTGTCCAGCTCGTTTTGACTATACCTAATCTCATTGATTTCGTCAAGAATTATGATAAAATTGGTATATAGTTATATTCCAGTATAATCGTCAATCGTGTTATTTACATTAATATAGATATCGTCTCAACAAATCATCTGTCGTTTTTTTCCTACAGTTATTTTTTTACTACAACACCCATTATCTTTTTTCTGCAATATTTGCAGATATAGTTGGGTGTAACAGCTCCGGTTATAGATGCTCCGCAGCTTGGGCATGTATCCTTGACTATCTTTTTTCCAAGCGTTATTTCCAGATCACCGGTGTGCTTTTCGATAGTACAGTGCTTCAGATATCCCATACGTATGGATCTTCTGACAAGTGTAAGCTTACGTTTGTCATTTACGCGATTATAATCAGGAAGATCCGTGATCACCTTTCATATTGTATCTTTCTTATTCTAACAAAAAATCACATTTTTAACACCTATATCCCCCAATAATAACGTATAAACACACCCATATGATTGTCAATTTGAAACTGAGCCACGCGCTGATTTGATTTTGAGCCACCTAACGCTAGCTTGAAAGTGAGCCACCCTTTTTGCGGCCTTTCTTTG
>CACZJL010000006.1 GCA_902781505.1 uncultured Lachnospiraceae bacterium | reverse complement strand
ATAAAAAAGTATTTTTTATTCAGAGTAAAATGTAGGTGGCTCACTTTCAAGTCAGCGTTACATATCTAAATGGCTCAGTTTCAGATTAGCATTTATAGAACTACAGCTCAGCATCATAAACATATTTCAATGGAACAATCATATCATACCAATAAATATTAGGGAACTACAGCCGTTTATACTAATTTATTTTTCCGTGATAAATCATATCATACCAATAAATATTAGGGAACTACAGCGAAAAACCGTTACCCATCATTATGGAGTTGATCATATCATACCAATAAATATTAGGGAACTACAGCAGTTAATCTTTCTTCAAATTCATTCATCTTATCATATCATACCAATAAATATTAGGGAACTACAGCCAGGCGTTCCACATAGTCTGCACCATCCACATCATATCATACCAATAAATATTAGGGAACTACAGCTTCTCGCGCGTCTCCGTTGCCGGATACGTAATCATATCATACCAATAAATATTAGGGAACTACAGCGCTCAATGCCGTAGGCTTGGGCTTACTAAGATCATATCATACCAATAAATATTAGGGAACTACAGCCGATATCAAAAAATTGAGTTTGACGCAAAGATCATATCATACCAATAAATATTAGGGAACTACAGCAGCAGCAGATGTTGGAGTTACAGAGGCAATATCATATCATACCAATAAATATTAGGGAACTACAGCTCTGTGAATTGTCAAGTGGGACATCAACTAATCATATCATACCAATAAATATTAGGGAACTACAGCAATCCGTTCGATGTATTTATGGGTTTTTCGATCATATCATACCAATAAATATTAGGGAACTACAGCCCTTGTAAGTTTGTTATGGTCTTAAACAACATTATATCATACCAATAAATATCAGGGAACTACTGCCAGAGAGCAGGCGCTTCGCGACTGGGAGACGGCGTGGAACGCATTTATAGATAGGCGATGATATTATGAGAGAGAAATTTATTGATTATGCAAAGGCAATTTGCATTATTACGGTGATTTTAGACCACGTGAGATTTAAATTGGCGATTCAGGTCGTGTTTGTAGCGATGATTGTGTTCTTTTTCGCCAGTGGTATACGTTTAGGGAACCGGCGTCAGGGGTGACCGACAGAATTCGGAACAGGTTTAAGAAGCTGATTATTCCATTCTGGAAGTTGACTTTGATTATGGCGTCTTTGAGGCAGATTTCCTGAAGTAGGTGGTATCTTATAAGTCGCAATCGTCGCCTTTCGCAGGATTTGTGCGCACTAATGATTATGACGTTGATTGAAATCGTGTACCTCAAGGAGGCAGGAATCAGTCCGAAGCTTGATTCCTGGAAGCCTGCTTTTACAGAAAGAATCAAAACTAAAAGTAACGCTCCGGTAACTGCGAATGCACAGTAGCCGGAGCGTTTTGTTTTTACAGATTTGAAATTGAACACCGCATCTGCGCTTGCATCGCGGCGGCAACTTACTTATAGTATCTGACTTTCTTTCCATACTTTCTCTTATAGTGCTCTTTCTTCATCTTGCGGTCTTGATCGGAGCGGTACTGGCGGTAGAAGAAGAGTGCACCAAGGATGATTAAAACAAGCCAGATGTTAATGACGATACTAAATTTGCCATGCTTCTTTGAAGCAGTGGAATCACTTGCCAGCGGCAGGGTGGTTCCTGCGAGGGCGTTGGTTGCAGACGAGCTGAGTGTCAGCGTGCCCGAACCAAGGAGATGCCCGTCGGCCTTGAAATTCACCTGAACGTTGTCTGTGGAGTCGGAAGAATCGGCCTTTTCCATGGTAATGTCGGAAGCCTTGATGGACTTCGGCATGGTGAGGTAGGAGCTCGACAGGCTGGTGTTGATGGTGTGGTTTCCAAGAACCGGAGAAGCGTAGTAGTCAGAGCTGTTGATGACAGTGGATCTGACGGCATCGGAGATGCTGACTTTCTCGAAGTTGTTAAAGCCCCACTCAAACAGAGTCTTCGCGTCGGTGAAACGGCCGTCGGCTGTGGACTGGAAGCAGACGAAAATCAGGCGCATGCCGTTCTTTTCTGCCTGCGCAACGTAGGTGTACTCTGCGTCCACGGTGTAGCCGGTCTTGCCGCCGATACAGTATTCATAGCCGTATTTCATGCCCGGAAGCAGGAGGTTACGGTTGTTGAAGCGGCGGGTGTTCTTGTATTTGTTGGTTGGTGGGATTTCGTAGTAGGTGGTGGAATCAATCTTCATGAAGGTCGGATTGTTGAACACCTCTTTCGCAATCAGCGCCATGTCGTATGCGGTCGTGTAGTGGTTCGTGTCCGGAAGTC
Source organism: uncultured Lachnospiraceae bacterium (assembly GCA_902781505.1). Taxonomy (GTDB): domain Bacteria; phylum Bacillota; class Clostridia; order Lachnospirales; family Lachnospiraceae; genus UBA4285. The sequence goes on along the minus strand of CACZJL010000006.1, from coordinate 70,946 downwards.
CGGATGCATTGGCAAAGTGTGTGTTTTTCGCACCCATCGCCTTTGCTCTCGTGTTCATCATGTCTACAAAGTTCTCAAGCGTGCCGCCTGTGTGCTCGGCAAGGCCGTAGGCAAGCTCGTTGGCGGAGTATAAAAGAAGGCCATACAATGCCTGCTCAACACTCATCTCCTCACCGGCTCGCGTTCCTAACTGGGAATCGATGAGGGTAACGGAATTGGCCGCCTTGGAAGAGAAAGTGACGGTGTCGCTTAAATTGTTATTTTCCGCGACCAGGAGCCCTGTCAGAATCTTGGTTGTGGAGGCCGGATAACTCTTGTCGTATGCGCCTTTCTCAGCGAGAATCGCGCCGGTGTCAGCGTCCATTAAGATGTACTTGTTGGACACCAGATCCTCCGGGATTTTAGGCCAGGAGGAGGTTGTGGCCGCGGTCGTCGCCGAGGTCGTCGCGATGGTGCTGGAGCTTGTGTTTGTTGCAGCGCTTACGGTAAGCGCTGAGGCAGGTGTTATAAATAAAAGGGTTGCTGCGGCGGTGGCGGCTGCCACGCGGCGCAGGGCCTTATTAAAATTCATATTCATGTTGCTACTCTTTCTATCTGCATTTTACTCAAACATAATAACACAATCTTTAAGAAAAAACTCGTAAACCTGCAAGCAGTTCAAGCGAGAACCATATATTAAATTCATAGGCAACGGATTAAAAATTATGATAGAATAAAAAAACCGAGTCGAAAGGAGATCATTATGAGATTAAGAAATGTTCCGGGCGCGCGTGACGTGATGGAAGAAAATCCATATGTATATACAGAACCGAAGGGATTTAAGGGCAGATGGAAGGCGGAGTTTGGCAATGACCATCCGCTCTACATCGAAATTGGCATGGGTAAGGGTCGGTTTATTACGGAAAATGCCCGTCTTCACCCGGACATTAATTATATTGGTATCGAGAAGTTCAGTTCCGTCCTGCTTCGCGGCGTGCAGAAGCAGAATGAGTTAGAGCTTCCAAATCTGAAGTTTATCCGCATGGATGCTGAGGAAATTGAGGAGGTATTTGACAGCCACGAGGTGGATAAGATTTTCCTGAATTTCTCCGACCCATGGCCGAAGGATCGTCATGCGAAGCGTCGTCTGACTTCCACAAGATTCCTTGCAAGATATAAGGTGATTTTAAAGAAGGGTGGCTTTATTGAGTTTAAGACTGACAACCGTCCTTTATTCGATTTCTCTGTAGAGTCTGCAAAGGAAGCGCAGTGGCCAATAGTTGCCTGCACATACGACCTTCATAACGATGCTGCTTTAAATGAGGGCAACATTATGACAGAGTACGAGGAGCGCTTCTCCTCTATGGGCAATCCGATCTGCAAGTATATCTTAAAGTATCCGGAAGATTAATTTTATAAACACGAACTGGGTTCCAATGGCGTTTCTTTTAAAATGAGAAGATGCTGTTGGAACCCGGTTTTTCGTTCAGTCCATGCCGTCTGCCGGCAGTTTGAAGTAGACCGTGAAGAGCATGGTCAGGAAGCAGGCGAGGCCGCCGATAAAGTTGGAAATCGGCTCGGCTGCATAAACTCCGGTTACGCCAAGAGGTGTCAGCGGAAGCAGGACGGTCAGCGGAACTACGATGATCGCTTTACGAAGCAGTGAGAAGAAGACTGCCTTCTTTGAGAGGCCGAGTGCAACGAAGGTGGACTGGCCGGAGAACTGCAACGCCATCATGAAAAAGCCGAAGAAATACAGGCGGATGGCCGGGATTCCCTCTGTTAACAGTGCCGGGTCGCTGTTGAAGATTCGAATCAGCAGGCCGGGGAAGGCGAAGACGAAGCCCCAGATAATCAGCGTGTAAGCGATGCAGGTGATGGCGGCAAAGCGAATGCCTGCCTTCACGCGGCTGTACTTTTTCGCACCATAGTTAAAGCCGATGACCGGCTGCGCGCCATTTGACAGGCTGAGCGCCGGAAGAGACAGCATATCTCTGACCGAATTTAAGACCGTCATGATGCCGACATACAGGTCGCCGCCCGCGTTCTGTAACGTCGCGTTGCACGCAATCTGTACGAGACCGTTCGTTGCCTGCATCATAAAGCCGGACAGACCAAGGCCCGCAATCTTTGAGACCATCTTGCGCTCGCAGGCCATGTTGGCGCGTTTCAGGTTGAGTAGAGCCCTCTTTGAAGTCAGGAAATGTAAGACCCAGGCGCAGGAGACAGCCTGTGAGATCACGGTCGCAATTGCGGCTCCGCGGATTCCAAGGCCTAACCCAAAGATAAACAGCGGGTCAAGCGCGATATTAAGTAACGCTCCGGAAAGTGTCGTGATCATCGCTTCACTGGCAAATCCCTGCGCGTTGATGAAGCCGTTCATGCCGGTTCCGAGCACCGCGAAAAATGTTCCGAGCAGATAGATATTCAGATATTCATTGGCAAATGGAAATGTGTTGTCAGATGCTCCGAACAAAAACAAAATCGGGCGCTTAAATGCATAGAAGAAAATCATCAGAAGTCCGGCTGTTAAGATAAGGCAGGTGAAGGTATTTCCCATGATCTTTTCTGCCTTTTCTTTGTCACCTTCGCCTCTTGCGATGGAACACAGCGGCGCACCACCCGTTCCAAACAGGTTGGTAAATGCCGCAATCAGTGTCACCACCGGGAAGGTGAGACCAAGACCTGTGAGCGCAAGTGCGTTTGATCCATCCATGTGTCCGATGTAGACGCGGTCTACAACGTTATATAAAACCTGGACGAGTTGCGCAATCATCATGGGAAAGGCAATCCCTAAGATGCTTTTGGCAACGCTGCCCTGTGAAAAATCATGTTTATCAGCCATTTTTCTACCTCTTTCTTCGCTGCGGCGCGCCGCTTTTTGGCGCCCGCCTCATCCCTATGATTATAGGGGAGAGGCGCAGTTTTTTCAACTTTCTGCACGGGAGGAAGTAGGCGCGAGACCGCGTAAACACTGCATTTGCCAAAAGAAAGGCAAAAAAATTCAAAAAAAATGAAAAAAGTGCTTGCCAAATGTGCGTTTCTTACGTATAATTCTTTTTGTCGTCAAGAACAAGGACGATGAGAGAGCTTCAAAGCTCAGCAAATATGGACCGCTAGCTCAGTTGGTAGAGCACCTGACTCTTAATCAGGGTGTCCAGGGTTCGAACCCCTGGCGGTCCACTTGAAGGTCTTTTGATTTGGCACTGAGCCAGATCGGGGGGCTTTTTTTATGAAAGTTATATATGGACCGCTAGCTCAGTTGGTAGAGCACCTGACTCTTAATCAGGGTGTCCAGGGTTCGAACCCCTGGCGGTCCACTTTGAAGGTCTTTTGATTTGGTCGTGAGCCAGGTTGGAGGGCTTTTTTTTTTCGCCCATTTCTTGACAGTAAAATACTCACTGTTATAGAATAATTCAGGATGGGAGCCTGTTTGTACCAAAAATCCGTAGCGCCTTACTTTGAGAGCTGCGAGGCAGGTAACATCAGTATTTATGGGAATGTACATATCTTACGGAGGACGTATGTACGGTTATGTGATCACCAACAAACCGGAACTGAAGATGAAGGAATTCGATGAATATCGCTCCTTTTATTGCGGCCTCTGCGATACTCTGTATCAGAAGTTTGGCCGGGCCGGTCAGCTCACGCTGAACTTTGACTGCACCTTCCTTTTACTTCTTTTAGACGGTCTCTATGAGCCCGTGGCAAATGAGTACGAGCGAACCTGTATTGAACATCCCCTTAAAAAACACGGTCACGCAACGAGCGAAGTCACGGACTATGCGGCGGATATGAATCTGCTCCTCGCCTGGTACAAGCTTGTAGATGACTGGAAAGATGAAAAAAGCGCAAAGGCATACGCAGCAAGCCTTCTCGTTCGTAAGAATGTGAAGCGCATCGCCGCGAAGTATCCAAAGAAAGCCGCAGTGATTGAAAAGGCGATGAAACGCCTCGCGCAACTCGAACGCCGTGCCGCGTCAGATGGAAGCCTGTCTGCAACAGGACGCGACTTGTCAGGCTTTGGCTTTTCTGCATCGGGTCGCAAAGCGACATCAGGCGCAGAATCGGCCAGACTTCTGGATGAGCTTGCAGCCTGCTTTGGAACTGCACTTGCCGAAATTTGCGATTATAAACAGGATGAATGGAGCACGACACTAAGAAAACTCGGGTTTAACCTGGGCTGCTTTATTTACCTCGCCGACGCGTATGACGACCGGCACAAAGACGAAGAAACCGGGAACTTTAATCCGTTCCTGCTTCTATATAAAGAAATGAGTCAGGATGACGTTGAGGCCTTAGCTAAGACAGATCTGAACTTACGAATGGCGGAATGCACGGAGTGCTTTGAATTTCTGCCGATTCTCCGACACGGAGAGATACTAAGAAATATTTTATACTCAGGTGTGTGGCAGAAGCTGAATCTGCCGGACTTAAAGGAAAGACCATGAATGATCCGTACAAGGTCCTTGGAGTAGAATCTACATCCACGGATGATGAAGTAAAAAAAGCATATCGAGCATTGAGCCGCAAGTACCACCCGGATGCCAATATTGACAATCCGAACAGCGAGCTGGCTGAGGAAATGTTTGAGCAGGTTCAGGAAGCTTATTCCATGCTCATGAAGCACAGACAGACCGGCGAACCTCTTCCTACGGAAAAGGGCAAGGGTCCCGGAACGGACTCCCGCGGCCGCACTTATTCCTCTACCTTCAATACGTATGGCGGTGGTTATACAAGTGCCTTCGAGCAGGCATCTTACGGCGCTGCAGGTTCTTCAGATGAGTATGTTCCTGATGGCAACGATGAAGCTTCTGTTAAACTTCGTGCCGCAGCGAACTATGTTATTGCCGAGAACTGGGGCGAAGCGCTCAAAATCTTAAACTTCATGCCAATGGTTCAGCGTGATGCAAGATGGTACTTCTACGCAGCAAGAGCCTATGCAGGCGTTGGTTCTGCAGCAACTGCTCTTCAGTATGCACAGACAGCCATCAATATGGATCCACAGAATATGAAGTATCAGGATCTCTATCGTTCTTATAAGGCTAAGGGCGAGAAGTACAGCTCCGGATCCTCCATTTATGGCGGTTCAAGCAGCAACGGCAGCAATGGCGGCGCTTGCAAAAACTAAATTGATATTCTAAGAACGGGTTCAGGCATTGCCTGAACCCGTTCTTTTCTAGCTTTTTTCTTAAAGCTTACAAAATTGTTGTATTTCCTGTCTTTTATGTAATGAGTGAGGCGCTTTTCGAGGTTATCGAAAGGCAGTGGTCCCATGTCCATCAGCCACTGATGGAAGTCTTTTAAGTTGAAGGCGCTGCCGAGGTCGGTTTGCGCCTGGGAGCGCAGGGACTCGAAGGCGAGCCAGCCGAAGCAGTAAGGTGCGTAGTAAGCTGGAATGTCGACGGCGCGCTGGTACATCTCGGTCGTGTCTTCATAATCAATGTTTAAGTAGGTTGCCAGATACTGATAAGTCTGGCGCTGATCCCAGCCCTTGTAGTTGACGCCAATATCGATCTTGGCGCCAAAGAGCAGGTTCAGCTCGTCATAGGCGCGTGTCAGGGAGGCGTCGGTCTCATCTGTATATGCATAAGAGGCGTATTCGGCGTAGGTTGCCCAGCCTTCGCTGTAGCCTGTGCTTTCAAGGATCAGGCGAAGGGGAGCGTTGTCCTGGCTTAAGACCCAGTTGGTCTGGTACATGTGGCCTGGAATACCTTCGTGTGCAAGGGTTGTGAAGAAGGAATCTTCTTTCACTTTGTCTGTTGCAATGTAGATATGGTTGGCTTCTGTACTGTCGACCTGTGGAATCATGTAATAAGCAGGGCTTGTGAAGTCCTGCAGTTCCGAAGGAACGGCTTCTACCGTGTATTCGTTTTCAGGAGCATCAGGGAAGTCTGCAGAGGATCTGGATTTCAGATACTCGATTGTGTCACGCGCAGAAGAAAGTGGGTCTTCCGGGTTGTAGGTAACGTCTGAGCTCGAGTTAAGGGACAAGGAGGCGTCGCGCGCTTGGGTCGAGGAGCTGTCGCTTTCGCGGTAGGTGGAGCTGTCGCCTGTGCGGTAGCTGGAACCATAGGTTTCACGGTAGGCCAGGATAAAGGCAAGATCCTTTTTGAGGCGGGCATCAAGCATGTCGTCGATGTCATCTATGGACTTATTCCAGCCAAGATCAGAATCAATAAGATGCTGATAGTATCTTTTACCATCAGGGAGATTGGCAAGGCCGCCTGCGGCAGTGCGTTTTCCCTTGAGGGCGGCGAGGCCGTCGCGAAGAATCTGATAGCCGCGCTGTACGTCTCCGACCAGAAGTTCGCGGTTGCGTGCCGTGTAGGCATCGGCCTGCGCTTGTGAGAGGGAGGCATCGGCAGCCCCTGAAGAAGTGCCGCCGGTGAGCTCACTGATGCGGTCGGTGAAGGTGGTGGCGAGGACACCGGTTGTGAGGCTTGCAATCGTAGAGTCGCATTCCGTGATGATCTGGTCGATCGTTTCGTCTGTAAGGCCGAGGCCGTGGGAAGCGCGAAGGTTCTCATAATCGATGATGTTTGAGAAGTAGTCATCGACATCTGCCAGAAGTGCAAGATAGGTCTCGACATCGGAAGCGGAAGAAAACTCGTAGTCTGCTAAGAGAATCGGGAGCTGAAGGTGAATGCCGGTGATTGGATTTAAGGAAGTGTTATAAAGATAAAACTCACTTCCTTCAAGAGAAACCTCAAGAGCGGACTTCACCTGATCATAGGCCTTTTGCTGATTCTCAGTAAGAGACTCATAAGAGAAGGTCTTCAGGCGGTCAAGCGCAGCCTGAAGTTCGGCATCATTATCCGTGTCGCGCTCGGCAATCACATTTCGGCCAAGCGTCGGGGTGCCATTCTCAATGTGAAAGGATTCAGGATGACTGACATAAGCATGCAGTGAAATCGTGTCGTCAGACAGGAACGATGCAAAAAGATCAGTCATAAAGGCGTCAAAATCAGCATTTGCCACGTCAGAATGAACCGTCGACGGAATGTAGCGGTATGGGTCAAAGTTTGTGAATGTCGTAAGAACGGCCATTGCAATAGTCACGTAAAACAGAACCAGTTTTTTTAAGAAAGACATGTTTTCCTCCAAGTAAACATAGATTATCTTTATTGTACCACGGCGCGCGCCTTGACAGACCACGGGAAAATAACTAATATTAAATAATCTGAGGACATTTAATAGGTAATTTTCAGAACGGAGGGCGAATCATGCCACAGAATAAGGGACCATACTACATTACTACAGCGATTGCTTACGCTTCAGGTAAGCCACACGTTGGAAATACATATGAAATCGTATTAGCCGATGCGATTGCTCGTTTTAAGAGACAGGAAGGCTACGATGTTCGTTTCCAGACAGGAACGGACGAGCACGGTCAGAAGATCGAGGGCAAGGCGGATGCTGCAGGCGTAACTCCAAAGGAGTACGTTGACAAGACTGCCGGTGAAATCAAGAGAATCTGGGATTTAATGAACACTTCCTATGACCGATTCATTCGTACAACCGATGAGGACCACGAGAGACAGGTTCAGAAGATTTTCAAGAAGCTCTATGATCAGGGCGATATCTATAAGAGCCATTATGAGGGCTGGTATTGTACAGCCTGCGAATCTTTCTTCACAGAATCTCAGTTAGTCGATGGCAAATGTCCTGACTGCGGCGGTGATGTGCACAAGGAAGAGGAAGAGGCTTACTTCTTTAAGATGAGCAAATATGCGGACCAGCTGATTCAGTATATTGAGGATCATCCTCAGTTCATTCAGCCGGAATCCCGTAAGAACGAGATGCTTAACAACTTTTTAAGACCGGGTCTTCAGGATCTTTGCGTATCTCGTACTTCCTTCAAGTGGGGTATTCCTGTTGACTTCGATCCAAAGCACGTTGTTTACGTATGGATTGATGCGCTTTCAAACTATATAACTGGTTTAGGCTATGATGTTGATGGAAATCATGATGATCTCTACAAGAAGTTCTGGCCGGCAGACCTTCATCTGATTGGTAAGGATATTATTCGTTTCCATACAATTTACTGGCCAATCATGCTGATGGCACTTGGTGAACCACTTCCTAAGCAGGTATTTGGTCATCCTTGGCTCCTTCAGAATGACGGTAAGATGAGTAAGTCTAAGGGTAACGTGATCTACGCAGATGATCTTGTAGATCTCTTTGGCGTTGATGCAACACGTTACTTCTTAATCCATGAGATGCCATTTGAAAATGATGGTGTTATTTCCTGGGATTTAATGGTAGAGCGTATGAACTCCGAGCTTGCCAATACACTTGGTAACCTCGTAAATCGTACTATTGCCATGACTAATAAGTACTTCGGCGGCGTTGTTACAAAGACAGGCGTTGAAGGCGAAGTTGATGCAGATCTTAAGAAAGTTGCTACTTCTGTTCGTGGTCTTGAATTAGACAAGATGAAGACTCTGCATGTTGCAGATTCTCTGACAGAAATCTTTAAGCTCTTCAAGCGCTGCAACAAGTACATTGATGAGACAGAACCATGGATCCTTGCGAAGGATGAGGAAAAGAAGGACCGTCTTGCTGAGGTTATGTACAACTTAACAGAGGCTATCACAATCGGTGCCAACCTCTTAGAGCCATACATGCCTGAAACAACAGACAGAATCCTTGCTCAGCTCTATCCGGAGAATCCGGAAGCCGGCAAGCGTGACTTTGACGTATTAGATCAGTTTGGTTTAAGAGAAAGTGGCTTAAAGGTAACTGACAAGCCGGAAATCCTTTTTGCCAGAGCAGATATGGACGAAGTTATGGTTAAGGTTGAGGAAATCGTTGCAGCTCAGAAGGCAGCAGCCGGTGCTGTTAAGTATCCGGAAGTTGAGGAAAAGGCTGAGATTACAATCGATGACTTTGACAAGGTTCAGATTCGTGTCGGTGAAGTTTTAAAGTGCGAGAAGGTTGCAAAGTCTAAGAAGCTTCTGGTTTCTCAGATTCGTATCGGTGAAGAAGTTCGTCAGATTGTTTCCGGAATCGCTCAGTACTACAAGCCGGAAGAGATGGTAGGCAAGAAGGTTGCTGTTGTTACAAACCTGAAGCCTGTTAAGCTCTGTGGCGTTGAATCTTATGGTATGATTCTTTGTGCTTCTGATGATGACAATAATTTAAGCGCATTAACAGTAGATAAGGACATCTTACCGGGAAGCGAAATTCATTGATTTCTTTGAAGCGGACTTTCGTGAGGCCTCTGTTTTGAGGAAATAGAAGTAACGATAATAAAAGATAACCCCGGACTCTTAAGAGTGGGTAAGCTTAGCGCTTATGCCTTCTTAAAGAGTCCGGGGTTTTTGTTTGCTTTAATGTTCGTCGTGCCAGTCAGAATCACTGATTTCCTTTTGCGTTAGGGTTCTTTCCATCTTTCCAGCCATCGATAGTATAATCTGCGTAATACTGTTTTAAGGTGTCCGTTCTAAGCGTGGTGCCAAGTATTGTCCAGTCATCATCTGTCTGGGTTGTCAGCTTTGTTTTCGCGATTGCTTTGGACTGGTCAAAAATATCAAGAATGAAGAGCGTATCTTTATCCCCAAAGTATGACTGCTGAGCCAGAACTTTAGTAACTGTATTTCCGTTACTTCGATCTAATACCCAGAGTGTTGGAATTCTCTCCTGAGAGATGGATTCCATTCTTTGATTGACTACATACAGGTAGTTCTGATCACAGTTAAGCTGACAGAACGTACTATTGCTGTCTGAAGTAAAGATTTGCTGACTTTCTGTTGATCCAATCTCCTGCTTAAATGCTCCTTTATCATATACATAATAATATAAGTTCTTTCCATCGTCTGAAATACAATAATCACAGATAGGTTCAGTAGAAACCTGTGTCACGCTTCTTTCGGCATAACTGTATTTGTATAATCCGTTAAACGAAGCTGTGACCTTTTTTGTAGTATTGTCCGCAGTTCGATTGATAATGAGAAAATAATACCCATCACCATAACTCTTACCAGATGCAAACTGAGCGATTTCATTCTGATAAGAATAAATCTCCTCAGATTCTTTGCCGTCCAGAGACGCTTTTGTAATTGTGATTTTATTATCTTTCAGATTCTTTGATCCGCCGATATTGTAGAAAAATACGTAATTATCATGGAAAGTCAACTGGTAAGAACCAGAAGCGGAACCGAGACGACAACATACCTTTCGCTCTCCTGTTTGTGGATTAAAGGATACTAGGTCATCAAATTCAGAATCTGCCTCCTTTTTAGTTATATATAAGATCCCATTATGTGAGTATATGAACTGCTGATAGTATTGTTCCTCGGAGGTGTCTTCAAGAACTCCGGAACCAAGCCATGCATTACAGGTTTTATCTTTATGTTCACAATTGGCATTAGAACAGACAGGATAATATTCCTGTGTGGTTGGATCATAGAACATAATCAGATGAGTCGTATAATCAGTATAGTAATAACCCCCGTCTGCCGGACAAAATGGGTGAGGTGATTCGTTCCAATATGGTTGATCGTTGTAAGAGAAGTCAGCTGTTAAAGTTGCTTCCTTATCCAGGCAGGGACAGAGTGGCAACTAATAGAATAACCGAAATCAAAACTGATTTTTTAATAACATTCATAATTACCTCCTTTAAAAATAGAAAGTAGTTGTGGACTATATCTAAAATTAATTCTATACTTAATTTAAAAAAAGTCAATGGAGGAAAACTGGTTGCAGGAGCTCTTAAAAATAATGAATAAAAGGATTCTGACGGGTTTTGTTCTTTGCTTGGTAGTCAGTGCGTCAGTTTTGCTGCTCTCAGCTGGAAATGTTCCGTCTGTAAGAAATCACAGACAGATCAAGGAAGAGCTTATTCAAAGGTATGACGGGATGTCTGCAGATGAAATCAAGGAAAGCTTTTCAGAGGATTATTCACAGGAACAATGGAAGACGTATTATTCAACCCTGAAGGAAATATGCGGGGATGCAGATTATATACAGGACTACAGTACCTATATTCAGGAAACTGTCGAAACATCTCGAAAGCTTACAGGCAGAAGGATTTTTTCTAAAGAGAATTCTTTCACGTTAAGAAATGCTGAGAAAACGGGAAAGGATTTTTCAGAGGCTAAAAGTATTCAGATTCATCTTGTTAACACGGAGGGAATCTCAGTATTCTTGCATTATACAGGTACCTGGATTTTTTCGGCGATTTTTCTGCTTAATATAATTGCTGAATATATGAGAGAAAGAAAACGGAAGATGTTAAGCCTTCTGACAAGTACAGCGAAAGGACGGTTAGTGCTTTTATTAGAAGATTGGCTGTTATGGAACTGTTGCTTCTGATTTATCTGATTCTATCTTCTTCTGTCAATCTCGCACTGTCGATTTGGATGTATGGAGGCAGTAATGCGCTGGCAGAGCCTATCCAGTCGATCCAGGCGTTTAAAGGATATCCATATGTTCAAAATTGCGCTGAATATCTTTGTATCGTGTTTTGTGGAGAGTTTCTTGCGTTATCTTTGTGTGGAATTGCCGGATGGTGCCTGTATGAGCTGATTCCGGGAATGAATCTAACAACTTTTGTCCTGTTTTTGGTATTTGGAGGAGAATGGCTGTTATCGAGAGTGCCGCTTCATAGCAGAATTTCGATATTCAGAGATTTTAATGTTTTAAGGTTGTTTGATCTTAATACAATTCTAGGGACTTATAAAAATCTGGATGTTTTTGGAATTCCTGTTTCAGGAAGAATGTGCTTTCTGATTGTGCTTGCTACAGTACTTGCAGTTGTTTTATTGATTCTGGGATGGTCTTATCATATAGGACGTCGAAGGCAGGAAAGACTGGTACTGCCACAGTTACTAAGCACTCAGATTCAAAAGATATTGGCATCTGAATCGATTGTGTTTAAAGAATTATCAAAGATGCTGTTTAGTTGTAAAGGTCTGATTATTATCACTGTATCAGCAGGCATCATGGCGGTTATTACTATCTCAGGAAGAGCGGATTATTCTGAATCGCAGAAGTCTATGGATGCAATTTATCTGCAGCAGGGCGGTGAAAATTTTGATGAAATCAGAGTGCTGGTAGAAGAAAGACTTAATGACTATGCATCCGCATTGGAACGCTTTGATGAAGCAAAAAGGAAGAATCAGGAAGGCCGGATTGACGCTACAGAATATTTTAATGAGGTGACAACGTATCATTATTATCAGGATGCCTATGCTGCGGTGAAAGAGATGGATGAGAAAATCCAGAGGATTGATCAGGTGAAGCAGGATAAGAATTTGAGCCTGTATCTGATGTCAGACAGAGGATATGAAATGATTCTTGGTCCGAAGGGAAGAAGTAATCGCATTCTTACGGGAATCATCTGGCTTATCGCAGTGTTGTTAACAACTATCCGCGTATTGTCATTTGAGGATAAGACAGGGATGATTCGTTTGATTACAAGCTCGGCAAAGGGGATTGGCTGGAATATCCGCATGAAGATGGCAACGTTCACCTTGTTTTGGTGCATGTGTTTTTGTTTTCTGTATTGTTGCAGATTAATCTGGTACAGATTTGTTTATGGATTACCATATTTAAACGCACCGCTTCAGAGTCTGGCGTTCACAGATAAAATGCTGGCAGGTGATGCCCTGGCCGGGGTTCCGGTCTGGTGCTATCTGGTAATGATGCTTATTATGGGACTGTTACTGACAGAACTGGTTTGTTTCATCGGGTTTGTAATTTCAGCAAAATTGATTCAAAAAAGAATATAGGAGGGGAACATGTATCTTAAACTTGAAAATGTGAAGAAAACGTACGGAGATGTGAAGGCGTTAAAGGGGATTTCGTATACCTTTAAACCTGGAATCTATGGGATTCTTGGGGCAAATGGTGCCGGAAAGAGTACGTTGATTAACCTGATTACGGACAATGTAAAGAGGGATAAGGACGGTGGAAAGATTCTGTTTTGTGATGAAGCATTGACCGGAGGAACAGAAGAGGATATATTAAAATTAGGTTCAAAGTTTCGTGCAATTGTAGGGTATATGCCACAGCAGCAGGGGTTCTACGAAGATTTTTCACCGGTAGCATTCTTAAAATATATGGCTTCTCTTAAGGGGCTGAAACGAAAAGATGAGAATGGTAAGACGGTGATGGAACAGATTGAGGAGCTTTTAAAAATCGTCAATCTGGAATCTGTGAAATACAAGAAAATTGGAGGCTTCTCCGGTGGAATGAGACAGCGCGTGCTGTTAGCGCAGGCACTTCTTGGCGATCCAAAGATTTTGATTTTGGATGAGCCAACTGCCGGTCTTGATCCCAAGGAACGTATTTCAATTCGTAACTATATCGCAAAGCTGTCGAGTGACCGTATTATCCTTTATGCGACTCATGTCGTAAGTGACATCGAGTGTATTGCAGGAGAAGTAGTAATGATTCGGCAGGGTGAAATGATTCAGACGGGAAGTCCGGTAGAACTGATTGCAAATATGAAGGGCAAAGTCGGGGAAATCTACTGCACGACCGCGAATCTTGAAGAACTGCAGAATACCTACCGCGCAGGTAATGTGAGACAAAGAGAGAAGGGACTCGCGTTGCGCGTGGTATCGGACCATTTGCCAGAGGAAGCCGTTCCGGTAACGGATACGATTGATCTGGAAGATGTGTATCTGTATTACTTTGAACCGGCGTGAAGTAACAAAAGAATGTGGTTTTTAAGAATTGGAGGGAACGACTATGAAACCAGGTGCAATTTCACAACCAAAGAATGATGATTTTTTAGGAGCAGAGGCAAGTGACCGCACGAGGTACATGACGACGGGTGAGCAGAAGCTCGACAGACTGAAAGGGATTAAGCTTCATGTACTGATGCTTGTCATAACGACTCTGTGCCTGATTGGAATGAGCGCGCTTGTTTACCAGGATATTTATACAGTCCGGCACGGAACTGCGATTGAGCTGACCAAATACATAGGCGGCGCTCCGGATACGACGTATTTCACATACAGGGATGCAGCCGGTAAGGAGCATGGCACCAATGCAAGACTTGCGCTGGCCGGCGGAAAGAAGCAGATTACAGGCTATGTTATGGGTGATGTAAATAACCCGGACAGCCTGCTTGTACCAATTCATCCGGTTTATTATATCGGAGGTTACGTGCTGGTTGGCGGAATGTTTGTGTTCTGCCTTGTAAGGATTATTCAGACGCTGTTTCCTAAGAAACATGCGGTTCCAAAAGGATAAACGGAGGGGAAACAAATGAGGGAACGAATGAAGGGCGCAAAGCGAATCGCAGCAGGGATTATGACGGCAACACTTGCCGGCGGTCTGTTAGCAGGCTGTGGAAAGCAGGCTGCCCCTGAAACGAAGATGACTGGTGCAGCGCAGGCGGCTCAGACGACAGCGCAGGTAACGACAGCAGCGCCGACAACGGCTGCAACAACGAAGCCACAGGTGAAGCACGTGAGCGTTTCAGAGAGTGCACCGGAGAAAGAAGGCGCAACCGGGACGAAGAAAAAAGTGACATTTGCCGAGGTTAAGGACGACCTGATTAAGGACTTTAACGAGGAGCAGGACAAGTTTTTGAATATGACATATCGCGGAGATTACAGAGGCGAGGCAAATGTCTATGATAAGAACGGTCTGGTTTCTGTTTTCGCCTGGGGCGGGTGCCTGGTTCAGAATGAGGAAGCCTGCTATGCGTATGGTGTGAATATCGATACGGATGAGCAGCGGATCGTGCAGGATGAGGAGCTTTTAAAGAAATACGGCGTCGATACAGATTGCTTTTACAAGACGGTTGCAACGGACTGCCTCGATCATATTCACATCGAAAAGCTGATTAAGGGCGAGGAAGTGAATGATGAGATGATTGAGGTCTCTGAAATTCGCGCAAATATTGACAGTTATGCTACTATGTTGAAGGAAGGAAAGGATGTGATTTACGTCTACACAGACGGAGAGCATCTTTATGCTGCCTACTTTGTGGGCGCGGTGATTGGGCAGATGAAGCTGTCCTCTCACATGGGCATCGGACTTGAGGTTGAGCCGGTGACCGTGAAGATTATTTGAGGAGATTTTAAACATGACACCAATTTTTGAAACCCATTGCCACTACGACGATGAGGCCTTTGACGATGACCGCGAGCAGCTGCTTTCTGGTATGGCAGCAGCAGGAATCAGTCCGCTGATTAATGTGGGTGCATCAATGGAATCCTCGCGCATGAGTGTGGACTTTGCAAACCGCTTTGACTCTGTATATGCGGCAGTCGGCGTGCATCCGTCCGAAGTCGAGGGCATCACAGAAAGCGATTTGGACGAGCTTCGTAACATGGCACTTTCTGATAAAAGGGTTGTCGCGATTGGTGAAATCGGGTTAGATTATCATTGGCCGGAACCGGGACGCGACTTACAGAAGCACTGGTTCACCCGGCAAATGGAGTTAGCCCGCGAGGTTCATCTTCCGATTATTATTCACTCCCGTGATGGCGAGAAGGATACCGAAGATCTGATGCGTGCAGCGCATGCAGAAGAGATTGGCGGCGAGCTTCATTGTTATTCGTATTCTCCGGAAAGTGCAAGAGCTTTTCTTGATATGGGCTTTTACATTGGCATCGGAGGTGCGGTGACGTTTAAGAATTCGAAAAAACTGCGCAGGGTTGTGGAGATGCTTCCAATGGATCGCATCTTACTTGAGACCGACTGCCCATATATGGCACCGGAGCCGGTTCGCGGAACCCGCAATAACTCAACGAATCTGCATTTTGTCGCTGCGAAAATCGCAGAGATTAAGGGTGTTTCAGCAGAAGAGGTTATCGCGGCCACAAGAGAAAACGCAACGAGACTGTTTTTAAAGCGCGCATGAAGCGCGGGCGCGGCGCGCCGCAGGGAATAAAAGGCGCATGAAGCGCCGACGGAAGAGGAATTATGGCACATTTAGCAAGCCCGGCAGCGACGATTGCTGTCCTGGACAAATTTGATTTTGATTTTAAGAAGAAGTTCGGTCAGAACTTCCTGATTGATGAAAACATTGTTGCCGGCATCGTAGAAGAAGCCGGCGTAACTAAGGATGACTTCGTTATTGAAGTCGGCCCCGGTATCGGAACGATGACGCAGTTTTTATGCGAGGCAGCCAGAGAGGTTGTCGCAGTAGAAATTGATAAGAAGCTGCTTCCGGTCCTTGATGATACACTTTCTGCCTACGACAATGTGGAAGTCATCAACGAAGACATCTTAAAGGTAGACATTAACAAGTTAGTAGAAGAGAAGAACGGCGGAAAGCCGGCCAAGGTTGTTGCCAACCTCCCTTACTACATCACAACTCCAATCATCATGGGATTATTTGAATCGCACGTTCCGCTTTCCTCCATCACCATAATGGTGCAGAAGGAAGTCGCTGACCGCATGCAGGTCGGCCCTGGAACCAAGGACTATGGCGCATTAAGCCTCGCCGTTCAGTATTATGCGAAGCCAAAGGTTATCTTAAATGTACCGGCCAGTTGCTTCATGCCTCGTCCAAACGTAGATTCAGCAGTGATTCGTTTAGATGCGTATGACACTCCACCGGTTCAGGTAAATGACGAGAAACTGATGTTTAAAATCATCCGCGCCGCTTTCATGCAGCGTCGTAAGACTATGGTAAATGCTCTTTCTAACGCAGGCATCGGCATTTCTAAAGATCAGGTCCGTGCCGCATTAAACAAGATGGAGCTTTCAGAGACCATTCGAGGCGAGGCACTCACACTCGAGCAGTTCGCGACATTTGCCAATTTGGTGAAGGAAGGCTGAAACAGAACAGAATATAAAACAAAAAGTTCTGATAATTTAATGTGAGTTGTTTTTCAAGAAGTTATGTGTTATTTTGATAGTAGAAATAAAGTCCTTATATTTTAGTAAGGAGGATCACGATATGAGACGATACCTGACACTGCTCATTATTATGGTTTTACTGCTAAATTTAGGAGCTTGTGGCAGTAAAACGGATAACAACAACACGACAGCGGCTGCCGGTAGCGGCAGCACAACCGGAAGTGCACAGCAGACGACACAGGCGGCTGTCCCTGCCGGACTTGATTTTACAAAAGAAGTGCAGCTGTGCAATGAAGGCGGCATAACCGTTTCCATCACGCCGATGGAAACAGATGACCGCGGCGACTGGAAGGGCAAGGTTAAGATCAGCAATAAGAGCGAGCATGAGCTTAGCGTGACGCTTAAAAACCTCTGGCTGAATGACTATTCTCAGACCGAGAAGCTTTACGCGCCAATCAAAGCGGGGGAAGAGAAGGACCGCGACTTTACGATTAATTACGCCTTCCTTGAGTCCAACCGGGATTAAGGAGCTTCTGCAGATGAAATTCCTGTGCGAAATCACAGATTACTCTTCAAAAGAAGTTCTGTTCTCAAAGGACTTTACGCTGAACGGGGCAAATGCTTCCGCAAAGCAGCCAGATCCTGCCGGGCTGATTCAGCTTGTTCACGAGAATGGTATTGATGTAAACCTCGTGCCGAAGATGATTGTAGATAAATACAACTCCGTCAGCCTGGTATTCTTTGGAAATGGCACGTACGAAAAGACCGTCATTGTTTCGCTTGAAGGAATCATGGTCAATGATGTGCTTTGCGAGAAAATCTCGAAAAACATCGGATTTGCCGCGGGTAAGCGTTCCGTAGATTCCGCCATTAACTCGCTGCCCATCAAGAAGCTGAATCTCACTGATATCAGCGAAATGAAGACCCTGTCATTCCGCATGCGACTCGGAACGAAGCGAGATGGCACAGACCTCGGTGTCTATGATGTTGCCCTCACTGCAGAAGGCGGAAACTTCACACTTGTTTCCGTCACAGCTGTGCCGGAAGAAGAACTCGAAAAGAAGTAATAACTATCTGCGGCGGGCGAGCTTGCGCCGTTAAGGCGCCGCCGCGCCGCCTGAACACCCAGCAACTCAAGTGAATTTAAGGACTTTAGATTTCGTGTAATAAAAGATGCCTGCCACAAGGCAGGCATTTTTGCTTCCCGGGCAGTTATCAGCCGCGGTTTTCTCTGAGCTCCTTAAAAAATTCGCTCATCATTTCCGAGCACTCCTCACCAAGCACTCCTCTTACAACTTCACAACGGTGGTTGAATTTTGGCTCTTCTAAGAGATTGAAGATGGAACCTGCACAACCAGCTTTTGCATTCATTGCGCCAATGACGACACGCGGAACACGTGCCTGAACAATCGCGCCGGCGCACATTTGGCAAGGTTCGAGTGTCACATAAAGTGTGCAGTGGTCTAATCGCCAGTCGTTCAGTTTTTTGCATCCTCTTTTTATTACCGTGATTTCAGCATGTCCAAGGGCTAAGTGATCTGTATTTCTGCGGTTATATCCACGCGAGAGAACTTTTCCGGTCTCGTTATCCACAAGAACACAGCCAATTGGCACTTCTTTCAGTGCATAAGCTTTCTTAGCCTGACGGAGAGCTTCTTTCATGTATTTTTCATCCAGCTTCAACTGTTCGGCCGCAGCTTTGGCCGCAGCTTTCTCAGCTGCTTCAAGCTTCGCTTTTTTCGCCGCGATGCGGCGCAGGTGCTTTTCTTCGTTACCCATATTTGTCCTTACTTTTGAAAGTATGCCGTGGCAGCCCCGGAGTCTGTCCCCGCGGGCGGAAGTGACCCCGGAGCGGGTGCGTCTTAGCGCGATTTTATCCACAGCATTTTCAGTAAAATTTTGATTTTTGTTTTCAGCGGTGCGTCTTTGCTTAACGCATCCGTTATTCTGCCACAGATGTTGGAGAATCTGAGATATTCCGCATACGTAATCGTTGTTGAGCTGAACTCGAGCTTTTCAATGACCGGTGCGATTTCCTCTGCGTGTGTGCCGTTAAGAAGCGGGAAGCGGCCGACGCGGCTAAAGTATTCGCGAATGGTCTCTGCAGGTTCCGGCCCCATGCCCCTTGCAGCGAGGCAAATCTTTAAGTACTCATGCTCTGTCCTTACAACCGGGCGTGCAAGCTTTGTAAATTCATCTGAATTCCTGTGATTTCTTGCAATCTCGCGTGCACTCTCAAGCTTTCGGCTTAAGAAGAGGAGACGTAAGAATCCGGCAAGCAGAAGAAGTACAAAGATGATAAGAAGTGTGAAAAGAGCCCGGAGGCTGTAAACGACAGGAGCTGGAAGTGCAGAATGTCTGCCGTTTTCCGTGTTGTCGTTCGCAATGTCTTCTTCTGTTAGTTCAGACTGGTTGTCGAAGTCTTGCTTTTCACTGTCCTCATCATCCGGTGATTTCTTCTCGTTATTCTCATTCGGCTCCTTGCTTTCAGACTCTTTGTTTTTCTGTGTTGCAGGATTAGAGGATGGAGTCGTTCCGGTTGCCAGTGTTGCTGCTGTTTCCATGCCATCAGCAACAGGAGAGGATGGCGTCACATCGATAGAGAGCCAGCCGTAACCGTTAATATAAACCTGCACCCAGGCATGGGCGTTGCGGTCGGTTACATCAAGGAATCTTGCGGTTTCCTTTACGTTGAAATTCTGGAAGGCGAAGCTGTCTCCGATAATCGGTGATGTTCTCGGAAGCTCAATCTCACGCTCTTCGCCGGCCGAGATCTGTTCAGCAGGCAGGGCATAGCCCTCCACGTAGCGTGCCGGAATGCCGGAGGCCCGAAACAGAAGAGTTGCTGCAGTTGCAAAGTATTCGCAATATCCGACGCGGTGTTCGTTTAAAAAGAAATCAAGTAAATGCGCCGAAGAAGGAACTTTGCCGGGAGTCAGAGAATACTGACATCTGCGCGCTAAGGCCTCTCGCACGGCGTTGATAAACTCACCCTCGTCTGCAAGATTATCAAATCCATCCGGATTATAGCTGATTCCCATCTCTTCAAAGAATCTCGTGGCGGTGTTTCTGTCATTATCGCCGATTGTGAGGCTCTTTAATGCGACCTGCACCTCTGCGAGTTCAGAGCGCTTTTTGAAGTCAGACATGCTGGTTTCCGTGTTTCTGAAATCTTCAAAAATCTGATAATCGGCAAATGGAATTGCGGCTTCTGTATAGTAGATTTCCGTGTTTTGTCCGGTCAGGAATTTCATCTCAACAGGGAAGCGTCGAAGCGTCTTATAATAGTCAACGCCTGAAATCTCTTCAAGCTGGTTATGGACGGACTGCTTCATGTCAAAGCTTCTTAAAAGGGCCTGCTGCAGGGATTCATCAAACGAATCGTAGCCAAATCCGGTATAGTAGCCGCCCCAGGAGTTGTCATCCGTATCCCAGGCGGAGCCTAAATACACAGGCAAATACTGGGTGTGCCCGGTATCAATGGTTTCAACGGAAAGCTGTGGCTCACCGGTGAAACGAATTCCGTGCACCTGACCTACCCGACCGTCGCCAATGCCGCCATTTGCCACGTTCATGATATCGGAATTATCCATGTAGATGCCGTATTTGCGAAGCGTTTCGGTGAAATAGGCTGTGGCCTTTGTAAGGCTGTTTGGACGGATATAATGTCCTTCCGGAATGATGGCCTGCACGACTAATGCTACGATAAGCGTGATTACAACGACCGTCGCCGCCTGCGTCCGCGGCCTGATCTTCCGTCCTGCGTGATAGGCAAAGGAGCCGTAGTTTAAGCACAGAAACAGAATGAAGGTTCTCGTGTTTGGAATGATGTTCACAGAAATTGGAACAGCAAAGAGGAGAATCGTAAGAATCAGGACGGGTGCTGTTGTCTTAAGCTTCATGACAAGTAGGCGCAGACAGCCTGTTAAGATGAACAGAACCGGAAGAAATAGGAAAAGTTCCGCCTGTGCAAGGTTGATTTTTGAATCTTCCGGCAAATAGACAATCGTGCGGTTGTAAACGGTCTGATATGCTGTGAGCAGCGTGTTGGCCGAGTGCGCGAGTGCTGTTTTAATCTGTGCATGCGCTCCGTAGAAAAAGGCAAATGGATAGATGACGGAAAGCATCAAAAGCCCCACCTGAAATCTCGGCGCAAAGACGATCATGGTGATGGCAAGGGCATAAACAGCAGCCATCAGAAGAACCGTGTAACCGCGGATTGTCGTAAGCAGAGTGGAAGTCAGTAAAAATCCAATACTCAAACTCGCAAGAAAGGTTACACAGAATGTAAATGTAAAAGTTGACAGTACATTGCTGTTATTTTTAGTCTTAGTATTCATGCGGTACCCCAGCATAAAGCGTTTGTCAGTTGTTAAAGGTGCCGTCCGACACTACCTTGGGCTGCCGGACGGCGAGCCGTCAGCGCAGGTTCCAGCTTGCAGTGTCAATGACTGCGAGGTGCTGGTTCTTGTGCTCGGACTTTAAGTAAATGTCCGGTGTGTTTGTAACAAGATAAGCGACCTGCTCAAGCGGGAACGCATCGATGTCGAGCGGATCCTGCTCATCAGGGTAATCGGCTTCTGTATGGATGGCGTCCGTCAGTACCTTAAAGATACTGTCACGAAGTGCGGACGGATCGACAGCGGAAGCTCTTGAAATCGGGTGTCTGCTGACAGTCGCATGGTCGGCAGGAATCAGGACGATACAGTCACTGTTTTCATGGACAATACGGCTGATACAGCTGTAGAGAGCGGTGAATAATACATCGCGGTCCTTTGGTGTATGAATGGAAGAAAAATCAGCCACAAGAGAGCAGATTCCCGAACTTTCAGGAAGCGGGTTGCGGATGATCAGCTTGTCTTCCTTCACGGAAAGCACGCGGTGAACGCGGTTCATGCGGTCACCCGGCCGGTAATCTCTGAGTTCATAGTCATCGCCGACAACACCGAACTGCGCTCTGGCAGCGTCATCGGCGCCATCTGTATAAATCAGAAGGCCGTCAGGACAGTTCTTCAGCGGTGGAAGAACAACAACGCCTGCGTGCATGTTAGTCTTCTTTCTGAAATCAAACAAAGAAAGCAGGTCGATGATATGAAGTTTCATAACGGTCAGCTCAATCGCACAGACATGAGTTGCAGACAGAGCAGTCATCAGCTTCTTTCCACTGAATTCGCCGCCTGCGAAACGTACCTTGCGATATTTGTGAACCACACCTCCGAGAGCAGAGTTCTTAACGCGGATGTCATAGCGCAGGCCATTCTGCAGGATGCGAAAGACTCCGGACTTGTGAAAGGCGTAGGTTGGCTTCTCAGAAAGCTCGATGTACGGGCGCTCCGGGAAGATTTCCAGCTGAATGATTCTTGACTGAATAAATGCCAGAATCCAGGAAATAAGAGGTACTGCTACAGCAATAATCAGCATCAACAGGAACGAATATTCCACGTAAAAAACAGTCAGGAAGGATAATAAAAACAAAATAAACAGGTAAATCAGAAAACGTTTTCTCATAATAACAATCCTTAAATTCTGCGGCTCGACGTGCGTCGACTTTCGGCGCATCGTCTTTCGGCGCATCGGCTTCATGCAGATTTATCTTCGGCCGGCGCGTGGTGCCGGTGTATCCTTTAAAATTCGGTTAATGGCCGTTTCAGCGGCAAATCCCGTCTTCATGATGAGTCTGTGTGCTACAACGGAGGAGAATACTTCCTTGACGTCGTCAGGGATGCAGAAGTTCCGTTCGTTTAAGTAAGCACATGCTTTCGCCATGGAAAGGAGGGAAATACTGCCTCGAGGGGAGATTCCCTGATCAATCATAGCGTCATTTCTTGTGGCTTTTGCTAAACGTGCAATGTAGTCATAGACAGAATCGTCTACTTCGATTGCATGTACCTGGATCTGCATGGCAGCCAGATCCTCAGCATTTAAAATCGCGTGAAGCTCAAGGTTCTGCTCTTTTTTCATGATGCTGATTTCATCGTCTAATTCAGGATAGCCAATGGAGGTGCGAATCATGAAACGGTCAAGCTGAGATTCCGGGAGCTTCTGGGTTCCTGCAGAACCGAACGGATTCTCCGTTGCAATAACAATGAACGGATCCGGAAGTGGAATCGTCTCAGCGTCAACGGTGACACATGACTCTTCCATGGCCTCAAGAAGTGCAGCCTGAGTCTTTGGTGAAGTACGGTTGATTTCATCTGCTAAAAGCAGGTTACACATAAGGGCACCTTCGAAAAAGCACTCCTCATTTAATCCCTTATCATACATATGATAACCGGTCAGGTCAGATGGCATGACATCCGGCGTAAACTGCATTCTGTTGTAGGAAAGCCCGAGACTTTTAGCGAGTCCCACGGCAAGAGTTGTCTTACCGACTCCGGGAATATCTTCGAGCAGGATATGTCCCTTGGCAAGAATTGCCATAAGAACCTGACGAATGACCTCGTCCTTACCGATAATTACCCTTCTGATTTCATTGTACACGCCTGTAAGCTGGCTATAGTTTGTGTCTGGCATGTGTTTTCCTCCTCTTGTAGTTTAAGTCACGTCACAGGGCTGTTGCGCCTTCCGTATCTAAAATATATTATATGAAATTTAGTTTTGCATAGCAAATACTTATAGAGCATTTTGAGATATGCATTTGCGGAATATTGCGGCGCAGTTTGCGCGGCCACGGGAGGCGGGAGCCGGTGGACTGTTTTGCGGGCGCGCAAGGCTTAAGTCCGCGGCTGACCGGGCTAAAGGGGATGTGTTTGACAAGCCGACCCCGTACCCGTTATAATGATTTTTGCGCAGCCGGGGTGGCAGCGGTACCTTGTACCTGCAATCCGCTATAGCAGGGGTCATAGCCTGGCTAAGGGCTAAGTTGTTGGAGCTGCCCGCTCTGGGCGGTGTTGAAGCCCGGGTCTTTCGCAATGGGAACTCGTGAACCGTGTCAGGTCAGGAATGAAGCAGCACTAAGCGATGTTTCTCGTGTGCCGGAAGGCAACCTGGGCCGAGCAAGCCGGAGCGGTAACGTCTGGTGATGAAGTTCGAAGTCAGGCTGCGCATTTTTTAGAATACTGGTCGCAGGTCGCCGTTATCAGAACGTGCTCCTGTGGACATGCTGAATATAAAGGTATTACAAGGTGCGGCGCTTAAGTTTTAAGCACCGCGCCGTTTTAAGTTTAAGGGACATCAATTCTGTTATTATTACGGTAAGAAAAGTAATGAATACAGGGAGGAAGATATGGCTTATCAGGCGTTATACAGAAAGTGGCGTCCAAGGTCTTTTGATGAAGTAAAGGGCCAGGATGCGATTGTTCGTACATTGAAAAATCAGATCAACACTGGCCGCGTCAGCCATGCGTATCTCTTTACCGGCACGAGGGGAACAGGAAAGACCTCCGTCGCCAAGATATTTGCCAAGGCAGTAAACTGCGAACATCCGGTGGATGGAAGTCCATGCGGGGAGTGCGCAATCTGTAAGGCGATTGACGATGGAAGCTCGATGAATGTGATTGAAATCGATGCGGCTTCTAACAACGGTGTCGACAACATCCGTGAAATTCGTGATGAAGTGCAGTATTCCCCAACTGAGGGTAAGTACAAGGTTTACATCATCGACGAGGTTCATATGCTGAGTCCCGGTGCGTTTAACGCGCTGTTAAAGACTCTCGAGGAACCGCCGGAATATGTTATTTTCATTCTTGCGACGACGGAAGTGCAGAAGATTCCGATTACGATTCTCTCGCGCTGTCAGCGCTATGATTTCCACCGCATCACGGCGGATATTATCGCGGACAGACTGTCCGAGCTGATGGTGCAGGAAGGCAGAAATGTTGAAGAAAAGGCGATTCGCTATGTGGCCAAGGCTGCTGACGGTTCGATGCGAGATGCTCTGTCGCTGCTTGATCAGTGTCTGGCCTTTTATATGGGCACGGACCTGAAATATGAGAACGTTTTAGATGTTTTAGGTGCGGTTGATACTTCTGTCTACACGAAGATGCTGCATTATTGCTATGCATACGACACGGCAGAGGTGTTAAAGCTTTTGGATGATGTTCTGATGACGGGTCGCGAACTTCCGCAGTTTGTCGCAGATTTCATCTGGTATTTAAGAAATATTCTGATTGTCGACACGACGGCGGATGAGAACAAGCTGGAGGATGTTATCGATATGTCGGCTGATAACTTAGAGCAGCTTAAAAAAGACGCGAAGGAGGCGGATATTGATACGATTCTTCGGTATATTCGCGTTTTAAGTGATCTTGAGACACAGCTGAAGGTTACAACACAGAAGCGAGTTGCCGTGGAAGTGGCGCTGATTAAGTGCACCCGTCCGGCAATGGAGCAGGCTAAGTCTCTTGAGGAGCTCAATGGTCGCGTGATTGACCTTGAGAATCAGTTAAATAAAGCAGCCAGAAAGATTAAAGAGCTTGAGAACCGCAAGTTTATTGCGGGCGGCGCCAGCGTCAGCGGTGTTGCGGGCGGTACAGGAGCCGCTCCTGTTAAGAAGGAACCGAAGAAGAAAATTCTTGCGGTCAGCGATGACTTAAGAAAGATTGTTGAGAACTGGAACAACATTGTGGATGTTGTGGAACAGCAGCTTCCAATGTATGGAAAGGCCTTAAGAGAGAGCAAGCTGACGAGTGATGAGCAGGGTCGTAAGCTTATCATTGCGGCAGTCGGCGAGTTCCGATACAATGCAATTAATGAAGGCCTTCCTAAAATTAAGGATGTCATTGAAGATGTTGTCAGCTTGACTATTAACATTGATGTCATTAAGATGGAAGACGAAAGCGACTTCGAGCGTTCCCACACGGATGTCCAGGAATTGGTTGGCATGCCGATTGTGGCTGACGAAGATGTCGATGAAGCAGATCCGGGCGCATTTATGTGACTTTAAGAGCAGACGGAAGCAGGCTATAAGGGCAGCAGGCCAGGGACTGATTCACAGAAAACAGGCTTCGGGCCGGTTAAAAGAGTAAGTTAAAATTAAAGGAGATAAATCAATGGCTAAGAGAGGCGGATTCCCAGGCGGTATGCCTGGTAATATGAATAATTTAATGAAGCAGGCACAGCGCATGCAGCGTCAGATGGAAGAGCAGCAGGCTGAGCTTGAAACAAAGGAATTCACAGCAACAGCAGGTGGCGGTGTCATCGAAGTTACTGTTACAG
The DNA here is from genome assembly GCA_902781505.1 of uncultured Lachnospiraceae bacterium. GTDB lineage: Bacteria > Bacillota > Clostridia > Lachnospirales > Lachnospiraceae > UBA4285. The sequence continues at coordinate 45,038 of CACZJL010000006.1, read as the reverse complement.
GTAAGCAGGAAATCAAGTCTGTTAAGCTTGATCCGGATGCAGTTGACCCGGATGATGTTGAAACACTTCAGGATTTAATCGTTGCAGCAACTAACGAAGCTTTAAGAAAGTGCCAGGAAGAGCAGCGGAATGCCATGAGTAAGCTCACAGGCGGCTTAGGTGGACTTGGCGGAGGCTTAGGGGGCCTATTCTAAGATGGAATTATACAGCAAGCATATTCAAAATCTGATTGATCAGCTGAATCGTCTGCCCGGTGTAGGCGCAAAGAGCGCGCAGAGGCTTGCTTTTCATATCGTAAACATGCCACAGGAAGAGGTCATGAACCTTGCTGCAGCAATCAATGATGCCAAGGCAAATGTCCACTATTGTAAGGAATGTTTTACGTTAACGGATTCTGATCTGTGCCCGATTTGTGCAGATGAGAAACGTGATCACTCGGTAATCATGGTCGTTGAGCAGACTCGTGACATGGCAGCCTATGAAAAGACTGGCAAGTTCGAGGGTGTGTACCATGTACTGCATGGGGCCATCTCTCCGATGCTTGGCATCGGACCGGCTGATATTAAGCTGAAAGAGCTGATGTTACGACTTGAGAAAGAGGATGTAAAGGAAGTCATTGTTGCAACCAACTCTTCCCTTGAGGGCGAGACTACAGCAATGTACATTTCAAGATTAATCAAACCGTCCGGCATTAAGGTAACCCGCATCGCAAGTGGCGTTCCGGTTGGCGGCGACTTAGAGTACATCGATGAAGTAACCCTTCTTCGTGCACTCGAAGGAAGAACAGAACTTTAAATTACGCGGCACGAGCCGCGTTCAGGCAGGAAGAACAGGGACCACGTTTCTTCCTGCCATTTTACTGATGACATGAAAAAACTGCCACATCCCTGAATTAAGGAATGTGGCAGCTTTATTTTTTATGTAGTGCCTCAGATGCGGCCCAGTTTCTTTAAAACGAGGTGGCGGCCCTTGGCCATCCAGTCGACAAACAAAATCATGCCCCGCATGACGGAGATTTCAGCAATGGCAAATATTGCGCAGAGTGCAGCGGCTTTGAGTGAAATCGAGTTCAGTGCGAAGATGAACTTCAACTGAGAAGCAGAGAAGAGCAGGCCGATGATGCAGGCTGCGTAGACTGCTGCGTGGTACCAGTTGAACGGATGTGAAATCTGCCAGAGAATCATGAATCCTACAACGGCAAGCAGATAGGTGCTGGCTGTGGAGATGTCTTCGCTGCTGATTTCAAAGAGCTGTCCGAACAGTACAAGTGCTGCGATCGAGAAGAACGAAGTGAGGGAGGCCGGCAGAGCGCGCTTTAACGTACGTAAAATGAAGCGTCCTTCCTGCTTTCCTTCATTTGGCTCGAGAGCCAGTAGGAATGCGGGCATTCCGATGTTAAACAGGGAAATCAGGGAAACCTGATTTGGCTGTAACGGGTAAGTAAACGAATTGACAATGGCAAAAATCGCAAGTAACAAAGAGAAGATATTCTTATACAGGAAGAGCGTTGCAGAACGTGTGATATTGTTCACGTCGCGACGTCCTTCCGAAACAATCTGTTCCATGTGAGAGAAATCGGAGTCGAGTAAAACGACCTGAGCAGCCTGTCTTGCAGCATCTGAGCCACCGCCCATGGCGATAGAGCAGTCTGCTTTCTTCATGGCGAGGATATCGTTGACACCGTCTCCGGTCATGGCAACCTTTTTACCAAGTGCCTTTAAGGCAATGACCATCTCGCGCTTCTGTTCCGGCTTTACGCGGCCGAATACCGTGTATTTCTGAACGGCTGAGAGAATGTCACTTCTGCTTTCAAGAGTTGTGGCATCGCAGTACTGATCGGCATTAGCAATACCGGCCTGTGTTGCAACCTGAGATACCGTCACCGGATTGTCACCGGAAATAACCTTGACTTCAACGCCTCTTCGCTTGAAATAGGCAAATGTATCAACAGCGGATTCTCTGATTTCGTTGGTCAGTGCAACAAAGAGGACAGCTTCTCCATCACAGGTCAGTGCAATGACACGCTTTCCTTCGCGGGTGCGAAGTTCAATGGATTCACGCTGTTCAGCAATCTCTTCTTCTGAAAGCAGGTATTCCGGAGCACCTAAGCGATAGGTGTGGTCGGCAGTTTCAACTTCTGAATACTTTAATTTTGATGTGAACGGCGTTACGGCAGTAGCAATAAAGCTTTTGCTGTCGGACACGCCGGCTGTCTTTACGTAGTCGCGAAGGGCCTGCATGGTGCTGTTGTTGTCAGGTACGCAGTGGATGTAATCGGCTAAGAGCTGTACGTTTGGATCGTCAAATTCATCAAAGATTTCATCAACGTTCATCTGCTCGGTGGTGATGGTGCCGGTTTTATCGACACATAAGACATCAACACGGGCAAGAGTTTCAATGCTTCGCATATCGTGAAGCAGAACTTTCTTTAAGGCCAGACGGGCTGCAGAAAGTGTGAGTGCGATGGTTGCAAGTAAGTACATGCCTTCCGGAATCATGCCGATGACGGCGCCAACCATGGAAGAGATGGCTACTTCAATTGGCTCGTGGTTAAAGAAGAAGGCCTGAACGACAAGGGCAATACCAACCGGAATGATTAAGATGCCGCAGACCAAGATGACACGCTCGATATCACGAATCATTTCCGCCTGTGCTTCCTTGGTTTCCTTGGCCTGTGCAGTCAGCCTGGATGCATAGGATTCAGCACCAACCCTTAAGAGTCTTGCAACGGCATTGCCGGAAACAACAAAGCTTCCGGACTTTAATTCCGAGCCCGGCACTTTGGTAATCTCATCAGACTCACCTGTAAGCAGAGATTCATTTGCCGCGAGCTCACCGGAAATTACTTCACCGTCTGCAGGAATCTGCTGGCCGCTGGTAAGCAGGATGAAATCGCCTTCAACGAGGTCGTCGGACGGAATTTTGGTTTCGACTCCACCGCGGATGACGGTGTATTCGGATACATCTAAGAGCGAGAGCTTGTCGAGTACCGATTTTGCGCGCAGCTGCTGAACGATACCGATGACGGTGTTGGCGATGATGACTGGCAGGAAGGTCAGATTCCGCCAGGCGCCTACCGAAATCAGGAGAATGGTGAGCAGGGCGAATATGCCGTTAAAGTACGTGAAGATGTTTGAAATCAGGATGCCTTTGACGGTCATCGTGGAATTGTCTTCCACGCGGTTGCTTTTGCCTGCGGCTTTTCTTGCCTCAACCTCAGCCTGTGTGAGGCCGGTGAGAGGAGCTTCATTAACCGCACCGGACTGCATGCCATCAGCCGGTGTGTTCGCAGGTTCTTTAGCCGATGTATTTGAAATTAAGGTTTCACTCATTTATTAAAAGTCCCCTTTAAATTTAAGTCGACAGTTCATTTGACGAATGTCGCGAATTAACTACTTAAAGAAATAGCATATTTTCAGTGAAGTTTAAAGGGTCGAATTTTGATTTTATTGACGGAATATTTACTATAGAAGAATCGTTTTACAAGAATAAACCCTTGTGTTAGAATTTAACTTAAGTATGGGGTCATATGCCGTGGACTCGAAACTCGTGACTTTTGTACTGGCAAGTAGATCCCTGCCGGGCAGGGAATACCGGCATTATCCAGATGTATATGAAAAATGTGACAAACAAAAAAGGATGGCGCACGTTTTGGACAAATACGAATTAAAAATTAAAACAGATCAGATTAAAAAACTGGTGGGGCAGAAAAGATACCAGGAAGCGGTAGAAGTAGCAGGGGAGCTGAACTGGAGCAAGATTAAGGACTGGCAGGCACTTGCTGCCATCGTTGATGCCGAGGAAGCAGTCGGCAATTACGAAGATGCCAGAGATGCAGCAATCACAGCCTATAACAGAAATATGGGCGGAAGAAAGCTCGTCCGTCGTCTGACAGAAATCTTTATTCGTCTGCGCGATTTTGATAACGCAGAAGAGTTATACAAGGAATATGAGAGAGAAGCGAAGAATGACGCTTCCCGCTTTATCCTTCTGTACCATTTAAGAAGAGCTCAGAAGGCACAGCCGGATGAGTTGATTAAGATTTTAGAGGACTACAAGGCAAGGGAGATTGACGAACGCTACATGTACCGTCTTGCAGAGCTTTACGCAAAGACGGAGCAGAGCGACAAGGCAATCAAGCTTTGTGACGACCTGATTCTCTGGTTCCAGAATGGCGCTTTTGTTGAGCGTGCTCTGAGACTTAAGAAAAACCTGGGTGCAACCCTCACCGAACAGCAGATGAAGATTGAGGAGAGTGCGAAAGCAACTCCGGAAGATCTTGAAGAAACAAGAGAAATCCAATTTGCCGAGCTGCAGCAGATTGCAAGAATGCAGCAGGATGATGTGGAATCCGCAATTTCAGAATATGAAGCGGAGAATCCGGATGCCGCTTTGGAAGCGGAGAAAGAACGTAAGGAAGTCGCTAAATCGGCACCGAACAAAGGTGGATTTAAGGGATTCTTTAAGAAAGCATTTTCCAGTCTTATGGAAGATGACGATGATGATGACTACGACGATGACGAGGAAGACCTTGCAGATAAGAATGAAGTGGATGCAGAAGCGCCGAGCATGGACACTGTCGCTTTAAGACAGGAAATGGCCGCTCAGCTGAATGCAGAGGTTGCCTTAGATGCCGATGAATCCTATGAGGATGAAGAGGAAGAGGATGCAAGCGAAGGCAAGGCCTATTCCATCAACACATCCTACACGGTTGCGGATTCTTATACGCATACGCAGGATGTGGATGCTTCGATAGATGAGTCCGATCCGGTTGAGGAGGCTCCTGAAACAGAAGAAGCAGAAGAAGTTGCGGATGCAACACAAATTGCTGAAGCTGAAGATGAAGTCAGTGAGCAGGAAGAGGAGATTTCGATTCCGATGCCTGACCCGGATCCGATGAATTCTCACCGCGTGGGACAGGCGACGTCTGCGCTCAAGAATATGATTGACCAGGCAAAGAGAAAGATTGAAGAGGATTATCAGATTGAAGCAATTGCTCCGGCTGTTGCGGAACCGGAAGAGGCTGAGATTCCATTCAATCAGTCTATGACTCCGGAGATTGATGCGGCAGCAGAAGAGGCCAAGCTTGCAGCTTATGCAGAGCTTGCGAAACTCGCAGTCGAGCACGATGCGCTTACTGATGACGCACTTGTGACTCCGGCTGTATTTGACGAGCACGAGGACGACGATACGCAGGAAAGCGATGCGTCAGATGCAGAAGACGCAGGAGCAGCTGAAGTTGCTGAGGCTGAAGAAGCCGGCACAGACGCTGATGAAATCGATGAAGAAGAACAGGAAGCTTACGAAGCGGAAGAGGATGACGGTCTGTATGACGCGTCCGATGATGTGGAATATGAATCCGAGGAAGTTGATGTTGATGAGGATGCCCTTGCGGATATCGATGATGATAACGGCGAGAGTTACACCAACACAAAGAGAATTGCAGAATTTGAGGAAGCTGAGCGACAGAGAGAGGCGGAGAGCGAGAATCATCGTTCTGCATTAGAAGCACAGAAGGAAGCACTGTTAAGGCTCGAAAAGCAGAAGGCTTCTTTAGAGGAGCAGAAGAAGCTTCTTGAAGAGAAGAACCGCGTTTTAGCAGAGCAGAAAGCACTCGAAGCTGAGATTGCCATGAAGGAGAAACAGCACATGGCGAAGCAGAATCGGGAAAATATGGAACTGGCAGCACTTAAAATGCAGGAAGCTGCAGCTGTGAAGGAAGAGATGAAGTCATTAGAGGAACAGAATCGCATTCTTGCAGAGCAGAAGGCAGCAGAGGAGCGCAAGGCCCAAGAGGCTGAGAGCAAACTTGCAAGAAGAGAAGAGGCTCGAGTAGTTCCTGTGAAGGGAGCTCCAGTGAAAGTAGAAACAGATCCATCCATTTTTGATACACAGAATATCCAGGAAGCTATTGCCAAGGCACTTCATGAGCTGAAGGAAGAGGAAGAAAAGGCATTTACAAGACCTCTGCCTGCAGAAGAAATCGTGGCAAATGACGATGACCAGATTGAGGGTCAGATGACGCTTGACGAGTGGGCCGAGATGGTTCAGGAACAGAAGTATGGAGACCAGGATACAAAGCAGTTCTCCAGACTTGAGCTTGAGCGTATGCTTGAGGAAAAGGATGAGAAGAGCGCGGCATACGATGCCCTCATGGCGCAGAAACGCAAAGAGGCAGAAGAGGCCGGAACTCCTTTCAATGAGGAACTTGCAAGAAGAGAAATGGAAGCAAACCTGATCTTACGTGGTGTTCAGACAGATCTGGCCATCCGTACAGGTAAGGCGCTGATGAAGCTTGAAGAATCCGCTGTTTCTGATATGAAGGAAGCAAAGGTGAATGCACAGGAAGAGGAACTTCGTAGTGCAGCCGCTGCTGTTCGTAAGACAGCCGAGGGGTTCGCAGCTGCTACTGATGGAAAGGCTGGAGACGCCGCACTTGCAGCAGTTGATGCAGCAGATGAGGCCGTGGAAAAGGCCATGAAGTCAAAAGATTTTGATCAGACAAGAGCGATGATTTATTCGCTACAGCATTTGCTTGATAATTCTCAGAGTGCAGGTCTTTCTGCTTCTGATCTTGAGAAGTGGAAGGCAGCATATGCAGATACACAGGTTGACTTAAGTCTGAGACCAGCTGCAAAGAAGGCGCTTGAAAAGGGCGCTTACAATAAGCCTCAGCCGATTGAAAAGGCAGCTCATGCGGCAGCATTAAGTCAGTCCACATCACAGATTGTACTTGGTGCGATTCCAAAGGAACCGGTTGTTGAGGATGAGGAGGAAGATTTCCTTCGTCCAAAGCAGGGTGAAAGAGAAAAGGTTCAGACAGAATTAACAGCAGAGCAAAGAGAAGCTGTTGGTGCTGAACTTGCAGCAGCTTCAAAGGCGTCCGCTCAGGTGGCAGCTGCAGAGGCTCCAACTTCTTATGAAGCAGCTCCTTCTATTCTGACTGAGGTATCTCGTGTGGCAGCAAGTGCAGCAGATGCGGCAGTTCCTGGCGCAGGCGAAGTTACAGCAGAGGAAATCAAGGCAGCAGCTGCCAAGGTTAGACTTGCAGAAGCTCAGGATGACAATCATCCTGCAGAAAAGAAGTCAAGAGCAGAACTGAAGGCTGAAAAGAAGGCCAGAAAAGAAGCTGAGAAGGAAGAAAGAAAGCGCGAAAAGCAGGCAAGCAGAGAAGCTAAGGAAGCAGAAAATCTCGCCAAGCTGGAGGCTGCTGTCAGAGCGGAAGCCGAAGAAGCTACATCAAACGCAGGTGTAGCTGGTGCATATGAGAATGCCGTAGCAAATCCGTTTGATGAAGTTGAAATGCAGACAGGAAGCGGTTCTCTTCCAAAGGATCTTGGAAAGTTATTTATGAAGTACCTCGATATGCCAGGTATGGAAGAACAGCTTTCCGGTTATTATGAAAGTCTGGATCAGGAGCTTGCAAGAAAAGATTCTTCAAGCGGTAATATCCTGATTACAGGTAATGCAAGTTCTGATAAGACGGAGCTTGCAAGAATGGTTGTTCGTGGTCTGAACATGCTTCACCCTGAAGCGAAGAAGGTTATTGCCAAGACAACCGGTGAAAGCATCAATCAGCACGGAATTGCGAGAGCAATGAAGAAGTTGTATGGAGCTGTTCTCATTGTAGAGCGTGCAGGTGAAATCACTCCAAAGCGTATGGAAGAACTCTTAACAGCGCTGTCCGGTGACACAGGCCGCATGATTGTTATCTTAGAAGATGATGATGCGCAGATGAATCTCCTTCTTCAGTTCAATCCGAACCTGGCGAAGGTATTCAATCACCACATTGTTTTAAAGCAGTACACAGTTAATGAAGTAGTTGAAATCGTAAGAAAGTTTGCGTTAAAATCCGGCTATGACATTGATGATGATGCTTTACTCGTTCTGTATTTAAAGATTGATGATCTTCACAATGCAGACGAAAATATCCATATGGATGAAGTTCGCACAATCGTGAACAACGCAATTGAGCGTTCGAAGAGACGTGCAAACCGTGGACTCTTTGGCAAGAAGCCAAAGCACACACCAGATGGAAAGCTTCTCTTAACAGAGGGCGATTTTAAAGGCTAAATCTGGAGGCGGCGGTATCGCCGCGCCGGTGGCATGCAGCCGCGAAGGCTGCAAGAGGTAAGAGGGGATTAAGTTTAAAGGAGACTTTTAAAAAATGAGTAAGATCGATGAACTTTCAGTAAATGCAATTCGTATTCTTTCAGCGGACGCAATACAAAAGGCTAATTCAGGACATCCTGGTATCTGCCTTGGTGCAGCACCTATGGCTTATGAGCTTTGGGGCAGGCATATGAATCACAACCCAAAGAATCCAAACTGGGATAACCGTGATCGTTTCATCCTTTCCGCAGGACACGGATCCATGCTTTTATACTCCCTTCTTCATCTTTACGGATATGGAAATCTTTCCATCGAAGATTTAAAGCAGTTCCGTCAGGTTGGTTCCTTAACAGCAGGACATCCTGAGTACGGCCACACAGTTGGTGTTGAAGCTACAACAGGTCCTTTAGGACAGGGTCTTGGTATGGCTGTAGGTATGGCACTTGCAGAAGCACACCTCGCTGCAACATTCAACAGAGAAGGTTACAACGTCGTTGATCATCATACATTTGCCATCGCAGGAGACGGATGCATGATGGAAGGTATTTCCTCTGAAGCACTTTCCCTTGCAGGCTCTTTAAAGCTCAGCAAGCTCGTTGTACTTTACGATGATAACGATGTATGTATCGAAGGTAACACAGATAACGTATTTGCAGAGGACGTAGCTGCAAGAGTGGCTTCCTTCGGCTTCCAGGTGATCGATGTTGCAGACGGCACAGACCTTGAAGCAATCGGCAAGGCAATTGAAGAAGCTAAGGCTGATACAGAGCATCCATCCTTCATCCGCATCCATACAACAATCGGATTCGGTTCTGATAAGGCCGGTTCTTCTGCTTCTCATGGTGCTCCTCTTGGAGAAGAATCTATCGCGGCAATGCGTAAGACTCTTGGATGGCCATCTGATACAGCATTCGAAGTTCCTGCAGAAGTTTATGACAACTACAAGGCACTTGCTGAAAATGGCGCTAAGGCTGAAGAAGCATGGAATGCTCTCTTTGCTGAGTACGCTGCCAAGTTCCCGGAACTTGCCAAGAAGTACGATGACTACAAGAAGGGTTATGACCTTTCTGATTACTTTAACTCTGATGAGTACTATGCAATGCCGGAGAAGTCCGAGGCTACAAGAGCTTCTTCCGGTACAGTACTCAACATGCTTAAGGCACATATGCCAAACCTGATCGGTGGTTCCGCTGACCTTGCTCCTTCTAATAAGACAGACATGAAGGGAGCAGGCGATTTCGGCAGAGATAACTACGCTGGTCAGAACCTCCACTTCGGTGTAAGAGAGCAGGCTATGACAGCTATCTGTAACGGTATCTCTCTTCATGGTGGGCTTAGAATCTACGAAGGTACTTTCTTCGTATTCTCTGATTACACAAAGCCAATGGCACGTCTCTCTTCTCTGATGAAGCAGCCGGTAATATATGTATTTACCCATGACTCCATCGGCGTAGGTGAAGACGGTCCTACACACGAGCCAATCGAGCAACTCGCTATGTTCCGTGCTCTTCCAAACTTCGTATCCTTCCGTCCATGTGACCGCAAGGAAACAGCTGCAGCATGGGAGTATGCAATAGAGTCTAAGGAGACACCGGTCGCTTTAGTTCTTACTCGTCAGAACCTTGTTCAACAGCCAAATTCCGGTAAGCAGGCACTTAAGGGTGGTTACATCTTAGAGGATTCCACAAAGGAAGTTCCGGATGCAATCCTGATTGCTTCCGGCTCTGAAGTAAACTTAGCTGTTGAAGCTAAGAAGGAGCTTGCGAAGGAAGGCAAGGACGTTCGTGTCGTTTCCATGCCAAGTACAGACCTCTTTGATATGCAGAGTGCGGAGTACAAGGAGTCCGTTCTCCCATCCGCAGTTCGTAAGAGACTTGCAGTGGAAGCTCTTGCAGAGGATACATGGTACAAGTATGTTGGTTTAGATGGTAAGATTATCGGCATGAAGACATTCGGTGCTTCGGGCCCTTACTCAGAGCTCTTCACTAAGTTCGGTTTCACAACAGAGCATGTAGTTGAAGTAGCTAGGAGCCTTTTTGACTAAGTAAAGAAGCGCAAGTCTGCGCATGATGATGATTGGCGGAGCTGATTTGAGGGGGTGACTCCTTGGTTGGCTCCGCTTTTTTGAGGTGAATATGAAAGATGGATTTGTTCTAGAAGAGGAACTGAAGAAACTTCCGGGAAAGCCCGGCTGTTATCTGATGCATGATGCACATGACACGATTATTTATGTGGGTAAGGCCATCAGCCTGAAGAACAGGGTTCGTCAGTATTTCCAGAGCCGCCCTCACACGGCGAAGATTACAAAGATGGTCAGTCAGATTGCGTACTTCGAGTACATCGTTACGGACTCGGAGTTAGAGGCATTGGTGCTTGAGAGCAACCTGATCAAGCTTCATCGCCCGAAGTACAATACGATGTTAAAGGATGACAAGACGTATCCTTACATCAAGGTTACAGTACATGAGGCATATCCAAGAGTTCTCTTTTCAAGAGATATGAAGCACGACAGAAACCGTTATTTCGGCCCGTATACCTCTGCTTATGCGGTTAAGGAGACGATTGATCTTTTGGTTAAGCTCTATAAGATCAGAACGTGCAATCGCAGACTTCCGATGGATATCGGGAAGGACAGGCCGTGTCTGAATTATCATATCGGACAGTGTACGGCTCCGTGCCAGGGATATATCTCCGAGGCAGAATATAAGAAGTCGATTGATAAGGTGCTGCAGTTCTTAAACGGAGATTATAAGGAAATTTTAGAAAACCTGAAGTCTCAGATGGAGGCAGCTTCAGAAAAACTCGAGTTTGAAGAGGCGGCAAGATTCAGAGATTTGTATAAGGCGGTGCAGCAGGTAGCTCAGAAACAGAAGATCACATCAGATGACTTAGAAGACCGTGACGTTGTGGCCTGTTCGTCCAATGGAACGGATGCTGTGGTTCAGATTTTCTTCATTCGAGATGGAAAGATGATCGGACGAGATCACTTCCGACTCAGTGTCGGTTTGGATGATACGCACAGCACGATTTTAAGCGAATTCTTGAAGCAGTACTACGGAGGAACGCCATATATTCCGCGCTACGTCATGCTTCAGACAGAAGTTGAGGATAAGGAAGTTATTGAAGACTGGCTGTCGAATATCAAAAAGCGCAAGGTCGAACTGGTGACTCCAAAGAAGGGACAGAAGGAAAAGCTCGTGGAGCTTGCCTATAAGAACGCCGCAATGGTGCTTGAAAAAGACCTGGAACGCAACAAGCGGGAACAGGAACGGACCATTGGCGCGATGCAGGAAGTGGCTGACTGGTTACATTTGCCCAAAATCGTACGTGCAGAGGCCTACGATATTTCGAACACGAATGGTGTGGAGTCGGTTGGTTCCATGGTTGTGTTTGAAAATGGCCGTCCGAAGAAGCACGATTATCGCAGGTTTAAGATTCAGACGGTCAAGGGGCCGGATGATTACAAGTCGATGCGAGAAGTGTTGACGCGAAGATTTAAGCGCGGTATTGAAGAGCAGAACCTGGAAGAAGGCGAATTAAAGGGATTTGCCGCGTTCCCGGATGTTATTCTTATGGATGGTGGCCGTGGACAGGTGAATATCTGTCTTGAGGTGCTTGATGAACTGGGACTTAAAATTCCTGTCGCCGGCATGGTGAAGGACGATCATCACAATACGAGAGGCCTGTATTACAACAATGTGGAGATTCCGATTGATACGAGAAGCGAAGGCTTTAAGCTGATTACGCGAGTGCAGGATGAGGCACACCGCTTTGCGATTACCTATCACAGGTCGCTTAGAGGCAAGGCGGAGGTGACTTCGATTCTTGATAAGATTGAGGGAATCGGCCCTGTAAGAAGAAAAGCGCTGATGCGTAAGTTTATGGATATCAATAAAATCCGTGAGGCGTCGGTCGAGGAACTTCTGACTGCAGATGGCATGACACAGGCGGCTGCGGAAAATGTGTACCGCTATTTCCACTGATGTTCATGTTTCGTGCCAAATTGCGGAAAAAGTATCGAAAGAATCCTTGTTGTGATGATAGAAATCTTGAAATTGATATGTTAAAATAAAGTCAAACAATGTCAGAAAATACCGTAAGGGATTAAATAAAAGGAACAGGTGGTTTTATGGCAAGTAAAGAGCGTGTAAAATTATCGATGGTTGTTAAGAAAATGCAGTTAGTAAGCTTAACGCCGGAGGTTGATGCGAAAAAGGTCTTTCTTCATGTCCCGGAAGTCAATCGTCCGGCGCTGCAGCTGACAGGTTTTTATGAGCAGTTTGACAATGACAGAATTCAGATTATTGGTAACGTAGAACATTCCTATCTTTTAAGTCTTACTGAGGAAGAGAGAAGAGATCGTTATCGTCAGCTGTTTTCATCGAATATTCCATGTGTTGTGTTCTGCAGAAATATTGAACCGGAACCGGAAATCGTGGAACTTGCAACACAGATGAATCTGCCTCTGTTTAAGTCCACAAAGTCTACTTCAGACTTTATGGCTGAGGTTATTCGATTCTTAAAGGAGCAGCTGGCACCTTGCATCGTTATTCACGGTGTTTTGGTTGATGTATATGGCGAAGGTGTGCTGATTACAGGTGAGAGTGGTATCGGTAAGTCAGAGGCCGCTCTGGAGCTGATTAAGCGTGGTCACCGTCTGGTAACGGATGATGCGGTTGAAATCAGAAAGATTTCGGATGATACACTGATTGGTTCTGCGCCCGGTGTCACCAAGTATTTCATCGAGCTGAGGGGAATCGGCATTATCGATGTAAAGACATTATTTGGTGTTGAAAGTGTTAAGGAAAAACAGCAGATTGATATGGTCATGCAGCTCGAGGACTGGAATAAGGATACCGAGTATGACCGTCTGGGGCTGGAAGAAGAATATACAGAATACCTTGGAACAAAGGTTGTGTGTCACACCCTTCCGATTCGTCCGGGTCGAAATCTTGCTGTGATTGTTGAGGCGGCAGCGGTTAACCACAGACAGAAGGAAATGGGCTACAATGCAGCCAAGGAATTATATCGCAGAGTACAGGAAAACATGCTGAAGGGGGCAGATGACGATGGGGACGACGATTGATCATAAGGTGATTTTCGGAATTGATATTGGTGGAACCACAGTAAAATGCGGATTGTTTGACGGAGAGGGAGTTCTTCTTTTCTCAGATGAAATCCCAACAAGAAAGGATGAGGGCGGAAGCCGGATTCTTTCTGATATCGAGGCACATATTAAGAAAATCTGTGAAGACAGACAGATTGTAAAGAGCAATATTCTTGGAATCGGAATGGGAATTCCAGGTTCCATCACAGAAGATGGAGTTGTGAATAAGTGTGTAAACTTAGGATGGGGCATCTTTAATGTAAAGGAAGAAATGGCTTCCCGCACAGGACTTAAGGTGTTTGTCGGAAATGATGCCAATGTTGCAGCTCTTGGTGAATACGCAAAGGGCGGCGGCAAGGGTTATAAGTCCATGATGATGGTGACAATCGGTACCGGTGTCGGTGGCGGCGTCATTATTGATGGCAAGCCGATTTTCGGTGCTCATGGTGCAGCAGGTGAAATTGGTCACATTCCGATGGTGGAAAGTGAGAAGGAAACCTGCAATTGCGGTAAGAGGGGTTGTCTTGAACAGGTGGCTTCCGCAACCGGAATTGTGCGTGTGGCTTCCCGTTTCTTAAATGATTCTGATGAACCGTCAGAACTTCGAAATGTTCAGTATCTGTCTGCGAAGGCAGTGTTTGATGAGGCGAAGGCCGGAGATGGCTTAGCACTTAAGGTTGTTGATTACGTGACGGAATACTTAGGCCGCGGACTTGCAGTTTCAGCAGGCGTCATTGATCCGGAGTGCTTCCTGATTGGCGGCGGCGTTTCAAAGGCCGGTGACTTCTTTATTAAGAAAATCGAGGAGAGCTACAGAAGGAATGTGTTCTATCCAAGCCGCGATACAGCGATTGTAACAGCGACACTTGGTAACGATGCGGGAATGTACGGCGCAAGCCAGCTTGTTCTTGCAGGACTTTAAATTAATATTGAAGGGCTGTGATTCGCACAGCCCTTTTTTTATCCCCGGCAAATGTGGTACACTTCTTTCATGTGGGGTTAATGGCCGCGTGCAGTCCTGACAGGAAGAGTGCATGCGCCGGAAATGAGGTTTTTATGGAAACAAGTGAAATTTTAAATAGATTACAGTCCATTGTGGGCGCGGAAAATGTTAAGACGAAGGAACCGATGAGCAGTCACATTACATTCCGTGCAGGTGGTCCGGCTGATTTCTTTGTGACCCCGGAAAGTTCGGAGCAGATTGCGGGAGTCGTGGCATTTGCCAAAGATGCGGGAATTCCTTATTTTGTGCTTGGTAACGGAAGCAACCTGTTAGTCGGCGACCTTGGAATCCGCGGAATTGTGATTCAGCTGCTCGACAGCTTTTCGGACGTTTCGTTCACTGAGGCCGGTGGATTTCTTGTGAGAGCTCAGGCCGGAGCTAAGCTTTCGAAGATTGGAAATGAATGTGTGAGAAAAGGTGCTGCAGGTTTTGAGTGCCTGGCCGGAATCCCCGGAAGCGTCGGCGGTGCGGTTCGCATGAATGCCGGGGCATATGGCAGTGAGGTGAAGGACTGTCTTGTAACAGCCAGGGTTCTGACACAGGATGGAGAAGTGAAGGAGCTTTCAGCAGAAGAACTGGAATTGTCCTATCGGCACAGTATCGTTGAGGAAAAAGGGTATATTGTGCTGGAAGCGGTATTTGCCCTTGGAAAAGGGAATCCGGCGGAGATTAAAGCGAAGATGCGGGATCTGATGGGTCGAAGAAGAGACAAGCAGCCGCTTGAGTACGCATCTGCAGGTTCTACGTTCAAGCGTCCGGAGGGACATTTCGCAGGACAGCTCATTGAAGAGGCAGGCTTAAAGGGCTTCGCCATTGGCGATGCCTGCGTATCGGAGAAGCATGCGGGATTTGTCGTTAACAAGGGACATGCTACAGCGGAGGAAATCGTGGGGGTGATTGAAGCTGTAACGAAAAAGGTACAGGAAACAAGCGGTGTGACATTGCACAAGGAAGTGCGTTTTACAGGGGAATTTAAATGAAAATTGTGATTGTAACAGGGATGAGTGGAGCCGGTAAATCAACTGCCTTAAAGGTTTTGGAGGATGATGGTTATTATTGCGTTGATAATATGCCGATTGCTTTAGTACCTTCTTTTGTTGAGCTTGCGGATGGACAGGCCAATAAGCTGGAGACAGTTGCGCTTGGTGTCGATATCAGAACCAGCTCATTTGAGGAAATTACGAAAATTCTGGATCGTCTTTCTGATAAGAATTATGATTTCAAGGTGCTGTTCTTAGACTCTTCGGATGACGCGCTGGTGAAGCGTTTTAAAGAGACGAGACGTTCTCATCCGCTTGCGCGCGACAGCCGCATTCAGGATGGAATCAGCGTGGAGCGCGAAAAGCTGGCTCCGCTTCGTGAGAGGGCGGATTATATTATTGATTCGTCACAGCTTTTAACGCGTGAATTAAAGCAGGAGCTGGAGCGCATCTTCGTTCGCGAAGAGGAGTTCACCAATCTTTATGTGACGGTTCTTTCTTTTGGCTTTAAGTATGGCATTCCAAATGATGCGGACCTTGTGTTTGATGTTCGTTTCCTGCCAAATCCATATTATATTGACGAGCTGAAGCCGCAGACGGGTAATGACGCGCCGGTCCGCGATTATGTCATGAGTTCTGAGATTAGCCGGGAGTTTTTAAAGAAGATTACCGATCTGGTTTCTTTCCTGCTTCCAAATTATGTGAAGGAGGGCAAGAACAGTCTGGTCATTGCTTTTGGTTGTACAGGCGGCAAGCACCGTTCTGTTACCCTGGCAAATGCTCTTTACGACTCGTTAAAGGATTCGGATTACGGGTGCCGTGTCGAGCACAGAGATATTGAGAAAGATGCAAAGAGGAAGAAATAATGTCCTTTTCCACGGATGTAAAAGAAGAACTGCTGAAGCGCACGGATAATGCGAGAAAGTCGCAGATTGCCGAGCTTGCGGCAATCCTTGCGGCGTGCGCTACAATTCGCCGTGAGAAGGGCGGAATTTATAAATTGATTCTGGCAACGGAAAATCCATATGTTGTGCAGGATTACGAAACATTGATTATTCAGCTGTTTGATGTTGATGAGGAACAGCTTGATTACAAGGCGGACGGACCGAAGGAACCGCTGTATCTGACAATGTCGGATCAGGATAAGGTGAAGAAAATTCTGATGGCTGTGAAGTGGATGGATCCAAAGACTTTTCACGTCACACCGGTGTTTGTTCACGATATTCTGATTCAGTCGGATGCGGAAAAGAAGGCTTTCCTGCGTGGCCTTTTTCTTGCCTGCGGATCGATTACAGATCCAAATAAGTCGTATCACTTTGAGCTGGTGCTTACAAGTGAAGAGGATGCAAAGGAGGCTGTGGAACAGCTGGCATTCTTCCATCTGGATGCACATTATGTGCTTCGAAAGAAGTCGTATGTGGTGTATTTAAAGGAGCTTTCACAGATTGCTGATGCATTGAATATCTGTGGGGCCTACGTCTCTCAGATGGAGCTGATGAATATCAGTATCTTAAAGGAGATGCGCAATAACGTAAATCGCCGCGTGAATTGTGAGACTGCAAACCTGAACAAGACCGTTGAGGCCGCAGTCCGCCAGATTCAGGCAATTGAAAAAATCGAATCAACCATTGGAATTGAAAATCTGAAGAGTAATCTTCAGGAGATCGCAAGACTCCGCATTCAGTATCCGGACATGTCTCTTACAGACCTCGGTGGCCTTTTAGACCCGCCGGTCGGCAAGTCCGGCATCAACCACCGCTTAAGAAAAATCTGCGAAATCGCAGAAGAACTGTAAAATTGCCCCGGTGCCGCAGGCATCGAGGCTTCATTTTTGTCCGGCAGAGCATTCGGTGGCTAGTTGTCGCCGTCTCTAGTTCAGCTTTTTCGTCTGCTGTTTTGCGGTGAAGGCAAGCAGCGGGCGACGAGGTGAGAGTCCGATGAATTTTGATGCGAGACGCACCGGAAAGCCTGGGACGATGATTTCTGTTCCGGTTTTCATTTTGCGCAGGCAGTAGCGTACGCAGGATTTTGCGGAGATTCCTTTCAAGGCAAATACTACGCCTGCACGGTTGTTGAAGTTTGTATCAACCGGGCCGGGACAGAGCATGCTGATGTGAACGTCTGATTTAGCGAGGCGCAGTTCCTCCCGGATGGAATTCGTCAGGCTGACAACGTAGGACTTGGTTGCATAGTAGGTGGCCATGTATGGTCCTCCGGGTAAGAGGCCCGCGATGGATGCCACGTTTAAAATATAGCCTGAGTTTTTGGACATGAAGAAGCCAAGCATCAGACGGGTTAAAATATGAACCGCACGAACGTTGGTGTCAATCATGTTGCAATCGTCATCAAGATCGGATTCGGCGAAATTGCCAACACTTCCAAAGCCGGCATTATTAATGAATAAATCGACATTCTGTCTTCGACATTCAGCTGCGATTTTCTCACAATCTGCAGGCTTGCTCACATCTGCCTCGATGCAGGTGATGCCGCGTGGCGCAAGTTCGGCAACGAGTGGCTCGAGGTTCTTATTTTTTCTTGATACGAGGATTAAGCGAAATCCTTTTCCTTTTAACTGACGGGCGAATTCAGCACCGATTCCGGAACTCGCGCCAGTAATACACGCTGTTCTCATCTATTTTCCTCCTGAAACTACTTGCGAATAACACTTTAGTGCATTAAAATATGTTCTGTGTAACCCGTTTTACAGGTGTCTTGTCTGTATTCAATTATAGGCGGACGGCGCCGACGCGTCAACGAGGCGCGGTAAGAGGTGAGGCGCGGGGATACACGCAGGGAGGCAGGGAATGGCCTTAGTTTCTGCACAAAAAGGAGAGGATAAGTATGGCTACAAATCAGGAAATGATGGAACTGACAACGGTCAGCAAGCAGGAGTTCGATGAACTTTTAGAGCAGACAATGCAGTCTGGTATGATCGACCCGAATCTCTACATCGAGTATGATGTTAAGAGAGGTCTTCGTGATTCGAACGGTGTCGGCGTTCTTACAGGTTTAACTGAGATTTCAGACGTAACCGGTACAAAGAATGTGAATGGTCGTAAGATCCCGATTGATGGTGAGTTATACTTTCAGGGATATAATGTTGAGGATTTAATTAAGGGAAGAAAGGGTGAGCGTTTCCGCTTTGAGGAAGCTACCTATCTTCTTTTGTTCGGACGTCTTCCGGATGAAGGCCAGTTAAAGAGCTTCGTAAGAATCTTGACAGATCTTCAGGAGCTTTCCGGTGCATTCATTCGTGACGTTATCATGAAGGCTACTTCAACCAACCTCATGAATTCTCTGATGAAATCCGAGCTTTCCTTATATTCTTATGATGAGAATCCGGATGATATTTCCGTGGAAAATGTTCTTCGTCAGAGCTTACAGCTGATTGCGAAGATGCCACTGATCACGGTTTATTCCTATCAGGCGTACCGTCACTTCAAGTTAGACGGAACTCTGATGATTAAGAATCCTAAGAAGGGTTATTCTGCAGCAGAGAATATTCTCTACATGCTTCGTGATGACGGTGAGTTTTCACCACTCGAAGCACAGGTGCTTGATATCATGATGGTAATTCATGCAGAGCACGGTGGCGGTAACAACTCTACATTTACAACACACGTAGTAACTTCTTCCGGAACAGATACATACAGCTCTGTTGCTGCATCTATCGCATCCTTAAAGGGACCTCGTCACGGTGGTGCGAACCTGAAGGTTCAGAAGATGTTTGATGATATCAAGGAACATGTTTCTGACTGGAAGAATAAGAAGGAACTCAATGCATATCTGATGAAGATCTTAGACAAGCAGGCATTTGATAATGCAGGTCTGATCTATGGTATGGGACACGCAGTTTACACCCTGTCCGATCCAAGAGCAAGGATCATCAAGGAATTTGCCAAGAAGCTTGCCAAGGAAAAGGGTAAGCAGGATGAGTTCGCTTTATATGAATTAGTTGAGAAGGAAGCTCCACAGCTTATCATGAACAAGAGACAGATGTTCAAGCCGGTATGTGCAAATGTCGATTTCTATTCCGGCTTTGTTTATACTGTACTTGGAATTCCGGAAGAGCTCTTCACACCTATGTTTGCCACAGCACGTATTTCCGGCTGGTGTGCACACCGCTTAGAAGAGCTGGTTAATGCCGGTAAGATTATCCGCCCTGCATATCGTTATGTCGGACATCACAGAGAATACCTTCCAATGAAGAAGCGCGACCGTAATAAGCCACAGGAATTTGGATACACTCCGGTTGCTGTTCCGGATGAGGAAGAAAAGCAGTAAAGGTTAAGGCGGGAGCAGAAACTCTTCCCGCAGGATAATTACGATTAAAGGAAGTAAGAACCATGTCACAATATGAGGTGAAAACAGTTGACCATACACTGAACTGTTCTGTTTCGGTGCCGGGATCAAAGAGTATCACAAATCGAGCACTTTTAATGGCAGCATTAGGAGATGGCGTGAGTACATTAGAGGGAGCTTTATTTTCTGATGACTCCAGATATTTCTTAAGCAGCCTTGTTTCTCTTGGATTTGTAATTGAATCCAATGAGGTGGAAAAAGAAGTCATTGTGCATGGATGCAGCGGAAAGATTCCGAAAAAAGAGGCCGAGATTTATGTCGGCTCCGCCGGAACCGCAGCAAGATTCCTCACGACAATGCTTGCATTTGCCGATGGAACCTATACTATCCGGTGCTCAGACCAGATGAAGAAGCGTCCGATGAAGCAGCTTTTTGACGCACTTACAAGTCTGGGTGCAGAGTTCACTTACCTCGAGAAGGAAGGACATCTTCCGGTTGTGGTGAAGGGAACCAGTAAGCATAAGACGGAAGTTACCATTGATACAACAAAGAGTACGCAGTTCTTAAGCGCCCTGTTAATGACAGCTCCAATGTCCGGTCATAAGCTTGAGATTCATATCACGGGTGATAGAGCAGAGGGTGCGTATGTTCAGATTACAACCCACATGATGACGCAGTTCGGCGTGGAAGTGAAGCATGAGAGCGGATCGAAGACGTTTACGATTCCGAAGGAGCAGTGCTATTCTGCAGCATTCTACCGGATTGAGCCGGATGTTTCTGCAGCCTGCTATTTCTATGCGGCAGCAGCGATCCTTGGCGGAAGTGTTACGGTGAACCGCGTTTATCTTAATTCTATGCAGGGCGACAAGAAGTTCTTATCTGTGTTAGAGCAGATGGGATGCAAGGTGACCGAAGGAGAGAAGGGTGTTACCGTGACCGGACCGGAATCTGGCAAATTGCAGGGAATTACGGTAGATATGGAGGATTTCTCCGATCAGAGCATGACTCTGGCTGCGATTGCGCCATTTGCCGAGGGACCGGTACACATCACGCATATCGGGCACATCCGTCTTCAGGAGTCGGATCGTATTACTGCGATTGTGACAGAACTGAAGCGTCTTGGAATTCATGCGGAGGATGAGGGCGACGCTATTCTGATACGCCCGGGAGAGGTGAAGCCTTGCATGGTGACAACGTATAATGATCACCGCATGGCAATGTCATTTGCCCTGATTGGTTTGAGAGAGGCCGGCATTGTGATTGATGATTATGAATGCTGCGGCAAGACGTTTGAAAATTATTTTGAAGTTTTAGAGGAATTACGATAATTTTCAGCACAGAAAAATGTAAATGAATTGCATTTTTTGATTTCTGTTTTTTTAAGAATCTAGTGTTTATGCGGGTTTGGGAAGGCTTGACAACTTGTGTATAATGAAAGCGAGTGTGGAATTAGCACTCGCTTTATTTAGTGGCTAAAATTAAGCTGCGCAATTTATCCTTTCGGGTTTTGTACCCCTCAAGATATGCGCGTGAAGAAAGGAAGTATTTTAAATGACTAAAATTGACATTATCTCCGGATTTTTAGGAGCTGGTAAGACAACTCTTATCAGCAAGCTTTTAAAGGAATCTTTAAAGGATGAGAAGGTTGTATTAATTGAAAATGAATATGGTGAAATCGGTATTGATGGAGGTTTCCTTCAGAATTCCGGTATCGAGATTAAGGAAATGAATTCCGGCTGTATCTGCTGTTCTTTAGCAGGTGATTTCGAAACTTCTCTTAAGGAAGTAATTGAGACTTATCATCCGGATCGTATTATTATCGAACCATCAGGCGTTGGCAAGCTTTCTGACGTTATGGCTGCGGTTACAAATCTTCATATGGATGACGAGATTGTTTTAAACAGTGCTTCTACGGTTGCGGATGCATCCAAGGTTAAGGTTTACATGAAGAACTTCGGTGAGTTCTTCAACAACCAGATTGAGCACGCCGGAACGATTGTATTAAGCCGTACTCAGAATGTTTCCAAGGATAAGCTCGATAAGGCGATTGAGATGATTCGCGAGAAGAATCCAAAGGCTACAATTATTACAACTCCTTGGGATGATATCACAGGCCAGCAGATTTTAAATGCTATGGAAAATGTTGATGATCTTGAGATGCAGATGCTGAAGGAAGCTGCCGAGAAGGCACACGAAGAGCATGAGCACGAGCACCATCATCACCACGATCACGACGATAACTGCGATTGCGGTTGCCACGATCATGACCATGATCATGACCACGACGAGCATGAGCATCATCACCATGAGCATGATGAGAACTGCACATGTGGCTGCCACGACCATGATCATCACCATCATCACCACGCTGATGATGTCTTCACTTCCTGGGGTCAGGAAACACCTGAGAAGTTTGAAGAGGCTCGATTAGAAAAAATTTTAAAGACACTTGCAGATAATTCCGAAGAGTATGGTGTAATCCTTCGTGCAAAGGGAATGCTTCCAACACCGGAAGGCAAGTGGTTATTCTTTGACTTAGTTCCGGAAGAGTACGAAGTACGTGACGGTTCTCCTGAAGTTACAGGTAAGATCTGTGTAATCGGTTCTGAGTTAAAGGAAGATAAGTTAAAGGAACTTTTCGGACTTTAATGCAGACGAAGGCGTGCGGACGCTCCGCAAGGATTTTTGAAAGGATAGAATAAATGGCAGGACAGGAATATGCAATCCCGATGTTTCTCATCAACGGTCAGTTAGATTCCGGTAAGACTTCCTTCATTCAGGATACCATTGAGATGGGGCAGTTTGAAGAAGCACAGAAGAAGCTTCTGATTGTCTGTGAAGAGGGCGATGAGGAATATGATGAAGGGCTGTTAAAGAAGAACGGCGTAGATATGGTTGTTTTGGAGAAGGAGGAGTTTACTCCTGCGAAGCTTGAACAGCTTGATAAGCAGTACGACCCATGGGTTGTTATTGTTGAATATAATGGCATGTGGGAACCATCCCTCGTGGAAAATGTAGCAAAGCCGAACGGCTGGCAGATTTATCAGTCTATCACTCTGATGGATGCCGGAATGTTCCAGGTGCAGTGGCAGAACATGAAGTCTATCATGGCTGAGTCTGTAAAGCAGGCAGATATGGTAATCTTTAACCGTTGTAAGGCAGACATGGATTTAGGTTCTTACCGTCGCAGCATGCGTGCTTTAAATGGTAATCTTCAGGTTATCTTTGAGGATGATAACGGCGATCAGATGCCTGTATCTTCTCAGCTTCCATATGATTTAAATGCTGATATCGTGGAAATCGAAGATGATGACTACGGCATCTGGTATATGGATGTTTCCGAGAGACCGGAAGCTTACGAGGGTAAGACGATTCGTATCAAAGGACAGATTTTAAAGAATAAGTTCTTTAAGGATAAGAACTTCGTTCCCGGCCGTCAGGTTATGACCTGTTGTGCTGCGGATATGCAGTTTATTGGTTACATTGCCTTCTCTGATCAGATTAAGGATTTCGAGAATAAGGCATGGGTTACTGTGACAGCAGAGGTTCGTTATGAATTCCAGAAGGCCTACAAGAAGAAGGGCCCGGTTCTTTACTGTAAGTCTTTAGAGGCAGCGGAAGCACCGAAGAATCTGGTTGTTTCATTCTGATTACTAAAACAGGCAACGGGGCTGTGGGCGAGGTTCACAGTCCCGTTTTTAAGTGCGACGGGAAGTAAAGGAGATTGTTATGCATGATATGATTCAGGATATTGGTCCGATGAAGCTTTTTAATCAGTACCACGAGGATAAGCCATCGGCGAACGATGTTGTTTTTGTGTTTCAGAATAATCAGATTCTGGCGCATGTTGCAGAAGAAAGCCAGGTTCAGTATCTGAAGTTTGAAGATGTGCCGGCAGAGGTGGTAAAGGAGTATCACTTTACCTATCTTCTCTCTGTTGAGGACGAGAAGTATTTTATGATGTTTCCTCGCGATGTGAAAAGGCAAGAGGAGTTTGGCTGGGTTCCGGAAGGATTTGAATTCATGCACGTGAACACATTTAGAAGATTCAGGCCGAAATATATGGCATTTGCCGCTATTACAGCGTATCATCTTTATATATGGTATCGGGATAACCAGTTCTGCGGTCGATGCGGCGGACATCTGCATCCGGATCACAGGGAACGCATGATGCACTGCGAGACCTGCGGAAATGCGGTTTATCCAAAGATTTCTCCGGCTGTTATTGTGGGGGTTACAGACGGGGACCGAATTTTGATGAGTAAATATGCCAGAGGAGACTATCATCACTATGCGCTGCTTGCGGGTTTCACGGAGATTGGTGAGACGCTTGAGGAGACGGTGCGCCGTGAGGTGATGGAAGAGGTTGGATTAAAGGTTAAGAACATTCGATATTATAAGAGTCAGCCATGGGGATTGTCAGGCAGTCTGCTTGCTGGTTTCTATTGCGATCTGGATGGCTCGGATGAAATCACTCTCGAGGAAGAGGAACTTAAGTGTGCGGAGTGGTTTAAGGCTTCAGAGATGGAGATTGAGCCGGATCACGTGAGTCTGACGAGGGAGATGATGGAGAAGTTCAAAAATGACCATACGAAGAGGTAAGGAATGTTAACGTATGTCTATCGTGACGGGAAGCGGATTGCGAATCCGGTGCGTTCCGTCTTTCAGGGACAAACAGATGAGATAAAGGAAGCTGCCGATTGTGTGATGGCGGGCGGAATTGCGGCTATTCAGGGTGAGGCAGGATTTTATCTTGTCTGTCAGCCGATTGTCTCGCCGGTTAAGACGGTGCGGGCGCTGAAGAAGTCGATGATTCGGCCTTTTGCGTTTGTTTATCCGGACCTTCTCAGTGTACAGAAATGCTCGGGTGATACCGGTGCGGGAGCCGGCTTCTTTCTTGAACTTGCGGAGGAAGAGGAGCTTGCCGGCCGTTTTCATCCGATTGTCCTGTTAAAGAAGGAGGAGCCGAAATACGATGAGGTGACACGCGAATTTCTGGAAATGGGAGCGGTGCTTGCGAGCGGTTCTTTAATGACGAAACTGACTGCTATAACCGGCCCTCTTGTGATTACCAGTCTGAATGTTCATGATGAGCCGATGGTGCAGACAGCAGGTCAGGCACTGGAATGGCTGATTGGCGCCTGCATTGGAAGCGGTCTTGACCGTGATGTCTTTTTGCTTTCAGAGGAAAGAGGGATGAAGAATCCGCAGGAGCCTGCGGTGGTTCGTTTTATTTCCGGCAGAAGACAGACGGTGCGGATTGGTCAGGGACTTGCGGGAGTGAGACGAAAGCTTGACGCTCCCGGCACGGTGGCCAGCTTCGCAGCAGGTGCCGCAAAAGACGGGACATTTGTCATGATGGATGAAGAGAGTCTGTTTGTATCCGGAAGATGGGCGGATTTGTCGCATCCGGGACAGATGGCTCTGTATAACAGGCAGGTGCCGGCTGGCAAATATAAGAAGTTTTATGCAGATTTCTCCGGAGGAATTTCGACAGCGGCAGCGGGCTATACAGCTGCACATCCGGGTGCAGGCCCCTGGATTCACATTCAGCATCACAAGGCTCATGCGGCGTCTGTGTTGTTTGAAATGGGTTCGAATGAAAAGACTATCTGCATGGTGCTTGATGGAGCTCATGTGGGAGAAGATAAGTCGCTCTGGGGCGGCGAGATGTTCCTGACGGAGGGACGTGATCTGCATCGTATCGGGTCAATTCTGCCGGTTCGCATGATTGGCGACGGCGAGGGTGAGTTAGCTGCTGAGTCACTTGCCTACAGCTATCTGGCTTCACTTGACATCCGTCTCGCTTTTGGCGGAGGTGTGCCTGAGCCTGAGGCAGCTGATAAAAAGCCGCTGTCCGTTCGTGCAGGCGAGCTTTCCTGGCTGAATGGCAGGAAGGCAGATCTTGCATATGCAGCGGTTCTTCATAAAATTGGACTGATGACATCGAGTTCGATGGAGGCCTTTTTCACCGTGGTTGCAGCACTTCTTGGATTCACGGTTAAGTGTACCTATGAGGGTGAGGCCCTGAATCTGTTAACGCAGAAGGCAGTGCAGGCAAAGACCCCATATCATCTTCGGATTCCTGTAATCAAGGATCCGGATGTTTCCTGGCCAGTCGGTGATACGTTTGAATTGTTTGACCGTATGGTGGATGCTCTGTCAGAAGGAGTTCCTCCCGAAACACTGGCGGCAGGTGTGCTGGTAGCAGTTACGGACTGGATTCTTGAGATGTGCGACATGACGAGAAAACTGACGGATATCAATGTGGTGGCACTTGCGGGTTCCTGTTTTAATAATGGAATGTTAGCAGAGCTCGTGGTCAACAGACTTGAGGGAGCGGGATTCACCGTACTATTGGGTGAGCGCATCCCTGCAGGAGACGAAGGTGTTGCATTCGGTGAGATGTATGGACTTTCAGGTCTCTTTTAAAATTCCGTCTACTTGTAAGAACTACGGGAAAGGGAGTATAATATAATGGTTGTAAAAATGGGATATCTGGAGGGAACAAGTTCTTAGTATTAAGGGCTGCCGCCGGCATTCCTGCCCGGCTGGCTTAGATATTCACTAATATTTTAGGAGGCTTTTTATGAAAAAGTACATTGCTGAATTTCTTGGTACATTCCTGCTTACATTTATTTGCTGTGGTGCAGCAAGTTATACAGGCGGATACAAGGGATTCCTCGGAGTTGTTGGTATTGCATTAATCTTTGGTCTTACTCTTACAGCTCTTTGCTACACAGTTGGAGAAATCTCCGGCTCACACGTTAACCCTGCAGTTTCTGTAGCGATGTATGTTACAGGCCGCATGTCTGTGACTGATTTCGCAGGCTATGTAATCGCTCAGTTCTTAGGCGGTATCGCAGCCGGTTTCGCACTGTTTGGTTTAACACTTACATTCAACCAGGAGACGGTTACTTCCTATGCAACGTACGGATACAACCTTCAGGGTCTTGGAACAAACGGATATGGAGATGCAGCAAGCTTTGTCGGCATTAATGCAATCGGCGCTGCAATTGTTGAGATTATCTTAACATTCATCTTTGTCTGGGTTGTTCTTTCAGTAACAGCAAAGAAGGAGCTTGCAAATATCGCAGGCTTAATTATCGGTGGTACTTTAACAGCAGTTCACATCTTTGGTATCTGCATCACAGGTACAAGTGTTAACCCTGCAAGAAGCTTTGGTCCTGCTTTAGCAGCATTCGTTTGCGGTAAGGATTCCTCTGCGCTTGGTCAGGGATGGTTATTCGTTCTAGCTCCATTAGTAGGCGGCATCTTAGCAGCATTTGTTTATGTTTTACTTCAGGCTCCAAAGAAGGCTGTTGTTAAAGAAGAGTTCGAAGAGGAAGCTTAAAATTAAAATACTCTCTTATAAAGTGGTTGATTTTGAAGAATGTGGAGGATTTTAGAAAATGGCATCACACGTAATTGACGAGGCAAATCGTTGTCTTCAGTGCAAGAATCCGCGTTGCAGACAGGGTTGTCCTATTAACACAAATATTCCTGAAATGATCCGTCTTTTAAAAGAGGATAAGATGATGGAGGCAGCTTACATGCTGTTCAATAACAATCCATTATCGGTTGTCTGTTCTTTAGTCTGCGATCATCAGAAGCAGTGCGAAGGTCACTGTGTAAGAGGTATTAAGGGTTCTCCTGTACATATCTCTGCGATTGAAAATTATATTTCCGATTCCTGCTTTGAAAGAATCAAGATTGAGAAGAAGCCTTACAACGGAAATAAGGTTGCAGTTATCGGTTCCGGCCCTGCTGGTATGACAATCGCTATTATCCTTGCAAGCCGTGGCTACAAGATCACAGTATTCGAGGCAAGAGACCAGATTGGTGGTATCATGCGCTATGGTATTCCAAATTTCCGTCTGCCTCATTCCATCCTTGATCGTTATGCCGATAAGTTAAAGGAACTTGGAATCTACTTAAGACCAAACTTTGCCATCGGTCAGTCTACATCCATTCAGGATCTCTTTGATGACGGCTATAAGGCAGTTTACGTAGGTACCGGTGCATGGAAGCCAAGACGTCTTCGCATTCCCGGAGAAACGTTCGGTAACGTACATTTTGCTATCAACTATCTGAACAATCCGGATGCTGTTGATGTAGGCGATACCGTTGCAATCATCGGTGCCGGCAATTCCGCTATGGACGTTGCAAGAACCGCAATCCGTCAGGGCGCAAGAAACGTAACTCTTTATGTTCGTCGTGACCGTATCTCCGCTTCCCAGGACGAAGCAGATTACGCAAAGCTCGATGGCGCGAAGTTCGCATTCCAGAAGGCTCCAATCCGCATTGAAGATGATGGTATTGTCATGGCTGATACAGAGCTTACAGAAGATGGACATGTCAATGTTCTTGAAGATACAGCTGTTCTGATTCCATGTGACACAGTCATCATTGCTGCATCTCAGCTTCCTCAGGATAAGCTTCTTCACCGTGATAAGGATCTTCAGGTCAATACAAACGGTACATTAAAGACAGACGATTCCGGTGAGACAACAATGAAGGGTGTATTCGCATCCGGCGACGTTGTAACCGGCGCTAAGACTGTAGTTGACGCTGTTCATTACTCCAAGCTCATCGCAGATGACATGGATAACTACATTCAGTCCTTAAGTAAATAATTGGCAAATGCCTTTGGCCCGCTCTCTTTTGAGAGCGGTTTTTTAGATTCTGCCCGATGTTTCGCACAATTTTCGTAAATCACGAAATAGTTTTCGTTTGTAAAATAAAGAATTACTATTGACATTTTCCGTGATTAGAGCTATGCTTTTATTGTTCCACAAAAGGTGCGCAGAGTTCTTCTGCATTCGAATGCATCTTTTAACTCCACAAGCGACAATTTAACAGAGGTGATTCTATGGATAAAGGACTGATTTTGGCGTACTTTGATTCAGACGAAGAATACGCCAGACGACTGACTAAAGTGCTTGAAACAAGCGGTGCGCCGTATACGTATTACACCTTCACAAAAGAAGATGAGTTTTTTTTATTTTTAGAGAAAACGGATGTGGACACAATTATGCTCGGTGATGAGAGCGTGAAATCGGCAGTGATTGAAATTATGGCGGGCAGGGAATATGGAATGTTTTCCCTTTCTGACAAGTACCGTCCCTGGCGTAGTATTTTAGATCTTCTCCCGAAGGCACAGACAGGGGCGAAAAGGTCCGAGGCCGGAGCCATGAGTATACTTGGAATTTACGGCTGGGCTGACTCCGGTGTGCAGACGCGCTTCGCATTGGAACGGGCTAAAGAGTTGGCATCAAAGAAGACATTGTACCTGAATCTGCATGAATACGCGGGGCTTGAAGAGGTGCTTCCGGAAATCAGAGGACAGAATCTGGCTTCGGCGCTGTTTTTGTTTGAACAGCAGGAGAATGCGAAGGATTCAGCCTGGCTTAAGGGGCTTCTTGAAGATTTCTTAGGGGAGTATCAGGGCTTTTATTATCTGGCACCGATGATGCGGGCAGAGGATTATCTTCATCTGACGGCAGAGAGAACGATAGCGTTCTGTTCCTGGCTTCAGAGGATTCTTGGCATTCAGCAGATTGTGTTAGATATCGGCGAGGCGGTGCGCCGACCGGCACAACTGCTTGTTAAATGTGATGAGTGTCGACTTCTGTATCAGGCGAATACAGAATCCCGTCTGCGGCAGTTCTTAGACTGTGTTACATGCGATGGAACAGTGCTCGATCCGGCACGGGTGAAGAAAGTCCTGCTGAAATCGGGTGCGGAATCCATTTACCAGGGAGTGGCAGTATGAGAGAGCGTCTGAAGGCTGCAGAGGAAAGGGTTTATGAACTTCTAGAGCCCGGAAGAGAATATGACGATGCCCAGTTAGAGCGCCTGATTCTGCAGACGATTTTAGAAGACAGGCAGATGCAGACAATTGATGAGCGAACTCTGTGTCAGAAAGCGGTGTTTAACGATATTCGAAGGCTTGGAATTCTGCAGCCGCTGATGGATGACCCTCAGGTGACGGAAATTATGATTAACGGCAAGGACCACATCTTCTATGAGAAGGATGGTAGAATCTACGCGTTCAATCAATGCTTTGAATCGGAAGAACGCTTAGAAGCGCTTGCCCAGCGAATCGCCGGACTGTCAAACCGAACGGTCAATGCGTCTTCGCCGATTGTCGATACGAGACTCTCGGATGGATCGCGTGTCAATATCTGTCTGGCCCCGGCAGCTGTCGCCGGCCCCATTATTACAATCCGTAAATTTTATCGCACTCCGATGACGCTTGAGCGATTGATCCGGATGCAAAGCATCAGCAGGGAAGCGGCTGCGTTTCTGGTTGATGCAGTCAGAGCAAAATATAACATTTTTATCAGTGGTGGAACCGGTTCCGGAAAGACCACATTTCTTAACGCATTATCAAAACATATTCCTGAAGAGGAACGTGTAATCACGATTGAAGATTCCTGTGAACTACAACTTGAAAATGTACCAAACCTTGTAAAGCTCGAGGCCCATCCTGCCAATATGGAGGAGAAAGGTGAAGTGACAATCAGAGACCTGATACGCGCATCCTTACGGATGCGTCCTGACAGAATCGTTGTCGGTGAGGTCCGCGATGCAGCGGCGATTGACATGATTACCGCCCTGAATACGGGGCATGACGGCGGGTTAAGTACGGGGCATGCAAACAGTCCTCCCGATATGCTTTTACGACTGGAGACGATGGTGATGATGGGGCTGGATATTCCGCTGCCTGCGATACGGCAGCAGATTGCATCGGCCCTAGATCTTATCGTTCACCTCGGTCGACTTCGTGACAAATCAAGGCGCGTGCTTGAAATTGATCAGGTGAGCGGCGTGGTTGACGGGAAGATTTTACTGGTACCGTTGTTTACGTTCAGAGAGGAGGGTGAAGATGAACAGGAAGTCAAAGGCTGTCTCATCCGGACCGAAGCTCCTTTTACGGATGTTGCAAAGATGCACGCCGCAGGCATTTGGACTTACTAAGAAGGAGTATTTTAAGGAGCTTTTCATTGGCCTCTTATTGTGCGGGTTGTATGGATTTCTTTTCTATAATTCACCTGCAGGCTGCCTGCTCTTAAGTCCGTATCTGTATTTTTATGTGAAGGAAGCGGCAGAAGAGATGTCTGCTAAGAAAAAACGCGGCACGGAGAAGAAATTCACCGATGGACTGACGTCGGTAAGCTGCGCACTCGATGCGGGGTACTCCATGGACAGGGCATTTGCCGAAGCGGCACATGAACTGAAGAATCTTTACGGGGCTCGGGACTTTGTGACCAGAGAGTTTGTGAATGTCGATGTACAGGTGCGCCGGGCGATTCGGTTAGAGATTGCGATTGCTGAAATGGCGGAGCATCTGGATATTCAGGAGGCGATGGATTTCGCACTGGTGTTTCAATATGCGAGGAGGACAGGCGGCAATCTGATTGCGATTGTACGCTCATACGCAAAGCATCTGTCAGAGAGGCAGGAGGTGGAAGATGAGATTCAGACGGTGCTGTCCGGAAGGTTGTTTGAACAGAAGGTGCTGCGGGCAATGCCGGTAGCGCTGGTTGCATTCTTAAGGCTGTCATCTCCGGAATTTTTAGCACCTCTCTATGGAAATGTGATGGGAGTTCTTGTAATGAGTGTCTGTCTTGTTGTCCTGTTTCTGGCGTCGGCCTTTGGCCGCAGGATTGGACGTATAGAAGTGTGAGGTTCACTTAAGAAAGCGGGTGAGGAGCGGTGAAAGAACTTTCGTTGAAAGCAAAAATTATAATTGCGGCCGTGGTCACTCTTCTGCTCAGCACAGTTTTATATTTTAAGGATGGCGAACGGCTGATTGACGGTGGCGTCTTAAAAAGACCGGATAAAGGCGTCAGTTATGTTGATGTAACGGCGTTTGTGGAAGGAACAGATGAAGGAATTGCGATGAAGATTCCTGTGGAACAGTCAGAACTGTCTTCAAAAGAGGCAACACAGGCGATAGAAAAGGCCTGTAATGAGCTTCCGGAGCAGATCAGAGGAGGAAACAGGAGTTTGTCAGAGGTGAAGAGTGAGCTGAAATTACCGGCCCTGACAGCAGATGGAGTCCGGGTTGAATGGTTCACAGATGACTATACTCTTGTTTCCTTTGATGGAGCGGTGCATAACGAGAATCTTGCAGAAGACGTGAAGCAGGAGGTGACGCTCTGGGCCGAGCTGAGTGCAGGGAAGGAAAAGAAGCTAATCAGCTTTCCACTGGTGGTTCTCCCGCCCGAAAGAACGGAGACACAGGAGGCGGAATTCAAGCTGCGGTCGGCGGTTTCTGAAACGGAACAGTCTCCCGGTGAAGAGATACACCTGCCGCTTAGTGTAGATGGAAAGAAGGTTACGTATTATACGACAGGTGAGGAAAGTGGGGCATTTCTGATTATGATTCTCGGACTCGCAGTCTGCGCGCTGCTTTTCTTCCGCGAGAAAGAAAGACAAAAAGAGGCTTACCAAAAGTACAGCAGGCTGATGCAGGAGGAATATCCTGCATTGGTGAATAAGATTGCAATTCTTCTTGCATCTGGAATGTCAGTGCGTATGGCACTTGAAAATGTTGCATCCGGCGGAAATTCAGATCAGCCGGCAATTCAGACACTTAAAAACTGTTGTATTCGCATGGAAAATGGCGTGAGTGAGGTGGAGGCGCTGCGTCTGCTTGCAGAAGAGTGCGGACAGAAGGAGTACAGAAAGCTTTCGGCACTGCTCAGTGAATATGTCAGAAAAGGCGGCAGAAATCTGCTGAAAAACCTGCAGAATGAGGCGGATGTATATCAGGAAGAGAGAAAGCGTCTGGCCAGACGCCGTGGCGAAGAGGCCTCAACGAGAATGCTTCTTCCGATGATGCTGGAACTTGGTGCCGTGATGGCGCTTGTGATGATTCCGGCGTTTCTGACGTTTCGCGGGTTTTAAAGCGGTTGTTCGCAAATCTTACTTTCGAGGCTTAAGCGGATGTCCGCAGGAACAAAGGATTTCAGGATGGTTGAAGATTATTTTTTTATGACAGGAGGAGAGATTATGGATGGTTTAAAAAGAATGATGAGCAGAGTAAAGGAAGGACTGGTCGTGTTTCACCAGGATAACAAGGGACTTGGAACGGTTGAAATCCTGTTGATTACGATTGTGCTGGTCGGGTTGGTTGTGCTGTTTAAAGCACAGATTGTCGGGCTGGTTACGTCACTTGCCGAGTCGATGGCCGAGGAAGCAAGAAGCGTTTGAGTTATGTACACCTCCTTTTAAGGCAGAAGGTGAAGGTGGCGAAAGGAGTGAAAAGCATGAAGTTTCGGAATATGAAAATAAAATTTCGAAATAAGAAGGGTTCTGTTACAGTGGCAGTGCTGCTCAGCATGATGCTGATTGTTACGCTTTCCTGTGCTGCACTTTCAGCCGCCTTTGCCTCATCTGCAAGAACGGAGGTGAAGATGGCGGTGCGGCTCGCAGAAGAGAGTGCACTGGCGAAATATGAGAAGACACTTTATGATCGATTCGGAATTCTGGTCCGAAAAGACTCACCGGGCGTGGAAGCGACATTACGGATGGTGATGGAAGATAATCTGGAAGGAAGTACCCACACGTCACTTGCAAGTGTTGATATTGAAAAAAGGTTGCGAATGACTGATGAAAATGGAAAGTACTTTGCCAAAGAAGTGATTGAGTATCAGAAGGCGGGGATTGCACCGGAGCTTTTAGAGCTGCTTCTTGGAGATGAAGAGGAACAGAAAAAAAGGACAAATGCGGCACAGGTCGCGAATGAATTAGTGGCGTGCGAAGATGCATTTGCCGAGGCAGCAGGAGCTTTGCTTAAGCTGTTGCCGCTTGTCGAAGGAATTAAAGCAGATGAAAATGGAATTGAAAGGAAAACGGGAAGGCCGGTTCCTGTGAATGACTATTGTGTGAAATCCCTGGTAAATGGCGAGGTGACGATGATGAGCACGGGCATTACTTCGTCTGCGGTGTTTCAGACTGTTACGGGACAGGCGGGTACTTATGTGGATGCTTTGGATTGTTCGTCTGTTTGTGTGGATATCTTATCCTCAGATGACCCTTCTGTGTGGAAAGAAGAGTATATTCTGGCATCGGATGTTTTAAGAGAGGCGGCAATCAGTGCGAGTGAGAAGTGCACTGAGGCGCTGAAGGTGACAGAAGAGGTTCAGAATCTGACGGCCAGAGCGCAGGAGAAGGCGGAGAATGCCAGGTCTTTTCTGGAAAGTAAAAAGGATGATCTGGATCTAGAGGTCTATGAACAGATGGCGGAAGATCTCGCAGAATTAACCGGCGGGAGTG
The DNA here is from genome assembly GCA_902781505.1 of uncultured Lachnospiraceae bacterium. Taxonomy (GTDB): domain Bacteria; phylum Bacillota; class Clostridia; order Lachnospirales; family Lachnospiraceae; genus UBA4285. Next base: position 11,245 of record CACZJL010000006.1, on the reverse strand, counting down.
ATGGCGATGAGGAACTGGAACAGGTGGAAGAACCGGGGCTTTGTGACTGTCTTGAGATGCAGAGACAGCTGCGATGGCAGCAGGGAGTTCTTGCGAGGATTCGAACATACAGTGATGGTTTGGAATACCCGGAAAGTAAGGAAGAGATTTCGCAGCAGCTCAGCTTTTTGCATGGATTTCAGGAGGCCTGCTCATCGATTGATAATATGCGGCTCGCATTTAACTATTCGGGAATTGATTTCACAAAGACAGGAGATGGACTCTCGGCATTTAAGAAAATTTTTGAAGAGTTAAAGAGCGGCGTGACAGGACTTGTCCTTGATGGAAAGCCGGTCTCTGAGAGAAAGCTGTCTGTCAGTGACCTTGCGGATGAATACTGCAATGAAGAGACGAAATCCGAGGCAGAGAAGTCGTATGCGACAGGCAGTTCGAGCGGGAATTTGGACGCTGCGCGGGAGAATCAGGAGACTATTGTGGAAGCGGCGACTGAGAAGGCTTTATTTAATGAGTATCTGTGCCACTTTTTTAACTGCTATCCAGCAGGGGATGAGGCAGGTGAAGCTGCATCAGGGGCCGGCAAGAGCACATCAGAATCCGGCGAAGGTGTGGACGGTGATTCGGACGGCCTGCTTTGTTATCAGCTTGAATTTGTACTGCAGGGAAAGAAGAGTGACCGGGAGAATCTGAATCAGACCATTATGGAGCTGTCGCTGATTCGGGAAGGAACGAATCTGGTGTATCTGATTTTGAATCCGGCCAAAAGGGAAGAGGCGTTGTCTCTTTCGGTTAAGCTACTTGGGTTCTCCGGGAATCCGGTGGTGATTAAGGCGGGGCAATATTTGATTCTGTCAATATGGGCGTATGCGGAAGCGATTTATGACCTGCGGGGTCTGTATAACGGAAAGAAAATCTGCCCTGTGAAAACAGGAGCGAACTGGCATCTGCAGCTGAGCCAGATAGCGAATCCGGACAATGGAACTGAAAGCGAGGATGAAGCTGGAGGCGTGGGATATATGACGTATCTTCGCGGCCTGATTCTTACAAGATCAGAGAAGAAGAGAAATTACCGGACAATGAGTCTGATGGAGCAATACATGATCCGGGAAGGGAAGGAAAGCTTTCGCATGCGAAACTACCTGTACGGATTCAGCGGGAAGGCTGTATTTAACTGGTCTTCCGGTGGAGGGCCATTTGAAGAAGCCTTCTCCTATGATTATGGATAAGAAGAGGAAAGTCTTCTTTTTGTGGGGCGGATGAATGCAGAAAAACTTCGGATGAATGGAGGACACAAAGATGCCTTTTTACAGGAAGCAGGGGAATATAAAAAAAGAAAGGGATAAACGGATGTCGGCCCCTGTGGATTTCACTGAGCAGGTGGAACGTAAGAGGGTATCTTTGCGTGCCTCCATGACTGTAGAAGGGGTGCTCGCTGTGCCTTGCTTTTTCTTTGCAGTGATTACACTGGTTTCGATGATTCAGATCTGTGCGGTCAGAAGCCGGATACAGAGGGCTCTTTTTGAAGATGCCAGGGAACTTGCAAAGTATTCCTACGCAAAGGAAGCAGGAGAGGAATTTTTTGATATCGCATCCGATGAAAACCTGGCACTGATCAATGCAGGAATTAATGTTGCCACGGCCAAGGTATTGCTTGTTAGGAATCTTGGTGCGGACTATGGAAGTGAGCATGGGATTATCGGTGGAACGGCCGGAATTCTTCTGCCCGCATCAGAGATTGAAGAGGATGGAAGCAAAATCAGACTGCAGGCAGATTATGCTGTCAAACTGCCATTTTCCATGTTCGGCGCAGGGATTATTCCGATGGAACAAAAGGCAGAAACCTGCGGATGGACTGGAATGCGGGCGGAAGATGAAGAAACAGACGGGGCAGCAGAGGATGAGATTACGGTATATGTCACAAGGACAGGAGAAGTGTATCACAAAGATCCGGCCTGCACATATCTTCATGCGCAATCTGTCAGAGTCCCGCTGATTCAGGTGAAGGACTTGAGAAATGCAGATGGAAGTAAATACTATCCGTGTGAACTGTGTAAAGAACAGGCAGCGAAAGCTGAACCGATGTTTGTTTATATTACCGATTATGGAACCAGATATCATCTGGTGGAGGACTGTCCGGCACTCAATCATGAGGCTAAGGCGGTGAAACTGTCGGAAGTTGCAGGTAGGAGGCCCTGCTCAAAATGTGGTGGTTGATTCGTGCAACGGTGCTTCTTTCAGGGCTTTTACTCCTGTCTGTTGAAGATTTCAGAACAAGAAGGGTGAATATTTCAGGCCTTGTACTTCTAAGCGTGGTTGCCCTTTTGCTTCATCTGCTGGAAGGAACGGAAGTGGTTGAACTCGGAATTGCGCTTCTTCCGGCTGTGGGCTTAGGGATTCTTTACCTTCTGATGCCTGGGAGAATGGGAGTTGGCGACATCTGGGTCGTTGGGATTATCGGTCTGCTTGAAGGTGGCGTATTTACTGTCTGGTGCGTTGTGATTGGAGCTGTGATGGCATTTTTTCGTATTCTTTTCGGGAAGTTTCGGAAAGGCGAGATTGCGCTGGTTCCATATCTGCTTCTTGCAAGCGAGGTGTTGCTGTTGTGCGAAAGATTATCGAATGGTTGAAGTGTGTCAGAAAAAAGAAATTTCAGGCGTCCTTTACAGTGGAAGCGGCAGTGATTGTGCCACTGTTTTTCCTGACCTTTGTGCTTTCTGTCGGAATGATTATGTATTCATATGATGTGGCAGTCATAGAGAATTTGGAAGTGAAGACGATTCTTGAGAGAGAGGAATCTGATTACGAGAAGGAGAGCGGACTGAAACAGGACCTTGCAGGGAAGACGTTCTTTCTTACAAATCCGGAGATTCAGATGAATCTGGACCGGGACGGGAGTGGAAGTGTGAAGGTAAACGCGGCATTTGCCATGAAAGTACCATGGGTGCGTGGGATGGAACGACTTGAAAGGGTGGCTGCAATCAAAGGATCAGATCCGGCAAAGTTTGTTCGGATTATCAGAGCATTAAAGGAATTCAGAACGAAAGAAGGTACGCGATGAAGGAATACAAAGTAATCAGTGAAGGTGACGATCGTTATTTAAGTTGTCCGTGTGAACAGGAAGACTGTTTTGAATTGAAGATGCTTCTTGCCAATGAAATCCAGACGCTGCTTCCGGTTCGAATCCGGCATATCAATGGCAGTACGGATTTGTATTATGGAATAGGAGAGCGCCTTTCTCTTTCAGAGTGGAGTGAAAGAGAACCGTTAAGTTATGAGCTTGTTGCCAGGGTGTGCAGGAGCGTATCAGAAGCGGCGAAACAGGCGGAGGAATACATGCTTGCCGTGAAATATATTGCGCTGAAACCGGAACTGATTTTTCTGGATGCTGACCGGAATGTTTCTTTTGTCTATGACTGGACGGCGGATGAGGAGTCACTTGGGAATCTTACGGATCTGTGCGATTTTGTTCTGAAACACTTTGACCACAGTCAGGATAAGGAGCATATTTACCGTCTGTATGAGCTGTATCAGAAAATTTCAGAAGGCAGATTCTCAAGAAAAAATTTTGTGATGGGGCTGCCTGAGGAAGATCGAAGGGAAGAAAAGGCGGAGAACGTTGCGGTGAGTGAAGGCACTGAGATGAGTGAAGGCACTGAGGTTCAAAGTGCCGGAATGCAGATAGCAGAGACTCAGACGAAAACAGAGCAGGGGACAGAGGCGCAAATCTCAGAAATGTGGAATCCGGATGAGTCGGCACAGGATGTGGAAGGAAAGGAGAAGCCGGCGATTCCATTTGCCATTATGGTTATTTCCGGAATCGCAGCAGGTGTGCTCCTGATCTGCCTGTTGTTGCCGATTCGACTGCCGTTTCGATTCCAGCCACCTCTTATGATTTCAGGTCTCGTTCTGTCAGGGCTTCTGTTTGGAACTGCACTCAGACGATGGAAAGAGGACAGGACGTTAAGCGGAGCTCTTATAATCGGCAATGTAGAAAGAAGAGAAACTGCCGGGCTGATTGAAGAAAGAAAACGGGATGGGTTGAGGCTGATTGCGGTGTCAGAAAGCAATCGGGATATCTGTGTAAGCAAACCGTTTACGCTGATTGGAAGAGACAGGAAATGTGATGTGATGGTTAAGGAATCCTCTGTCAGCGCAAGGCATGCTACGGTTCTCTCTCGAAAGGGGCATTGGTACATAAGGGATGAGGATTCAACCAATGGCACTTATGTTGATAATCAGCCGTGTTGTCCTGACTGTTTATATGAGGTGAAAACCGGCACATATATCCGGCTTGCAGACGTTGAATATGTCGCTTCATGCATGTAAGAAAAACTTGCGGCAAGCCGCTTGATAGCGTAATATAGAGTAGTAACAGTATAAACATTATCTATGATTACAAAAGAGTCAAGTGGAGGCTGAAAATGAAGAAAGACGATTGTATTTTCTGTAAGCTGGCGAATGGTGACATTCCAACAAACACTCTATATGAGGATGAAGTTGTACGCGTAATCTTTGATGCAAGTCCTGCAAGTAAGGGACATGTGCTGATTCTTCCAAAGAATCATGCGGATGATATCTATGGACTTGATGATGAGACAGCAGCACATGTATTCCAGGTTGCTGTAAAGATTGCGAAGGCGATGAAGGAGACCTGTGACTATGAAGGTCTTAACATTGTCCAGAATAATGGCCTTGCAGCCGGACAGACAGTGATGCATTTCCATATGCACCTGATTCCGCGCTATAAGAATGATACAGTAAGCATTGGCTGGATGCCGGGGAAGACATCTGACGAAGAAGTGGCAGAAGTTAAGGCTGCTGTAGAGAAGGCATTAAACTAAATTCAAAAATGGAGTGGAAGAAATGATTGAGTTAAGCAAAAATGGCGCATACCTTCTGAATGGAACAGAGGTGGTAGAAGACAACCAGGAAGCCGGGGCGGTTCTTGCTTCCAAACTTTCAAGCGTACCAACAAAAGAAGAGGCGAAGAAGGGTACAATTGCCTATGGAATTCTGAAGGATCATAATACTTCAGGAAACATGGAGCAGTTAAAGATTAAATTTGACAAAATGACATCACATGATATCACATATGTTGGTATCATTCAGACTGCAAGAGCATCAGGCCTTGAGAAGTTTCCACTTGAATATGTTCTTACAAACTGCCATAACAGTCTTTGCGCTGTAGGCGGTACAATCAATGAGGATGATCATATGTTTGGTCTTTCCGCTGCTAAGAAGTACGGCGGTGTTTATGTACCTCCTCATCAGGCTGTTATTCACCAGTACGCTCGTGAAATGATGGCAGAATGTGGCAAGATGATTTTAGGATCTGACTCTCATACACGTCACGGTGCGTTAGGTTCCATGGCTATGGGCGAAGGTGGCCCTGAGCTTGTAAAGCAGTTACTTAATAAGACATACGACATCAACATGCCGGATGTAGTTGCAATCTATCTTACAGGCGAGCCTGTTAAGGGAGTAGGTCCTCAGGACGTTGCAATCGCTATTATCGGTAAGGTATTTGGCTGTGGCTATGTAAAGAACAAGGTTATGGAATTCGTAGGCCCTGGTGTATCTTCACTGAGCACAGATTTCCGTATCGGCGTTGATGTAATGACAACAGAAACAACCTGCCTGTCTTCTATCTGGAGAACAGATGAGAACACAAAGGAATGGTACGATATCCACGGAAGAAGTGAGTCCTATAAGGAACTCAATCCGGAACCGGTTGCATACTATGACGGTGTTGTATATGTTGACTTAAGCAAGATCAGACCTATGATCGCAATGCCATTCCATCCAAGCATGGCTTACACAATTGAAGATGTAAACGCAAACCTTAAGGATGTTCTTCATGAGTGTGAAGAAAGAGCTAAGGTTAGCTTTGGTGACAAGGTTGATTTCAATCTTACAAATAAGATTCATGATGGCAAGCTCTATGTTGATCAGGGAATTATCGCCGGTTGTGCAGGCGGTGGCTTTGAGAACATCTGCGCTGCAGCAGATATTTTAAAGGGCAGATCTATCGGATGCGATGCATTTACATTAAGCGTATATCCTGCATCTACACCAATTTATATGGAACTTGCAAGAAATGGTCGTTTAGCAGATCTTCTTGAGACAGGTGCAATTGTTAAGACTGCATTCTGCGGCCCTTGCTTTGGTGCCGGTGATACACCAGCTAACAATGCATTTTCCATTCGTCATTCAACACGTAACTTCCCTAACAGAGAAGGAAGTAAGGTTCAGAATGGCCAGATTTCTTCTGTTGCTCTTATGGATGCAAGATCTATTGCAGCTACAGCAGCAAATAAGGGTTATCTGACACCTGCAACTGATATGGATGTTGAGTTCACAGGCCCAACATATCATTTCGACAAGAACATCTACGAGAGAAGAGTATTTGACAGTCATGGCGTTGCAGATGCAAACGAAGAACTCGTATTTGGTCCAAATATCAAGGATTGGCCTAAGATGCCGGAACTTCAGAAGAATCTTCTGATCAAGGTTGTTTCTGAGATTCATGATCCTGTTACAACAACAGATGAGCTGATTCCATCCGGTGAAACTTCATCTTACCGTTCTAACCCACTCGGACTTGCTGAGTTCGCTCTTTCCAGAAAGGATCCTGCATATGTAGGAAGAGCTAAGGAAGTTCAGAAGGCAGAAGTGGCAAGAGAAGCCGGAGAATCTATGGCGGCAGCACTTCCTGAGGCAGCAGATGTGTTCGCAGCAATCGAAGAGAAGTTCGCAGCTGACGCTTCTAACACAGGCGTTGGTTCTACGATCTTTGCTGTAAAGCCAGGTGATGGTTCTGCCCGTGAGCAGGCTGCATCCTGTCAGAAGGTTCTTGGCGGATGGGCTAACATTGCCAACGAATATGCTACTAAGAGATATCGTTCTAACCTGATTAACTGGGGCATGCTTCCATTCCTCATTGATGAGGGTGACCTTCCATTCGAAAACGGAGATTACATCTTCGTTCCTGATGTAGTGGAGGCAGTTAAGAACAAGGCTTCTGAGTTTAAGGCATATGTTGTAAATAAGGGTATGAAGGAGTTCGCACTTCGCATGGATGGTCTCACAGATGATGAGAGAGAAATCATCCTTGATGGATGTCTGATTAACTTCTACCGTGCAGGAAAGTAATAATGATTTTCAGCATCCATGGCGGCGAAAAAGCTTCCATGGGTGCTTAATGTGTTTTTGCAAGGGGAGGCAATTATGGCAGAACAGAATATTCTGAATGGAAATCTGGACACCCTGATTAAGGTGAGAAGCGATGTTGTGGATTATGCAGCCGGGGTAGAAGAACTTCATCAGCTGAACAGGGATAAGGAAGAACTTGAAAAAAGCATTAGTGCGGCTAAGAAGGCAATCGATGATGAAATCGCAACCAGGACGAAAACCGCAGAGGAGGCAGTTGTTTCCGGATACACCAAGTCCATCAATGATGAAAAGGCGCATCTTCGTGAGGCTCAGAAAGCCAAGGATAAGGCGAAGGAAGCCGGTGTGAAGAATCGCATTACTTCAGAGACTCAGCATCTGACTGATAATTCAAAGGAATTAAAACAGCAGAAAAAAGAATTGTTCCGTCAGGCTAAGGTGAACCCACTCTGTGGAAGTTCCCTTTATTATTCCCTGATTGCGCCTAAGGAAATCAGAGATCACGTACTGTATCTTATTCTGATGTGTGTGGGATTCCTGATTATTCCAGGGGCTTTATATCTGCTTCCGGGTGTGGTGAAAAACTTACATATTGCGGCATGGGTGCCACTTGTGTATGACTTCTGTCTGGCAGTGATTACGGTATCTCTGGTTCGTTTTGTACGTTCAAGGACATTCCTTAAGAATATGCAGGTCATTGAACAGGCAAGACAGATTGATACACAGATTCGTAAGAACAGAAAGAATACCAGAAGAATCACAAAGGGTATCAGAAAAGATACGGACGAAGCAGGGTATGGTCTTGAAGAGTACGATGCGAAAATGGATGAAATCAATGCGAAGATTGTTCAGATCGAACAGGAACAGAAGAACGCACTGGTTGAGTTCAATCAGACAACGAGACCAAATCTGATTAACGAAATTACAAGTCGCGAGCAGGAGAAGCTTTCAGAGCTGAATAACAGTCTTACTGAGAAGCAGTCTGCAATCAGCGAACTTGAAGAAAAAACAAAAAAACAGGGGATTTTCATTTCAACAAATTACGAAGTTTATCTTGGTAAGGAGAATCTCTCTGTGGAGAACTTGACGAAGCTCGAGGAAGCTTTTGGCAATGGTGCAACAACGATTGCGGAAGCTTTGGCGACGCTCTCTCAAAAGTAAAGAGGTTTTTTTAAGAATGGCAGATTACAAACGTCCGAACAGTGGTGATCGAAAGGTCATCAACATGCGTGGAGGAAGGCTTGCAACAAATAATTACGATGAAGAAGAGCTCAGAGATTCTCTGAACCTTCATAAGAGAAAGGTCAGAAGGAGAATTCTGATTGGTGTTGTTCTGGTAATCGTGGTTCTACTTGCTGCATGGCTGTTCTTCGAGAACAGAACATATTCTTCACTGATTGTCCGCAGTTCGGTCAGCCGTGAAGATACGGCATCTGCAGATTATACCGCATACAGAGACGGATTCATCAGATACAGTAATGATGGTGTAACGTATTTTGACCGCAATGGCAAAGCAGTCTGGAATCAGTCCTACTCCATGCAGAAGCCACAGTACAAGGCAAGAGGCGATTATTTCGCTATCGCCGATATTGGCGGAACGACAATCAGGGTGTTCAACCAGAATGGCATGGTTGGAGAATATGCAACGGGTAAGCAGATTTCACAGATTGATATTGCCAAACAGGGAGTGGTTGCAGCTTCCTTAAGCGAAGGTGAATCGAATTATATCAATCTGTACAAGACAGATGGTGATGTGATTGTCACAGTCAAAACGGCTCTTTCCGGAGACGGATATCCTTTAGATATTGCTCTTTCTGAGGATGGTAAGAAGCTGGTTGTCAGCTTTATATATATTTCCGGAGAGAACATGAAGGAGAATGTGGTGTTCTACAATTTCTCCGATGTAGGTCAGAATGAGAGTGAGCGAATTGTCGGTGGATTCAAGGACTTTGATACGAATCTGGTCGGCGATGTAGAGTTTATTAACAATACAACGGTGGTTGCCGTATCGGAAAATGCTCTTACGTACTATCACATCGATGAGTATCCAAAGCAGACAAAGCGCATTACGCTTGACTCAGAAGTAGAGCGCACGTTCTTTGATTCCGGTTATGTAGGCCTGGTACTTAAGAATACGAACTCTGATGATGCGTATCGCATTCAGGTGTATGGCTCCGGTGGTGGCCGCGTCTTAAATACTACGACAAATACGGCATATGACCGGTTCGTGCTCGATGGAAGAAGCGTTGTCATGTACAACTCAAGTTCATTTGCCGTGCTGAACTTCCAGGGAAGATTCATTACGAAGCAGTCGAGCGAACTGCCGCTGACGGCCCTGATTCCGACTGGACTTCGCGGACGATACATGTTGATTAATTCAAAGTACATTCAGAAGGTGTACCTCAAATAAGGAAATTGGAAAATGAGTGTTTTAGTAATTGTGATTCTTGCAATCTTTGCGGTGTGCGCGATTCTTGGCCTGAGCCGCGGGTTGTTTAATATTATCTTTGCCCTCGCGACGCTGATTGTCAGCATTATGGCGACTGTACTTCTGACTCCGAATGTGGAGACCTATCTGAAGGAAAAAACCAATATGTATGAGCGCCTGAATCAGACGGTTTATGATACGCTTGATGCCAATGAGGATGTGAACAGGGCAGCGGATGAAGCAATTGAGAATGCTGCAACTGCAGGCATTGAAGGGAAAACGAGCAAAAGCCTTGGAGCTTATGTGGCCGAGGAACTCGCTAAAATCCCATTTGCCGGGGCGAGCACACAGTCGATTGCAAACAGCGTAAACACATATGTTGATCAGACCGAGACGGCTTTGAAGGCTGCAGTGATTGCAGCAATCGCAGCAAATGTAACTGCGACGGTATTCAGACTGCTCTGTTACGTGCTGGTTTATTTTGCAGCCATGGCGCTGATGAAGGTGATTCATGCGATTGTGAGCCTGTTCTTGAAGAATAAGTTGCTTAGTGGTGTGAATCGCGTTCTGGGATTGATTTTTGGTCTTCTTGAAGCGCTTCTTATCACCTGGTTGATTTTATTTGTGATAACAAGTGCCGTATCTGATAACTCGGCATTGATGCAGGATATCAATAACAATGTCTTTGTGAAAATTTTGTATGATACGGATATTTTAAGAATCTGGGCCGGAAAGTAAATACGCTTGCTTCTATATAGAAGAAAGTGGTGAACGGTCGGTTGTAAATTGACGTTGATATTAGAATTCTTTTATATCATCTACCATGCGATGAGTGCCATTAAGGGATTCAAAGACGCGCACTTCGCAGTTGGTTGGGCGAGGTCTCCACATAAGCCCGTTCTTTTTATCGGTCAGGTATCCACTTAAAGCACGCATAATTCCACCATGGCAGACGAGAAGAACGTTATCATAATCTTTTTGTTCGAGTTCCTTTAAGAAAGAGGAAGTTCTATCTACCATAGAAGCGACTGTTTCGACAGTCTTTGGGGCAGGGAAGACTTCAGGGAAGGACCAGTACAGAGTCATAGGGAGTCCGAGTCTGTTGTATGGTGCCCTTTCGAATCGACCGAAGTCAACTTCGATGATTCTTTCTTCTATAATAAGTTGAGATTCATCCAGTCCGCTGATAATCGAGGCAGTCTGTTTTGCTCTTGTAAGGGGACTTACATAGACCGCGTCAAAGTGAATATCTTTTAATCTTTCTTTCATATGTTTGGCTTGAGCGATTCCTGTTTCGTTCAGAGGAATATCAAGCTGACCCTGCATTAATTTTTGCTTATTTAATTCGGTCTGACCATGTCTTGTGATCCAGATTTTCATGTTTTTTCATCCTTTTATTTTAGTAAGTACCATTTTATGGAGATTTTTTTCAGAATGCAACCACGATATGTTGTGGTGGAATAGGAAACTATTCTACCACCTGTAGCGTTTCTGGAAAAACTTGAAAAAACTTGAAAATTAGTGTTGACACTGTTTGGGGTTGGTGATAAGATAATCAAGTCGTCGCGAGGCGGCAAGATAAAAACCTTAAGAAAAACCACTAAATAAGCGGGTTTTTAAGGGTTGACAAGTTAAACAGTTTCTGTTAAA
>CACZJL010000005.1 GCA_902781505.1 uncultured Lachnospiraceae bacterium | reverse complement strand
ACCTTACAGGAAGATCCTTTTTTATGCAACTGTCAATGTACTATGCCGCCGGGGCAGCGGTTGAGGAATCACATAGAAAAAATGATTGACCCATAAAAAATCATATTTTCCTACTTCTTGGGAACAGCGTAAGGTTGGTGACCATTGTGATATGTTCAATGGCGACAGAAGTTCAAAATACCCCAATGCACAAGATATGGTTTCAGATGGAATACCATTTATTAACGCTGGAGACCTTGAAGATGGTCATGTAAATCTCGTGACTTGTAATAAGATTACCAGAGAAAAATATGATGACCTTGGTGGGGCAAAATTACAGTTAGGAGATATCGTTTATTGTTTGCGTGGAACTCTTGGAAAAAACGCATATATTGATAATTTCAACGAAGGAACGGTGGCATCATCATTAGTCGCATTACGCCCTAAAGACATAGATGGAAGATACCTATTTCATGTACTTAATTCAGATATCGAATATAAACAACGAGTAGTTCATGATGAAGGTGCGGCACAACCTAATCTATCTGCTAAGAGTGTTTCTGAATTTATAATGCCTGTACCAGATATAGAGGAGCAGAAAAAGATTTCTGAGTTTTTAGATGGATTGAACAACCTTATCACCCTTCATCAGCGTAAGGTACAAAAAAAGAATCCAGTCAGCCTTCCGGATTCTCTTCATATTCCATATTCCATATTCACTTGCCTATTCCTCTATTCTCCTAACTCTCGGCGGTGTTGCGGTCTTCTTTTCCAACCACGGCAGCGTCGCATTGATAAGTACACAGAACTCTATCATACCCATTACGATAAGTATCAACGCCTTCAACAATATACTTTGCCATAATCATTCCTCCGAATATATTGTACCATACATATCGTGATTTACTTCAGCAGTATAATAATGATTGATGATATTCGGGGCGTTATACAAAGCCGTCGTTAGGTAAGCCTTGATATTGGACACCTTGGTAGTATTGTTTTTCATGCAACCGATCACATATTCTAAATGCTGGGAATTGAGTTTTAGGAACTTACTCTTCACCAAATTGTACGGATAATCCTCTCCTGCAATGCGGATAGTCTTTCGAGGAACACATACCACATCACAGATCAGTTCATAAAGCTCATCATACATTTCTCTGTCAGACCATTTCTTGTCGCTCATCATGATGTCATAATCAATGTTTTCACGAATAAGCTCCATGTAAGCTGTAGTTTCATCCATCTCATCCATCCTTGATAAACGGATCCTCTGAGGCTGATTCTCTGCTGATAGACTGATATGATTATTATCACTGGCATTGTTATTTGTAATATCATTATTATTCGGGTCTAAAATCTGTACCTCCCCCTGTACAGAATCCGTACCGGTACTGGTTTTACATTTATACTCGTCTACAGACTGTACCGGTTCAACTTTTATACCGGTCTGAATTGTAGACTGGTCCTCTGACACCAGTTCAGTTTTCTCACCGGTATAATTTTTAGGCCGGTCAACCTGCTCTGTTCCCCCGGATACGAAGTTCTTTACATAGATGATATTTGCAAGCCCATTTCTCTGCTCAATATCCACTAAACCAATAGCCTGCAATTCCTTCAAAAGACCTACTGCTGTCATCTTGCTACAATTAAGATCTTCCATGATGCTTTTTATCGAATACTTGATATAAACCCTGTTCTGATCATCAAACCACCCGCTTCTGACGGAAAGTGACATACGATCAAGCATCAGTCCATACAAAAGCTTGGAATTATTCGATATATCCTTAAACCTGTTGTCTGTTATCAAAGCCTTCGGCAGGCGGTAGAACGTAAACTGCTCTGCCTCCTGCCCATAATAAAACTCCAGCTTCAGCCTCTCCATTAACGCGGTTCCCCTTTCTCCTTCCATTCATCAAGGAGCTTTACGATAAGTTCCTCGATATCCTCATTGCTCATATCCGGGGTAAAATAGTTGTCCAGCTTCTTCTGGTTAAATACTACCTTACGTGGTTTTGGTTTCTTCTCCGACAGATAATCCTTTAAGAAATCCGCATTCAGATAACCCTTGCGGGACGATTCCTTTATCCTTGCACTCTGCTCCTGGCTAAGTGACACTCCCATCTCCGAAATAACTTCATATACGATTTTCTGTTGCTCCTGCGGAATAAAAGAAAGATCCACTCCCTGACGAAGGCCCAGCTTCTTTTCATCCACCATAGCAAGCAATTTCTCATCCAAGCTGGCGATACAGATTAAACGCTGAATGGTCTTCATGCTCTCCCCCGCCTGCTCACTCATAGCTTTAAGGGAAATCCCCTGAGCCTTGCCCTGATGCTTCATGGCTTCATATTTCATCTGATAAGCCTTCGCTCTCTCGCTGACTAGAATATCCTCACGTTGGATATTGGCATCCACCATTATCACTACGGCTTCATCATTATCACAGTCACGAACAATAACCGGCATGGTATCTTTACCTGCCAGTTCGGATGCATGCTTTCTTCTGTGGCCGGATATAAGTTCATATCCGCCTTCTGCTCTCGGTCTTGCGATAGCCGGAACCAACACGCCATACTCCTTGACGCTTTCCACCATTTCTTCCATATTTTCATCGTCTACGACACGAAAAGGATGGTTCTCAAAGGTATGCAGTTCCGATAAAGGAATCTCTACTATCTGTCCCTCAACAGGTTTTGCTTCTGCTGTGGTATTACCATCATTCTCCGCTGAAAACATATCATCATAGCTTGAAAGCTTGATTCTGTTTGATAATCCCTTACTGCTCATTGGCTAAAACCTCCTCTACAATCTTTTCATACGCAGCTGCTACTTTACCCTTGCCATCATATTTATAGATGCTGACTCCTTCGGCAGATGCCTCCGCAGCTCTAACGGAAAGCGGAATCACATCATCGAAAATATGGATACTGCTTCCATAGTGCTCATACAGCACTTCCGTGATTTCCTTAGCATAAATGGTTCTGTAATCCACCATCGTAATCAGAATTCCCATAATATGAAGCTTCGGGTTCATCTTACGTTTCACACGGCTGATGGTCTTTAAAAGCTGTTCCAAACCCTTTATAGGCAGATATGCAGCCTGTACCGGAATAATTACTTCATCCGCCGCCACAAGGGCATTTAAGGTAAGCTGTCCAAGATTCGGAGAACAGTCCACAAGAATATAGTCATAATCGTCTCTTACAGATTCGATATACTCCCGAAGCGTTGTCTCCGAACTCATGATTCCAACAAGGGAAGTTTCCACACCAGACAATTCGATATTTGCCGGCATAAGGTCGATACCTTCCTCATGATGCAGGATACCGGCTTTCAGATCATAATCGTCCTCGTTTAACACCCATTCCATTACATTGGCAAGTGTGATTTCCAGCTTATCCGGCTGCGGATATCCTAATGCTTCCGTGAGAGATCCCTGGGGATCATTGTCGATTACAAGGACTCTCTTTCCCTTATTTGCCAGACCGATGCTAAGATTTACCACAGACGTACTCTTGGCAACTCCCCCTTTTTGATTTGCACAGATAATTACTTTACACATCTCGATATGCTCTCCTTTCCAAAAACTTATCTTTCCTTCTGATTTTATTTTTCTTATTCTTATCCTCGTTCTCCTTAAACGCTTCTAAGATTTCCAACATAGTGCGAATCGGTGTAAAAAGCTCCTCATCTATCTCGGAAGCTTCTTCTAACCGCTCCAGTTCTTCGAGAATCCCGTACAACTCCTTACGGAAATTAACCAGCATCATGGGATTTCCCTTCGCCGTAACCTTGTTATGCAATACCGAATCAAGAACGTAGTCCTGCTTTGTCGCATACCCAAGCAGTTTCCATCGCTTATCCAATTCCTTTCTCTCAGCAGGAGAACAACGGTAAGCAATAGTCTCACTTCGCAATCTTCCTTTTGGATCAAGATTCTTCGCTGACATCAAATCCCTCCTTCCATTCTTCATCAAGAGCCTCTGCCATATCATCCTGAATAGACGGCATCATATGTGCATAACGATAAGTAATATCCGAACTTTCATGGCCTACACGGTTACCGATAGCCACTGCCGAAAATCCCATATCTATAAGAAGCGATACATGGCTATGTCTTAAATCATGAAGGCGAATACGCTTTACCCCACTTGCCTTTACACCCCTATCCATCTCATGGTGCAGATAAGACTTTGAAATTACAAAGATCCTATCGCTCGGTTCAATGCCATAAATGCTATCAAGGAAATCTTTCATTTCTAATGCCACATTCTCCGGCATGGAAATCATACGTACACTTTTGGGAGTCTTCGGCTTTGTGATAACATCCCTACCGCTTATCCTTTGATAAGACTTTGTGATGGAAAGCTTATTCTTATCAAAATCAAAATCTGCAGGAGTTAATGCCATCAGTTCGCCGATTCGGATTCCACACCAATACAAAAGCTCAAATGCCATATAGGAATAGGTTTTATTCGCCACCTCGGGAATGAAGCGCATATACTCTTCCTTTGTCCAAAAAAGCATTTCATCTGCATGGTGTTGTCCAAGTGGACCAGCAATTACAGCCGGATTCTTTGGCAGTTCGTAATACTTCACCGCATGATTGAATATGGCTGAAAGTTCCGCCTGCATCTTCCTAAGATAGGTTCCTTTGTATTTTTCACCATCCTGCGACTCACACTTACGCATCTCGTTTTGCCAAGCAATAACATCTCTCGGTGTAATCTCACGCATTACCAAATCTTTAAAATACGGTAGTATCTTTAACTCGATTACATATTCTTTGGACTTCCACGTATTCTCTCTAAGCTTTGGCTTTACATCATCGGTATAGCGTTTGTAAAAATCCCCAAAGGTCATATCAAGGCTACTGGCTTTTTCCAATGAAAAATGTCGTTCCCAGTCTTGTGCTTCCTTTTTGGTTGAGAAGCCACGCTTTAATTTTCTCTGCTGCTTGCCTGTCCAGTCGATGTAATACAACGACACATACCAAGTGCCTCTCTTCTTATCTTTATAAACTGCCATCTTCGTCCTCCTTTTCAAATGAATCAACTCCGTAGAATCTTTCTTCGAAATACTTTCTGCTTACTCTACCTGGGATTACCATGTAGCCTTTATCAGAAAGTTCCTTATTTAAGTCACGAACGATTGCATATGACTTTGATTCGGAAACACTCAATACCTGACAGATCTCTTTTACTGATATAAACGTTCTGCATTCAAACATATCTTTTGCCCTCCGCTTACGTACTATTTCTTGTTACGTAATACATTTGGGTTGAAAAAATCCCCATTACTAAACGAGAGCAAAAAAAGTTTGAAATTTTATAATTTGTGGAAAATAAAAAATGAAAAACAGATTTGGACTTTATTCTGGAATAATTCCGATACAGTTTTTTTTGAGAAAAACAGTATCATAATCGTATCACGACATAAAAAAGGCCTGAAATCATGTTTTCTTAACATGATTTCAAGCCTTGAAAATACTTAATTTGTTATACCGACCTCTAAACCACTTCGGGTCTACTCGAACTCAATTGTTGCCGGTGGTTTAGATGTGCAATCGTAGAGTACACGGTTTACACCCTTAACCTCATTAACAATTCTGTTAGCTACCTTTGTCAGAACATCCCATGGAATCTGTGCGCAGTCAGCTGTCATGAAGTCAGCAGTGCAAACAGCACGGAGTGCAATGGCATAATCATATGTTCTGAAATCGCCCATAACACCTACACTTCTCATGTTTGTAAGGGCTGCGAAGTACTGACCAAGATTAGCAGACTTCTGAATGCCTGCATTTTCAAGCTCTTCGCGGTAGATGGCATCTGCTTCCTGTACGATTCTTACCTTCTCAGGTGTTACATCGCCGATGATGCGAATTCCAAGACCTGGGCCTGGGAATGGCTGACGCATAACAAGATAATCAGGAATTCCAAGTTTCTGTCCTACCTTACGTACCTCATCCTTAAACAGCATGCGGAGTGGCTCAACGATTTCCTTGAAATCAACATAGTCAGGAAGGCCACCAACATTGTGGTGAGACTTGATGACAGCAGACTTACCAAGTCCTGACTCAATAACGTCAGGATAGATAGTTCCCTGTACAAGGAAATCTACAGCACCAATCTTCTTTGCTTCCTTCTCAAATACACGGATGAATTCCTCACCGATAATCTTTCTCTTAGCTTCCGGCTCTGTGACACCTGCGAGCTTTTCATAGAACTGCTTGCTTGCATCAACACGGATGAAGTTGAGGTCGTATGGACCATTCGGGCCAAATACAGATTCTACCTGATTGCCCTCATCCTTACGAAGAAGTCCGTGATCTACAAATACGCATGTCAGCTGCTTACCGATTGCCTTACTCATAAGAACGGCTGCAACAGAAGAGTCAACACCGCCGGAAAGAGCACAGAGCGCCTTGCCGTCGCCTACCTTTTCTCTGATAGCCTTGATTGTATCCTCAACAAACGTATCCATTTTCCAATCGCCGCTGCATCCGCAAACGTCGTAAAGGAAATTCTTAAGCATTGTCTGACCTTCTACAGAGTGCATAACTTCCGGATGGAACTGCACTGCGTAGATTTTCTTCTCGGCATTCTCCATGGAGGCGATTGGGCAATGGTCTGTATGACCTGTTACCTTAAAGCCTTCCGGCGCCTTGGCAATGTAATCTGTATGGCTCATCCATGTAATGGTTGTTGGATGAACGTCCTTATAAAGAATGGATGTGGTATCTACTTCAACTTCTGTCTTTCCGTACTCGGAAACCGGAGCTGTCTTAACCTCGCCGCCTAACTTGTGAGCGATGAGCTGTGAACCGTAGCAAATACCAAGAACCGGGATACCCTGTTCCATAATCGCCTTATCATAGCTTGGAGAATCCTCTTTATATACGCTGTTTGGACCACCTGTAAAGATGATACCCTTTGGATTTCTTGCCTTGATATCCTCAAGACTTGTTGTATATGGGATTACCTCTGCATAAACGTTCAGATCACGCACACGACGTGCAATGAGCTGATTGTACTGACCACCAAAGTCGAGTACTAATACGAGTTCCTTGTTCTTTGCGTCCACTTTATCCTCCTATTCTGAGCGTCCACTGCCTTTCCCTGGCAAATGTCTCCGACGCTTCCGACAATTATAACATGCTTCGTGCCCTTTTGTGAATCAAACATTTTCTGCTCTCATCCGGGCTGGCTTTTCAACTGTTCTCTGCTTCAATCAGCGCCGGGATTTCAGCAAGTGTATCAACGACGTGCCAGGTCAGAGCCCGTACGTCGTCTTTGATTTTAATCGTATCCGGAACATGAATAACGCGGGCCCCGGCTGCATGACCTGCTCGAATACCATGGATACTGTCTTCTACAACAATGCAATCCCTTGGATTTACATGAATCCGTTCTGCTGCCTTTAAGAAAATATCCGGATGCGGCTTTCCATGCTCCACCTCATCTCCATAAACCACGGCTGAAAGATAATCCCAGGCTCCGATACTATGAAGTGTCTTCTCCGCGCTGCTCTTTTCGGTCGATGTTGCAACCGCGCAGGGAATGCCTGCTGACTTTAAGTAATCCAGAAGCTCTTTGAGCCCTGGCTTTACCGGAATTCCTTCCTTTTCACGAAGGCGATGCACAAAGTCTGTGCGAATTCGTCTGGTTTCGTTGTATTCGAGCCTTCCCTTAAAGTGCTCATCAAACATCTTCACGCAGTCCGGTCTCGGTGCGCCTTTAAATCCATTCATCAGCCAGATTGGCATTTCTTCGCCCTGCACTTTGGCTGAATACGCCCAGCCCTCGTCGGACTGTCTCTCGGAATCAATCATGACTCCGTCCATATCAAAAAGCACACCTCGTATCATTCTTACTCCTCTTTTCTGTACTGCTCGTGAGTCTCGTAATATTTCTTCTTGTTATCATACATCTTTGCATCTGCGAATTCCGCAAGCTCCATCAAGGTCGTTCCTTCGCCATAGTCATCGGCTCTTGCCATTCCCATGGAAAATGACATGGTAATCTGACGTTCCTTTTCGCCTCGCGTCTCGTCCCTGTTCCAGGCTTCCATCGCTTCTTTCAAGGCCTTTTCTACACTGTCTTTTGTTACATTCGTGTTTTCGGCAAAAATTACAAGGAATTCGTCTCCGCCATAGCGCCCGATAAATGCGCCGGCAGGAAGCGTCTTCTTCAGGACATTTGCCACGGATGCAATCAGCACGTCACCCATTTCATGCCCCTGCGTATCATTGACGCGTTTAAGTCCGTTCACATCAAGCATTCCGGTTACACAGTGCGGACGGTCCGGAACACCGGACTCAAGTAATTCCAGGCACCTTGTCTTATTCGCAACACCGGTTGCCGCATCAATATTTGCCTTGCGATTCAGATCAATCGCATAGATGATTCCACTGATTACCACATATACCAGAATCATGCACAGTGCTCCAAGTGCATTGAAGGAATCACCAATCATGTAGTAATGAATCAGGTCTCCGATTCCACCAAAAATAAACAGGATGAAGCCGATACCAATGGAGTGATCCAGTCTGGACGCATCCTTCTTTCTTGCCAAACGGAAGGACGCATATAGTAACGTCAGAGCACCAACCGCAATCTGAATATGTATCAGAATCAGGTTTTCTCTCAGATCTCTGATGCGCAGCAACTGCTGAATCATAATATACGCATCAAGCAACGCGCAAAATGATGCCGCCAGGAAGATTGTCAGATCTCTCTTCATTCGTTCCATCAGTAGAAGGATGATGGACAACGGCAGAAGCATCAGAGAAAGATAGATGATATTAATCAGCATTTTGGCATGAAGCGGAAACAGGAGTGCCATAATTCTTGTATCCAGCAGCTTCCAGCAGCCGAGTAAAAAAGCTACAACCGCCAGATGACCATACCAGCCCGCATTCTTATTTTTGAGTTTATGCCAAACCGCAAGGATGGCATAAAAGATGCCTACGCCCATGGCAATAATGGAAAGGGAGATTTGCAGACTATCTTCTCTCAGCGTTGTTTTGATGAGATTTATTTCCGTTCCCTGAAGAAATATCACCGGCTCATTCAGGGCAAATTCATAGACCGGATCGAGTTCAACACGGAATCTTTTACCTGAATCGGCACTGGTCAAAGGAATCAGTACCCAGTTGAATCCAGGCGTCCTGCCAAGCTGTGTATTTCCGGATGGCTTTCGCTCATAAATCAGCTCATCTTCAAGATATACCCTGACATAGGAGTGCACGATATAAAACATCAGGTCTGCATCCAGTTTGATATTCTGGTCCAACGTTACATTCAGGACTCGTGTTTTTCCTGTTGGTGATGCTTCATTATCTTTTACGTGCTCTGTAACATAATTGATTTTAGTCAGCTCTGTCCCATGTTTGTTCTCTGTTATCACACTGCCCGCAGAACCAAGAGTCTGAAGAAATGCGACAGCCATCGCGATACAGAACACTGCAAATATACAATTGAGCGCAATAAATCGTTTGTTATTTTTAATCATCGCTTTTCCTTACTGTTTTGGCGCTGGCTTCGCTCTGCCGTCTGGCGCAAGTGCACTTGCTTACGCTTCGCGGAGGTATTTTTTTAGGAACTGGCCGGTGTAGGATTTTTTCACTCTCGCGATTTCCTCCGGTGTGCCTTTGGCAATAACAGTTCCACCCTTGTCTCCGCCTTCCGGTCCCATATCGATAATGTAATCCGCTGTTTTGATGACATCTAAGTTATGTTCGATGACAACAACGGTATTTCCGCTCTCGGTCAGCTTGTGCATGATTTCGACAAGCTTGTGAACATCGGCAAAGTGTAGTCCGGTTGTCGGCTCATCTAAGATGTAGATAGTCTTACCGGTCGCACGTTTGCTGAGCTCTGTCGCAAGCTTGATTCTCTGCGCCTCACCACCGGAAAGTTCGGTAGATGGCTGTCCAAGCTTAACATAACCTAAGCCTACATCGTTTAACGTCTCAATCTTACGCTTGATGGATGGTACATTTTCAAAGAAGGTTACGGCTTCTTCTACCGTCATGTCAAGCACATCATAAATTGACTTGCCCTTATACTTAACCTCGAGAGTCTCGCGGTTATAACGTTTGCCATGGCAGACGTCACATGGAACGTAAACGTCCGGGAGGAAATGCATTTCAATCTTTACGATACCGTCACCGGAACAGGCTTCACAGCGGCCTCCCTTAACGTTAAAGGAGAAACGGCCTTTCTTGTAGCCACGTTCCTTCGCATCTGATGTTGACGCAAAGAGGTCACGGATCTGGTCAAATACGCCGGTATAGGTAGCCGGATTGGATCTTGGTGTACGGCCAATCGGGCTCTGGTCAATGTTGATAACCTTATCTAACTGCTCAAGTCCTGTCACATCATCGTGGTCACCCATCGTCATACGTGCATGATTCAGGCTTCTCGCAAGATGCTTGTAAAGAATCTCATTTACCAGGGAGGACTTACCGGAACCGGATACACCGGTCACGCAGGTCAGTACTCCGAGCGGAATGTCGACATCGACATTCTTTAAGTTGTTCTGACGAGCCCCCTTGATGGAAATCCACTTATCTGACTTTTTACGTGTCTTCGGAACTTCGATTTTTCGACGCCCGGACAGGTAATCACCCGTTATAGAGCCTTCTGTGTTCATGATGTCCTGTGCAGTTCCGGTTGCAACGACCTGACCACCATGAGAACCGGCACCCGGGCCGATATCTACGATAAAGTCCGCATCGCGCATGGTGTCCTCATCATGTTCAACCACGATGACGGAATTACCAAGATCACGCAGATGCTTTAAGGTCTTAAGAAGCTTATCATTATCCCTCTGATGCAATCCGATACTAGGCTCATCAAGGATATAGGCGACTCCCACAAGGCCGGAACCAATCTGTGTTGCCAGACGGATTCTCTGCGCCTCACCGCCGGACAGGGTTCCTGTCGCACGCGATAAGGAGAGATAATCGAGACCGACATCAATAAGGAAAGTCAGGCGGTTCCTGATTTCCTTTAAGATTTCTGCACCAATCATCGTCTGACGCTCGCTTAAGTTCATATCTCCCATAAATGCAAGCAACTTCTCAATGGAGAGATTCGTAATCTGGTAAATATTCTTATCCGCGATGGTAACTGCAAGCGAAGATGGCTTCAGACGCTGTCCGTGACATCCGGTACACGGCGTAATGGACATGAATTCCTCATACTGCTGCTTCATCTGATCAGACCCGGTTTCGCGGTATCTGCGCTCTTCGTTCTTAATCAGGCCTTCGAACGCGATGTTATAAACACCGACACCTCTCTGACCTTCATAGTGAACCTTCACTTCTTTACCGCCGGTTCCATTAATTAAAATATTACGGATTTCTTCCGGATAATCCTTAAAAGGAGTATCCAGAGAAAATTTATACTCTTTTGAGAGTGCCGTCAGTACTGCATTGGTGAAGCTTCCTGCGGTATTCGCAGACTGCCAGCCCATTGCAACAATCGCACCTTCATTAATTGACAGGGTCTTGTCTGGAATCATCAGATCCTCGTCAAATTCCATCTTGTAGCCGATACCGGAACATTCCGGGCAGGCACCAAACGGGTTGTTAAAGGAAAAGCTTCTTGGCTCGATTTCATCGATGCTGATATTACAGAACGGACAGGAAAAACTCTGAGAGAACTGTAATGGTTCCTCGCCTGCAACATCAACGGTCATCAGGCCTTCGGCAAGCTTTAACGTCGTTTCGATGGAGTCGGTCAGACGCTTTTCAATTCCTTCCTTCACGACAAGACGGTCCACAACAATTTCAATGTTGTGCTTCTTATTCTTATCCATCTTGATTTCGTCAGTCAGCTCATACATGCTGCCATCGACAATCACACGAACAAAGCCGCTCTTGGCTGCCTGCTGCAGAAGCTTTGTGTGTTCACCCTTACGCCCTCTGACAACCGGTGCTAAGACCTGAATCTTACTGCGTTCCGGCAGTTTCATAATCTGGTCCACCATCTGATCAACGGTCTGCTTGTGAATCTCGCGTCCACACTTTGGACAATGTGGCACACCGATTCGCGCGTAGAGCAGACGGAAATAGTCGTAAATTTCCGTTACCGTACCAACGGTTGAACGAGGGTTACGGTTCGTGGATTTCTGATCAATTGAAATGGCCGGTGACAGACCTTCGATAGACTGCACCTTTGGCTTCTCCATTTGCCCAAGGAACTGACGGGCATAGGAGGACAGAGACTCCATGTAACGTCTCTGTCCTTCGGCGTAGATTGTATCAAATGCAAGGCTCGACTTACCGGAGCCTGACAGGCCGGTCAAGACAACCAGCTTGTTTCTTGGAATATCTACATCGATGTTTTTTAAGTTGTGTTCGTTGGCTCCGCGAATGCGGATATAATCTTTAAACTGTCCTCTTTCCATCAGTTATTCGTCTTTCCTTCATATAAATACTTATTGATTTCAATCATGCGGTCACGCAGTTCTGCGGCCTCCTCGAAGTTCAGGTCTGCAGCGGCCTTGTGCATGTTCTTTTCAATCTGACTCTTTAACTTCTTCAGATCCTTTTCGCTCATGGACTCATAATCACGCTCAAGGTCTAACGAACCGGCACCAGGTTCTGCCGCCTTACTGATGCTGATTAAGTCTCTGACCGCTTTCTTAATTGTCTGAGGCGTAATTCCATGCGCATCATTATATTCCTGCTGGATGGCACGACGGCGAGCGGTCTCATCAATGGCCTTCTGCATGGATTCTGTAATCTTATCGGCATACATGATGACGTGACCTTCCGCATTTCTGGCGGCTCGCCCAATCGTCTGGATAAGCGAGGTTTCTGTTCTTAAGAAGCCTTCCTTATCCGCATCCAGAATCGCTACAAGACTGATTTCCGGAATATCAAGACCTTCTCTTAACAGGTTGATGCCGACTAAAACATCAAATCCATCCAGTCTCATATCGCGGATAATCTTCTGTCTTTCCATCGTATCGATGTCCGCATGCAGGTAATTGACGCGGATGCCGATTTCTTTTAAATACGTCGTCAGATCCTCTGCCATATGCTTAGTCAGTGTTGTGACAAGCACCTTGTTGTGGCGCTCCACTTCCCGGTTGATATTCGCCACGAGGTCATCAATCTGGCCTTCAATCGGATGTACCTCAATCTCAGGGTCTAACAGACCTGTCGGTCGGATAATCTGCTCTGCACGTAAAAGCTCATGGTCCGCCTCATACTGCCCAGGCGTCGCGGAGACGAAGAGCATTTGCCCGATATGACTCTCAAACTCTGTGAAATTGAGCGGGCGGTTGTCCTTCGCACTTGGAAGGCGGAATCCATAGTCAATCAGCGTCGATTTTCTCTGCTGATCGCCGTGATACATTCCTCTTACCTGTGGCAAAGTGATATGCGACTCATCGACGATGATTAAAAAGTCATCCGGAAAATAGTCCAGTAATGTGTATGGCGGCGTACCGGGCTCCCGTCCTTCTATCGGTGCCGAATAGTTCTCAATACCGGAGCAGAAACCGGTCTCCTGCATCATTTCAATGTCGAAGTTGGTTCTCTCCTCGATTCTCTGTGCCTCTAAGAGCTTGTCATTTTTCTTAAAGTACTCTACACGTTCTTTCAGCTCATCCTTGATTCGTACAATTGCCGCCTCCATCTTCTCGCGTTCTACAACGTAATGAGAAGCAGGGAAAATGACGGTGTGCTCCAAGTCTGCCTTCACTTCACCGGTCAGGGAATCGAATTCGCGGATCCGGTCGATTTCATCGCCGAAGAATTCTACGCGAATGGCGTCACCTGACGATGCGGCAGGGTAGATTTCCAGCACATCTCCGCGCACACGGAACGTTCCACGCTTGAAATCCTCTTCATTTCGATTGTACTGAATCTCAATCAGCTTTCTTATGACATCATCTCTGTCCTTCTCCATGCCGGGACGCAGGCTGATAACCATGTTCTTGTAATCGACCGGCGCACCTAAGCCGTAGATACAGGATACGGATGCCACAATGACAACGTCCCTTCTTTCGAAAAGAGAGGCCGTTGCCGAATGGCGCAGCTTATCGATTTCGTCGTTGATAGCTGAATCCTTCGCAATATAAGTGTCACTCTGCGGCACGTAGGCCTCAGGCTGATAATAATCGTAGTAAGAGACAAAGAATTCTACCGCATTTTCCGGGAAGAACTCCTTCATCTCGCCGTACAGCTGGGCTGCCAGCGTCTTGTTGTGGCTGATGATGAGCGTCGGCTTGTTCACCTTTTCGATGATGTTCGCCATGGTAAAGGTCTTACCGGAACCGGTAACACCAATCAGGGTCTCAAACTGATTTCCTTCTGCAAAGCCTTCCGCGAGCTGCTCAATGGCCTGTGGCTGGTCTCCGGTCGGCTGAAATTCTGAATGTAAAATAAACTTGTCCATATTCTCTTTTGCGCACGTTTGCGTCTTAAATTATGTAGCAAAAGAGGGACATTTGCCCCGGTAACCCGAAGTTAAAGTCCCTCTTAGTTTACATTTCCCATAGATATGGATATTATAACACATTCTCATTGATTATGGGTAAAAATCATCCGCTCTTTACTTGTCTAAAGTGCCCCTTTCATCTATAATAAGACTATCGGTATTTACACAGCAGATTCATCTGCCGATTTAAAAAAGGGAGGATTCAAGAAATTGAGTAAGGAATTTGATCTTGTAGCTCTTGGCGAGCTTTTACTTCGCCTTTCACCACCAGGACAGGAGCGCCTGGCAAATGGTGGTTCTTTCGATAAGCACGTCGGTGGTGCTGAACTTAATGTTTTAACCGGTGCAGCTCTTTGCGGACTCCGTACCGGTATCATCTCAAAGCTTCCGGACAATGACATCGGTATGTTCGTAAAGAACCGTGTTCGTTTCTCCGGTGTTTCTGATGATTTCCTGGTTTATGACCGTGAAAACGACGCTCGCGTAGGTCTTTACTACTACGAAAACGGCGCTTACCCTAAGAAGCCCCGTGTTGTATATGACCGTCGCTATTCTTCTTTCAATAAGATTGCATTAAGCGAGTACCATGAGTCTCTTTACAAGAATGTAAGATGCTTCCACACAAGTGGTATCACTCTTGCGTTAGGTCAGCAGACTCGTGAAACTGCAATTGAGATGATTAAGCGTTTCAAGGAAAATGGCACTTTAATCTCATTCGACGTTAACTTCCGTGCCAACCTCTGGACTGGCGACGAAGCGCGCAGAACCATCGAATCCATCCTTCCATACGTTGATATCTTCTTCTGCTCTGAGAGCACAGCTAAGCTGACATTCAAGAAGACCGGCAAGTTAGAGAAGATGATGAGATCCTTCACAGAGGATTACCCAATCAAGGTTGTTGCTGCAACACAGCGTGTCGTTCACAGCCCTAAGGTTCATGACTTCGGTTCTGTAATTTATAACGCTAAGGACGATCGCATCTACTTCGAAGAGCCTTACCGCAACATCGAAGTTATCGACCGTATCGGTTCTGGTGATGCTTACTGCTCCGGCGTTCTCTACGGACTTCTTTCCGACCCTGAGAACATCCAGCGCGCAGTAGAATACGGTAACGCTGCATCATCTGTAAAGAACACCGTTCCTGGCGATCTTCCAACCTCCGACCTTGCCGAACTCGATGGCATCATCGCAGACCACAAGGCAAATGGTGAGACATTCGAAATGAGCAGATAATCTGCTTAATCACGTGCAACTAAACAAAACAAAAGCGGCGGAGAAACCAAACCGGATCTCCGTCGCTTATTTATTTGCTTTCTTCAGGCCGCAAATCTGTCTTTCAGGCTTTTGTCTCCTCTTTCCCATTAAACACGAGGAACTTTGAAAGTACATAGTTTGCCACAATAACCATCACCTGTGCCACAACCTTAGAAATATCGCTGTTAAAGTGAAGCAAGGTTACAAGCAGGAACATCACAGCCATCTCCATCAGAAGGGTCGCTACTCTTGAAGAAGTAAACTTCACGATTTCTGCAAACATGTTCGGATCTTTACTCTCAAATACAAACTTACGGTTTGTCACGTAGGCAAATGCAACTGCCAGAATCCAGCTTAATACATTTGCGACCTGCAGCTGAAATCCATCGTCCGGATTTAAGAATGTATGTGTCATAATCATGTAGGAACCGATACTTACTACGGTTGTAAGAACACCTACCACCAGGTAATTAACCACTTCTTTGTACTTCATATACAGCTCTTTTATTTTATCCATTTTCATTTCCTCTTATCTGACTTTGCCATCTTTGTGGACAATTCCGTCTGCCCTCAGCAGACAAAAAGAAATTGCCTCAATTCGATAGTATACAAAACTAATCGAATTAAGGCAACTTAATCAACCAATGATTCTTCTTACGTCATAGCCGCCGGAAAAAGCGGATAACGGTGATTCCCTGACGCATGCGTTATTGATGCTTGCTGCATTCAGCACACGGCCACCACCAATATAAATACCAACATGGTTTGTGCCAAGGAAAGCGATTAAGTCGCCTGGCTCAGCATTTGCCAGTGTGTTCACACCGACACTATATCCTGCGCTTCTCTGTGCGATAGAGGATCTTGGAAGATCATATCCAAAGAGGCCATATACATACTGTGTAAATCCGGAGCAGTCAAATCCGGCAGGAGTTGAACCACCGGAAACATAAGGCACACCGTAGAATGTGTAAGCTCTTGGAAGCACACTTGCTCTAAGGTGTGCAACTGCTGCAGCTGCGGCTGCAGCTTCTTCTGCTTCACGTTCAGCAATATTGTACTGATCTGTAACAACGCCATTCTCAATGACCGTCACATTATCATCTTCATCTGTTAATGTATCGGAATATTCCGTATCAACAGCACCGTTTTCAAAATACCATAAAGTGCCATCTTCATCTTCAGCAATTCCGCTGAAATCCTTTACTTCCTCACCATCTTCCATGTAATGAAGTCCGTTATAATCAGCTGTTGCACCTGTATACGCAACAACCTCGCCATCTTCAAAGTAATACAGCTTACCGGATTCAGACTCAAGGCCTTCATGCGCTCCGTCTTCAAGACCGGATGCAAAGTAATGCCATGTTCCATCATCTTCCTTTGCCATACCGGTGTAGTTCCACTGAACCTTACCAGCCTTGGCAACACGAAGTGTTTCGCCTTCAATAATTACAGAAGCTGTTTCACCCTCAATACGAAGAGCCTCTGCATTCAGTGCATCAAGCGCTGCCTGCTTCTTCTCCTCATTGATTTCGCCAAGGCTCTTCACCAGGGCAAATGTTTCTGCTTCACCGTCTTTGAAACTTCCTTCGCTTGTTCCAAATCCAGATTCTTCAGCAGCGTTAACCGTGCTCATTGTAAAACTTGTGTCTGCAGCTGCGATTGCAGTTGCTGCAACACAGATAGCAAGAGCAGATGTAAAGCTTACTGTTGCGAAACGTTTTTTATATTCAATTGCCTTCTTTACAATTTTGTTATCAAAATTAATATACATTCTGAGAAATGCTCCTATGAGTATTTCCCCGCCTCTAAGGAACTTTTACCATTCCCTTTTGTAAAAGCTTCCTTTCAATTGTTACATCACCGCCGAGATATATTGTAACATTTACGTAACAAATGTCAAGATGTATTGTAATTTAGAATAAAAAAATGTCCAATATTCTTTCGAACATTGGACATTTGTGATAGATTTTGTGATAAACATCAATTCACATTATTATCCGGACTCTTCATATTCCTGAAAACAGGTTATGCTGTGCGCCCTTCAAATCTGCCATAATTGATGTAATGCAGATAATACGACTTCGTATTATTTCCAAATGCAAGTCTCAGATCTGAATATCTGTTTTTATACGTACCAACATTAAAACTTGCTGACGCCTGACGACCTTCATTCATTCCATAATTAACAAAGTGTTTTAAAACTCTCTTTCTGTCATTCCCGAATGCAGCCTTCACATCCGGATTCTTAGCCAGATAATACTCATAGTCAAAGACCGGTGAGTAATCTGTTCCATTCCAAATATTAGTGCGAAGCTCTGTCGCATTTCTGCCTTCCGCTCTTCCATACAGAATATAGTGTCTGTAATATTTAGCATTGTTATTACCAAAGGCAGCCACAAGATCAGAATAATTATTCTTATAAATTTCCGGGTCAAACGTTGCTGATGCTACCCGACCTTCGTTCATGCCATAGTTGACAAAATGCTGGAAGGTTCTGTATTCATCACCATTAAATGCTTTCTTAACGTCTGCATTATGAGCAATGTAATAGTCATAATTATAGACAGAAGAATAATCAATACCATCTCTTACATAGCGTTTTGTCTTTCCGGTTCGATTCTCACTCTTACCATAGGTCACATAATGACGGAATAGTGCACTATAATCATCACCGAAGGCATTTACCAAATCAGGATAGTTGAATCTGTAATACTTCACATTAAACTCTGCACTTCCCTGACGCCCTTCTGCCATACCGTATTTGTAGAAGTGGTGAGCTGCTGCGACTTCGTCATCACCATACGCTTCCGCAATATCGGCATATCTTGCTTTGTAATATGCAAAATCAAACAGGTCTGTCGCATCTCCGATTACTTTTCCGTTCTCACACCAGAGATATCGCTCTCCGGAACGGATTAACCCATTCTCCGGAATCGCTGTAATCTGAAAATGATAATATCCTCTGTCTCCATTCTCCGCCTCAGTAATCAATGTAATATCGTTATTGCCTGCGGTTAATGCTCTTTCACCCAGTCCATAAACAACCGTCGTTTCTGCGATTGGCGCCGCTTCGATATCAACTGTTAATCCATGTACGGTTACTCCCTCAATATCATAGGAGTGCGTTGGATTGTAATCATCAAGACCAAACGAAAGATCCGTGTCATTTACCATAATCCAGCTCATCTTGTAATTCGGGTTGCCGGAAACAGAAGGGAATTCTGTTGCGGTGGATGGCATATTCTGATAGACAGGTATCTTAAAGGTATAGGCCTGATTCATCAGATTGTTTTCCGCAATAGACCGCTGCATCTTATAGCCGATGTTCATCGCTCCATATACATCCTGCTGATACTGCTTCCAGAATCTGCCTGCGTTATTGTTATTGACCGCAAACTTCTGATAGTATGTCGTATCCTCATAATAAGGAGCCTGCATATACTTTGATGAAAGCAGAGCAATACCACCCTCAATCGCTGAAACAGCAGATGTCCAGCCGCGCTCCATAGCCTCTGCTACACCGTTGTTGATAATATCTTCAGAACTCACGCCACTTGCGCCGATATTAAAATAGTTGTAATACTTTGTACCATCTACCTCAACACCTCTTGCCAGTGTATCGTTATTTGCGTATCTTCCATTGCCAAGAGAGACTCCGGTTCCTTTTTCAAAAACCATCTTACTCGCTACATACAGCGGATTGATATTTTTTGCTTTAGCTGTATTGTAGATTAAATCAGCGTATTTCGTATCAGTTCCTTCAATGTATCCGTTCATGAAGGTGTTCTGTAAGATTGCCTGCACGCCTGCTTTTGTCTGAGTCTTTGAGTCGAAGGACAGAACCAGCATGGCAAAAATATTTTCCTCGGTCAGATAGCTCCTTGGATCCATCAAAAACTCTGTCAGAGCAGCTGATGATGTAACCCAGTTTGGCGCAGACTGAACCACCCAATCATTTGCACCCCAGTCAAACACATCATTTCGGTTTGTTTCAAACATTCCGGAAGTGGTCTTCGTCCAGTGATGCGTGACAGAATCCATATAGGAACCTGTCCCAATCAGATTGGTACGAATATCATTCGTTTCTTCTTCTACTGCAAGCTCAAAATCCACATTGATGGGATCTGCAATAAACGTCCAGTTCGGATGCGCTTCGTGCATTGTTCTTAATGCAGCCCTGTAACTCTCAGGGAACGCTGACAGCTGTGATTCAAACGAATCTGCCGCCTGAACTGTTTCTATTTTTGTTCCGTAAACACTGAATGTCGGCACCATCATGGCAAATGCCAGTGCACCGGCTACTACCCTCTTACTAATCCTCATTTATTTACCCATCCTCATTTTAACAGCTTCTCTCGCGCAGTTATTATCGCCCATCCATGGTTCTCTGCCCTTTGTTCCATAAAGATAAGCTTCATCACCCTTACCAAGAATCAGAATTGTGTCCTCATCACCTGCTTCTGCAATCGCAGTCTCAATCGCCTCTTTGCGGTCACGGATGAATACGTTTTCCAGTTCTGTAAAGCCACCGCGAATCTGATTCGCAATGTCTTCCGGATCCTCATCTCTGATATCCTGACTTGTAAGAAATGCCTTATCAAGATACTTCTGTGCCATGGCACCCATCTTCGGCCGCTTATTGGTATCTCTGCCTCCGGCACAGCCAAATACGCCTAAGAGCTTTCCTCCTTCCGGCGTAATGTTCTTTCCATACTGGAAAATCTTCTCAAAGCCATCCGGCGTATGAGCGTAATCTACGATTACTCTGAACTTCTGCCCCTCATCCACACGTTCCATTCTTCCCGGAATCTGCTCAATAAACTCGGCGCCTGCCACAATATCTTCCATCGGAACACCAGCTTCAAAGCAGGCTGCGATTGCAGCAACCATGTTATAGATGTTGTATTCAGCTGTCATATTTGTCTTAAATGCCGTCTTCTCACCATTGTGATTCAAAACAAAGCTTGTGTAATCTTCACCATATACAATTTCTTCTGCACGGTAATCACACTCTTCGTAAATGCCATAGGTGATGACACGCGCCTTCGTGCAGGCTTTAAGCGCTTCAAACGTCGTAGAATCTCTGTTAAGAATCGCACAGCCTTCCGGCTTGAGATGTTTAAACAGAAGCTGCTTTGCTTCAAAGTAGTTACTCATCGTGTGATAATAGTCCAGATGATCCTGCGTCAGATTGGTAAAGATTGCATAGTCAAAGTCAACCGAATCAACACGGCCACGGGACAGACCATGTGCACTGACCTCGATTGCCGCAGCCTTCGCTCCCTCATCCCACATCTGCTTTAATACCGTGTGCATGGTTACACAGTCCGGTGTTGTAAGATCCGGCGCCTTCACCACATTTCCAAGCTTCATATTGATTGTTCCGATATATCCGCAAAGCTCTTTTCTCGAATAAATCTGAGCAATGATATTGGTGATGGTAGATTTACCATTCGTACCTGTTACACCGAACATCTTCAGCTTATGGCTTGGATGTCCATAGAACGAATCACAGGCCTCATTCAGTGCCGCAACCGTATCCTTTACCCTGATATAAGCAACTCCATCTCTTTCCTCTGTCGGGAGATCATTCTGATAAACAATCACAGACGCTCCTTTTTCTGCTGCCATATCGGCAAATTTATGTCCGTCTGTTACGACACCTTCAAGACAATAAAAAATGTCTCCTGGCTCAACCTTACGGGAATCTATACAAATCTTCACGAGGATTACCTCCAAATCAAAAGTTATTTGAATTATAACACATAAAAAACAGACATGATAACCTAAAAATGGGCATCATGCCTGTCTTTCTTATATCTTTCAGTTAAACAGCACTTCTGCCTTCTTTTATTCCATAATTCAGATAGTGCATATAATAGCGCCTCGAGCTATTCCCAAATGCGTTCCGTAAATCTGTATATTTAGACTTATAAACGGCAGGGTTAAAGGATGCAGAGGCCTGTGACCCTTCATCCATTCCATATTTCACGAAATGCTCAAATACCAGCTCTCTGTCATAATTAAATGCTTTCGCGACATCCGGTCTCTTCACAATATAAAACTCATACGAATAAACCGCAGAATAATCTGTTCCATACCAGTAATTACTCTTTCTGACCGTTGCAGTCCTTCCTTCTTTTATTCCATAATTCACGAAATGTCTGTAATAAGCTGCCTTGTTATTTCCATAAGCCTTATAGAGGTCAGGATAGTTATTCAGGTAAATTACGATATTAAAATCCGCAGAAGCCACTCTGCCTTCCTTCATTCCATAATTCATGAAATGCTTGTAAAGACGAAGATAATCCGTGCCAAATGCACTTTTCAAATCGTTGTTCTTCTGAACATAATATCTGCCGTTGTAAATAACGGAACTCTTTCTGCCCTCTGTTACACCATACTTCATAAAGTGCTTGAAATAAGCTTCCCAATTATCTCCATATGCATTTTTCAAATCTGTGTTATTCGCCTGATAATACTTTACATCAAACGTCAGATTAGCCTTTCTGCCTTCCTTTATTCCGTACTTCACAAAATGCTGAAACATCTTAGCCGAATCATTGTTATACGCCTTTGCTACATCCGGATTATGTGCAGCATAATATGCATTATCATAAACAAGCGAATAGTCATAGGACACCTTCGTCTCTGTACGAAGATTGGCAAATACAAATGCACCGGATTCAGTCAGTTCGTAATCCTGTACTCCGTCTCTGATATCATCTTCTGTGACCCAGGTCTGAAGTGCAGAGGCCGATTCTCCTTTGTTACAGAATGACCAGTTCGCCCAGCTGATGTTTTTCTCATTCATGAAATCAATCCAGTTCTGAGCTTCTGTAAGATTCATTCCTCCGTTACCGGAAGCATCACAGGTTCCCCACTCAGTAACAAAAATCGCATATCCTCTGTCAAGAGCAGTCTGCGCCTTGTCTCTGAGCCACTGGAAATGTGTTCCCGCATAGAAATGAAGGGTATACATAACGTTACTGTAATCCAGAGGATCAGCAGTTGCCGTATCTACTTCCTGACTCCAGGTTGGTGTACCAACAATTGCGATAGAGTTCGGTGAATTCGCGCGGATAACAGGAATCACCTGTTCTGCATATGGCTTGATTGTGCCACTCCAGCTGTTGTTGCCCGAGCCATCATTTGGTTCGTTGCAGATTTCGTAAAGAACATTCGGAGTATTGGCATAGTGAGCTGAAACCTCATTAAAAAAATCTACTGCTGCATCATTATGGAAATCGCCATTTAACTGATTCAGTACATGCCAGTCAATGATGACATACATATCATCGGCAATTGCCGCATCTACAGATTCATACATCTGGTCCTTTGCCGCCTGCGGATTACTTACATAGCCGGCATATTCATCTGTGTACATTGCCACTCTGAACAGGTTGCCGCCTGCCTCTGCTACTGCATCTGCAGCTGTCTGACCTGAAAACTGCGGAAACCACATGATTCCATGTGTACTCATACCATGTAATGTCACTGGTGCACCATACTCATTTGTTAACTGAGTCCCCTCCACATGGAGCCAACCATTATCTGATACTCCATTATTTGCCTGAGCTGCGCTCACCGTCTGCTGTCGGTTCATCCCAATTGCAATCGTTGCAGCAAGAACTGCACCTGCAATCAGCATTTTCTTCAAAAAATTTTTCATTTTGCTCCCCTTTCATTTTCAGCTTAATTAAACTCACATTGTTTACATGAGAAAAAGCTCACGCTTTACCTTTTCTTCCCTCTGCTCTTCCATAATTCGCAAAATGTCCAAGAAGCGCTTTTCTTGAGGAACCAAGTGCCTTTACTACGTCCGGATTATGAGCTGCATAGTATTCTGCATCAAACACATCAGAGTAATCCGTTCCCTTCCAGTAATTTGTTGTCTGTACCGACGCGTTTCTTCCTTCGTTTCTTCCATAAAGGATGTAATGCCTGTAATAACGTACAGTATCATTCCCGAAAGCCGCATTTAAATCTACATAATTATTGCGATAAATTACCGGATCGAAATTATCGGAAGCTACACTACCTTCCTTCATCCCGTATTTTACGAAATGTTTGAAGATTTTGAAATCATCATCACCATACGCTTTTACTACATCTCTGCGGTTCTTTTTATATGTCTCTAAGTCGAACACGGAAGAATAATTGACTCCCTCATAGCGATAAACTAACAGGTCCTTTGCATTTCTTCCTTCGTCAATTCCGTAATTCAGATAATGAAGATAAGAAGATTCTTTTCTGTTTCCGAAGGCATTCCAAAGATCAGAGTAATTAC
This sequence comes from uncultured Lachnospiraceae bacterium, assembly GCA_902781505.1. Classification (GTDB taxonomy): domain Bacteria; phylum Bacillota; class Clostridia; order Lachnospirales; family Lachnospiraceae; genus UBA4285. The sequence continues at coordinate 73,300 of CACZJL010000005.1, read as the reverse complement.
TCAGATAAACATCCGGATTAAACTCTGAAGACGCCTGTCTTCCTTCTTTCATTCCGTACTTTACAAAATGTCTGGTAACTGCAACCTTGTTGTCTCCATAGGCTTTTGCAAGATCCTGGTTATGTGAAAGATAGTAGTCATAGTCGTAAATAGCGCTTACATCAACAGTTTCAGATTCCTTCTGATAATACAGATTTCCATTATCATCCATCACAAAACCGCGGTAATTTGAAGATACAGGATTTCCATCCACTGTCTTTAATTTAGACAGACCGTAGTATTCGGCAATACCCTCTGCATCAGCAATTCCAATTTCCTTCAGCTGTTCATCCGTGGAAAGGAAGCTTAAGACATCATCATCATTACTTAAAAAGGCATGTTCAATGATAATCGCAGGAATTCCATTGTATTTGTTCATACGAATGACACCGTAATAATCCTCCGGTGAACCATCCGGATAGGTGGAATCGTTTGTTCTGTCATAGATACTGCGAAGGCGGATGCCGAGTCGGTTCAGATGCTGCAGAATCTTCTGCGCAACTCCATGGCCAACATCAGATGCACCATCTACATATCCCGGAAGCGGAATAATTCCTTCTGCACCTGTTGCAGTACTGCTTCCCGAATTCTGATGTATGGAGACATAAAGGTCTGCTCCCACCTCCGCTGTAAGATCTGCACGATACTGCAGGCAGTCATGAAGGCTCGAACCTTCCGGAGCCGGGCAATTTACGTCGTAATGCGTCATATACACTTTCACACCGGAGTACTTGCTTAACTCCTCATACGCATACCTCGCAACTTTCATGTTTACATCGTATTCCTGAAGGACTCCTGTCTCATCCGATGAATGTGCTCCTGCATGTGTACTGTCATGGCCCGGATCGAGCATGATAACTAACTGTCCATCATCTGCATTTGCCACACTCGCGGCCTTAACCTCTACCGGTTGCTTTGCCAGAAGCATGCCTGCTGCAATCGCCATACCGGCAATCACTACCCACAATTCTTTTCTTCTCATCGCTTATTCCTTTTATGACGCCTTTCTGCCTTCTTTGAGGCCATAGTTTATATAGTGCAGATAGTATCTGCTCCAGTTACTTCCAAATGCTTTGTTTAAATCGCTGTATCTTGCTCTGTAAACGGATGGTGAAAAGGAGGGAATTGCGTTTCTGCCTTCCTTCATTCCATAATTCACAAAGTGACCGAGAAGTGCTTTCGTTGAATTTCCTAGCGCCTTTGATACATCCGGATTATACCGAGCATAATACAGTGGATTGAAAACGGCAGAGTAATCGACTCCACACCAGTAATTGGTTCTCTGAACACTGGCATTTCTGCCCTCCTTCACCCCATATCTTGTGTAGTGAAGATAGTATTGCTTCCAGTTATTACCATAGGCATTATTCAAATCCGGATAGTTATTACGATAAATCATTGGATCAAAATCCGATTTTGCAATTGCCCGCTCCTGCATTCCATAATTCAGGAAATGCTTGAATACTCTCAGACGATCATATCCAAATGCCTTTACCACATCCGGTCGATTCTTACAATAGATATCAAAATCATAAACTGGCGAGTAATCCGTTCCATACCAGTAATTAGTCTTTAATACGCTGGCATTTCTTCCTTCTTTGATTCCATTATTCAGGTAGTGAAGATAGTAGGATTTATAATTACTGCCAAACGCATTATATAAATCCAGGTAGTTATTCAGGTAGATTACGGGATTAAACTCCGTGGAGGCAGTTCTTCCTTCTTTCATTCCATAATTTACAAAATGTCTCGCCGCTGCTGCCGGATTATTGGAATACAACGCTGACAGATCGCTGTTTTGGGCCATATAGGTTGCATAGTCATAGATAGAACCTGCATTTCTTACTTCGCCGGAATACGTGACATAGAGCACGTCCTTTCCATATGCCCCAATCCCTGCAGCCGGCTTAAACGCCGTCTGACACGACGGAGTATAGTAGCTCTTCCGGCTCTCTCGGTGTGAAGAAGAGCCACGGTCCAATGCTATCAGATCTGCATCGGAAACATAAAGACAGTTATCTCCTGACTGTCCCCAGGTTGGATCCACCGCGTACCACCCATCGTAAAGATTCGTCTTAACCCAGGCATGGGTATTACTCTGCGCATGAACAGTCTGAATTCCTGCGGCATTGCTTAGCATGATATAAGTCATGGAGTATCCTTCACATACAGACCGTCTCTGTACAACAACACTGTATGCGGACTGATCATATTCATTTTCCTCGTAGGTACAATGATTGATAATCCAGTTATATATTGCCTGACCCTTTTCATAATCCGTTGACTGCGCTTCTACCTCCGCCTGCACCGTAGACAGCTCCACCTTAAAGTTGGAAACGGCCATACTTCTTGCACTGCCATCCTGAAACTCTGTGTACAGTGGCAGGGAAACCTTGCCAATCGATCCCATATAGCCATATGAAATGGAATTTTTTAAAAAGAAGAACTGAGGATTGGATTCTCTGAACACCCAGGCAATTTTCTGTGCTGAGTCCAGATTCACTTCAGAAAGGGGAAATAATGCCTCTACCTTTTCTGCACTTCCACCGGACTCCATCACCCGAACCGCATCATTAAACAAGTCGTCATAAACGGCTTTTTCTTTCTCTGTCAGCTGATTATACTGATAAGTCGAGCTGTATACGGACCAGTCAGCAGAATTACTGTCATAATACCTGGATTCGCTGATTTCAAAGCTGTCCTCCGAGTCCATTGTTTCAGAGGAAAATGTCATTCCTGAATCATTTTTTTCTATCGTGTAGGTAACGCCTGCCTCTGTACCAGTCATTGCTTTGACAGGCATAACACTTGTCATGCATATGCCAAACACCAAAGCCGCCAACCCCATTTTCCATTTTAAGTGCATAGAATTCTCCTTAATTTTATACTCTCATTTCATCTGCCAGAATATTTTAAACTCCTGTCGACAATGATTCAGCAATGATATTTCACACTGCAATTCTTCCCTCTGCCATTCCATATCTCAGATAATGACGATAATACTTTGAATACTCCGTTCCAAATGCTGCTTTTAAATCAGCATAACGATTTTTATAGATTGACGGATTAAAGGTCCGCGCAGTCTGTCTGCCTTCCTTCATTCCGTATCTGGAGAAGTGCTTGAAATACAGATATGTATTACTTCCGTAGGTTGCTCTCAGATCTGCATTCAGTTCCCGGTAATCTGCCCAGTTAAAAATTGGAGAGCCCTGTCTTCCCTCGCTGATTCCATTTTCCTTAAAATGGCGATACGCGGCGAGTGAATTATCACCAGACGTGACCTGCACATCTGGATTATTCTGAAGATACGAGGTTGCATCAAACTGAGCTGTGATGATTCTTCCTTCCTTTCGGCCATATAGGCTGTAATGAAGATAGTATCTTCTCACATCATTTCCAAAAGCACCTGAAAGGTCTGCATAAGAATCACGGTAAAAGGCAACATCAAAAGAAATCGCTCCCTGACGCCCTTCCTTGAGTCCATATTTCATGAAATGATTCAGATATGCTGTCACATTATCACCGTATACATGCTGAAGATCAGTATTTGCATTTTTGTAAAAGTTATAATCAAAATACAGAGAGGCCTGATCCCCATTATAAAGACCATTATTCATAAAATAATCATAGTATTCCGACCAGTTTTCACCAAACTTTTCTTTCAGTTCCGGATACATGTTACTGTAGAAGACCGGATCAAAAAGGAAGGATGTTTTCCTGCCTTCGTATCTGCCGTAATTAATAAAGTGACGGATGAGTCGCTCCTCATCATAGCCAAATGCAGCTTTTAAATCCGGATTCAAATCAGCATAGTCCTTTGGATTAAAGATATACGCCAGATTATAGTATTCACCATTGCATACAATGTAATTTCTTCCATCTACCGTTTTTATACCTGTCTCAGAAGCATCAACCCTTTCCGGCTGAAACATCACCCATGTATATCCATTCCACGCAGCCCCTGTGTAGGACGCGTCCACCTTATGGTTCTCATCGACATACTTCCAGCTTCCATCCTCCTGCATGACAGCTGTATTCTTCTCGATTTCGTTTAAAGAATTCTCAGTAATGTAATAGCTTCCATTCTGTCTTACGTGGATTTCGGAAGCGCCACGCTGTGCACCGCCTGTGACTGCGTCATCAGCGTAAACGGTGTACTCGATGGATTTGCCATAGATGAAGTCAACACCTTTATACGTAAACCAGGTGTCATTGACATGATCATGTCCAAAAGACATGGTCTTTGTGCTTCCCAGTTCCTGTACTGCTTCCCAGAGCTTTCCCGCATAAATGGATGGACAAGGCATTTCAAGCTGTTTTCCGTAGTGAATCGGTACGAGTCCGCCCGTCAGAACATCACGAACCACCGGAAGCGGGATGTGATAATACATATAGGACTTCAGATTCAGAACTGACATATCTGCATCTGCTGCAATGTCGCGAAGTTCTTCCTTGTACCAGTCAACCTGCGCATCATATGCATGGTCATAATCGCCAGTCCCCTGCGTATTCGTTCCGGTATCAAGTGCTACAACTACAGAGTTCAGAGAATCATCCTGATTGATAAGCTTATAGGTACCATACAGGAATTCCTCAGCAATGCCGCCTTTTTCCTTAAACGTAGGGTGGTCCGGATAATACATAAGCGTTGTTGCCTGAGCCAGTTCGTTCATGAATATCGCCTTGCCGCCTGTGCCCATTCTGCCATCGGCAAAGAAATGATCGTGATTGCCCATAATGTAAACCCACGGGATATTCATTTTGTTCATCAGCTGAATCACGGTATGAAGCGCACGCTTATTGCCTGTGAAGGTGTTAAAATCACCTCCGTAGATGACATCTCCCGTCATTACAATCAGGTCTGGTCTGGTGTTCTCAACCAGTCGATACACCTCTAAGACTTCTCTTGTATCTGCAACTGTCAGATTTCGGTCATTTCCATAACCTCCATCCAGGTCATATCCTGTCAGATGAAAATCTGTAATCTGCAGAATCTTAAACTCGGAATCATCCTGCTTCTGAAGTCTGTATCTTCCATCTGTATCCATAGATACAGACACAGAGCCATTGTTCAAATCCTGAAACTGCTCGACATACTCAGATAAATAATAGCTTCCCTCCTCTGCAGCTCCTGATGTCTGTGCCCCAACTGCTGCCTGAACCGGTGTTTCTGCGTGAAGCAGAATGACCCCTGCAAATGTCAGTGTTGCCAGAGCTAACACCGCTTTTTCCCTTAAATTTAATGTGCTTTTTCGACCGAAGAACCGGCCAGTATCTGATGGTATAAATCTCATATTATCTTCTTAATTCCTATATCCTCTAAGCAGCCTTTCCCAGCCTGCCAGTCTTCATTAAGTTCTATTTTACTACTTTCTTTACGAAACTAAAGTATCAAATTCAAATCAGGCTAGTTTTGGCATTTTTAATAACAAAGCAGGAATCCTGTCTGCATCGGTCATTGAAGTTTTTGTACAAATTTAAAAAGAGACAATAAGTTCCTTAAGCAAGAAACTTACTGCCTCTTTCACATTTCGTGATTGTCTGGCTTATATCAGGTTTGCGAGCCAGATATCAGGTTCTGACAAACTGAACCTCAGGTTCCGCCCACCGTGAATACTGTCTGCACGGTTTTCAACAGAATCTTAAGGTCGAGCCCCAGGCTCCAGGTATCGATGTACTGGAGATCCATCTTGACAATCTCATCAAAATCAAGAACTCTTCCACGGCCATATGCCTGCCAGAAGCCCGTAATGCCCGGCTTCATTGCCAGACGTCTCTTCTGATATGGCTTGTACTGTTCAAATTCTCCTACGGTTGGTGGTCTTGTACCAACCAGAGACATATCACCCTTTAACACATTCAGGAACTGCGGGAATTCATCGATGGAAGTCTTTCTGATAAAGCGACCAATCGGTGTAATACGGGGGTCATTCTTCATCTTAAACATAACACCCTTCATCTCGTTCTGAGCAAGCAGTTCTTTCTTGCGTTCTTCCGCATCCTGATACATGGAACGGAACTTGTAAATGTTAAACTTACGGCCATTCTTTCCGACTCTCTTCTGTTTGAAGAATACAGGCCCCGGACTTGTCAGCTTGATTGCCGGAGCGACAAAGATGGAAAGGAGTGCTAAGAACAGGGTTCCCACCAGTCCTCCTAAGATATCAAAAATACGCTTGATTGCCAGCATCTTCACATCATAGAAGCGATGTGCCATGGTCGCAACCTGTACATCCATGAAATCCTCAACCTTGACATCATACGACTGGAAACGGTCAAATACAGAAAGTCTTAAGTGAACAGTCACACCGACTTCCTCCAGTTCATGAATCATCTGCTCTAACTCGGCAAATGAAACGTTATAGCTAAGATTTAAGAACACATCGTCGATTGCGTTCTTGCGGATAAACGGCAGAAGGCTCTCTCTGTCCGCTACGACAGGAATTCCTCCAATTTCAGAATCCACCGACGTTTCATCAATCAGCGCAATGCCGACAAGGTTATTGGTCCAGTCGTGCACCAGCGGATTGTGTGCAAGCATATCCTCTGCCATATTGCGCTCAGAGACCATGACAATCTTCGTCTTGCCATATCTGGATTTACGAATCCTCCACTTGGAAAGATCCCTGAGCAAAACAACAAGCACTGTTGTAAAAACATACGTCAGAACATACACACCACGGGGAGCAAAGAATTCTCTGCGCATCATCTGCATGACAATTGCGAGACCAAAAACAACGGTCTGCTTCTTGATTCCCGCAACAATTTCTGCATAATATCCGCGATGGAAGAAATCCGAATCCCAGTCTGTTGCAAGAAACACAAGAACATACGCCGTCACAAACATGGCCCAGAGATGATTAATAATTGCCACATCGTAATCCTTCGGAAGCCAGATTGCTACGCTGATTAACATCGCCACAGTCAGCGCAATCAAATCCAGACTCACCAGCAGAAAGCTTTTAAATTTTTCTCTTGCCGACTTTCCCATAGTCACACCTCACATTATTTCTCTTCTTTTGTATTTTTCTTCGATTCAATGGACGCTACATGTAAAATCGCCAACTCCTCTGAATATTTCTTAGTTTTTTGATTCTTCCCTCATCTGTCGAACCAGTTCTTCTTCCTCCTTGATTCGACGCATCTCTTCCTCATGAGCTTTTCGCTGTGCATTGAGCCTCTCAAGCTCCTGCTCATGCCGTTCCCGTTCTGCATCAATCTGCTGCTGACCCTCGGAACCAAGAATTCTCTTAGCTTCCTCCTCAGCCCGATGCTGTAACTCAGCCCGTTCCTTCACACTCTGCGAAGTAACCTCCACATGACGAAGTGCTTCCGCATACCGGTTATCAACCGCCTGACGCGCTGCATCCACATGTCCTGCATATGCGTTCACAAGAGGCCTTGCCTCTTCCGTCATGCTCTCTTCCGGAACCGACTTTCGATTTACAGCGAATACCACACCTGCGCGAATTACCTTCACCGCACAAAGAAGTGCAATCAGCGGAACCATACAGATATAAGAAAACCACATATACTTTTCCGGAAGCTGCACATCCTGATTCAGCAGGAAGAATGCCACCAGCAGGATAATATTTTCCCAGTTCCTTAACGGAACCTCATCCTTCTCTCCTGCATTGCGGCTTGCATAGGCATTTAAAAGCATAATAAAGGCCGGGAGCAGATAGAGAATATTGTATTTGCCGGAGTGAGCCGGATAAAATGTCACAACTGCAGATACCATCAGCACCTGTTCCCACTTGAAGCAGACGAAAAATCCACCGGCAAGAATTACAAGTGCGAGCACAATTGCGACAATACGACAGGCACTGTAAAGCGCCTGATTATTGTCCGCACTTCCCGTCAGAAACTGTCTGATGTAAAAGACTGTATTCTGCAGACTTACACCACTCTTTATATCCTTATAGGAATCCACATTCGCCCGGATATTGGAAATCCATTGTGGGATATTGGCGAATCCACCTTCAATCGCGGCAAATGGAGCAAATATGAAGAAGACTCCATACAACGCACAGCGCACGGCCTGAAGCCATCTCCTGTCATAAATCAAAAGCAGTCCAAGGAGTGCCGGTGACAGCTTAAATGCAGCCGCAACACCGAGGCTCATAATGGCAACTTCTCTTTTTAAGGCCGACTCAGAATCGTACCAGAACAGATACAGACACACAAATCCGATTGTCAGAATCAGCGTATTCCCGCGTTCCATCGTAAAGAGCATGCCAAAGGTCAGCATCATAGCCACTGCCGTGAGGCGCTTCTGATTCTCTGATCCAACCACAGCCGTTCTGATGATTTCATAAACAAACAGTGCTGTGACAACGGTTCCGAGCAAATACAGCATCATCCAGGCCGGATTGTAATAAATCGGCAAGAAGAACTGAACCTCTCTGTATGGAACAATATTGACCACACGCGACATCAGATACATAAACACGTAGGTGAGAGGCGGATATGCCTTCTCTTCGAGTCCCTGATAATCCGTATTAAAATACGGATCGTCAGCCGACGTATATCCGGTCACATTGGTTGCATCTGCCAGAAAATCATTCAATCTCTGAAAGAAAATATCCGACTGCAGGCCATGGCCGCGTTCCAGTAAAAACAGGAGCAACCAGACAAGAAATGAAACAATCAAAAGAATCGGAATAATGATTTCCGGCCGAAACCAGGTCTTTTTCTTAGTGTTCGTCATAATAATGTTTTACGTAAACCCGGTTAAAAATTGCCCAGGTATCTTTAAACGCCCTCCAACAATCTGAGAAGTGAATCCTTCTCGAATCTCTGACATAAACCACCTGCACCGGCAGCGACTCAATGGTCGCGCCTCTTCTTGAGCAGGCCGTCAGAAGTTCAATATCATACGCAAATCCGCTCGTACGGATCAGATGCGCTACCGGCTTGATAGCCGACGCGCGGAATACTTTCAGTCCCGTCTGCGTGTCTCTTACATGCAGATGAAACATGGTATTAAGCATAATGTAATAGCAATAACTGATAACTCGTCTCACAAACGGGTATTCCAGCTCAGATTCAGGATCTAACTTGCTCCCGATAACAATATCACATCCGGTGTCTAACATATGGGACAGATACTTTTCAAGCTGCCTCGGATGGAGCTCTAAATCCGCATCCACAAAAGCAATAAAATCGCCTTTGGCTTCTGTAACTCCAAGTAGAATCGCAGCCCCCTTGCCGTGATTCTTATCAGACCCGGAGAGCCTTACCTGAGGGCAAACTTTCATGGCACGCTGCACCTCAGCCTTTGTTCGATCCTTTGAGCCATCATTTACCACGATCACTTCAAAATCAGAAACAAAGCGAGACAGCGTCTCAACCGTTTCCAATATATTTTGATATATCAGCTTCTCCTCGTTATACGCGGGCATAACGACAGATAACTTCCCCTTTAAATCCAGCATAACCAGTCCCACTTCACCATTTTGCTTTATTATACTACACAGCCCGTCCACTGTCACATAAGACATAAAAATAAGGGTCTCTTACGTCTAAACGCACGGAGACCCCCGTTGAAAAAATTTTAAGGTTAGACATCTAAATGTGTTATGCCTGAAGAAAATTATCAAACATTTCCTTCAACGTATCTTTAATCGAATACTCAGGCTCCCATCCGAGTTCCTTCGTAATCTTTGCATGATCACACACAACAAGCGGTGTATCTACAGGACGGAAACGCTCTGCATCCACCTGAACCGTAATTTTGGTTGAAGAAAGGCTGACGATGTAGTCTAACAACTCATTTAAGCCATAGGCCACGCCAGAGCCCACGTTATAAACCGCTTCACAATTATCCTGCTCCACAATCATGCGATATGCACGAACAATGTCGCGAACATCAGAGAAATCACGCTTTGCAGCCAGATTTCCGACATGAATCACGCCAGGCTTTCCGGACTTGCTGATTTCAGCTGCCTGCTTCACAAAGGATGGCAGAACGAAGGAATCGCGCTGACCAACACCTGTGTGGTTGAACGGACGCACATAATAAATCTTCATGCCGTAACGGTCGCGATACAGCTTTGTGAAAGCTTCCTGTGCTGCCTTACTGATTCCGTAAGGATTATTGGCACGAAGCGGAACCTCCTCATCAATCGGACGTTCAACAGCTTCATACTCTTCACTTGAACCGATAAACATCACCTTTGGCATCGGGTCGAGTGCACGTGCTGCTTCACAGACATTCAACGCGCCAACTACATTTACCGAGATAGTAGCCGCCGGCATGGACCAAGATGCACCCACACTGCTGATTGCAGCAAGGTTCACAATAATGTCAGGCTTAGCTTCTGCCACAACTTTAGATACCTGTGCTGCTTCGAGTAAATCGGCCTCGGTAAATGAAACGAACTCCGGAACGGATTCCGTGCGAACGCGGTCACTTCCGGCTACTTCATATCCCGCATTTTTAAATTCCAGTGCAAGATATCTTCCTACGAAACCACCTGCACCAAAAATCAATACTTTGCTCATTCTTATGCCTCTGCTGCTTCCTTAGCTTCCTTCTTTGCAAGCTGAAGGTCGTACTCAGCCATAACTTCCGCAAGCTTTTCGCAGCTTGTAGAGGTTGGATCCCAGCCAAGGACATTCTTAGCCTTTGTCGGATCACCCCAAAGGTTAACTACGTCTGTTGGACGGTAGAATTCAGGATTTACGCAAACAAGCATCTTGCCTGTCTTAACATCATAACCCTTCTCATCAATGCCTTCGCCTTCCCAGCGAAGTTCAATACCATCATGCTTAAAGGACATCTCAACGAAATCACGAACTGTGTGCTGAACACCTGTAGCGATAACGAAATCGTCCGGTGTATCCTGCTGCATGATGAGCCACATGCACTCTACGTAATCCTTTGCATAACCCCAGTCACGCTTAGAATCGAGGTTACCAAGCTCTAAGTGATCCTGAAGTCCGCAGGCAATACGACCGGCAGCACGTGTAATCTTTCTTGTAACGAAGTTCTCACCACGTCTCTCAGACTCGTGGTTAAAGAGGATACCATTGCATGCGAACATGCCGTAAGCATCTCTGTATTCCTTAATCATCCAGAAGCCGTACTGCTTTGCTACAGCATATGGGCTGAATGGGTGGAAAGGAGTCTTTTCATTCTGTGGGCACTCTTCAACTTCTCCGTAAAGCTCAGAAGTAGAAGCCTGGTAGATCTTTGTCTTCTTTGTGAGACCTGTTACACGAACAGCCTCAAGAACTCTTAAAACGCCAATCGCATCAACATCACCTGTGTACTCAGCAGCCTTGAAGGATGTACCAACATGGCTCTGTGCAGCGAGGTTGTAGATTTCATCCGGCTGAACATCGCCGATAATCTGAACCAGACCTAAAGAATCGGAAAGGTCACCATCATGAAGTGTTACCTTACCAGCCTTTAAAAGTCCATCAATACGATCTGTTGTTACTGTAGAAGCTCTTCTTACGATACCATGAACTTCATATCCCTTCTCAACGAGTAACTCTGCAAGGTAGGAACCATCCTGACCTGTAATACCTGTGATTAACGCCTTTTTCATTACTATTCCTCCAAAAATCAACAATTAAAGATATTCTGTCTTGCCTGCTTCTCTTAACTTTGCAAGAACCTGCTTGATTTTACCTGCATCTTCCTTTGTGGAGATGAGCAGAGCATCTTCAGTATCTACAACTACCATGTCATTTAAGCCAACTGTAGCAATTAACTTGCCATGACCCTGGATTACACTGTTCTTCGTATCAACCATAACCACGTTGCCGGCGACAACATTGTTATCTTCATCAACCGGATTTACACGGCCAACTGCAAGCCAGGAACCAACGTCATCCCAGCCGAAATCACCGGGAAGTGTGAAGATGGAATCAGCCTTCTCCATAATTCCGTAGTCAACAGAAGTGGATTCAAGTGTTGGATATATCTCTTCAAGAACCTGTTCCTGTGCATCTGTTCCGATTGCATCCTGAATCTTTAAAAGTCCTTCATAAGTATCAGTCATGTAGTTCTTAAAGCAATTCAGAATTGTCTTAGACTGCCATACGAACATACCGGAATTCCAGAGGTAATCACCTTCTGCAAGATATGCCTTCGCCTTTTCAAGGTCAGGCTTCTCAACAAAGGCTTCTACCTTGTAGGAATCAGCATTCTTTACAGCTTCATTGTACTTAATATAACCATATCCTGTTTCCGGATAGTTTGGTGTAATACCAACTGTAACCAGATTTTCACCAGCTTCTGCAACGGCACAGGCCTTTTCAAAAACTGAAGTAAAAATCTCATTATTCTTAATCAGATGATCACTTGGGAGCACGATCATAGTAGCATTTTCATACTTCTTTGCTACATGAGCTGCTGCAAGACCTACACAAGGTGCAGTATTTCTTCCGATTGGCTCACAGAGAATGTTCTCCTCCGGGATTCCGGGAAGCTGTTCCATAACAAGCTTCTTATAATTCTTGTTTGTTGAAATGTAAACATCCTCAATATCAACAATCGGGCTGATTCTTTCAACTGTCTTCTGAATCATTGTCTTTCCGTCGTTTGTTAAGGACAGGAACTGCTTTGGCAGATGTACACGACTTCTAGGCCAGAATCTCTCGCCCTTTCCTCCTGCCATGATCATTGCTGTTCTCTTCATAAAATTATCCTCCTCTAAAGCATCTGCTTTCGAGCATCAAAGTAAAGCCTGTATGCAGGCTGTATTCTATATAGTACAATTCTTTAGGTTCGCTGTCAATTCCTACGTTCTGACCGCACCGTTACACGCTTCATTCCCGCACTTCTACGCGGTCTACCGTTTTATTTCCCAAGCATCAGTCCGCTCTCCGTGCCCTTCTTTCCTGCAGTACCATCCTTCTCAGATGCGTCTGCACTCTCCTCATTTTTCATGGATGACAGAAGCGTCATCTCATAATAATAAAGATCACCCTGAGACGTCGCTACCATTTGCCGAGGGCTGATGTAGTAGAACTCCTCTAAGAGCTTCATATCGTCATCAAAGGACTCGTTCGCATAAATCGGAAGCACCACGTAAAGTGCTCTCTCATATAACGTATTCTGGACTTCCTGGCTGTCCTCGATATCATCCGCCGTATACTGATAGTACATCGGCACCGTATCTTCTGATGTATAGAACACACGCTTTTTAAGCTTTCTGTCCCAGTTCAGCTTATAGGCATTGCCGTTACCATTGATAAAGACGCCGCGGCTTGAAGAAAGCACCAGATCCACCTTCTCCGGATCATATTCCGTACGCGACAGCATCTCGTCAAATGCCTGATCAATGTACTGATATTGCAGATTATACGTCAGATAGTCTCCAAGATAGAAACGACCGCTTCGGTCCTTCTGACCGACAAAGCACAGCGTGCCGTTACCGGTATCATATGTATCAAACAGCTGCCTCGTCACCGGATCCACCGTATATAACGATTCTGCAACAAACAGAATTCCGGTCACAATGGCAAATGTAATTCCAAGGCCCATCTTTACTTTCGACACGGTTTCCTTCGTGCCATCTGCAATAACATGGCAGGTAAGAGACGCTGCAATCAGAAGTGCAATCATATCTGTCACAATGTTATAACGCGCAAGCGCTGCAGTTAAGAAGATGCAATGGAAAATCATATAAAACAGGAAGGATGTCAGAAGCAGCGGAATCCCGTGGACATCGCGTTTATCCTTCTCCTGTCTGTTCTTCTTCATCAGATATGTAATCTTTTTCTTAATTTTTCTGTTTCTGCGCCAGATTATAATGGCACAGATAAGAATAGTTCCCCAGACAATCCAGTTAAAATTAAACAGGAAATATTCTTTTAATCTCGCTGAAATCAGACCGAAATTGATACCAAATACATCGACCTTCGTTCCTGTCGGATCCCATACAAGGACCTTTGAGCCCTTTTCAATACCGTCAGACCACTTGTCGAGCTTGCCCTTATTCATCAGATACCACGCCTGAAAGCCGGCTGGTGGAAGCATCGCGTAAAGCTTAAGATCTGTAAAGGTCTTCTTTAAAAACAGGATGAAACTGTTTCCGACAATTCCGTTATAGGTCTCTTCTCTCGCCATAATCGCATGGCGGATGATGGCACCGATTCCGAAGCCCAGCATAATAACCATGCCGGTCTCCTTCGTCTGCATAACCATCAGAGTGAAGAACGCCACAAGAAGCGGAGCATCATAAAGATACGCACAGACAAGGAAGATAAAGAAGTAGGTCATTCCGATATCCGGCGCAAAATACGAAGTCAGGCTGAAAAACATCGTGGCAAATGAAGCCATCAGGCTCAAAAGTGCTGTAAAATGCGAGCTCACGTGCGGTGCCATTTTCCGTAAAATCAGATAGAAGCACCACATGGACAGGCAGGACAGAATCAGACTCACCATATTTGAGCCAATCAAATGTCCCGGTGACACAAGTTCTCCGATTAAGTACACAGATGCAAAGCCTAATGTAGGATGATTACAGAGTGAGAAGTTCTGGAAGAAATCATCAAACCCGGCATAGGCGAAGTTCGCAATCCCCTTCTGAAACCAGGAATAATACTCACCGCCGTCCCATCTTTGCGTCACGTTTAAATATGGATAGCGGGCTACTGCCATTACAATCACAAACAGAACCATCATCCAGTTTCTTGTAATCCAGTTAAGGACCTTTCTTGCTGTAGTTCTTAAAATGGCCTCAAAAACAGCCATCAATATAAAATACACCCCCGCAAAAAGGCAGATTCCCATACCGACAAACATTTGATTGCTGTAATCAATTCTTCCTGCATTAAAGAGCACGGAGCTTACACTGAAGCCTATCGGCACGGTTAAAATAACTGCAAGTTCAATGAAAAGCTTTCTGAAGTCCCACTTTACAAGCTGGATAAATAAAGAGCCGGCAAGTCCTATCAGCGACATTGCAACAATCAGAACTGCAAACAGTTCCATTCTGCCAGCCTGCGATAAGCCATCATGAAAGAGCACCGCAAATCCTGCCACTGCACAGACCAGCGGAATCAGGTGCAGAACCCACGCTGACGCGCCGGCGCCGGGCGCGCTGCTCTTTTTAGTTGTATCTCTTTCTTCACCGGGGCTCACACGTTCAAACCGCAGCTCCCCGTCTGTTCTGTATTCAAAATCGGCCATCACCGGTCTCCTTAAATTCTCTTGTAAGGCCCGCTCTGTCACAAACAGTGCAACAGACGCATTATCCACTTTATACGAATTATTCTATAATTTTTTCCACAATTTGTGACAGAAATTTCATTCCAGTATGGAAAACTTACGCCTCCGTCAGCCGTGTGAAAACGGCATAGTGTGGAGGCTGCCGTACAAAAGGGCCGCGCGGTGGTTCCGCATAAAAAAAGCTCCGGACGCGAACGGTCCGGAACTTAAATTTAGAAGTTTGCGTAAATAAATCCCTGTGTTACACCTGTGTAGCCAAGCATATAGATGCTCATGACAAGCAGGTAATACACTGCCCAGCGAACAACGAGAGGCTTTTCTGCAAGGGACTTTCTGATTTCGATGCCCTTTTCCTTTAAGACACTGACAATAAATACAACGACGCATCCTATCAGCAGGATAATGAAATCCTTCTTTTCAAGACCAACCGCATAGATTGCTTCCTGATTAAACTGAGAGAAGCTGAAATCAAGGATGGATGACTTCATCATGGAAAGAGCTGCAGAAAGTGAGGTTCCCATGTCAAAGTACCAGCTGATGTTGACCAGGATAAAGGTACGCACAATCTGGAACACATGCCATCCCTTGCTGTCAGACTTGATATGAAGTGCTTCCTTCTGCTTCTCATAGACCGGAGCCATCAGAGAAGAGAACGCCATAATCACGCCATTGTACATACCGTAAATGATATATTTCCAGGCGGCACCATGCCAGATACCGACAACGAGGAATACAAGCAAATCTGCAAGACAGATTGGAAGACCCTTACCAAAACGGCCGAGGTGCTTCTTACCCCATTTGCCAAGCTTGTTCATTCCCTTACTCAAGGAAAATGGATAGAAGATGTAATCCTTCATCCAGGTACCAAGCGTAATGTGCCATCTTCTCCAGAAATCACCAATGGATGTCGAAAAATAAGGCTGCTTGAAGTTCTCATCCATCGTGATGCCGAACATCTGCGCCACACCGATGACAACATCAATACCGCCGGAAAAATCTGCATACAGCTGAATACTGTACATCAGAACACCCAGGATATTAAAGAAACCACCGTAGTTTGCATAATTTGTGAAGACTTCGTTTACATAAACCGCAGCGCGGTCCGCTAAAATCATCTTCTTAAACAGACCCCAGAAAATTCTCTGAAGGCCAAATTCAATATTTCTTAAATCATAATCATGTCCTTCAAACAACTGCGGTGCCAGACGGTCAAAACGGCCAATTGGTCCCTGTAAGAGCTGTGGGAAGAAGGAAACAAACAAAGCTACCTTGAACGGATTCTTCTCTGCACGGAACTTATCGTTATAAAGATCGATAATGTAGCTTGCAGACTGGAAGGTGTAGAAGGAGATACCAAGAGGAAGGATGAACTTCATCAGCGGCACCTGGCCTTGGCCGGTCTTTAAAAGGACAGCATTCACATTTTCCAGAACGAAATCTGTATACTTAATAACTGCAAGAATGCCGAAAATCAGCACCAGGATGGTAACCATGACGCCTTTCTTGCGTCTCTTTGTCTTAGCCTTGAAGGCCTTCTTCTGTTCCCTGTCCCAGGTGCCCTTATTTTCCTTTAAGGCAGCCTCACTCGTCACATTGATGCGGTCCAAAAGCAGACCGCCACCATAAATAATCAGCGTTGTTGCCATCAGAAGCCAGACGGTTTTGATGGTATAGGTGTAGTAGTAATAATAGCTTAAAACTAACAGCCAGACCCAGCGAACCTTCTTCGGAATGATGTAGTAGAGCACAATTCCAAGCGCCAGGAAGATATAAAATCCGATAACGTTAAATGACATTTATGCTCCCTCCCCGACGTGCCAGCTTAAGCCGGTTGTCTTTTCGTAGTCTTTCTGCATGTTCGCATACATATCTGCGAAAGATGAATAGAAGTACTTTGATGCATCATATGTACCGTTCTTCACATCAGAAAGCAGGTTTGCGAGCTGTGTGGAATAGATGGTTGTGAGCTCACCGCCCATATGTCCCTCGTAATCACCGTAGTCTGCATCACGTCTTGGAACGACGGTTTCAAGCGCCATGTTGAAGTCATAATACTTCACGCCCTGGCTCTCAAAGAACGCATTTAACTGGTCGTGCTGGAACTGCATATCGATTACCTCGCAGGCAGTCGGATCAATCGGAGAAGTTACTGCAATCAGTTCAATCCCCTTCTCATCGCATAACGCCTTGATTCTGGCAAACGCATCTTTTGCGCTGTCTGTTAATGGCTCATGGCACTGTGCATAGGTCTGCACTACAAAATCCTTGCCGCCCGGCTCGTTTCCGGATAACTCACGGAGGAAGAAACCACGGCCGACATATGGACCATTGGCATCCGGAGTAAGTGCGCCGTCAATGCTGTAATTCTTATACTCTGCAGACTTCTTCATGGAAAGATTCTGCTTAATTCCTGACAGAGACATGTCATAAGAGGAACGATGTCCGATGACAGTTCTAAACTCCATGGTATTTCTATTGTTCTTAATGTATTCAAGCTTAATCTTTGGAGACTGTAACTGGCTGTACACGAAGGACTGGTACACCTGTCCGCTCATCTGAGGGATAATCCAGTACTGGAAGTCCGCATCATATACAACCGTCTTGATGTCATTATGCTCCAATGCCTGCTCAGTCAGATAATAGGAATCTAAAACTGTTTCTCCGGGAATTCCCAAAGAATACGCATTTACATTTAACTTATCTGCTACCGGCTGAGGGTTGATTGCACTTCTTGTGTGGCTCGCACCAAGGAAGATCAGATCCATATTCTGATCACTTTCCGTAACCTGATGCATCAGATATCTGATATAACCGGATGGTGCAAGCAGATAATCCAGTCCGGATACCGATAACACAACGATTGCGACAAAGGCCACAATACGAAGGTATGGCGCACATCTTTTCATGACATTCTCTCCTTAAAATTCTTCCAAAATTTGTTTCAGCTTAGCTGCCGAAGCCGACCAGCTGTATCGATTTAAAATCTTCTGCGGGTCTGAAACAGGCTCTTTCATAAGCTCTGTCACATTCAGGGCAGGATCGGTCGGATCAATATAATGTGCTGCCGTTCCGAAAATCTCCGGAAGGCTGGCAGCTTTTGAGACAATCACCGGAGTACCGGTGCTCATAGCCTCAAGCGGTGGGATTCCAAAGCCCTCATAAAAGCTTGGGAACAGAAACGCTTTCGCATGTTTCATCAGTGTCTTAGCCAGCACGTCAGAAGCAAAGCCAACGTACGTGACATTGGGGTATTTGCCAAAATCAATGAGCTGATCAAGGCCTTTTCCAGCGATACAGTAATGCTCTCCTTCGTTCAGCTTTGAATTCGCTAAAACCCAGTCTACATTCTTGTTTCGGTTGGAACTTGTAAGTGTGAAGAAGTATTCACCTGCCACGAGTTCCGGATATTTTTTCATCAGGGAATCATCGGTCTCAACCTGATTAAAGTGCTGCCAGCCATTTGGGACAACACAAAAGCGGTCTTCCGGAATACCTAAGCACTCCATGGCCCGCTGTTTTGAAAATTCTGAAACCGTGAGGATTTTAGCAGAGCGTTTTTTGATACGCTCATAGATTTTGAGGAACCACTCCCTCTCGTCTCTCGGATAATCGTTGATCCATGGAAAGACTTCCGGGGTCTCTGCATACAGTACATCGTGAAGGCAGGAAATTCCTTTCTTTCCAATCAGAGGCATCTCATTGCACAGATTGATTGGAATTGCTCCGCGCCTTACGCACTCCCATCCGAAGACGAGCTGTGTCCAATGTTTTCTTCGATGACTGTGAATTACTCTGATATTCTGATAATCCGGTACCTGCTTCGCATCAGGAGGTACAAGGATCGAAATATCAAGATCTGCTGCAAGACGATCCAGTTCCTTTAAAATCTGAAAAGCATAACGATCGACACCGCTGCTTAACGAATTCAGGAACCGTCCGTCTACAAGAAACTTTTTCATATCTGTCCTTTTCAGATGTTTAATGTCCACTCATGTGGAATGCGGCAAATGCCAACATCTGTAATGTTGCTTACGACTTCAAACTTCAGGGCCTTCTTGTAATAGTCCACAGGATTGCCCTCACCGAACTCGATGGTAACATCCATCCAGTATTCACCCGGAATCAGGTTTAACTCATCAATCTTAACGACATAGCTGCCATCCTTTTTGATATCAAAGTTTGGCTTGCGATCGATTCTTGTGTTGGTTCCATAAACCCAGACACCGTCTGAACGGAAGATACCAAAACCAAAGACTGCATCTTCAATTGGTTCCTTGCACTCATACTTTAAGTCAAGAGTTACACCATCACCGGTACGGATGGTTTTAACATCCTTACCTTCTGCATCGAGTAAATGAACATCAGAGAACATAACCTTCTGGCTTCCATAACGGTTGCCGCGGTTGATCTTTGCAAACTCTTCTCTTTCCTTGCGGTCGATTCTCTCGCTGTTCATGTAGTTTAAGTAGTCTAAGTGTACATCCTTTGGAAGCCCCATCTCTTCGATATGTCCTTCCTTAATCCAGATGGAACGGTCACAAATCTGCTCAATCTGGGCAAGAGAATGCGATACGATTACGATAGTTGTACCGTTTCCCTTGATCTCACGAAGCTTGTTGAAGCACTTTGCCTGGAAGTTTGCATCACCTACGGCAAGGATTTCATCAATCAGTAAGATATCTGCATCTACGTTGATGGCTACGGAGAATGCAAGTCTCATGTACATACCGGAAGAATAGGTTCTTACCGGGTTATCGATATAGTCACCAAGCTCTGAGAACTCAATGATTTCATCGAGTCTGGCATCAATCTCTTTTCTGTTCAAACCGAAAATGGAAGCATTTGTGTAGATATTCTCACGTCCGCTCATATCCGGATGGAAGCCTGCACCAAGCTCGATCAGGGAGCTGACACGTCCCTTTAACTCTACAGTTCCGGAATTCGGATAGATGATTTTAGTCAGAAGCTTTAAGGTTGTAGACTTACCACAGCCGTTACGTCCGACAAGGCCGATTGCTTCACCTTTCTTTACATTAAAGCTGATGTTATCAAGAACAACACGGTTCTCAAAGCGGTTACGCTTCCAGAACAGCAGCTTTTCTTTTAACTCCGTGCCCTTATCAAAGTAGACCTTAAAGGCTTTGGAGACATTTTTCACTTCAATTGCGTTTTCGTTATCCATAATGCTCTCTCTTCTATCTTTATCTGATTCGCAGCGCATTGCCGCTTTCAGCGCTTCGGCCCTTTTATCAGAAGTTTTCGGCGAAGCCTTTTTGTAACTTGTTGAATAACCAGAATCCGAATACGATGAAGATGATTCCAAGGCAGAAGGCGTAGCCTAATTCTGCAGGATTTGGTACGACTTTATCGTAGAGGATGTCACGGTATACGTTTAAAATGCTTGTCATCGGATTGACCTTGAAGATCCATGCGAATTTCGCAGGAACACGGTCATCGTTGACACGGTACATGACAGGAGATGCATACTGCATTCCCATTGTGATGATACCTAAGATGTACTGTAAATCACGGAAGTATACGGTAAGTGCACTCACAATGAAGGCAACACCGATACAGAGGAGATATTCAACAATCATAACCAGTGGCAGACAAAGATAGGCCACCGGATTCATGCCACGCCCTGAAATTAAGGTAACCGCAATTACAACAATAAAGGTTAACAGCATGTTTACGAAACCACTTGTTACTGCAGCGATTGGAAGAACTCCACGTGGGAAATAAATCTTTTTTATCATTTCCTTCTCTCGCAGGATAGCGGTCGAACCGTCAGTCACGCTTGCGGAGAAGAACATCCATGGAATCAGACATACGAAGAGGAACAGATAATACTGCTCTTCACCGGAACGCATGATTACGGAGAATACCAATGTATAAATCAAAAGCTGGAACAGAGGGTTAATGAATGTCCACATGAATCCGAGAACAGAACCCTTATAGCGTCCGCGCAAATCCTTTCGTACCAGAGTGTAAATCATCTCACGGTACTCATAAATTTCTTTTACCTGTTTTAACATACTTCAATCACTTTCCATAGATTGCATCTAATCGTTTTTTCACAACTGCTGCCGAAGCTGATATACTAAGTTTCGTCTGAATATAGCTTTTAGCAGCAACCCTAATTCTACCATAAAATTCTTTATCTTCAAATAGCATTTTCATGTAGCGCGCCGCTACGGAAGTATCCGCCTCAGCCCAGTGATAGCCCTTCTTAAACGCTTCCAGTGTCTCCTTAATTTCAACAAGCTTATAATCCACCATACAGGCCACACTATCATTCATAAACTCCGTATTTGCCGACCAGTTTGTCGCAATACACGGTGTTCCAAGAAGCATCGCCTCTGCACAGACAAGGCCAAACCCTTCCGCACGGTGCAGGCTCACAAAGACATCGCAGGTTTTAATCAGAGAATTTACCTCAATCTTCGGCAGAGTACCGGATACCAGATAAATATTGTCATACCCCTTCATCTGTTCGCGAATCAGAGCCACATCCTCATCTCTTGCCTCATGAATCTTTAAGACCAACCCCACCCCTGTTTCTTCCGGGGCAAATGCCTTCTTAAACGCCTCAATGACTGCAAGCGGATTCTTTCGTGCCATGACACTGCCGGAATCAAACATCATCAGGAACAGAAACTTATCCTCAGGAAGCCCGAAGTGTTCCCTTGTGTACTTCTCATCAAATGGCGCTTCCACCGGATAAGGCACGGTCAGTACCGGCTTGTCCGTATTATTTCTGATTGTATCTGAAATAAATTCACTTGGAGTCCAGATTTCATCGGCAAGCTCTAAGGCTGGAAGCCAATCTTCAGGAAATTCCTTTAATTCCCAGAGCCAATACCCGATGTTGTAATGGCCGGAGAAATTCTCCGCTCCCATATTGATAAACGGCATCGGGAACTCCGATGGATTCACATGAATCAGGTTCACTCCGTATTTATCCTCATCTGTAATCTTCTCATCGCAGGAATGGTTGTTCATCGAACCGCCCGGCGGCATAAAGAAGATTCTTGCGTCAT
The DNA here is from genome assembly GCA_902781505.1 of uncultured Lachnospiraceae bacterium. Classification (GTDB taxonomy): domain Bacteria; phylum Bacillota; class Clostridia; order Lachnospirales; family Lachnospiraceae; genus UBA4285. Next base: position 51,031 of record CACZJL010000005.1, on the reverse strand, counting down.
TTTCATATCCGCTCTCATCTAAGATGTGACTGACAAGGCGCATACTCTGCCCAAGTCCCGTGTCCGCACGTAAATTACCAATCAGATTTACTCCGGCAGGCCTTGCTAACGGATCAAACGGTGCCAGGCTGCTCTTATCAAAAGAAGCTGCAGACCGTGTGATCATCTTAGCCTTCACACTGCTCAGCAGCTTTTGCGGAACAATTTTAACAAGCACCGGGCGCAGCTTCTCAGCCGCCCCCAATGCAAATTTTGAAAAACTCATTTCTACTCTCCTGTCGCCTTATTAAAGCGAATCTCTGCATGTACCCGACAGTCTCTGCCTTCATCAGCGAATCTTCGTCAGCATGAAGTCCTTAACAATTGCCGCAAGACGCTCCGGCTCATAGCGGGATACAACCTCATCATAGGCTGCCTCATCCACTGTTTTATTGTAGGACAGCATGGCATCAGACATATGCTCAATCTGCTCTTCCTCGCTCCCCTCCAGAGAGAAACGGTTAATACAGTCACCGACAATTTCATCATAGATTGGCAGATCACCAACCAGGACCGGCTTATGGAATTTCATAATCTCAATAATCGGCATTCCAAAGCCCTCTGCCTTACTCGGGAAGAGGAAACAGGAACAGGCCGCATACAGTCTGTGCTTCTCTTCGTGCTGTACATAATTCAGATACTCAATTCCTTCAACGGACCGCATGGTCTCATCAAGCAGTGCCTGAATATCATCTTCCTGCATCTTCCCACCAAGAATCAGACGCTTATGTCCACCCTTCTCGCGGTATCTCTTATAGCCCTTCAGAAGCAGATCTACGCCCTTTCGCTTCTCCATATTTCCGATGTAGAGGAAATAATCCTCGTCCGTCAGCTCACGCTTGATGCGGAGAGGATGCGCAATAATATAGGCATTGGCATTTGGAATATGCATAGCCTCTTTAAAATGCTTCTGTGTCGTCTGCTTTGTCTGCTCAGAGTTATACAGAATCATATCTGTGTTTTTCAGGGTTTTCTTTAACGCCCACCGGAAATAGCAGCTGTAGACCTTACCAAAATATTCCACATAATCCAAAGGGAACATGTCATGAATGGTAATCATCGTTCTGAACTTTCCGCGAAGATGCACCGGAATCAGGGTGTTGACCTCCCAGAAGATATCCGGCTGTACTTCATCCAGAACCTTTTTCACATAGGAAAAGTATTTGAAAACGCCGGCACTGCGATAAATCGGCTCGCCCAGTGCATGGACTTCCACGCCCGCCTTTTCAAAGTTTTTAATATATTCACTTGTCGCAACGTCCGTAATCAGAATGAATTCAAACGCGTCGTCATTAACCAGCTCTTTTAAGAAATCATTCAGATACATGCCCACGCCGCTTGGCCTTGAGCCCATGGTTCTTGCGTCCACGGCAACTCGCATGGCAACCGGTTTTGCTGCTTCCATATAATACAACCCTCCAAAGGTTAACTTAACTGTTTCATTGCGTCAGCGACCACCTTCGCACTCTGTTCCCAGGTATGTGCATCAAGCACTTCAGAGGCCGGTCTTACGTTTTGTTCTGACAGCTGATTTAGATTTACATCTGAATCCTTTGGATTACAATATACCACACTTTGACCATAAATTTCTCTAAGAACAGGAATATCTGATAAGATCACCTTCGCTCCGCGGCTTAAAGCCTCCATTGGTGGGATTCCAAACCCTTCATAGGTACTTGGAAACAGAAAGGCTTTGCTGTGTCTCATCAGGCACGCGGCCTCGCCGTCCGTAACAAAGCCGGTGAAAATAACATTTGCCGGGAGATTCTCAAAGTTTTCTCCCAGAGGACGTCCGGATAAACAATACCGATTCTCCGGGTATTTACGGGCATTATCAATAATCCAATGAAGATTCTTATTCTTCGCAAGCGAAGCAAGGCAGTAGTAATAGGAACCACTGGCAAGCCCAAATTTTTCAAGTGCCGACTCGTCTTCCTTAATTTCTTTAAAATGCTCCCAGCCGTCTCCTGCAATCCTTATGTCGCTGCATTTCGGGCGATAACAGCTTAAAATCTCATCCTTTGCCGCCTGGCTGATGGTAAGCACCTGCTCTGCCTTTTTAAATACACGGGAATACATGAGCCTTCTGAACAGAATCTCATGCCAGTCACCTTTCTGCGTAAAAAACTCCGGATGAGTCTTAAAGCTGATGTCATGCACGACAACAAGTCCCTCAGGGTGAAGCACCGGAACGGTATTGCACAGGTGAATCCCCTTCGCCCTATGCTTTCTTAAGAAAGGCCCCAGTTCAAACTGTTCCCATCTCTTGCCGTTACAATCACCAAACCTTTCCACTCGAAACTTCGGAAACATCGAAGCAATCACCGCCTCAACGCGGTCCGCTGCCATCTTTGCATCAGTCAGATTCCCGGAGAGGTGCAGACCCGTAACCGAAGAATCTGCCGGGAGTATTCCTGGTACCGCCAGCACAAGTTCTTCTCCATCCCAGTCTTCGTGCACTCTCTTTAAAATTTCAAAGGCGTACCGTTGCACGCCCATTAACGGTTCCGTGAGGAAATTTCCATTTATGACAAGCATCGATACGCCTCCTGCATATAAGTTTTATTTTTTGCTTCAGATGAATCAGATTCCATCATCTTCATCTGCGATGGCAGCCATCTCTTCTGCCTTTGTCGGTGCCTTTAAACCATAGGTTGGCACAAGCTCCTTGATGAGCTGTCTGATATCGTCGCCTTCCGCATACGCGTCAGCCTTCATCTGATCAATCTTCTCAAATAAGTGCTCGCGGTCAAAGTCAATCGGCTTACCGATGTGGATGCGCTTATTTGCCGTTTCCTGAAGGCCTTCCTCATCCATTAACATCTCTTCGTAAAGCTTTTCACCAGGTCTCAGACCTGTGTACTTAATTTCCATGTCTACGCCTAAAGTGTAGCCGGAGAGACGAATCAGGTTCTTCGCAAGGTCGTCAATCTTAACCGGCTGACCCATATCAAGAACGAAGATTTCTCCGCCCTTTGCATAGGCACCTGCCTGAAGCACCAAAGAAACAGCCTCCGGAATTGTCATAAAGTAACGGATGATATCAGGATGGGTTACCGTAACCGGACCACCTGCCGCAATCTGCTTCTTAAACAGAGGAATAACAGAACCGTTACTTCCAAGTACATTACCGAAACGAACGGCTACAAACTCTGTCTCGGAAATCTCATTCATTCTCTGAACAATCATCTCACAGATACGCTTTGTCGCACCCATGACAGAAGTAGGATTAACCGCCTTATCCGTAGAAATCATGACGAAGCGCTTAGTTCCGTACTTGCTCGCAGCCTTAGCTACATTTAATGTACCAACGACATTGTTTTTGATTGCTTCATTCGGGCTCTCTTCCATCAGTGGCACATGCTTATGCGCAGCTGCATGGTAGACAATGTCAGGACGATATTTGGCAAATATACTCTCTAATCTTCCTGTGTTTCTCACAGAACCAATCAGGGTCAGAACGTTGACTTCCGGATGCTCAAATTTCAGCTCCTGCTGAATGTCATACGCATTGTTTTCATAAATATCAAAGATAATCAGGCACTTCGGATGGTGCGTTGCAAGCTGTCTGCAGAGCTCCGAACCAATTGAGCCGCCACCGCCGGTAACCATGACCGTCTTATCCTTTACATATCCCATGATAGAGTCAATATCAACCTTTACAGGATCTCTTCCTAAGAGGTCTAATACATCAACATCGCGGATATCATTTAAGTTAATCTCGCCGTCCATCATCTGGTACATACCGGGAACGATTTTCAGCTCACACTTTGTTTCCTTGCAGATATTAAGAATACGGCTCTTCTCATCATTAGAAGCCGATGGGATCGCAAAGATAATCTGATCGACCGCATACTCTTCAGCGGCCTTCTTAATGCAGTCTCTTCCACCCACAACCTTGACGCCGCGGATGTATTTGCCCTTTTTGCTCGGGCTGTCGTCAATCAGACATACAACCTCAGACTGATTCAGATAATGATTCAGCTGAATCTCACGAATCATGATATTCGTTGCCTCACCGGCACCGATTAACATAATTCTTGTTGTCTTGATTTCATCATTGATATGACGAACCTTATGCAGGAACGCACGGATGGTGCGGTAGATAAATCTTGAGAAGCACATCGCAAGAATCAGGAAACACAGGGAAGTAAAATAAATACTTCTTGGAAGCATATTTCCTGAGAAGGTTGTCAGACAGAAATAAGCAATTTCCGTAAGCAAACAGGCCTCTACAATCTTATAGGCTTCTGCGATGGATGCATACAGCCAGAGACTGTGATACATTCTGCAGAACCAGAAAATCACCAGTGTAATCAATGTATACGGAATTGCGGTATGCAGATACATATCCCAGTATTCCGCAGGAATGGACTGAAAATCCATATCAAAGCGCAGCACCAGTCCAAGCACTACGACCAGATTAATAATGGCGATATCTGTTAAAAATAGAAAGAATCGTCTCGTGATCAGCTGAATCCGATCTTTTCTTGTCGTTCCCATTGTTTACATCCCTTCTAATCCTGACCGCGAAATTTCTTACTTTCAAACGGCAGGTTGATAAATCCGATTAATGTTCCCACTCCATAACTGATATGTAACAGGAAAAACAGCACTGGAAGCAGTGGAATATATGCTTTCTTTCCGTGATTTGCAACACCTGCAGCCATTGCCATAATAATAGCAAGACACCAGTATAAAATCCACATGATTCCTGCAAGATGTGCCACAAGCTTCATGAAAACACCGTGAAGTCCAAGCAGACCTCCCGCCGTCAGAACAATCGAGCTGACAAGAATTGCCAGCACAAAGGCATACGGTACAAAATAAAAAGCACTTAAGGCCTTCGGCTGAACCGCTGTCGTCAGCGCAATCCAATAGCCGTTTGCATACTTCTGCTTCAGCATGGATTTTAAAGAACTGCGAATATGCTGATAGGAAATGATATCCGGATTGAAGCGAATCTTAAATCCGGCCTTCCTCATTCGATAGTGAATGTCGTTATCTTCGGTTCTTGCAAGGCGTTCATCAAATCCACCGACCTTATCAAAAACCTTCCTTCTGTACGCACCGTGAAACAGTGAATTCACATACTGCTTCTGTGTCTGTCCTTTTCCACCTCTGCGGTAATTCGCAAAGGAAGAACCAAACATCGAGCTCTCTGCAAGGAGAAGTGTTTCCTTCCACGGGGTAGGCTCATCGATGATGTTCGGCCTCTGCCCGCCGCAGATATCCTCGCCCTCTTCAAGCGTCCTTACATTTTTCGTGACAAAATCCTCCGGAATTGTCGCATGCGCGTCCACCTTTAAGATGACCTCACCGCGATACTCCTTTAATGCCACATTCCAGCCGCAGGGAAGCGTCTTCTTCGGGTTATCAAGCAGCACAACCCGCCTGAACCCCAGCTCTTCGGCATTGCGTCTGGCGAATTCCTGCATAATTTTCTTCGTGCCATCCGTCGATGCCGAATCCACAAGCAGGACCTCCATATCCGAATGGCTGTAATTCTGTTTTTCAATTCCAGTCAGAACAGCCTGTAACGTCTTCTCCTCGTTATAGGCAATCACAACCATCGAAACTACCATTACTTTACTCCTTCTTTAATCCGGTTACCACGGCAAATGTATCCCAGAGACAGGACGCATCTTCCGCAAGCGAAAAGTGCCGGATTGCATCCAGATTATACTTCATCTTCGCCGGAAGGACCTCATTTACATAAGTCTCATCCGGATTGTCCGATGCATTAAGAAGCCGTTCCTCGTCCTTGTAAGCGATGCTCGCTCTGGATGTCAACCCTGCCGGAAGAAGCAAGGTTGCCATCATCTCCGGCGTATAGGCTGCCACATACTTTGGGACCTCCGGTCTTGTACCGATAAAAGTCATAGATCCTGCAAGGATATTGAAAAGCTGTGGAAATTCATCAAGTCTTGCATGTCTTAACTTCGCACCGACCTTAGTGATTCTCGCGTCGCCGCTCACCGTCACCTGAGTACCCTTCTTTTCTGCATCATTTACCATGGTACGGAACTTGCAGATTTTAAAGGTCTTTCCATAGGTCGTCACTCTGGTCTGACGAAACAGAACCGGTCCCTTGCTGTCGCACTTAATCATCACAGAAATCACCAGCATTGGAATTGCCAGTAAAATTAAGAAAAACAAAGCAATCAGAATATCAATCACACGCTTCATAAAGAGCCATACCGGGCGCTTTGCAATCTGGTTGTAATAATCTTTCACCTCAGGTGTCCTCATGGACTCCGGAAGCTCATCCCACTTCTTCAGCACGTAAAACGGCTCCTTTTCATCATTGTTCTCAATCAGCCTGCACTTCCTGCCTCACTGATTTTAAAAATGCCGCTTCAGCGAAGGGCATTAAACTGTTCGATTACATAATCCTGCATCTCATCCGTCAGAAGAGTGTGCAGCGGTAATGTAATCTCGCACGCAAAGCGTGCATAGGCATTTGGATAATCCTCGATTTTAAATCCAAGATTTTTGTAGGCCGTATGCATAGGTAATGGCTTGTAATGCACATTGGTAGCAATATCTGCCTCAGCCATCTTTCTAATCAGCGTATTTCTGTCCTCTTCTGAATAAGACGGAATACGAACCAGCATTAAATGACCACTTGAAATGTTATCCTCTGTGAAGTGCGTAATCACTTCCACTTCATCACAGGCAATGCCTTCTGTATAGCGTCGAATCAGCTCCTGACGGCGCTTTAACATTTCAGGGTATCGCTCCATCTGTACAAGACCGATGGCTGCCACAACATCTGTCATGTTGCACTTGTACCAGGTTCCGACAATGTCATACTCCCAGGCACCAAGCTGTGTCTTGGCAAGAGCATCCTTGCTCTGTCCATGTAACGAGAAGAGCATCAGCTGCTTGTAAATCTCTTCGTTACTGATTCCCGGAATTTCCTTCCAGGTTAAGGCTCCACCTTCCGCTGTCGTAAAGTTCTTTACAGCATGGAAGCTGAAGCTTGTGAAATCTGCTGCCGCACCGGCATGAACCCAGCCTTCCTGTAATCGTCTCTTCGCGCCAAATGCATGTGCTGCATCCGATAAAATCAGAACTCTTCCAAGTGCCTCCTGATAACGGGAAGCAGGCTTAAATAAAGACTTCTTTCGTTCTACGATTTCACGAATTCTGTCGTAATCACACATGACACCACCTAAATCAACCGGTACAACGGCCTTTGTATGCTCGTTGATGGCTGCCTCAAGCTGGTCATAATTAATTTCATAGCTGTCTTCTTCAATATCAACCATGCGGATTGTAGCACCGACGTGGGCTACACAGCTGGCTGTTGATGTATAGGTATAGGCAGGAACAATGACTTCGTCACCGGGTCCGATTTCAAACAGACGGAGTGCTAACTCCTCACATGCAGTTGCTGAATTTAAGCACGCTGCACCTGCTGCGCCAGTCATTTCTCTGACTTCATTTTCCAGTTTTTTTGTTCTTGGTCCAGTCGTGATCCAACCGGAGCGAAGTGCTTCTGACACTTCCTTAATTTCTGCTTCGGTAATATCAGGTGGAGAAAATGGTACTTTCATTCTTCTACCTCCAAATTTTCGCTAACCGCCATTATACAATAAAGACAAAAGCCGCGCAAATCTGCATTCCATTCCGGCTGCATTGCCTGATAAGTTTCCATATATTACAGCTTCGTTCCACGTATCATATTCTTTAAGACCTCTTTATCATTCAGGTCCGGATTCTCTAATACAGCCTCGAGCAGGTTATTCAGAGTAACTCCGATCTGCTTTCCGGTCACGCCAAGTTCCATCAGGTCGTTTCCGCCAATGGCCAGCGTCTTCAAATCCGTACAGTCGCCCCGCTCTGTGATTCGATCGTACATTCGTCTGATATTTGAATAGTGAGCCCGTCTTTCCTTCATCGGAATCTGCAATGTCTCTTCCGCTGTCTGAATCAGCGCCTCTTCAAACAGAAACAGACGCTCAAAATTCTCACGTCCATATGAATGAATAGCCGCACGTACATCTGATTCAAGCTCCGCAATCTTATCATCTGCATGTTCCACAAGCCAGGTTGCTTCTTTAATCGTCTTATTATCGAGCTTCAGCGCACGAAGCGTCTCCTTGGCCTCATCAGCTGTTGCAATTTTAAGCAGTGCCGCATAGCGCATTACCAGAGTCTTCGGTACCTTCTTCAGAAGGATCTTTACCTTTGCGGCACGACGGTCGCCAAGCACGCGGTCAATCACCGGCAGATAGTCGATAAAGAGCCCGGTATTCTCATATTCCTGCACGTAGTCAGGATGAGGAGAGAGCAGGGTTTTATTAAGCTCCACCTGTACACGCTCCGCGCTGACCTTATTGATATTTTCCGAAAGAGCAAGAATTGCCTGATAGGTATCGTCCTCAATTTCAAACCCCAGTTGTGCTGAAAATCTGATTGCACGCATCATTCTCAGTGCGTCTTCCGTGAAGCGTTCTGTCGGATTCCCAACTGCTCTGATTACGCCTTCTTCCAGGTCCTTACATCCGTCAAATTCATCGACCAGTCCGCGTCTTTCGTTATATGCCATCGCATTAATCGTAAAATCACGGCGTTTAAGATCCTCGATGAGATTGTCCGAGAACTCCACAGACTTCGGATGTCGTCCATCCTCATACTCGCCATCAATCCGGTAAGTAGTCACCTCGTACCCCTCATTCCCTTTCATAATGGTCACGGTTCCATGCTGAATTCCGGTATCAATCGTTCTCTTAAACAGCGCCTTCACCTGCTCCGGTCTCGCACTTGTCGTAATATCCCAGTCGGCCGGCTTTCTGCCAAGGGCAGAGTCACGAACACAGCCACCGACGGCAAATGCCTCAAAACCTGCATTTTCTATTGTTTCTATGATTTCTTTTACGTCCCCCGGCATCGTAATCTGAAATTCTGGCATCCGCCCCGCCTCCTTACGTTAGTTATAGACATTATACACCATTTTAAGGCCACATATCCACACCGGGGCACCTTTATCCTCACAAGCCGCCTCATCGGCGCATGTCTTGCATTTTCGCGCCCGGTGCAACATAATAGAATTATCTTTTTTTCAGGAGAAATTTTATGAAGAGAATCGTCATCGTAGCCCAGCGCTACGGTCTTGAAGTAAATGGCGGCGCGGAATTCCACGCCCGCAAATTAGCGGAACATTTAAGCGAGTGGTATCATGACCGCTACGACGTCCATGTTTACACGACAAAAGCCGTGGATTATTCCACCTGGGCAAATGTTTACACAACTGACACCGAAGTTTTAAACGGTGTTACCGTGCACCGCTATCCCGTAGAGCACACCCGCGACATGGATGCCTTCAATGAATATTCCCGCCAGATTATCGGTAAGCCGCACGATGCTGCTCTTGAGCCAAAGTGGTTTGAAATGCAGGGACCTTACTCTCCTGCTCTCATTTCCGCGTTGAAGGAGACTTATGAAGAAACCGACTGCTTCATCTTCTTCACCTACCTGTATTATTCCACCGTAGCAGGACTTCCTCTGGTTGGTGACAAGGCTATTCTGATTCCGACAGCGCACGACGAGCCGCCAATCTACCTGCATACGTTTAAGAAGTTATTTAAGGAGCCTGCTGCGCTCTTCTTCAACACTCCATTAGAGAAGGCTTTTGTTGATAAGATGTTTAACACGGTCCGTACGCTCAACAACGGCGGCCGCGGCGGCACTGGTGTTGACGTACCGGATGACTTTAATCCTGACACTTCACCTGCAGACTTCTTTAAGGCTCACCCGGAGCTTACACCGACCCGCTACCTGTTTGATGTCGGTCGAATTTCACACGAAAAAGGGTCCGATACACTCCTTCAATATTTCACAGAGTATAAGAAGCGCCACCCTCAGTCTGATCTGAAGCTCGTCTTCGCCGGCAAAGAAGCCGACGTTACACTTCCGACCGACCGTGACGATATCATCTCTTTGGGCTTTGTATCCGACGAGGAGAAATTCTCTGCAATTTCAGGTTCTCTCGCCCTTGTGAATCCGTCTCCGTTTGAATCACTCTCCATCGTTGTGTTAGAGGCCTTCAGCCAGCATGTTCCGGTCATCGTAAACGGCAATTGTCCTGTATTAAAGGAGCACTGTGTCAAAGGTAACTGCGGCCTGTACTACAAAGACTACTTCGAGTTTGAAGCATCCGTAAACTACCTGCTTACACACGAAGACGTGCGCACTGCCCTCGGTGAAAAGGGCTATGAATATGTAGAGAAAAACTACAACTGGCGTATCATCATTGATGAGCTCAGCAAAATGATTGACAGAGTCATCGACCCGGCAGAAGCCAAAGTCATCAGCCACTGCTGCTGATTGTCCCTTAAGGGAACTGACTGTGAACATAAAAAAGCTGCGAGGAAATGCAATTTCATTTCTTCGCAGCTTTTTGTTTATTTAATCATACGGGAAGTCCCACCAGGTGTCGCCGGATTTTAATATGCCTTGCCCCAGATTACCATGTGCTTTGCCGGCTTGCCACAGATTGGGCAGACATCGGAGAGGTTCTCCTGTTCATAAGGGATACAGCGGCTTGTTGCACCGAAATCTTCCTTGATCTTGTCTTCACATGCTCTGTCGCCACACCACATAGCCTTAACAAAGCCATCCTTGTTCTGAATCATATCAGAGAACTCTTCAGAACTATGTGCTTCGAATGTATGAGTATCGCGGTGGTTCTTAGCTCTTTCATACATATCCTTCTGGATTGTCTCAAGAAGATTCTTGATTTCCTCAGCAAGATTGTCGATTGCAACAGTAATCTTTTCTCTTGTATCACGGCGAACTAAAACAGCCTGACCTGCTTCGATATCACGAGGTCCCATTTCTACACGAACAGGGATACCACGCATCTCAGCTTCAGAGAACTTCCAGCCGGGGCTCTTGTCAGAATCATCAACCTTAACACGGAAGCCTGCATCGATCAGAGTAGACTCAACTTCTCTTGCCTTCTCCAAAACGCCTTCCTTCTTCTGCATGATAGGAATTACAACAACCTGTGTAGGAGCGATGTGTGGAGGAAGAACAAGACCTTCGTTATCACCATGCACCATAATCATAGCGCCGATGAGACGGGTTGTCATCCCCCAGGATGTCTGCCATACATACTTCAGCTTGTTATCCTTATCGGTAAATGTAATATCATAAGCTTCTGCAAACTTCTGTCCGAAGAAGTGAGATGTACCACTCTGAAGAGCACGTCCGTCGTGCATTAAAGCTTCGATTGTGTAAGTAGCTTCCGCACCTGCGAACTTCTCCTTCTCAGTCTTCTGGCCCTTGATTGTAGGAATAGCCATATCCTCAGAAAGGAAATCAGCATAGAGATTTAACATCATCTGTGTTCTGTCTTCTGCTTCTTCTTTCGTTGCATGAATTGTATGGCCTTCCTGCCATAAGAACTCACGGGAACGTAAGAAAGGACGTGTTTCCTTCTCCCATCTTACAACGGAGCACCACTGATTATATAAACGTGGCAGATCACGGTAAGAATGAACATCATCCTTGTAGAAATCAGAGAAAACAGTCTCGGATGTTGGTCTGATGCAAAGACGCTCTGTTAAAGGCTCCTGACCGCCTGCTGTAACCCAGGCAACTTCAGGTGCGAAACCATTTACCAGTTCACCCTCTTTTGCTAAAAGGCTCTCAGGGATTAAAAGAGGCATGGAAACGTTCTCAACGCCTGTCTTCTTAAATCTCTTATCGAGTTCCTTCTGAATATTCTCCCAGATTGCATAACCATAAGGCTTGATAACCATGAAGCCCTTGATGTGGCTGTACGCAATGAGCTCAGCCTTTACGCACACGTCTGTGTACCACTGTGTGAAATCCTCATCCATAGAGGTAATTTCTCTAACTAACTTATCTGCCATAATTTGACCTCTCAAATATTAAAAACATACTCAATAAGAATAGCACGTCGCGCCCGACTTGGCAAATGCCACCGCCTCTTTTCTTTACCTTTCCCGCCGCTTTCACCCGCATGCAAATCCCAGGTTCCCGGTTAAAACTGCTGTTCTTCACTCAGGTACATGGTTGTAAGTAACTCTCTGCCCGTTTGGGTCTTAAAAATCTTTTCAAGCGCCGTCTGTGCTGCGACTTTCGACACTCCGTCCTCATACAGATTCGTGAGGAAATCGGCTTCCACCAGAATCTGATAATCCGCCCCGTCAATTTCAGAATAGGTGTGATGGTGGCCAACAAGATAAGACACTCTCTTAATTACAGCATCCTCATATCCGCATTCTGAAAGCAACGCTTCTGCATAGGCCGGTCCTTCCTGCTCCTGCGCCTTTCCGCTGTTACAGTGAAGATGCGCTTCTGCCGGCTTTATCCCGATGTCATGCACCAGTGCCGCTGCCAGTACCGTATAGTAATCGCTATCCGAAAGCTCCTCTCCCTTCGCAATCAGCTGTGCAAAGGTTGCCACCTTCAGAAAATGCTGGCATCTCTTCGCATCACCGCGGTCAAACTCTAACATCTTCCTCGTCAGCTCCGTCAGTCTCTTCTCTTCTTCAAGAATCATCCTCTTCTCCTTTCCGTCCTATGAGACATCCATTCAAAGGCGAATTTCGCCCGCTAAGGCTTTGTCACCGGTCAGAACGTCCAGTTTTCTCCATCCCACTTTATGTTAAACGAGCGTTCCTGCTTTGTACCTTCTCCAATCGTCAGTTCCACAGAATACAATGCAATCTGCCCTCTCCTGAGCTGAGGAATCCCTGGCATTCCGGCATCGCTCGCGCCTGCACTCTGCTTAACTTCACCCCGCGCATTGCTCGTACCGGCGCTCTGTGAAGCATCTGCACCCGATTTTCGCGCATCGTCCAGATACTTGCTGTCGCCTAAAATCACAAATCCGCGCGAAGACAGCTGTGCACGAATCTGATGATGTCGACCTGTCAGGAGATGAATTCGAAGAAGCAGCAATTCATGTCCCGCTGCATCGTGCGCTCTTTTCAAAACCTTATACTCTAAAATCGCCTTCTTTGCGTCCTTCGTTCCTTCAGGAACCACAGCTGACTTATTCGTTCTGCCATCCTTAAGAAGGAAATCCTCAAGCCGCCCGGCTTCCGTTTCCGTTGCCGTGTTGCCAACCTTCATCACCCAGGTTTCATAAGTTTTATGAATCCTGCCTGCTTTCATCTGTTCCGTCAGTCTGGCCGTCGTCTTTGAATCCTTCGCAAAAAGCACAAGGCCTCCAACCGGTCGGTCAAGACGATTCAAAACCGCAATAAATGGCGGTTCTTTTCTCTGCTTTCGCATTACCTGCAGACGACTGATCAGATCCGGTTCCGACACCTTTCCGCTCTGCGTCAGCTCGCCTGGGTCCTTCTCCACAATAATCATCTTTTCATCTTCAAAAATAACCTTCACACTTCACCTCAAAAAAAGAGGGCAAGAGGAACCCGACATAAAGCGAGCGGCCCCTTTGCCCCCGAAAACTCATATTCACAAAATTCCGGTTCAAAACCAAAAGATAACTCCAAAATCAAACCTTGAAGCGATAGCCAACACCCCAGATGGTTTCGATATACTGTGGCTTTGACGTATCGTACTCAATCTTTTCGCGAATCTTCTTGATATGCACGGTAACGGTTGCAATGTCACCGACAGAATCCATGCCCCAGATTTCCTTAAAGAGTTCATCCTTTGTGTAAACATGGTTCGGATGCTCCGCAAGGAAAGTTAAAAGGTCAAACTCCTTCGTGGTAAATGCCTTTTCTTCGCCATTGATGAATACGCGACGCGCCGTCTTATCGATACGGATTCCTCTGAGTTCCACAACCATGTTATCCGGCTTTGTGGAGGTAATCAGGCGCTCATAACGGGCCAGATGAGCCTTTACACGGGCTACCAGTTCAGAAGGGGAGAATGGCTTGGTCATATAATCATCTGCACCGGTTCCAAGGCCTCTGATTTTATCAATATCTTCCTTCTTGGCAGAAACCATGATAATCGGAACATTCTTCTTTTCGCGAACCTTCTTGCAGATTTCATATCCATCCACACCAGGAAGCATAATATCAAGGATAATGATGTCAACATCCTCCTTTAATGCAGCTTCAAGACCGCTGGTTCCGTCAGAGCGAATCACAACCTCAAATCCGCTTAACTCCAGATAATCCTTCTCAATATCTGCAATTGCCTCTTCATCTTCTACTATCAATACTCTGCTCATAAATAAGCCCTCTTTCCTAAGATAATTTCTTCAAGTTAATATGCATGGTCGTGCCTTCGCCTTCCACGCTTTCTGCCCAAATCTTACCTTTATGATCCAGGATAATCTTGCGTACAATTGCCAGCCCGATTCCGGAACCTCCCGTCTGGGAATTTCTGGAACGCTCTGTTCGGTAGAACCGGTCGAAAATCTTGCTTAAATCGGCGGTAGCGATGCCCTTTCCGTTATCACGGATGCGGATATGCACATACTCTCCCTCGTCGTAAATATCAACCAGAATGACACCCTTCCGGTTCGGGTCCCGATACTTCACAGAGTTGCTGATAATATTATTAATAACACGTTTGAGCTGCTCGGGATCTGCGGTTACAAATACCTCTTCATCCGGATGGTAGTTGTACTCGAGACGAATATCCTGCGAGTCCAGGTCCAGTCCGATTTCCGCGATACAGTCCTCAAAATAATCCTTCACACTGAGCCGGTGGAATTCATACGGGATACGGTTTGTATCCAGCTTTGAAAACAACGTCAGCTCATTAATCAGGTTGTTCATGTCATCGCTCTTATTATAGATAGTCTGTATATATTTCTGCTGCTTTTCCGGCGTATTGGCAACACCGTCTCTTAAGCCCTCAATATATCCTCGAATCGCCGTTAACGGCGTCTTTAAATCATGTGAAATATTTCGAATCAGTTCCTTTTCCTCAGCATCGTCCTTCAACCTTTGATCGGTCGATGTCTTCAGCTGCTTTCTCATCTCTTCGAAATCTCTCGACAAATCTGAGAATTCATCCTTACCTCTGGTGTTCATGTCAAAGTCCAGGTTACCATCCCTGATATTCTGTGCCGCAATTCGCAGACGTTCCAACGGTTTTACAACCGACATGTAGATCCAGTAATCGAGTGTTGCTGAGGTAATCAGTAAGATTGCCAGCACCAGAATCACTGCTTCCACCATGAAATTTTTCATCTGCGGGATCACCTGCTTTAAAGACGTAAGAATATACACACAGCCGGTTCGCCCGTCTGTCGTCGTAAAATGAATCATTTTAATGATTTCCGGGAAGCTTCCATCTCTGTAGATTCCGGGAGACCCGTAATCACTCGTCCTCTCCGGATCCGGCAGAATCTCCGTGAGCTCCGCTCCGGAATATTCGCTCGACGTATAAATAACCTGTCCGGTATAGACAATGACCATCGTAGACAGTCTGTCCTTTAACTGAATGGAAATACCTTCCTGATAATCCGGATTCACAAGCAGATTCGGATTATCCTTGGCCGTCGCCTTAATTCCGTTATAGATTCCGTCTGTAATCTCTGACAGGGCAAAGTTTGATGAGTACAGGTGATTCAGTGAAAAGCCCGTCGTGCCATACGTCTCTTCAAACTTCGACGCCTGAATCTGAAACAGTACAAAAATCGCAACCCCAGTCAGAAGAACAGGAAGGACCGTCATAATAACAAATGCAAGTTTCAACTTATTCTTAAGCTTCATTGACGCCCCCTTTTACAAAAATCTTTGGAATAATCTTACCATATTTCCCTTATTTCTGCATAAAAAAAAGAGGGGACTTGCGTCCTCTCCATTGAATTCATTTTATACCGAGAGTCTGAACTTATGAGCATCATGCTCATTGTCTACCTTCGCAATCTGTCCACCGAGGCTCTTTAACTTTGTTTCAAAGTCTTCGTAACCACGCTGGATATACTGAATGTCGCTAATAGAAGAAAAGCCATCAGCAGAAAGTGCAGCAATAACAAGTGCAGCACCGGCTCTTAAGTCAGGAGCATCCACATCTGCACCCGTAAACTTCTTAACGCCTTCTACATATGCTGTGTTTCCTTCAACCTTAATGCTCGCACCCATTCTGTTTAACTCATCGACATACTTGAAACGGTTCTCAAAGATACTCTCTGTAACTAAAGAAGAGCCGGACGCAAGAGCTAATGCTGTTGCAATTTGAGGCTGCATATCCGTTGGGAAGCCGGGATATGGCAGAGTCTTAATATTGGTAGGACGAAGCTCTCTGTTCTGTGCAATGACACGAACGCTCTCGTCACCTTCTACGATGGTACAGCCCATTTCTGCAAGCTTGGCAGAAATTGACTCAAGGTGCTTCGGAATAACGTTTGTTACCTGAATATCACCATGTGTGATTGCTGCTGCCGCCATAAACGTACCTGCCTCAATCTGATCCGGGATAATGGAATAAGTTGTTCCATGTAATCTCTTCACACCACGGATACGGATTACATCAGTACCTGCACCACGGATATTGGCACCCATAGAGTTTAAGAAGTTCGCCACATCAACGATATGTGGCTCCTTCGCAACATTTTCCATAATGGTCTCACCCTCAGCCATACTTGCTGCAAGCATGAGGTTGATAGTTGCGCCTACACTGACTACATCAAAATAAATATGTGCACCGATGAGCTTCTCAGCCTTCGCATAAATCATGCCATGGTCTAAATCAACTGTTGCGCCAAGTGCTCTGAAGCCCTTTAAATGCTGGTCAATCGGACGGCTTCCGATATCGCAGCCACCGGGAAGCGCTACACGAGCTTCATGGTACTTGCCAAGCAGCGCGCCAAGTAAATAATAAGACGCACGAATCTTACGAATATAGTCGTATTCTACGTCAATATCCGTAATGAGCTTTCCGTTGATCTGCACGGAGTTATTATAAATATACTGTACCTGCGCGCCGATGCCTTCGACCGCCTGTAACATAACACGGGTATCTCTTACATTCGGCAGGTTATCTACCTGTACGGTTTCATCTGCCATAATAGCTGCTGCAAGGATTCCAAGTGCAGCATTTTTCGCTCCGCCAATCACAACAGAGCCCTTTAAAGGACGCCCGCCCTTAACAATGTACTGTTCCATATTCATCACCTGTTGGTTTTCCAACGTTCATTTGTTTCATTTTAACATAACCCAAAGCAGAATCAAACACTTCCTATTATACTCTTTCCAAATAGAAAAAACTCCGCTCGAAATTGCATAATAGCACACGGTTTCTGACTGGTCAATAGAATCGAGGCAAACCTTTTCCTTATTATCAAGAAGGAAAAAGAAATGTGGGTTTTCAAAGTTTTCCCTCCCGTTTACCGGCGGATTCACCCTGAAAACCCACTTATAAAAACTCTACTTATTCCTTGTCTTTTTTACGTGTCCTTGTGGCAAATGCAAGCACTCCTGCCGCCACAATTAAGATCACTGCATAAAGCACAGTCTTAGAAGTATCACCCGTTGATACCTTAGAAGAAACAATAATGTAATGCTCTGGTTCTTCCTCAATTGGAGGCTGAAACGGTGTCGGAGGAGTTTCCGGTGTATGATTTGGCTTTGGCTCTTCTTTCGGATTGCCTGGCTTTGGATCCTCAGCTGGCGTCTCCGGCTTTGGCCCATCGTCCGGCTTTTCAGGCTCCGGCTCAGTCACTGTGTGACTGTTGGTGATTGTAAATCCGTCCTTTGCCGTTCCTGTAACTGTTGCAGTGTACTTATCGGAGTTCGCAAAGCTTTCCTCCTCTACTGTGTACACGATTGCATCGCCATTCTTCTTTTCAGCAAGACCATTGAATTCGCCCTGCCAATTCTCTTTTTCTGTTAACACAAGAGTATTTCCTGTCTTAACTCCATCTGCAACAAGTGCAACCGTAAGAGATTCCGGACGAAGCTTGTCTGCATTGTCCTTATCATCCCATACCTTAGTAACCTTAACAGAAGTGCTTCCATTATCATAAGCATCTGTCATGGATACTGCTGTAACTGTCTTTCCTGCAACCTGAACTGTTCCATCTGTTTCAACAACAAATGTCACATCAGATGCAGTAACAAATCCCGCTGGAGCCTTCACTTCATGAAGTGTATATGTACCGGCTACCAGACTGATTTTATGCGCAACATCTGATGAAGTAAAGGACTCCACTGTCTTACCTGCTGCATCCTTAATTTCAAGGGATGCCCCAGAAAGAGCTGTTCCATCTTCCTTCACCTTCGTAAGAGAAATCTCATGAGCAGCTGTCTCATCGATCATCACAACCTTTGTTACTTCCTTACCGGCGACTGTTACCTTGCCGTTTTCGCTGACTTCAAACGCAATATCAGCAGCAAGTACATAATCAGCACTTGGTACCGCAACCTCAGTCAGGATATAAGAGCCAGCAGGAACGCTGATCTTCTTGTCTTCTGCTGTTGAAGTAAACTCAGCAACAACCGTCCTTGCGGCATCTGCCTTTGTAACCTTTAACATTGCTCCTGCAAGGGCAGCGCCTGCTACATCTGTCTTTGAGATGCTGACTGCGTGAGGAACATATTCATCCACCATTGTAATAAGAGCAACGCTCTTACCTGCAACAGTGATCTTACCGTCAACTGCTACTGTAAATTCGATGTCAGAAGCCTTTGCATAAGCGGAAGAAGGTGTTGAAATCTCGCTCAGTACGTAAGTTCCCGGCTTAACCGTAATCGTCTTATTGGCTGTAGAAGATGTGAAGGAAGCTACTTCTGCTCCCGATCTTTCTGTCACCTTTAAAGCTGCTCCGGCAAGAAGATTCCCGTTCACATCCTGCTTGCTTAAAACAACCTGATGATCAGCATACTCATCTGTCATTGCAACCTTTGAAACTTCCTTGCCGGAAACCGTGACCTTGCCTTCTTCTGTCACAACAAATTCGATGTCAGAAGCAAGTTTATAATTTGCGGATGGTGCTGAAACCTCATGAAGCACGTAGGTTCCTGCTGTTACATTTACCTTTTCTTCAGCAGTTCCCGAAGTGAAAGATTTCACTGTCTTTCCTGTCGCCTTGTCAAGAACCTCTAAAGAAGCTCCGGAAAGAGCGGCACCGGTGACGTCAACCTTGCTGATTGCTACGTCGTATCCCTTTAAGGTATTAATCATTGTAACCGCTTCAACTGCCTTACCGGAAACAGTGACCTTTCCGTCAATGCCCACGGCAAATGCAATGTCATCTGCAACAATGTATGCTGCGCTCGGTGCAGCCACTTCAGTCAGGATGTAATTGCCCGGCTGAACAGAAATTGTCTTAACATCTGCTGTTGAAGTCCACTCTGCAACAAGCGTTTTTGCTGCATCTGCCTTTGTAACCTTTAACTTCGCACCTGCAAGACCGGCCCCCGCAAGGTCTGTCTTAAGAATCCGAACCTCGCGGTCCTTATATTCATCAACTACAGTTACCTTAGCTGCTGCCTTACCATCAACCGTGAAGCTGCCGTCATTTTCAACAACAAGAGTCTGATTCGCTGCCTTTTCGTAACCTTCCGGCGCCTGTGTCTCAACAACCGTGTATGTACCGGGCTTAAGAGACGCCTTATGGGCTGCTGTGGTAGTGGTCCAGCTGTCAACAACCGTACTGCCGGAACGAATCTCCATCGCTGCTCCTGCAATCAGCTTTCCGTTAATGTCTGTCTTCTCAACAGAAACCTCATGCGCTGCGTAATCATCAGTCATGGTAACGGTTGCAACCTCAGCATTGTTCACCTTAACCTTGCCGTCAGAAGCTACAACGAAGGTGATATCCTCTGCCTTTGCATAAGCGGCACTTGGGGCCTTCACTTCTGTTAACGTATAGGTTCCGGGAGCAAGCTTCAATTCATGCTTTTTATCTGCATCACTTGTAAAGCTTGCAACTGTCTTACCGTCTGCATTCTTAACAGCAAGCTCTGCACCTGCAAGGCGCGCGCCATTCACATCAACCTTGTCGATGCTTACCAGGAACTCTTCCGTAATCTTTGTATTTACATCTGTGATGTTTGTGTTTATATAAGTGCTTCTTGGATCAGAATTATCCAGAGAATCACTCTGTGTAAAGGTAGCTGTATAACCCTTTACGTTGCTCTGTGTGGAAATGGCATTCATGACCTCGGCGCTTACAAGCACGTTGCCCTTTGCGTCAAAGCTTACCTTACCATCCTTCACATAATCAGAAGCGTTGATTGTCTTACCGGCAACCGTAACACTTGCATTTTCACCATTAGTGGCAAATGCCTGTAACAGTTCCACGCTGTAGTCGCCTGCTGCATTGGCCTGAGAAGAAGGAAGCTCCACGATCTTGTAGCTTAACGCTCTTCCGTTAATATCCTTTGAAGCAAAGACGAACTTTGCTACATTGACATCGCCGTCGGCCGTTGTCTTCTTTGTGATATAGCCGGTCTCGGCACCACGGTAAGTCTTGCCGGTTACAACATTTAAATTCTTTTCATCGTCAGCCACATAACGATATGCATTTGCCTCGGAATCAAATACGAAGGCTGAGAAGCATACCTGTGGTCTCTTATCTGCATCTGCATCAACCCAGTTCTTTGTTACAAGATAGCGGTACTGTGCAACTCTGTTGTAAAGATAGAAGTCTGTGTCTTCAGAAACCGTCTTTGAAAGGTCGGCCATCTCCGGATCATTGACTGCATTCACCCAGGCTGTAACGAGCTTCTTCGCTGCTGCATGAGCGGCTTCAATCTTTGTGACGTTGTAAGCATCCGGATCACTTAACATAACCCAGATTGGATACTTGGTGGAAGCATCGAGTTCATAGCCTTCCGGTGCTTCGATTTCCTTAAAGTAGTAAAGGGAAGCAGGATCTAAGTCCGCATTGTTATCTTTAAGCTGTAAGCCACCACTCTTTGAGGAAATGCCTTCGCCTACCTTTGTGAAGTAGTTACTGTTCAGATCAAAGTCCGCAAGATTTGAAACAGAAGAAGCATCGAAGGTTTCAATGTCGCCTGTAAACTTGTACAGGGCGAATTTCGCACCTTCAAGCACCTTTGCGGAATTGTCCTTATCAAACTTGTTGATGTAGAGGAAATTCTTGCTTCCGCCACCAGACGCCTTACTTGCGTTGATTTTGTAATTAGCCTTGTTTCCTGAAACTACGCCACTCTTTCCATTTAAGGAAATAGAGTTTGAAACATCTGTAAGAACGGTGCCAACGTCACCCTTCATCTTTACAGAATACTTTAATACAACCGGCTTGCTGTCAGGAAGCGTGAAGCTTACCACCCCGTCTGTAACCGAAGCTCTTACCTCGGTAGAAATATCGTTACCTGCTGCATCCAGAAGCTTGACACTTTTTGGAAGGAAGGAGGTTCTTGAGTCCGGAGTATCGGAAAGTACGATAGTGTCGGACTTTGGAACCAGGTCATAACCCTGCTTGTTGATGTTAACCGTATATTCAATGCAATCACCACCATCAGAAGCACCGGTCTTTTCTAACACATCTGAAGTAATGGCAGTGCTTGCAACCACCGGACCCCAGTTGTTTTCGCCGTCAGACCCAAAGGAGAAGATTGCCTTATTGTCAAAGTTCTTTGTTTTCCCCGGTTCAAGCACATCCTTGCTCACCAGCGCCTGGTACTCTACGTTAATCGGAGTCTTTCCATTTACCGTTGCAGCAAATGTCAGTTCTCCGGTTTCAGCATTGTACCGTTCAGGCTCTATTGCCTTCATGCTCCAGGAGTTTGGGCCGAGCTTACCTGAACCTGCTACGTATGTCATTCCATCAGGAAGATGGTCGATAATCATAGCCTCTGCTGTTCCTAAATCTTCCTTACCGGCACCATCTGCGGTATAGGTATTATCTGTATTAACGAACATCTGATAGCCCACAACCCAGCCACCAAGATTTGCATCATACTTTGGTTCAGATACAATCTTCTTTTCAAATGCATGCTTTGTAATGGCAAAGGATGCATGAGGATTTTCGGTAAATTCAGCACCATCTGTTGTGTAAGTTACATTCGCATTATTTTTATAAGTAAATGAGCCAGACTTGTTAATATCGGTCTTATATGTTACCTTAACCAGCTCTTTAATAGGCTCAGAGGATGCATTTAAAAACTCCAGCTCATATTCATGCTGGGAAGTGATGTTTAAGCGATAATCAACTCCTGCTGTGAGGGTCCTGCCGCCAACTTCAACCACGAAGGAATCGTTCTGAAGTGCCAGGTCATTCCACTCACCTGGCCAATTTGCACTTGCATTGTCCTTGATTTTAAGAGAGGTCAGTCCGTTTGGAGCCTGTGTTGCATCCACAAGAATCGTCCAGGTTGCAACGCCGTCTGACTCAGCCTTTGATGAATCTACGGACTTGCTCGTCATCTCATAGCTTCCGCCATTAACAGACGCATCGGTTTCCTGACCCAGGAAGTTTGCCTTGTTTTTATAAGAAGCAGATTTGGCTGTTGTCTTTGTTGTATAGGTAACTGTGTACTTATCTGCCTTCGCATCTTCCGGGAAGGTGTAAGAAAAGCTGCCCGCTGTTTCATCAAGAGCAACGGTTTTAACAACATTACCTGCACTATCCTTAATCAGGGCAGAACCTGTGTACTTCTGGTTTGCGCCTAATGTATCGGTATAGGTCTTACCGGCAACTTCAGCCTTTACATTTCCGTCATTTAATGTAACGGTCCAGCTGATGTCTTCTCCATTAATGTTTCCGGACTTTCCGATATAGTGATAGAAATATCCGGCATCCGGAATCCAGCCGTCAACGCGGTCTGTCTTCTCTTCTGTCTTTCCCTGCCACTTGAACGAGGCATTGTTTGTATCATTTGAAAAGCTGCCATCTGCATTTGCCACGGCATCTTTTGCTAATTTTGTCTGATAGGTTAATGTATGAGAACCGTACTGAACAGTTCCAAGGTTTACAGTTGCAGTCTTGCCAGCGACATCAGCTGAAACCGACTGTCCATCTAACAGGAATGTACCCTTTACATAATCAAGGTCAGATCCTAATTCATCTGTGATGACGAAGTCCTTCAGATTGGAATTGACACTGAAATTTACATTCCATGTGGCGATGCCTGTGGTGTCATCACGGCTTACGCCCTTGCTCTTATTTGTGACCTTGCCTTCCTTTAACGGAATAGTGACAGATGTTCCGGTGCCGGGGAAGGAATAAACAACTTCATCCTTACCTGCTTCATCTGCTTCATCAAGCTTCAGGTCTAAGATAACCTGGGCATAGGTCTTATCGTTGTGCTCAGCAATCCACTGTGGTCTCATCTTAATGGTAACGAGGCCATTCGCATCGATGGTGTAATCAAAGGACTCAACGCTCTGATCATCCTTACCGACACCGTTCGTTACAGTGTTTGCATGAATGTTGGATGGAAGCTGATATGTAAATGTTAATGTATCTCCATCCTGTAATTTGTCTTTGAAATTAAAACGGAATTTCGCATAGACGGTTGCGTCACGGTCAAGCGGCGCCGTTGTGCCACTGATTTTATCGGAATTCTGGCAGTTTGCACTTGTGTACACACCGGATTCGATGGTGGACGCATCAATCAGATCCACAGACTCAGCTGCAGAAACCGTCTTGATGGTTGATACAAGCGTTCCCACAGGAGTGCTTGTCATCACCAGAAGAAATGCTGCAAGAAACGCAGCGGTTCTTTTTAAGATGTTTTTCTTTACCCTTCTCATTCTTTGTATCCTCTTTTCTTTTAAAGAAAGGATTGCATACATGGAATTACGTTTTAGGAAAGCCGGATCGATTAGAAAAAACAGACAAAAAAAAAAGAAACCATAATGATCATGCCCCTCTCATTAAAGTCTCTTTTTCACGTCCTCGTAATACCAATATACATCCACGCCGAATAGTCCGGCAATTTCACCAACAGTCACCAATCAAGTATTTAAGCTTATTTTCGCTGGTAACTATCGGTTGTTGAATATATGGTATCACAGTTATAAAATTTTGTCACTCTATCTTTTGAACAAATTGGCTAATTTTTGCATTTAATTTTATTGAAATTTTATAGAAGCAGGTATTATATACCAAATTTACGCAGTTTCTTCTTTTTTGATTTCTGTACAGAAAAACCAAATTTTCCAATTGAGTTTCCCATTTTTCTATACTGACCATGGGAATATGTCACAAGTTTTGCATCATTGAGGTGGAAGGCGTCCTTCTCGTCAAAATACTGATCATCTACCTGAATGCCACAGACATTGGAAATGAACATGGCATGAGACCCTAAAAGCTTCTCTTCCACAACCTCGCAGTAGATATTGCAGGGGCTCTCAGCAATTCCCGGAATATCTGTCCCAGGTACCTTACACGGAGTCAGATTGCACTCTTTGAATTTATCGACATCTCTTCCAGACTTAACGCCGCAGTAATCTGCTGCCTTTGTCAGCTCTTCTGAAACCAGATTAATGACAAATGCTTTTCGCTTACTGATTCCTGCATAGGAATATCTGGATGGTCGCACGGAAATGCTTGCCATTGGCGGATTTGTATTAATCGTACCTGCCCATGCAACCGTGATAATATTCGGCTTTCCTTCTTCGTCTAAACATGTGACCATCACCACCGGTAATGGATTCAGCATATTTCCCGGTTTAAATTCTCTCTTTCCCATAAGTGCCTCGTCTTTCTTCTATAAAAAAGTATATTAGTCCATCAGTGCTTTTACATATCGGTATCCTTCAAGGACAACAGCAGGATGATCTGCTGCAAGTCCCTTTGTTTCGAGGACTTCGTATCGCTCATCTTTTAGAACAGCGCCAGTTCTGTAAGATACTCGAATTTTTGATGTTGTAACACCCTTCTCGTCATTTGTAAGCGTCAGAACAATATCCTCAAAGTGGCGGCCATTCTCTTCAAAGTTCCCAAGGGAATCTGTCGAGATTGAGAACCAACCTGCATCTTTCGCATCATCTCCGGCTTCTTCCTTCACTGCTCCTTCTGGGACAAGTGCTACAAATGCCGTTGTAATAATGCGGGTTCTTGGGTCTCGCTTCGGATCACCATAGGTTTTCAGCTGCTCTAATTCAAGACCTTCAATTCCGGTCTCCTCCTGCAATTCTCTTGCTGCTGCAACATCGATATCCTCTCTGAAATCGACAAAACCACCTGGAAGTGCCCACCAGCCGATACTTGGGTGGTTCTTTCTTTTAATCAGCAGTACCTTTGTGATTTTCTTTCTGCCATTATCCTCTGCATAGCTGAAGATCAGGTTATCTACGGTATTGCATGGATTGTCATATTTTTTCGGGTCATATGCTTCACAGAAGGCATCTAAAGTCAGCCCGTCGGCATTCAGCTCACCCGTTCCTTTAAAATTCGCATTTTCCTCGCTGTTAAGATACATAATTTACGCCCCTTTTTTACAGATTCTGATAGTATTTTATCATCGCCCTTTCTGTTAATCAAATTACAGAAAAAAGAAGTTATTGTCACATTTTTCTCTTAGTGTTATGATGGGTTTAAGTATGAAGCACGGGCATGTAAACGCTTTCACGTTTTCCAGAGTAAGAAGGGTTTTTAAAATTCTCCGGGGTGAAATGCGCCGTGTACCGCACATTTATGGAGGGTATATTAAAAATGATTGGTAATGTTATTGTCGGACAGTCCGGCGGACCTACTGCGGTTATTAATTCCAGCCTTGCTGGTGTGTACCAGACAGCAAAGGAACGTGGAGCTCAGAAGGTTTACGGTATGCTTCACGGAATCAAGGGCCTTATCGACGGCCTCTACGTTGATCTTGATACAAAAATCAAGACAGACATGGACATCGACCTTTTAAAGAGAACACCATCTTCTTTCTTAGGTTCCTGCCGTTACAAGCTCCCTGAGGTTACAGAGGATGAGGAAGTTTATGAGAAGATTTTCCGTCAGTTAAACAACTTAGACGTAAAATACTTCTTCTACATCGGTGGTAACGATTCCATGGATACCATCAAGAAGCTTTCTGACTATGCTGAAACAAAGGGCAGTGACATCCGTTTCATCGGTGTTCCAAAGACCATCGATAACGATCTTGCTATCACAGACCACACACCAGGTTTCGGTTCTGCTGCGAAGTTTATCGCTTCAACAACCAAGGAAATCATCCGCGACGGTCTTGTATATGACTACCCAACCATCTCTATCGTAGAAATCATGGGTCGTAACGCAGGCTGGTTAACAGCTGCAGCTGCACTCGCTCGTGGCGAGGACTGCGAAGGCGTTGATTTAATCTACCTTCCTGAGAAGGTTTTTGATATCGACCACTTCATTGACAAGGTATCTGACCTCGCCGGTCAGAATCGTTCCCTTGTAATCGCACTTTCAGAAGGTATCAAGGTTGCTGACGGCCGCTATGTATTCGAACTTGCAGACCACGTTGATGTAGTC
The DNA here is from genome assembly GCA_902781505.1 of uncultured Lachnospiraceae bacterium. GTDB lineage: Bacteria > Bacillota > Clostridia > Lachnospirales > Lachnospiraceae > UBA4285. Next base: position 24,651 of record CACZJL010000005.1, on the reverse strand, counting down.
GATGCATTCGGACACAAGCAGTTATCCGGTTCTGCCAAGTTCCTTTCCGATAAGATTGCTGCTGAACTCGGCGTTCACACAAGAGATATCGAATTCTCCACCTTACAGCGTTGTGCTGCACATATGTCTTCTCGTGTAGATATCACAGAAGCTTACAACGTTGGTGGTGCTGCTGTTAAGGCCGCATTCGAAGGCGATACAGGTAAGGTTGTTGTATTAAAGCGTATCTCCGACGATCCATACATGTGCATTACGGAAATCGCTGATGTTCACAAAATCGCTAACATCGAAAAGAAGGTTCCGTTAGAGTGGATTACAGATGATGATTACGTTACTCAGGATATGATTAATTACATCCATCCACTGATTCAGGCTGAACTTTCCCCAATCATGGTTGACGGTCTTCCAAGACACTTAAACATCAACCGCGATGTTCATTAATTTTGGCAAATAGCATGTTCGTCCGCGCGGGTTCCCTTGCGCGGATTTTTCTATATTTATTCTCGTGCAGATTTCTGCAGGATTTTTCGAGGTGTAATATGTTCCGACTTTGGTGTAAGCTCATTGATTCAAAGGGCCACGTTCTTCGTGATACTGTCATCTGCAATGACGATCCGGATTTAAACCGTACCCGTAAGATTTTTAACAGCATAACAGAAGCCTGCTATGAGTTTGATTTATCCGAGCCAATCTGGCTCGATTCCAATATCAGAGAATTCCAGCGCTCAAGCAAGGTTCGGTTTAACAAAGACAACTTCGTGGAAGAAATTTCATTTGCCAATTTCGAAATCCAGGTTATCGAAGAGGACTGAGACGAAGCCAGTGAACACCTTACTTTATTAACTTGCTTTAACTTGATAAAGTGTTCTCTATCTGCTACAATACTGTGGATTGTTCTAAAGTAACAATCCGCTTTTTATTTTCAGGAAGATTTCCTGATGTTTACACCGCTCAATGCGGTATTATCAAACTTATTTTGGGAGAATGTTATGTCTATTTCACAAATCGGCATGCTCGTCGCAATGATTGCATATTTAATTCTTATGCTTATCATCGGCTTCTGGGCATCCAAGAAAAACAGCAATGTTTCCGACTTCTATCTCGGGGGAAGAAAGCTGGGACCGTTTGTAACTGCCATGAGTGCAGAAGCGTCCGATATGTCCAGCTGGTTACTGATGGGGCTTCCGGGGCTTGCCTACCTTTCCGGTATCGCAGATCCTTTCTGGACCGCTCTGGGTCTTGCCGTTGGTACTTATCTTAACTGGCTGATTGTTGCCAAGCGCCTTCGCCGCTATTCTGAACACATTTCAGCAATTACAATTCCTCAGTTCTACTCCAATCGTTACGGCGATACCAGCCGTATCTTAACGCTAATTGGTGCGATTGTTATTGTAATCTTCTTCATTCCTTACACAGCATCCGGCTTCGCTGCCTGCGGCAAGCTTTTCGCCAGCCTGTTTGGAATTGATTATCACGTAGCCATGGTTGTTTCAGCCATCGTTATCATCGGCTACACGATTACAGGTGGCTTCCTTGCTGCTTCTACAACCGACCTGATTCAGAGTATCATTATGACACTCGCTCTGATTGTTATCTTAATCTTCGGCATCAACGTTGTCGGCGGACTTTCCGTTGTTAACGACAATGCGAAGAATTTACTTGGCTACTTAAGCCTGACTTCTTCTTATGATCCGACGACAGGAAGCGCAACTCCATACGGACTTTTAACCATCTGCTCTACACTTGCCTGGGGACTTGGATACTTCGGTATGCCTCATATTCTCCTTCGTTTCATGGCAATTGAAGATGATAAGAAGCTTAAGCTTTCAAGAAGAATCGCTTCCGTTTGGGTAGTAATTTCCATGGCTTTTGCCGTTATGATTGGCGCTGTCGGTCTTGGTATGACTAAGGTCGGAGAAATTCCTGTTCTTGAGGGCTCCGCATCTGAAACCATCATCGTTCAGATTGCATCCCTGCTCTCAACTAAGGGACTTGGATTCGCATTAATCGCAGGTGTTGTACTTTCCGGTATCTTAGCTTCAACCATGTCAACATCCGATTCCCAGCTGCTTGCAGCCTCCTCTTCTATCTCAGAAGATATCCTCCACGGATTCTTCAAGGTGAAGATGTCCGAAAAGAAGCTCATGGTGATTGCCCGTGTCAGCCTTCTTGTAATCGCTGGTATCGGTGTCCTCTTAGCCTGGGATTCCAACAACTCCGTATTTAAGATCGTAAGCTTTGCCTGGGCTGGCTTTGGTGCTTCCTTCGGTCCTGTTACCTTACTCGCACTGTTCTGGAAGAGATCCAACCGCTATGGTGCAATCGCTGGTATGGCTACCGGCGGCATCATGATCTTCGTATGGAAGTTCCTCATCCGTCCACTCGGCGGCGCATGGAACATCTACGAACTTCTTCCTGCCTTCATCCTTGCTATCGTGGTAAATGTCATCGTCAGCCTCTTAACACCGGCTCCTGACGTGCAGATCACAGAAACCTTTGATGAAGTAAACAAGGGAATGAGAGCGTAAACCGAAACTTTAAAAGCGAGCTATGCACCTGTTAATGGCACATAGCCCGCTTTTTAAAGTCCATGTAAATTTTAATCTTATGTATTGTATTGATTACCCCGGTCTAGATTTCTATAATTCTTCCCTGTCCCCTCTTTTCAAACAGACGATGGGAGATGGAAATGGTGGTTCTTTCCTTAGATGCCTGATCCAGTGCCTCTAACACCTGGGATTCTGTGACACTGTCCAGATTGGCTGTAATTTCATCAAGAAGCAAAATTTCCGGATTGCAGACAATTGCTCTTGCAATGCCAAGCAGCTGTTTCTGTCCCTGGCTGAACATGGACTCTGAAACCTCTGTATCAAGCCCATCTTTCAACCCCTCTGTCAGATCCAGAATACCAACCTGCCGTAATGTCGTCACTACCTGCTCTTCTTTAATATCAGGGTTTTTGAGTGTAATCTGATCTCGTACCGTACCCGGAATAAAACGGAAGTTCTGTTCGACACAGGCCAGCTTACTTCTCCTTTCCCTGTCATTCAACGTTCCCGCACGTTCTCCATTTACAAGAACGCTACCCTTCTGTGGCTCGAAGAGGCCAAGAATCAATCGGAAGATGGTAGTCTTTCCAGCGCCGGTTCTTCCCATTAACGTCACCATCTCTCCTTTTCTTACCTGCATCGAGAAGTCCTTTAAAACCGGAACCTCAAGATCATAGGAAAAGGTCACATGAGAGAACTCCACCGCCCAATCGCCTGCAAGGTTCGTGTCAGAAATTTGTGTCGCATTCAGGTCCGATGCCTGCTTCTTAAGATTTCTGCCAAGCTCGCGCTCATCCTCGTTTAAAAATTCATTCAGTCGTTCAATTCCTGCTGCCGCTTCCTGAATGTTCTGAATTTCCATGCCCAGGCTCTGAACCGGGTCAAACACCTTAGACACATAGGCCACCAGTGCGGCTGCCGTACCAACGCTCATCCCGAAGAATATCTTCATCTCATACGTTCCGGTGCAGGCTGACATCATCAGCGCAACAACAACTGCTCCAACAGACAAAATAATCGGAGAATAAATCGAATCATAAAAGGCAGTCCTGTTCACCGCTTCAAATCCATGTTCGATCGAGCGTTGATATCGCTCCTCCATAAAGTGTTCAGCCGCGAGGTTGTGAATCGTGCGAAGGTTGTGCAGGGTCTCTGGAATCTGTCTGCTCGAGTCGCCAATTGCCTTACGATTCTCAATCTGAGCCGCTAACATTTGCCGCTGAAAACGTCGGGTCATAAGAAACACCAGAGGCAGAACAATCAGCATTAAAACAAACAGACCGCGACTCCTCGAGGCAATGATTCCTAAAATTCCCACGATGCTGATTAAATCAGAGAACATGCTGATGACGCCATCATCAAACAACGACTCAATCGTATCGACATCATTCACAAAGCGAGAGACCGTGATACCCGGATCCGTCACCTGAAAGTAGGCGGCCTTCATTTGGTTCATCTTCTGTGCCATCAGGCTTCGTAGGCGATGTGTAATCTTCTGACCAAACACCGTAATTGCCACTTCCTTAAGCGATTCCATCACGAGCGCCAGAATCGTAATTCCAACATACGCCACTGCCAGGCTGATTCGAATTCCGCTCCCGTTAGTCAGATTATTTACGATTCTCTCAAGAATCAGCGGAGGAAGGAGTCCCAAAATAACCGACAGAGCGATGGAAAGAATCAGACTCATCGTCAGAAGTGGATTTTTACTTAAAACAAATCGCAGGCTCTCCGCAACTGCGTGTCTTTTCCTGATTTTATGCATCACAAGTCACCCCCTTCCTGCATGGCAAAAAGTCTCGCATATTCCTCGTTTTCACGGCACAGTTTTTCATGCGTGCTGAAGACACCGGTACCATTCTGTAAAAACAGCACGCCGGAAAGCTCCTTAAATAAGGACAGCCTGTGCGAAATCAAAAGGATGCAGGTCTCTGCGTAATGCTCTCTCAGATTCTTAAAAATCTCCTGCTCTGTCATTTTGTCTACCGCGGCAAATGGATCATCGAGCACCAGCACCCTGACCTCTGCACCGCTGTGCTCCACACCCTTGGTCAACTGTCTTTCGTGATACAGCGTGCGGGCCAGCGCCAGTCGTGCCTGCTGCCCACCGGAAAGCCTTGTTCCGCCGGCACCAATTAAAGATTGAATTCCATCCGGAAGCGCTGCTACCTCTTCAGTCAGACACACCTCTTCAAGGACTTCGGATACATCCCCTTCAAGCCCCATTTGGATATTATTTTCAATCGTATCACTTAACAGCTCCGGATCATGGCTCAGATATAAAACCTGCTCGCTGTTCAACTCCTGTCCCTGACGTAAATTCTTTCCGTTAAGCAAAATCTCACCAGTGTAGGAAACCTCGTTGAGAAGCACTCTTCCAATCGCTGATTTACCGGAAGCCACACTTCCCGTAATTCCTATGATGCTTCCCGGTCTGCAGACCAGATTCAGGTTTTCAAGCGCAAAGCCGCCCACTCCAAATGAGAAAGAAACATTCTTCAACTCAAGGCCCGCACCAGCAGTCCCCGCTACCGGCGCAGTACCGGTCGCGAGCGCAGGTTCGGTCATGTCCGGAATTTCATCTGCTTCCTTTAAGAACGGCAGAATGCGATTCCAGGAAACACGTGCTTTCTGAACGGCATTAAAGAGCTTACCGGTCTTTGAAATCTTGATTGCCATCTTTACGTAGCAGGCCAGATACGCGGTAAATGCTGCGATATTCCAACCTGTAAACCCGTTTCCATTAACGTTTTCTGCTCCAATCAATATAATAAAGAACACACTGATCATCGCAATTCCCTGATAGATCGGCTGTGCGGAGCTTGATAAGACATGTGCTTTTATGCTTGCTTTCTCATAATCTGTCAGCTTCTCTTCGTAGAGGCGATTCTGGTTTTCTTCTTCTCCAAACATACGGTACGTCAGAGCATTCTCCGCCCGGTCTAAAGTTGCAGACGAAAGACGTCCTGCGCTTGATTTGGCAGCGCGCTCCGCCAGCGTCACTGTTTTTTTCAGGTTCTGCGCCAGATATAGAGCAATCGGCGGGAAGATAAGAGAAATAAAAGTCAGACGCCAGTCCAGCGTAAACAAAAGAACCAGATAGGCAATCATAGCGATTCCGGTATCAAATACTTCCGTCGTTGCCTTTCGCATACCTTCGACACAGGCTTCCACATCACTGATTGCCTTGGTCAGAATATCGCCCTGACTTCCGGCTTTTCCAGCATCAAGCGTGTCCCTTGAAGAATGGACCAATACGCGATAGACCTTCTGCTTCATTCTTCGATTCGTATTATTGGCAAAATACCGCACATACAGGCGTTTATAGTATCTTGTGCCCTGCACGAAAAGAACAAGCAGAACATAAAGGACTGATAACCGGAACATTTGCCGAGGGGGTTTTATACCCTGCAAAACATCAATCAGGCGCTGTAAGAGCTGTCCCTCCATATAGGGAACGACAGCAAGGCCAATATTGTAAATGAGACCTGTAATGGTCACAAGCAGAAGCACCCATTTTTCCATGAGAAAGTAGGTGCTGATTTTCGAAGCTTTATTCTGCATCCGTCCATCTTCTTTCATATTAATCTTTCTTTAGCTTACGCTTAAAAAGCCCGCTCTGCAAGGAAACAACTGGCAGAACGGGTTTTTATTTTTCTATGGTTTCTATAGGTTTTCGCTAATCAGATTTCAGCGCAGAGCTGCTTGATAAGCTTTACGGAATTGGCGATGGCCTTCTTTTCAAAGGTTGGATAATCAACGGTTGCAGAGTTATCAGCCTTATCAGAAATTGCACGTAAGATTACGAAAGGAACATTGTTAAGATATGCAACGTGGGCGATAGAGGCACCTTCCATCTCACAGCAGGAGCCGCCAAAGTTTTTAATAATCTTGTCCTTCACAGCCTGATCAGAAATGAACTGATCGCCGGAGCAGACGCGGCCTGTGTGAATTCCGATTTCCGGAACCGCCTTTTTGCAGGCCTCAAGCGCAAGCTCAATCAGCTTTTTATCAGCAGGGAAACTTAAGACGTCCATTCTTGGAACCTGGCCAACCGGGTAGCCAAAGTTTGTCGCATCCACATCGTGATGCAGAGCATCTGTAGAAATAACAATGTCACCAATATCAATCTTGGCATCTAAAGAACCTGCGATACCTGTGTTAATAATGTAATCCACCTTAAAGTCATCACACAGAATCTGTGCGCAGGCAGCGGCATTGATCTTTCCGATACCACTTCTTACGATAACGATTTCCGTTCCGTTTAAAGAACCCTGGCGGAATGTCATCTGCGCCTTCTCTTCTGTTCTTTCAATTTCCATTGCTGAGACAATCTGCTCAACCTCTTCATCCATTGCTCCGATAATACCAATCATCATTCTTCTCCTTTATCTGTACAGCGAATCATGCATCCATCACAAAGGATACCGCCGCCGGACTTCCTGATTTTAGCGCCGGACAAGAAGTCCGACAGCTGTAAGTATAACACCCAAAAATATCAATTTCAATTCGCATTGGACAGTGTTATAATGCAGTTGTAATAATAATAATTCTTATTTAGGAGGCACTACATTGGTACATAAGAACCACGGAGTCTGCTCTATGCAGGTCTCTTTCGACGTAGTAGATCATAAAGTAACAAATGTAAAATTCTTTGGCGGATGCAGCGGAAACACACAGGGTGTCGCAGCTTTAGTAGAAGGCATGGACATCGATGATGCTATCTCCCGCATGAAGGGCATTAAATGCGGCCCGCGTCCAACATCCTGCCCAGATCAGCTGGCTGAAGCTCTCGAGCAATACAAGGCTGAAATGGAAGGGGCTAATGCATAATGAAGAAAATCGTCTTAACTGGCGGCGGTACAGCCGGCCATGTTACTCCTAACATTGCTCTTCTTCCTTCCTTAAAGGAAGCTGGCTTTGAAGTTGAATACATCGGTTCCTACACAGGAATTGAAAAGACGTTAATAGAGAAAGAAGGCATTCCTTACCACGGCATCAGCAGTGGTAAGTTCCGTCGCTATTGCTCCTTAAAGAACCTTTCTGACCCATTTCGCGTATTAAACGGCATCAGACAGGCGAAGAAACTGATGAAAGAAATCAAGCCGGATGTAGTATTTTCAAAGGGCGGATTCGTATCTGTTCCTGTTGTACTCGCAGCCGGTGCGCGCCATATCCCGGTTATCATTCATGAATCCGACATGACACCGGGTCTTGCGAACAAAATCGCCATGAGAAAGGCAACAAAGATTTGCTGTAACTTCCCTGAAACCGTAAAGTATCTTCCGGCTGACAAGGCAGTCCTCACAGGCTCTCCTATCCGTCAGGAACTCTTAACCGGTTCTAAGGAGAAGGGCCTTGCATTCTGCGGATTTACAAAAGACAAGCCGGTTCTTTTAGTAGTTGGCGGAAGTACAGGTGCTGTTCGTTTAAACAACGCAGTCAGAGGCGCTCTTGATGAGCTTTTAAAGGAATTCCAGATCTGTCACTTAACCGGTAAAGGTAAGTCCGACGAGTCCTTTAATCAGCCTGGCTACGTGCAGTTTGAGTACATCAGTGATGAAATGAAGGATTTACTTGCGATGGCAGACTTAATCGTCTCCCGTGCAGGTGCTAACGCAATCTGTGAGATTCTCGCAGCAAGAAAACCAAATATCCTTGTACCACTCTCTGCGAATGCAAGCCGTGGTGATCAGATTTTAAATGCCAATTCCTTTAAAAAGCAGGGATTCTCTTTTGTCTTAGATGAAGATGTCATGACGAAGGACGATTTCCTCGCAGCCGTAAAGGAAGTGTTTGAACACCGTGAAGATCAGGTGAAGGCAATGGAATCCAGTGAATCTTTCTCTGCCATCGACAACATCATGGGATTAATCAGGGAAGCGGCCGGATGCTGATAAGTGACGCCAGGCTTAACAGCCAAATCCATAAAACGACCGGACAAAACGGTCAGAACAGGAGCCTTAATGGCAACAACCAGACACAGCGTCAAGCGTGACGCGATTTTAAATAACTTAAAAATGCGAAAAGACCATCCAACTGCTGATATGGTCTATGCGGACATCCGCAAGGAATATCCAAACATCAGCCTTGGAACAGTCTATCGCAATCTGACGTTCTTAGTGGACCATGGTGATGCCATGAAAGTCATCTGTGGAGATGATGAAACTCATTTTGATGGAAACACCTCCCCACACTATCACTTCAAGTGCTTAGATTGCGGCGAATTAATAGACCTTGATATTCCGGATGGAGACAAGGCAGAACAGATTTTTTCCCGGCCGATTGAGGGGTTTGCCGGAAAAGTATATACACACAGCACCATGTTCTTCGGCCAGTGTGAACTCTGCGCAAAAAAAGCGGAGAAGAAAGCAAAGCAGACAAAGGTATCTTAAAAGATCTCTGCGCCCTCTTTAAAACAGGAAAGTCCAAATTTTACGTAAATCCAAAAATTTAGATTCAAAACCTGTATTTTTTAATGATAATCATTACTATTAGTGTTAACTTAAGACACTTAGCGATGATATATTGGTAACAACGAAACAGCTAAACTTTATCAAGGAGGACAATTAACTATGAAATTTGTATGTCAGGTATGTGGTTACGTTTACGAAGGAGATGCAGCACCAGAGGTATGTCCACAGTGTAAGGCTCCAGCTTCCAAGTTCACAGCAGTGGAAGAAGGAAACTTAACATGGGCTGCTGAGCACGTTGTAGGTGTAGCTCAGGGTGTTCCGGAAGACATCATCGAAGATTTAAGAGCTAACTTCAACGGCGAGTGCTCAGAAGTTGGTATGTACCTTGCAATGGCAAGAGTTGCTCATCGTGAAGGCTACCCAGAAATCGGTATGTACTACGAGAAAGCTGCTCATGAAGAAGCTGAGCATGCTGCCAAGTTCGCAGAACTTTTAGGCGAGGTTATCACAGATTCTACAAAGAAGAACCTTGAACTTCGCGTTGAAGCTGAAAATGGCGCTACTGCTGGTAAGACAGATCTTGCTAAGAGAGCAAAGGCTCTCAACCTCGATGCAATCCATGATACAGTTCATGAGATGGCTCGTGATGAGGCAAGACACGGTAAGGCATTTGCAGGTCTCTTAAAGAGATACTTCGGCTAATTATCAATTCAAACAATCGAAAAGACCGGAAAGCAATTTTGCTTTCCGGTCTTTTTTTTACATAAAAACGGCAGAACGCCTGCGAAGCATTCTGCCGTCTTTCGTCAGAGGACTTCCCTGACTTTTAGGAGTATGAAAATGTATACTCTACATTCTTTACTTATTAACGCCTTCTGTCTTGTAGATGAACTTTACAGAACCGTTGGTTGCAGCATCCTTTCCTGCGAAGGACTGGTAGTCCTTTCCGAGGTCTGTGATTGCCTTTACTGTATCTAAGGCATCCTTGGCGTCTGTACCAAGAAGCTGTTCAATCTTTGAAATTCCTTCTTCGTTGAACTGTACCATTCCATCATGAAGCTGGATTGCGCCTTCGTTTAACTGATTTACGCCATCACCTAAAGCACCGGCACCATCGTTTAACTTGCCTGTTCCTTCTTCAAGTGCAGCTGCACCTGCGGAGAGCTGAGCAGTACCGTCATAGAGCTTTGCCGCACCGGCGGAGAGTTCATTTGTACCATCGCTTAACTGGATGGTTCCTAACTGTAACTGATAGAGAGCAGAAGCTACGGTCTGGTTCTGTGGAAGATCCTTACCTGTGAGCTGATCGGTTGTACCGATACCTGCACCAAGCTTTGCTACACCCGCTGTGAGCTGAGCAGAACCTTCAATCACCTTCTTGAAGCTGTCAGAAAGAGCATTTGCACCGCTGCTTAAAGCGCCTGCGCCATTGCCAACCTGGTTGATTCCGACACCTAACTGGCCGATACCTGCAGCAATGCTCTTTGCCTCACCTGCAACCGGTGTTGTAATATCAGCACTTGTACCGATACCATCAGCTACCTGCTGCGCACCTGCCTTTAATTTTGCGATATCACCACTTGTTGCGGATGTATCTACATTTGACTTGATTGTATCAATTGTTGTATTGGAAGCGCCGTAGGACATAACAGTTGTTAAGTCGCCAACTTCCTGAAGGTAGAGCATCGGAAGCTGTGCAGCTGTCTCTTCTGCCTTTGGTGCAGCTGCTGCCTCAACCTGTTCACGAGTAACCGCACCTGCCTGAATAGCAGCGAGGTTGTCCTGTACAGCCTTGCCCTTAATACCTGCAATAATAGTATCCTTTGCTGCTGTAGCCTGAGCATATGCATTCATGTAGTTTGTGAGCAGTGTCTGTGCATTCTCTGCAGAAACTGTCTGAAGGTCAGATGCCGCTGTTAATGCCGGAAGTCCGAATGCTGCAAGTGTAGCATTGTACTGTGTTGCAGCTGCCCCTTCCTTTTCGATTACCTTTTTAATCTCTGTTACATTGGTTTCCTTTGCTGTATCAAGCTGAGTATCCATTCCGGTCTGGATGGAAGCTGTGCCATCAGCTACTGCCTGAGCTCCTTCATGTAAAGTATCAATAGAAGAAGCGAGCTTTGAGATACCTGCAGAAAGCTGGTCGGTACCATTCTTTAAAGCAGTTGTTCCTGTCTTGAACTGATAGAGAGCGGAAGCAATGGTTGTTGGTGTTTCCTCTGTTGTCTTACCTGTGAGCTGATCTACTGTGCCAAGACCTGCTGCGAGCTGACTGGCTCCCGGAGCTGCTGATGCTAATCCATCTGTTACTTCACGGAATCTTCCGTTTAATTCAGCAACACCATTCTTTGCTGCAAGAGCACCTGCAGAAAGCTGTGCGGCACCGTCTGCTGCTGCCTTTGTTCCGTCATTGACCTGAACAGCACCATCCTTAAGAGAAATCGCACCTGTTGCTAACTGCTGAATACCATCTGTTAATTCAGGAACCTTGGAAGCTAACTCACCTGTTCCATCTGCAAGAGCTGCAGAACCTTCCGTAAGCTGATCTGCTGCATCACCAAGATCCTTTAAGTCCTTGTCGATGTCAGCTGTATTAATCTCATCTAAGTTCATATCGGTAAGAAGATTGCTTGTTGCCATGGAAAGGCTCATACCGATTTCAAAGTTCTCTGCATCAGCAGAAACCTCGAAGTACTCTGGGATATCAAGGTCTACTAAATCAGAACCAACCTGAGACTCTAAGGACTTTGAGAATCCTGGAAGAGTTATGCCCATAGCGATGGCACCCTTATCAGATTCGATTAACTTACCGTTGTTAACCTGGATGTTACTAAATGTATTGGAATCAAGTAACAGTCCTGTAATCATGGTAAATGGAACGGTTACGTTCTTAGTCTTTCCATTGACTGTAATGGTCTTTTTTTCGTTATTTGTGTAGTCATAACGGATGGTCACACGACCGCTCTTACCAGCGATTTCAGAAGGGCTCATAGTAACACCGTTTAACTTATAGGTAACCTTGATTGTTACAGGTGCTGCCTTTGTTGTCTTACCCTGGTAAGTAATGGAGTTGCCATTTGCTGCCCAGGAGAGCTTATCTCCTGCACCCTTATTGAAGGCTTCATCACCGGAAAGGTTCTCAATATCTGTCAGAGATGTTTCATCGCTTATGTTGCTGCTCTTCTCTACGTTACGAAGCTTTTCGTTAACGATTGCCTGTGTCTGCTTACCATTGACATCTGTGAACACGAATACCGTCTCGTCTTTGGAATTCTGTGTTGCTGAGGAGGAACTCTTTACGGAACCTGTGCCATTGGAGCCAGATGTGAACAGAGAGATGGCATTTGCCAGAGTCTGCTGTGAATCGGCGTCCTTTTTCGCCTGGTAATTTGCTTCAACTGATGTTGTTTCAACAGGCTGTTCTAATACATGGGGAACTGCTACGGAGCAGGCTACCATTGCTGCTACGAGAAGTCCTGAAACTGTTTTAATTAAATTCTTCTTAATCATAATCCTTCTTCCTTTCTGCTGTCAGGCTACAGCCTTGGAATTCTTCTTACTCTTATCAATGAAACCCTTACTTGTGTGAATGATGATCTTGTCACAAAGCATGAACAGGGATGGGAGAATCAAGATAACGACTACCATGGAAACTAACGCACCTCTTGCCATTAATGTGCAGAGGGAAGCGATCATATCTACGGATGCAATCAGACCAACACCAAAGGTTGCGGCGAAGAAACCAAGCGCTGAAACGATGATGGATGGAATGGAAGTTGCAAGTGCTGTCGTAATGGAATCTTCCTTAGAATTACCAAGGAATCTCTCTCTTCTGTAACGTGTTGTCATCAGAATCGCGTAGTCTACGGTAGAACCTAACTGGATAGTACCGATAACAACGGATGCGATGAACGGAATCTCGGTATTCATGTAATACGGAACACCCATGTTGATGAAAATGGCAAATTCAATCGCAAGAACGAGCACCAGTGGAAGGGTTACGCTCTTAAATACGAAGAAGATAATCAGGAAGATAAACAGGATGGATACCACGCTTACAACCTGGAAATCATGAGCAGTGATCTTAATCAGATCCTTTGTACAAGGAGCTTCACCGATTACCATTCCGTTTTCATCATATCTCTTAACAATATCGTTTACTGCATCAATCTGTGCATTGACCTCATCGGAAGCTACCTTATAGTCGGATGCTACCATGATGAGCTGATGGGTATCACCCTTTAATTTCTCCTTTATGGAGTTCGGTACGAATTCATCCGGTACGTCATTGCCAAGAACGCTGTTATATCCCAGGGCAAATGTTATGCCGTCCTGTTTTTTAATTTCGTCAACCATGGCCTTGGCATCCTTACCGGTCATGTTCGTATCGACGAGCACCATATAAACAGAGTTCATATCAAAGTTCTCAGAAAGCTTTTTATTAGCCTGTGAACTGTCGAGTCTTGCAGGAAGTGTATTGGCTAAATCATAGTAAACTCTTGTGTTCTTCTGTCCGTAATATGCAGGATAGAAAAGAACAAGAAGAATAATAAGGAATACGTAAAAATGCTTTGTAATCCATCTTGCCATTCCTGAAAAGTCAGGCATCAGCTGACGGTGCATTGTGTGCTCAAGTGCACGATCAAAGGTAAGAATCAGGGAAGGGAGAATAGTTGTACATCCGATTACACCGAATACAACACCCTTTGCCATAACAATACCGATATCAAGTCCGAGCGTGAAGCTCATGAAGCAAAGTGCCACGAAACCTGCGACGGTTGTGATAGAAGAACCAACAACGGATGTGAAAGTGTGGCTGATGGCAAGTGCCATTGCTTCGCGATGATCATTTGGGTACTCTTCCTTTTCTTCCTTATAGGTGTTCCATAAGAAGATACTGTAGTCAAGTGTTACACCCAGCTGCAGAACAGCGGCCAAAGACTTGGTTACGTAACTGATCTGTCCGAAGAACACGTTGGAACCTAAGTTATAAAGAATTGCCATACCGATACTTACTAAGAAAAAGACCGGTACAAGGAAGGAATCCATAAATACAGCAAGTACAATGGCTACCAGTAATACAGCGATCATAACATAAAGATTAGCCTCGGCCTCAGCTAAGTCCTTGGTATCTGTTACGACTGCTGCCATGCCGGATACGAAGCACTGATGATCTGTAACCTTACGAATCTCTTTAATTGCCTGCATTGTTCCATCACTTGATGTCGAATCATCAAAGAAGATGGCGAACAATGTTGCATTGCTGTTGTCATTGTAGAACTCTTTTCTGATTTCTGTCGGAAGGAATCCAACCGGAATTTCAGAACCGGAGAATCCATTATAGGAAATAACCTCCGTTACATGATCTACTGCCTTGATTTTATTCTCTAATTTTGTAAGATCCTTGGCATCCATATTCTCGACAACGACGGTGGCATATGCGCCCTTCCCGAACTCATCAAGTAAAATGTCCTGACCCTTCATGGTATCAATTTCTTTTGGAAGATAATCAAGTACGTTGTAATTGATACGTGTCTTGATGTATCCGATTCCTGCCGGAATCAAAAGAAGGATACTTAAGATCAGGATTGGGATTCTAAGTTTTACAATTTCTCTTGATAACTTATTCATCTCTTTCCTCCTTAAAGCAATGTCTTACAATTGCTTTCATAAAATGACCATAGGTCAATCCTTTTTCGAATCTTATTATAATCCTAAATGACCAAAGGTCAATCTTTTTTTGCTAAATTTAAGTTACAGGATACCAAAATTGTAACCTGCGTTTTTATAAATCACAGTAAATATGCCTATTTCGCCAATTTTAGCATCAAAAATTTATTGACTTACGGTCATATTTTTAATCCATTTGCAAATTGTTTCGTTGACATTTTTACTTCAGATGTTATGATTACATCGTAGACGAGGGGAAAGAAAAGAAGGACAAAATTTATGGGTAAGTTACAAACCAATAAACAGCAGAAGCTAACTTCCCTGCTGAATACTGCATTTGAGCTTTTCACCAGCAAAGGTGTCAATAAGACCTCCATCGCAGAAATTGCGGAGAATGCAGGAATTGCGAAGGGAACATTCTACCTGTATTTCAAGGATAAATATGATATTCGAAATATGCTGATTGCACACGAGTCTGACCGTCTCTTTAAGGAAGCGGTAGAACACCTGCATGCATATAACCTCAGTCATGAGACAGAATTACCATTTGAAGATACCATCATCTTTATTATTGATGATATCTTAAATGAGCTCGACAGAAACCGTAAGCTTCTGACCTTCATCAGTAAGAACTTAAGCTGGGGAATCTTTAAGAAGGCTTTAACGACCGGTGTTTCAGAAAACGACGTCGATTTTCTTGATGTCTTTAACCGCTTTGCGAAAAATGATAAGATTCGTTTGAGAGATCCTGAAATTGTACTATTCTTAATCATCGAGCTTGTAAGCTCTGTTTCCTACAGTGCTATTCTCTATGGAGAACCAACCAACTTAGAAGGCATCAAGCCACATCTGTATAAGACGATTCGCCGAATTTTGAAAGATAACGAGATTCACTCCCGTAAAAAGTAAATGAAGCTTGAAGGCATCAAAAAAGCTGCTGTGAAAAAATGAGATAATCATTTTTTCACAGCAGCTTTTTAATTATTTCTTTTTAAGCTTTAACAGCATACAACTTGCAACTACACAAAGCAGCATACCTGCAATCAGTAAGAAGAAACCTGCACCCGGAACAACCTTGTAGGATGCATTTACAAGCGCACTTCCTGCCGTGTATTCGCGCTGAAGACGGGTGATACTAATCACCTCATATACAACCGTTCCTGCTTCCACTAACGTAATCAGCTGAGCTGCAGGAATCACCCTCAGAAGGAGCATGATAATCTGAATGACATACACAACCAGGAAATAGATTCCATCTCCAGTAACCAATGTTGCTGTTGTTGATGCACTGCCTGTCACTCCTGCCATGCTTGACTGAAAAGAAATCACGACAAATGGAAGGAAGATTGCTGCAATCTGTAAGATATCGCCAAGTAACATCAGAATATGAGACGGTTTTGCAAGACTCTTTAAGAAGCCTTCTGCATTCCGGTTCTGTTTTTCTTCTGCGCTGACACCTGTTTCAAACGCTTTGCCTGCTTCAGCATCAAAGGTCTGTGCATCTTCAACCGGCTTCTGAAGAGGAAGCGTTACTCCCTCTGCTTCGGCAACCTGTTGCGGTGTCACTTTTCTGCCGGTTTCCTTCTTAGTCTGCTCTGCAATCGCATAGCACTCAAGACCGGTGGTGTCCTCACTCTGAAGACCACAAATCGGACAGAACTTAATGTGATTTGGTATTTCTATTCCGCAATGACTGCAAAACATCGACTTCACCTCACATCTTTAAAATCTGTTTTTTCTTATTCTCGTACTCTTCCTGAGTCAGAATTCCATCATCTAAAAGTTCCTTTAATCTCTTTAAATCAGCCATCATCTGATCTGAAATCTTTCCGCCTGCTGGCTTTTCTTCTGTTGCCTGAGGCTTGAAGAATTTGGAAGCTGCGGCTGCTGCCTTAGAAGCAGCTCTCTGAACCTGAGCAGAAGGCTGTTCGCCAATCTGATCTAACTTAGAGAAATCAATCTCGTCAGGAACAGCATATTCACTGTAGTTTGCTGTCGGCTGAGCATAAGCTGCCTTTGGACGTCCTGCTGCAGCTGCATGTGCAGCGGCCTTCGCATAAGATGCCTCAAGAGTTGCATCATCAAGCTCTTCCATATCAAGATCAGAAACAGATTCAGCTTTCTCTTCCACTTCTAACTCAATTTCAGCTTCCTCAGCATCTGCCTTGCTCTCGGCAAATGTCTTCGGACTCTCTTCATTTTTTTCTTCGTCAAGTTCAGGGTTCTCCTCAGCCTGCATCTTCTCGATAGCCTTTAAGGATTCCTCTGTATATTCCAGATTAGAAATCTTAAGCTTCTTAATCTCCATACCATACTGCACAAAGAAATGAGAGAACGGAGTCATATCATCGACCATTGCCTTCTCTAATTCATCAGTATGGTTCTCAATCTCATGAATCGGATAATCGTTACTTACCTTCCAGAGACCGTACAGGAAACAGGTCATAAAGCCACGATTGAGCTCCGGCTGTTTCTTAGGATCATCAAATGTATAGTAACTTGTATCCGCAGGGATATAGTCAGAGATAAATGTAACCGGATCAACAACCTGTAAGGAATAGTCACCGTATCCCTGAACCTTTAAGTCAATGCCGTACTGACCGCTTCTGAAGGACTGCTCATCCGGTGTGCCGAAACGGAACAGAGGGACCTCTCTTAAAGTCACGAAAGCAATACTAAGCTGCTCATCGCCACCTTCATACAGGTAAGTTCCCGGCTTTCTGATAATTCTTAATAACTTATGCGATGTATAAAGAAAAGCTGCCTGCTCTCTCTTAACGGTAAAAGCACTTCCGTTTGTCACCTTGATTCCAAGACGATCCATCTGCAGATCACTGCGCAATCTTCCTGGCACAACAACCATATGTCCCTCAAATGGTGCTGCTACGATGTCCTCTACAGAGTCATCCCGAATAATCATTTTCAGTCTTGCCATGTTAAGTTTACCTCTCATTCGAATCTGTGGAATCATCCTGCTTCTCAGAATTCTGCCCCTCTTCAGGTACCGGCTCTTCGAAAATATAGGATTTCGCGTCCTGCTGCATATCGACTTCAAGTCCGCAATATGGGCAGGTTCCGTTATAACGGTCCGCATCTGCTCTAAATCTGGCTGTGCAGTGTGAGCATCTGATTTTTACGATATGCATGTCGCATTTCCCCTTAATTTTTGGTAAGAAAATTACAAGTTTTTCATTCTCTCAAGTCAGAATGAAAAAAGCGGAACGCCAAGGCATTCCGCACTCGTACTATTATATTTTAATAATGATTTGTACATCTTGCAAGTAAAAGTTACACAAACAAGCCTTTTATTGATTTAAGTAACAAAATTCTGTATTAATTCTTCTGATTAATAAGTTCCGCATAGATATCACGCTTGCTGACACCACGATCTTTGGCTGCTGCCTTCATGGCTTCCTTGTGATCCATCCCCTGTGCCTCATACATTGCCACATGTTCAGCGATCGGCATTTCTTCCCACTCGGCTCTTACTTCCTGCACAAGCTCCTCGCGGTTTCTGCCCTCAATAACTAACACATATTCGCCTCTTGGTTCTGTAGTCTTATAAAACTCCAATGCCTCGGCAAATGTAAATTCCATCGATTTTTCGTGTCTCTTTGTTAATTCCTTACAGATGGTAAGAATGCGTTCGCCTCCGAGCACCTTTGCTAACTCACCGAGAGTTCTTACCAGTCGATGCGGCGCTTCATAGAGGATAATCGTTCTGGTCTCATTTTTAAGCTCGTTTAAAATATATGCACGCTCCTTTTTATCAGCAGGCAGAAACGCTTCAAAACAAAAACGTCTTGTCTTTCTTCCTGACATAATCAGAGCATTGACCCCGGCAACCGGTCCTGGAATCGGATGAACCGGAATTCCTGCATTTCTTGCCTGCCTGCAAAGCTCTTCACCAGGATCGGAAATTCCGGGAGTTCCGGCATCTGTAATACAGGCCACCGTCTCCCCTTTTAACATCTTTCCGACAAGGTACGTCGCCTTATCAATCTTATTAAACTCATGATAGCTCGTCATCGGAGTCTTAATTTCAAAGTGATTCAGCAACTTAATGCTGTTTCTTGTATCCTCTGCAGCAATCAAATCTGCACTTTTCAGCGTCTCAATGGCGCGGAACGTAAAATCATCCAGGTTGCCGATTGGTGTCGCAACCAGATACAATGCTCCTTTTTCAATAGACATCGCGTAGCTCCTTCGTATAGGTTCCATCCGACTCATACACAAAGAGCGGTGGTTCTGTAGTAAGCTCTGCATTGCCGCCCTTAACGGCTTCAATGAGAACCATGTTTGCATTTTTTTCCTTATTCGGATGAATCATCCTTATTCTCTTCGGTTCGAGCTTATACGCTCTCATCTGCTCAAAAAGCTCAACCAGACGCTGCGGTCTGTGAACCATGTAAAGTCTTCCCCTCACTTTCAGAAGCTTTGAGCAGGATCGAATCACATCCTCACTGGTACAGAGAATTTCATGTCTTGCAATCGCTTTTGCTGAATTCGGATTCGTAAATCCTGTCTGCGCCTTCATATAAGGTGGATTCACCGTAATTACATTGAATTTTTCATAGCCAAAAATGTCGGTTGCACATTTCAAATCGCCTTCGACAACGTCGCAGGTATCCTCTGCATGATTCAGCACGACATTCCTTCTTGCAAGATCAGCTGCTTCTTTTTGAATCTCCAGCCCCGTCAGATGACGTCCCTTTTGTCTTGCTGCTAAAAGCATCATAACGGCACCGTTCCCGGTGCACATATCAAGTACATCCTCACCCGGCATTACCTTTGTAAAAAAAGCCAGGAGCACAGCGTCAATTCCGAAGCAGAAAGCAGAAGGGTTCTGTATAAGATGGAACCCTCCCCTCTGTAAATCATCTACGCGTTCTCCTGGTCTTAAAAGATCATCCTTCATCTAAAGAGCCATTACCCTCTCTGCGATCCTTATCCTCGAGTTCCGCAAGCGCTCTTTCCTTTGTCTGCTCAATAGCCTTCTGCTGACGCTCTCTGCGGCTCTCTCTTCTCTTACCGTCATGATTCTGAGCGGAACGCTGTCCATTCTCATTGTCATGATGCTTTCTCTTTTTCTCCGCATTGCCTTCGCCCTGCTTTCCTGAGCGATCACCACGATTTCCGCGCTCGCCATTCTCAGAGCGGTTGCCGTGCTCTTTGCGGTCACCTGACTTACCTTTCTGATTGCGCTCTCTACCTTCCGGCTTCTTCTCATCCTGCGCATGCTCACTGCGTTCCTCGAAACGACGACCACCCTTTGCTGCAGAAATCTCATCTACAGTATATTCGCGCTCTTCCTTCTCGTCCTCATCCTCTAATTCAATGATAACCTTCACCTTCTGACGAAGAACATTGACAGACGAAACCTTTCCGGACAGACCATCAGGCGTTGTAACATACGAACCCAGCTTTGGAAGCTTGGAATTTAAGTATTCATAAGTATCTTCCTCATTCTTTAAGCAACACATCAATCTGCCGCAGATACCTGAAATCTTCATAGGATTCAGAGACAAATTCTGCTCCTTCGCCATCTTAATGGAAACCGGTACAAAATCAGCCATATAGGTAGAACAGCACAGCGGTCTGCCGCAGACACCAATACCGCCAAGTAACTTGGCTTCATCGCGGACACCAATCTGTCTTAACTCAATACGGGTCTTGAAGATAGAAGCAAGGTCCTTAACGAGCTCACGGAAATCCACACGACCATCTGCTGTAAAGTAAAACAGAATCTTGTTGTTATCAAAGGTATACTCTACCTTCACCAGCTTCATGTCCAGGTTGTGCTTTCTGATTTTATCCTGAGCGATACGATATGCCTCACGCTCATTCTTTCGATTATCAGCCTCTCTCTTATCATCCTCCGGTGTCGCAACGCGGATAATGTCCTTTAATGGCTGAACAATCGTCTCCTCCGGCATTTCCCTCGGGGCAAATACAACCATTCCGTATTCTACACCTCTCGCTGTCTCAACGATCACATGATCGCCCCGGCGAATCTGAAAATCTCCCGGTGCGAAGAAATATACCTTACCCGCCTGTCTGAAGCGGACACCAATAACCTTGCTCATTCTAGTCCTCACATGTTTTCTCTGATTGTCATATACAGAAGCTCCAAGGCGAGTTCAAACGTAACATTAGCCTTGAGTCTTACCTTCACCTTATCAATTGCCTCTAAGATATCATTCAGACCGTTATAGGTGGTATGTTCGGCCTGATCCCTGATTACGCTGACATCTGACTTGAAAATCAGACGGTTCGTATCCCAGGTACTCTTAAAAATCAATACATCTCTGAACCACATTGCAAAAAGGTCCAGAAAATCGTCCATCGTCGCTTTGTAAGCCACTGCATCCTTCGCTGCGGAGAACACCTCAGGAAGTGTCAGTTCTCTTACATGACGGCAGATTTTAAACACCTCTTCAGAAAGTCCTGCAAATACATCGCTCTGGGCCGCATCCTTCGCCCTTCCAATCTTACCCTGGGCAAATGCAGCTGCAAAGTCGGCCTTGCTTCCAAGCAGATTGCAATGGTCCGATAAATACTGCTTCACCAAATTCTCAGAAACTGGCTTAAAATCAAGGACTACACAACGGCTTCTGATCGTCTCAAGCAAAGAGTTCGCATTGGTCGTCAATAAAATGATAATACCGTAAGCCGGTGGCTCTTCGATTGTCTTTAAAATTGCATTCTGTGCCTGCACATTCATCTTCTGTGCATCGTCCATGATATAAATCTTATGTTTGCTGCTGTATGGCTTAATCTGAATATCAGAAACCAGCTGATTTCTCACTTCATCAACTGAAATAATTGCCGGCTTCTCATGTGTAATATAGTGGATGTCCGGATGATTACCGGAATCTGCCTGCTTACAGGACGCACAGGAATTACATGGATTCACACCCTGGCTCTCACACTGAAGTGTCTTAGCCAGAATCTGCGCCATCATCATCTTACCAATACCGTCACCGCCATTAAAAATATAGGCATGTGACACCTGGTTCTTTTCTATCGCATCCTGTAGGTGTGTCTTAATCCCTTCCTGTCCGTAAATATCGTTGAAATTACTCATTGCCACATCTACCTTTCGTTCCTCTATTTTAGCATAGGACGGCACTCTCTAACAATGGAGGCTTTTACAGCTTCTACTGTGTCAGCAATGTCTCCATCATTATTAAATCGCTCACAAATCCCAGCCTCCATCAAATGATTCTCTGAGAAGTCCTCTTCGTCTGCAAGATATCTCCTGCACACCTCATTAAACTTCGGATGTTCATTCTTCTCTTCTCTCTTAATCGAACGCAGAAGTCGTTCCTTGTCGCTGACTTCGATATAAATCGGATACAGATGTTCCCTTCCGAAGTACTTCACATAGCTTAGATAAGCCTCTAACGTACCAATCACAAGATAATGATTCTCTCCGCCCAGCTGAATCTGCCCGTCATCTGCGGTGAAATAATTCCACGGACCGGCAACAGTCTGATATGTACGTTTTTCAATCACTTTATCAGCCGCCTCAAAACCTTCCAGTCCCGTATCGTCGGTAAAGTGATATTCAACGCCTTCACGTTCTCCGCTTCGCATAGGTCTTGTCGTATATAACAGAACCGGTTTCAGTTTCAACTCCGGATCAGACAGAAGAGCCTTCGCCACATGGTCCTTACCCGTAGCACTCTTACCCATAATAAACATTATTTCAGGCATTTTACCTTACCCTCACTTATTCCATAAACATGAAGCCTCTCACAGGCTTTCTGAATCAGAGCCACAGATTCTTCTGTAATAATCTCACCAGGACAGACCACAGAAATTCCAGGCGGATACATACAGATTTCCTCACCTGCAACTCTTCCCACCGCAGCTTCAAGCGCAACCTCTTCGCAAGGCGCTTCAAACGCCTCTGCCGGAATACACCTGATCTCTGACTTACATTCTACCATAAACTGAGCCACATCGAAATCTAACGCACCAGACTTCACAGACTCTTCATTCTTATGGCTATGTGCATCATTATCTGCCTGCATCCGCATGAAGTCATATCGTTCAAGCGCTCCCGCCAGCCTCTCATAATCTGCAACAGAATCAGCAATACTGGTCATCAGAATCACATAATGAAGTGATGTCATCTCAATCTGAATCTGATGCTCATTCAGAAGATAGTCGTGCAGTGCACTTGCGTTATCCACAATCAGGACCAGTTTTCCCCAGTCATCTGTGGATAAAAGGAATATTTTTTTCAGATTACGTAAACGTTTCCGTAAAGTTCTTACATTTCTTTCATACGTTTCAAAAAGCTCGTCAGCCCGCTTTTCAAGAAGGTTCAGACAACCGCTGATACTTGCCATTAACACGTAAGAAGGGCTGCTTGTCTGGTAAATATCCGAAAATCGCTTAACGTTTTCGTAATCGACCTTCTCCCAACCGTTTTGTCCCGCAAACCTTTCAGAATTAACATGTAAAAGTGCTGTAGAAGTCAGTGCCGGCAAGGTTTTGTGAAGGCTCTGAATCACAAGATCTGCACCCTGGCTCACAGCCGATTCCGGCAGGGTCTCACTGAATGGAAAATGCGCACCATGCGCCTCATCTACGATTAGCTTTGCCCCGTGCGCATGACAAATGTCAGCAATTGAGCGGATGTCAGACACTACTCCTTCGTAGGTAGGACTGGTTATAATCACAGCTGCGATGTCCTGTTCACATTCCAAAGCATTTCGAATAGACTTATCCCCATATGCACCATAGATTCCCGCCTTTTTGTGCAAAACTTCCGGATATAGCCAGACCGGTGTTAATTCGCGAAGAATAATAGCATTCTGAACAGAAATATGACAATTTCGCGCAACCAGAACCTTGCTTCTCTTTGGTACAGCACCTGAGATTGCAGCCAGAATCGCTCCTGTACTTCCGTTCACAGACAGAAAGGTATGGTCTGCACCAAACATTCTTGCTGCTCTCTTCATTTCAAGATCAAGAACCTCGCCTGATTCGGGATGATGCATATTATCAAACCCATCAATTTCGGTAATATCAATCCGGTACGGGTCCGGGAGGCTTATCAGATTATTCTTGCCCTTCGCACCCGGCATATGCATAGGAAGGTAACCGGCATCTGCATATTCTGTCAGTTTGTCATATAAAGACTGTGGCTTATTTAAGTCCATTATTTTCCCTTTCTATTCTCAACACTGGAATTTCCACATAAACCAAAAAAGCCTGCAGAGCTTTCACTCTACAGGCTTATCATAAGTGCCTAGAACCGGAATCGAACCAGTGACACGGGGATTTTCAGTCCCCTGCTCTACCGACTGAGCTATCTAGGCTTAAAATAGCGGAGACAGGATTTGAACCTGTGACCTTCGGGTTATGAGCCCGACGAGCTTCCAGACTGCTCTACCCCGCGTTAATTATGCGGATCCTTCAATCAGGAACCGATGGACGGAGAAGGATTCGAACCTTCGAAGGCAGTGCCAGCAGATTTACAGTCTGTCCCCTTTGGCCACTCGGGAATCCGTCCTTATTCAAAAAGTGTTACCACAATTTGAAAAGAGCCTACTGTCGGAGTCGAACCAACAACCTGCTGATTACAAATCAGCTGCTCTGCCATTGAGCCAAGTAGGCATATAATGGGACCAATAGGGCTCGAACCTATGACCCTCTGCTTGTAAGGCAGATGCTCTCCCAGCTGAGCTATAATCCCAAAAGTATCAAATTAAGTATGGAATAACAATTCCAAGCGACCCGAAAGGGGTTCGAACCCTTGACCTCCGCCGTGACAGGGCGGCGCTCTAACCAGCTGAGCCACCGGGCCATCGCTTTATGCTGTTCCTTCAAAACTGCACACGAAACATGATATCACATCTTAGGAAGTTTGTCATCCTGTGAATAACAAAACCTTTGACGTCTTTGGTCAAGCCCTCGACCTATTAGTACCGGTCAGCTACATGTGTCACCACACTTCCACCTCCAGCCTATCAACCTTGTAGTCTTCAAGGGGTCTTACT
>CACZJL010000004.1 GCA_902781505.1 uncultured Lachnospiraceae bacterium | reverse complement strand
TCCTCCCTTGTTTTGTTTTTTCGCAAAAATAACTTTATCACAAAGAAGGATGTTCTTTTTTATTAATTCAATTTTCCGAGTGAAATTTTACTCTAGCCAGCTCTACAGGTGATAAATCCCATGTTTTCATCGTGATACTAACATACCAGAGCTTTGCGATATCACGTAAGACAATACGCATCTTAGGAAACGCTTTTAATTTCAAAAATGGAGCAGGGACTTTCGCCCTGCTCCAGATGCTTCTTAGTTTATTTACCAGTTCTTCCTTCGGCTATTCCTGTAAAGAGGTAGTGTCTGTAGTACTTTACCCAGTTGTTACCAAAAGCCTTGTCTAAATCCTTATAACGGCTACGATATACCGCTGGATCAAATTCAGCTGATGCCACTCTTCCTTCTGCCATTCCATAATTCACAAAATGCTTCAGGAGTTTTTCAGTTGAATCACCGAATGCACGCTTCAAATCAGGATTAGCAATTGCATAGTACTCTGAATCAAATACCGCGGAATAGTCTGTTCCGTTCCAGTAGTTTGTTACCTGTCTGTCAGCAATTCTGCCTTCCTTGTAACCATATTTACTGAAGTGAGTATAGTACCCTCTCCAGTTATTGCCATATGCCTTATTCATATCCTGATAGTTGTTTCGATAGGCCTGAGCACTGAATTCTGCTGAGCCCTGTCTGTTTTCATCAACTCCATAGTACATGAAATGCGCATAATAACGTTGTGTAGCATTGCCATACAACTTAACAAGATCTGCACTGTGGCTCTTATAGTAGTTTACATCAAAGGTGATATTTGCTCTTCTGCCTTCCTTCATTCCATAGTTCACGAAATGCCAAAGCAGTTTCTTTACATCCTTACCATAAGCATTTGCGATATCTGGATTCATTGCAGCATAATCTTCTGCATTAAATACAAGGGAATAATCAACGCCATTCCAGTAATTAGTTACCTGATAGTATGCATTTCTGCCTTCTGCCTTACCGTAGTTTACAAAGTGTCTGTAGTATCTGTCCCAATCGTCACCAAAAGCACGACTTAAATCAGGATTGTTATTTCTGTAAACCTGTGCGTCGTATTCCTGAACCTTAGCAATACTTTCTGTCTTCGTCGTACCACAACGAGAGCAGATATAGGTTTTAACACCTTCCTCGTATGCTGTTGCTTTTTTTGTTATAGTTCCGTTATCGAAGCTATGACCAAGCGCTTTTTCTGTCGCCTGGGCCTTGATGATTTCACCACAGGAAGAACAATGAGAACCTTCGGTCTTTCCATCTGTAGTGCAGGTAGCTGCGACTGCACAATCTGTTACAACAGTATGAACATGTGGCAGAGCTGCAATAGTTTCAGTCTTTATATCACCACAGCGCTTACAGGTATATGTCTTAATACCTGTGCTATTTTCTGTTGGCTGCTTTGTGATTACTCCGTTGTCATAATCATGTCCAAGTGCTTTGATTTCTTTTGATGCAACTAATACTGTGTTACATGTTGCGCAACGCACTTCACCGGTCTTTCCGACCTTTGTGCAGGTTGCGGCTGTGTCTGCTGCAGCTTTTGCTGTATGACCTGTTGCCTTTACTGTTTCCTGTGCCTTGATGATGGCTCCGCAGGTTGAACAATGGCTTCCTTCTGTCTTTCCATCTGTTGTGCAGGTCGCTGCAATAGCCTTATCCGTCACAATGCTATGAGTGTGAGTCAGCTTTGGGATTGACTCTGTCTTTGTCTGACCACAGCGGGTGCAGGTGTAGGTTTTGATACCTTCCTGATTCTCTGTTGCCTGTCTCGTAATCACACCGTTATCGTAATCATGACCAAGTGCCTTAATTACTGTTCTTTCCTGCAGGATTGTCCAGCAGAATTCACATCGAATATAGTCTGTATAACCATCCTGCGTACAGGTTGCTGCCTGTCCTTTTTCTACATGTTCTACATGTCCTGTCTTTGGAACGGATTCTGTCTTTGTCTTATTGCATTTCAAGCAGGTGTAAGTCTTTGTGCCTTCATTCCACTCAGTTGGCTGACTTGTCACAGTACCTTCATTCCAGTTGTGACCTGTAGCCTTGATTTCTGTCTGAGCTGTAATTACAGCTCCACAGGTTGAGCAATGACTTCCCTCAGTCTTTCCTGCTGTATCACAGGTTGGAGCCACCGCTGCATCCTTAACCACTGTATGCTCGTGTGGTGTATCCTGCTCTGTGACCGGGGTTGTTGTACCGCCTGACTGACTGTTCTTGTAAGTTGCAAGGCGGGCAAAAATAAACTTACCTGAATCTGTTAATTCGTAATCCTGAATACCATCTGAAATATTAGCACTTTCCTTGAGGGCCGATGCTGTCTCATTTTTATTAGCAAGCGACCAGTTAGCCCATGAGATATCGTTATCATCGAGGAAGTCAAGCCAGGTCTTAGCTTCTGAAAGATTCAGACCGCCATTACCGGAAGAATCACAGGTACCAAATTCTGTTACAAAGATTGCTTTGTTTCGCTTAATGGCTGTTCTGGCCTTATCTCTTAACCAGTCATAATGTGTACCTGAATAGAAATGCAGAGAATACATGATATTATCGTAATTTAACGGATCTTCAGTTGCCGTATCGACTTCCTGGCTCCATGTTGGTGTACCGACAATTACAATGGACTTTGGTGAATTCTTACGGATTACCGGAATAACTGATGCTGCATATGGCTTAATCTTGCCGCTCCAGCTGTTATTACCGGCACCATTGTTTGGTTCGTTACAAATTTCGTAGAGAACATTTGGAGTGTTCGCATAATGCTTTGATACTTCATCAAAGAAATCGATTGCCTGATCATTATGAAACGCACCGCCAGTACCGTTTAATACATGCCAGTCAATGATGACATACATGTCATCAGCAATGGCGGCATCTACCGTTTTGTAGAGCTGTGTTTTTGCATTCATTGCATCCTGAGCACTGTTGCAATAGCCTGCATATTCATCCGTATACATTGCGACTCTGAACAGATTTGCACCGCTGTTTGCGACCGCATCCGCGCCTTCCTGTCCATACAGACTCTGAAACCACATGAGCCCATGTGTACTCATTCCGTGTAATGAAATTGTTTCGTTTTTGGAGTTCTTCAGCTTGCTTCCATCGACATGAAGCCAGCCATTAACTGATACGCCATTTGAACAGCGCACAGAAGCATGTACAGTTGTTGCCGGCACTAATCCCCCGATCAGTGTGAACAGCATAACTGCACATAATAGATATGCAATTTTCTTTTTCATTCCCTCTTCTCCTTTTTTAATATTAATTGCATATCTATTATATGCGAAGATTAAGGTTATGGATTCTTAAATTTGTATAAAAATGTATACTACAAAAAACGAAAGAACAGGAAACTCACCTGTTCTTCCGCTTTCTTCGTTTCATTATTTAAACATCAGAATTTAAATGTATCCTTTAAACCAAACCACTTCTGATCTTTATCAGAGAGGTTAAGAGATGTGCCATCAGACATTGTGTACCCTTCTGAAGATGGGGTGCCCTTATACTCGCCCTGAAGCTCAGGCCATTCAATTCCGATTTCAGGGTCGTTCCAGGCAAGACCGCCCTCATCGTTTGCATGCCAGAAATCATTAACCTTATAGCAGAATTCTGCTTCATCAGAAAGCACTAAGAATCCATGTGCGAAGCCTTCCGGAATCAGGAACTGCTTCTTATTCTCAGCTGTGAGTTCAATACCGAACCACTTACCATACGTTTTTGAATCTGAACGGAGATCTACGGCTACATCAAACACAGAACCGCGAACGGCACGAACGAGCTTACACTGTGGGAAGTTCTTCTGAAAGTGTAAACCACGTAATACACCCTTCACAGACATGGACTGGTTGTCCTGGACGAAGTTGATGTCAAAGCCTGCTTCCTTCATATCGTTCTCATTATATGTTTCCATAAAGTAACCACGGTTATCACCGTGAACTGCAGGTGTAATGACGCAAAGGCCCTCAATGCCACCTACATTCTTTTCTACTGTAATCTGTCCCATTTTACTCTCCTAATTAATACTTTACCTTACCTTCAGCTACAGACTTCAAATGCTTGCCATATTGGCTCTTGCCATACTTTAACGCAGATTCTATAAGCTTCTCTGTTGAAATCCAGCCGTTGATGAAGCCAATTTCTTCTGGTGCTGAAATCATGACGCCCTGAAGCTCTTCAATCGTTCGAACGAAATTAGCAGCATCTACAAGGCTTTCCATTGTTCCTGTATCGAGCCATGCAAATCCTCGTCCAAGAAGCTGTACATTTAAGTCATCCTTCTGAAGATACATGTCATTTAACGTCGTGATTTCAAGTTCTCCTCTTGCGGAAGGCTTTACTTCGTGAGCCATCTTTGATACGCCAGCCGGATAGAAATAAAGACCTGTTACTGCATAGTTGGACTTTGGAACTTCTGGCTTTTCTTCAATCGAGATTGCCTTTCCGTTCGAATCAAATTCTACGATGCCGAAGCGCTCCGGATCATGAACATAGTAACCAAACACTGTTGCCTTGCCAGCTTCTGCGTGTTCTGCTGCCTTACGAAGGGTAGAACGGAAGCCATTTCCGTAGAAGATGTTATCGCCAAGTACCATGGCACAGGCGTCATCTCCGATGAACTCTTCACCAAGTAGAAATGCCTGTGCAAGACCATCAGGAGATGGCTGTACCTTGTAGCTTAACGAAACACCATACTGACTTCCATCTCCTAAGAGCTGTTCAAATCTTGGTGTATCTTCCGGTGTGCTTATGATTAAGATATCTTTGATTCCTGCTAACATCAGTGTAGATAACGGATAGTAAATCATTGGCTTATCATAAACTGGGAGTAACTGCTTACTTGTTACCATTGTGAGCGGATACAGTCTTGTTCCTGCACCACCTGCTAAAATAATACCTTTCATTAAAACTCTCCTTCTGCTTTTAACGCTTCAAGATATCTGGATACTGCATCCTTCCAGTCTGGAAGTGGTATAAATCCATTGTCAACGAGTTTCTTTTTATCGAGTCGTGAATTAAACGGTCTTGCTGCTTTTGAGAGGCCATACTCTTTAGTTGTTACAGGAATAACCTTTGTTGACAGTCCTGCCTGTGCATAGATTTCCTTTGTGAAATCATACCAGGAAATATAGCCACCTTCATTGGTAGCATGATAATAGCCATACTTCTCTGTTTCTACCATGTCTACCAGAAGTCTTGAAAGATCCAGTGTATAGGTTGGGGTTCCTACCTGATCACAGACAACTCTTACTTCATCGTGGTTGCTTCCAACTTTCAGCATTGTCTTAATGAAGTTCTTTCCATTTAAGCCAAATACCCATGCAATTCTTACAATAAAGTATTTATCAAGAGTTTCTGAAACTGCAAGTTCGCCACCAAGTTTTGTTTCACCATAAACGTTTAATGGCGCATAGTCCTTGCAATCCGGTTCCCAAGGTGTCTCTCCCTGACCGTTAAAGACATAGTCCGTACTGATATAAACCATCTTAGCGTCATTTGCCTTGGCTGCATCTGCAATATTTTTAGTTCCATCTACATTGATTGCCTTAACAAGCGCCTGCTTTTCAGGCTCTTCCGCTAAGTCCACTGCCGTCCAGGCTGCGCAGTGAATGATGACATCCGGTTTGATTTCATCGATTATCTTTCTTACTGCATCCTGGTCTGTGATATCTAGTGATACATAAGGCATTTTTGTAACAGCTGATTCGTCCTGAATGCCCTTGTATTCTTCTGCTAAATCGGTACCAATTCCTTCGTATCCTCTTGCAGCCAGTTCATTGCAGACATCATGTCCGAGCTGACCTGCTACACCAGTAACGAAAATTTTCATCAGTCAATTACCTCTTTCTTGCCATACATTTCCTTGTAGTAGTTCTGATACTCGCCGGAGATGATGTTCTTCCACCAGTCCTTATTATCTAAGTACCACTGGATGGTCATCTTGATACCGTCCTTGAACATGGTCTCAGGAAGCCATCCAAGTTCGTCATGAATCTTAGTAGGATCAATGGCATATCTTCTGTCATGGCCCTTACGGTCTGTTACATGCTCAATTAAATCATATGGCTTGTCTAGTGCATCACAGATTAACTTTACGATGTCGATGTTCTTCATCTCGTTGTGACCACCGATGTTGTATACTTCACCGACTGTTCCCTTACGGATGATGAGATCAATTGCCTTGCAGTGATCTTCTACGTAGAGCCAGTCACGAACATTGATTCCTTCACCGTATACTGGAAGCTTCTTATCTGCAAGTGCGTTGGCAATCATCAGAGGGATGAGCTTCTCAGGGAACTGATAAGGGCCATAGTTATTAGAACAACGGCTGATTGTTACAGGAAGGCCGTATGTTCTATGATATGCAGCTACTAAAAGATCTGCACTTGCCTTACTCGTGCTGTATGGAGAAGATGTGTGAATTGGTGTGTCTTCATGGAAGAACAGGTCAGGGCGATCAAGTGGAAGGTCTCCATATACCTCATCTGTAGATACCTGATGATATCTCTTGATGCCGTACTTTCTACATGCATCCATAAGTACAGATGTACCGATGATATTTGTCTCAAGGAAGATTTCAGGGTTCTCAATGGAACGATCCACATGAGATTCTGCTGCGAAGTTTACAACCATGTCTGGATGTTCTTCTTCAAAGAGCTTGTTTACTCCTTCTCTGTCACAGATGTCGAGCTTTACGAATCTGAACTTAGGGTTGTCCATAACTGGTGCTAATGTGCTTAAGTTTCCTGCATATGTAAGTGAGTCAACACAGATGATTCTGTCTTCCGGATGTTCCTTTAATTCATAGAATACAAAATTACTGCCGATGAAGCCGGCGCCACCTGTTACGATAATGTTCATTTGTTTTACCTCCATTAAGGTACGGATTATTTCTTACAGACAAAATAATAGCAGGTGACGTTACGTCACCTGCAAGAGTTTTTTAAATTTTATATTTTTGCTTATCGACTGGCACAGCTTTATGACTGCTTTGTAGCGATAAATACTCCGGCATCTTTTGTTATATGAAAGCCGGTTTTCACCTGCTGTTCAACAAAGGCTTTGAAATCTTTAAAATGATCTACAAGAAGCTGATTTTGATTCCCGTGACAGGAAAGAATGTAATCTATTAATGGCATTGCCTCATCGATTATGATTTCATCCTCATAGATTCTTTTTTCGACTCTTTCGAACAGTTTCTCTAACAGCTTATCACCGTTATGCAGACCAAAAACATCATAGAGTGTTATTCCGGATAGGGAGATTTCGCTGTTAAACTTCTGAACCAGTTCTGTGATTTCTATCATATGGCGTTTTCCATAGGTGCTGGCAATCAGTCTGCCACCTGGTTTTAAAACACGTCGTACTTCTGTAATCGCTTGATTTACGTTATCACAATAAAACAATACGTGATTGGCGATGACAACATCAAAGGTCTCATCCTTAAACGGAAGTTTCTCTATATTTGCGGTCTTGTATTTAAATTTAGGTATCTGACCATCTTTTAAAGTTTTGGTGTTTGCGCCTACTGCACTTGTTTTATTCTCCTGCTGTTCCATGTTTCGTCTGGCATCTCGAAGCATACCGGCAGAGATATCCGTCAGGTTGATATCTATATCTTTTGGAATCTTCGCGTAATTTTCACACCACAAAGCCCCGTTACCACATCCAACCTCAAGAACAGTCTCACCCTTTTGAAATTCGCACTGTTCAAAGATCCACGGAAACCAGCCCTGCTTATTGACCGAATATTCCTCGTGAAGGCGGATACGGGAATTGATATTTGCCGAGTTCACATACTGATTTTTTAACGACTGCTCCATACTAGTCATATGAATCAGTTTCAACATCTCATCCCAGGCAATCTGCTTCTGTTCCTGTATGGCTGTTATTGTCTCTTCGATAGCGTTCTGAACAGCCTTCATTTCTTCAATCCGCTCGGTGATGAGCTTACGCTGAATCGTCAGGGAATCCAGAAGGGATTGTTCGGTTGTTGTTCCCATCGTCATTTCACGTATATCTTTCAATGTGAATCCAAGGTATTTTAAGAGCAGAATTTGCTGTAATTTCACCAAATCCCGCTCTGAGTACATACGGTTTCCGTTGTCCGTCCTGACGGAGGGTTTCAAAATATTCTCTTTGTCGTAGTAGCGAATTGTTCGAATGGTGACTCGCGCCTTCTTCGCAAACTCGCCAGATGAATATAATTTATCTGTCATTCATTATTCTCTTTGTCCTGATTCTGCTGAACCACGATATTTTTCTGAATCTGCTGCTGTCTCAACTCAGTCTCAGCCTTCTCTCTCTCGAGCTTTTGCTGCATATACGGTGTCAGATTCATTTTACTTACTGCATCAGCTCTCTTCCGTGCCTTTTTCTTATCAAGCCCGAGTGCCTTGTAGATGATGAAGAGGACACCTGCAATTGCACCGAAGAAGATTGCGAATGGAGCAATACCAACAATCGCATAAATAATCCACTTGATGAATGCAATCAATGCACTGATGGATTCCGTGAAGACTTCTGCACACTTCGTGAAGAAGTTTTCATCCTTTACTTCTGTGTACTTAACAACTTCCTCTAGGCGAATGTTAACCGTGCTATATTGAACGTTTGTATCGATACGGTTCTGCACTCCCTGAATAGAGTAAAGTCTTAAGTTGACATCTTCAATCTGCTTTTCTATTTTCAGCATTTCGTCCATGGACTTTGCCTGGTCTAAATACGTCTGAAGTCTGGCTTTCTGATCCTGCAGGACTTCGATTTTCGCCTTGTTCTTTGTGTATGAACCGGTCTCATTATTCATGGATGTATTGGAATTCATGACATGACCGATGTCACCTAAGCCTTCCATGAAGGCTGCAAACTGGTCAGAAGGAACGGAAACGGTAATATTTGTTACACGGTATTTGGCGAGCTTTTCACAGCCGCCTGTGTACCACTCTTTATCATTGTTTGTGGTGTTGATGTTCTGGAGAACGCCCTTCACATCTGTAATTTTCTGACGAAGTTTTGTGTAGGAATCATCATATTCTTTTGTCTGAATGGTTGCGTCCCCGGACATAGAATACAGCTGTTCTCCTGTCATGTCGTCTACCGACTCTGTGTCACCGGAACTGCTCTTATCTCTGTAGGTATTGCTGTTACTATAACTGTCACTGTAATCATAGTCATATGAACTTGATTTTGAACTGCTACTTCCCCCGCACGCCGCAAGACTAATGGAAAGTACACCGATTGCACCAAGAACTGCTGCCTTCTTCATGTATTTTTTGTTTATCATATTTTTTCCTCCTGAAATTGTGCTTACCTTTCAATAAGCTTAAATTTACATTTCCAAATCCTAAAACTCATTTCAACATCAAAAATCCGCAGAGTGTTCCTCTCTTACCCTTGCTCGCGCGATGCGAGAAAAGAAGTTCCGGATTCTCCATCGTACAGATATCGCTGACTGCGATGTAATCAGGGCTGACGCCTGCATGAATACAGTTCAGATAATTGGCCTTAAGCAGGTTCAGATTGTCATGTGTTTCATCTTTTATCTCAATTATAGACTCTGCCTCATCTGGCGTATAAGCTTCTTTAAATCGATCTGATACATCGTGTCCAACTTCATAGCAGTTACCACAAATGCCGGGACCGATGAAGACTCTTAAGTCAGCCGGGTCTGTTCCGTATTCTTCCTGCATTTTTTCAATCGTGACTTTTGCGATGTTTCCAATGGTTCCACGCCAGCCTGCATGGGAAGCACCGATTGCCTTCTTTACCGGATCCACAAAAAAGACCGGATTGCAGTCAGCATAAGATGTCACGAGACATACGCCAGGTTCATTTGTAATGAGTCCATCCGTATCTGTAAAATCACGAGGACGGATAACGCCCATTCCGGCGTCCTTCTTACCAACTTTGCGAACATTAGTCGTATGCGTCTGTCTGGAATAAACCATCTGTTCCGGACGAATTCCAATAGCTCGTCCGATGATTTCAAAGTTCTGACTCGTATGTTCTCTTGTTTCTTTGGTTGCTTCAAGATCATTTAAAAGCTTGGTCTCATGAAAGCTTAAATCCATCTCTTCGTAGTAACCAACACTGGTCCCACCATATCTGGTGGAAAAGGCCTGTGTCAGGAAGCTTTCATATTCATCAAAGATTTTAAACTTCAGAACGGGAACTTCTCCTTTCCTAGCTGTTGGTTCCTTTATTGTTTTTAGATAGACGGTTTCAGAGTCCGCCTGTCTGATTCTCTTAATTT
This sequence comes from uncultured Lachnospiraceae bacterium, assembly GCA_902781505.1. Lineage (GTDB taxonomy): Bacteria > Bacillota > Clostridia > Lachnospirales > Lachnospiraceae > UBA4285. Next base: position 112,474 of record CACZJL010000004.1, on the reverse strand, counting down.
TCGGTATTGGTCTTGGTAATGCCATAATACTCCTCATTTTCTCAGGCGCAGTCCTGTTTAGCCTGCAACTGGCGTGTTAAAATGCCTCTTCGATATGCGTGATTTTCTGTCCGTCTATTCCGATTACATCAAAGCGAATTGGCGTTGTATCCTGCGGATAGTCGTGCTGGAACAGATACTGCAGAGCAGCAAGTCGGATTTTCATCTGCTTGACCGGAGTAACCGCTGCGACTGCTTCCCCATAGTGGTCTGTCGCACGATATTTCACCTCGACAAATACGAGGATGGACGTACCTGCCAGATCTTTCGTTTTCGCCACGATATCTATTTCTGCAGCTTTCGTCTGAAAGTTGCGTTCCAAGATTTCATATCCTTTATTTTCTAAGTATATGCACGCTTCGGTCTCTTTTAAAGAGCCAACGGCACGTGTATTCTTCTTTGCCCCATTCATATTATGTCCCCCGACATCTGATGCTTAATCTTACGTTACAATATTTTCCAACAGTCACACCTAACCTTCGCCAGGCGCGCATGGGCCGTGAGTCTTACAAAAGCCCCCGCTTCTTCTTCCACTCATCCATTTTTACTAAGAAGGTTTTTCTGTGGATTGGCGTAGGTCCGAGCTCAATGATGGCATCAATATGAGCCTTGGTGCCGTAACCCTTGTGCTTCGCAAGGCCGTAACCCGGATACTGCTTGTCTAAGTCCTGCATGATGCGATCTCTGGACACTTTGGCGAGGACGCTCGCAGCCGCGATGGACTGTGACTTTGCGTCACCCTTAATTAACGGAACCTGCTTGATTTCTACCTCTGGAATCGTGACCGCATCGTTCAGAAGAAGGTCTGGCTGTACTTTCTCAGCGACCTGTCTTAATGCTTCACGCATTGCTTCGTAGTCTGCCTGAAGGATGTTGATTTCATCGATTCGCTTTTCATCGACGATACCGATACCATAGGCAATTGCCTTCTCTTTAATTTCATCAAAGAGCTTTTCACGGCGCTTTTCTGTCAGCTTCTTGGAATCGTTGATATACATCATGCGAAGGTCTTTTGGAAGCACTACTGCTGCCGCAACGACAGGGCCGGCAAGCGGGCCTCTTCCTGCTTCATCAAGGCCGCAGATTACTTCGTAACCTTCAGCCGTATATTCTTTTTCATAAGCACACATCGTTTCCACGCGTGCAAGTTCTTGCTGGAGTTTTTCTTCAGTCATTTTATCTGGTCTCCAATATTCCAATTTTGTTAGTATTATATCAAATTTGTCAGATAATAAAAAGGGCGTTAAAAAGCCTCGCACGATTACTGGTCGTGCGAGGCGAGGAATTTTTATTAATCAGCAAGACGCTGATATGGATTACCCGAAGGAATGATTACTTCTCTTCGATTTCGAACCGGTCAATTGCGGCCTTTGGAATTTCAAGGCTGATACGACCTAAGCGGCCGCTTCTGAAGTCTTCTAAGATGAGCTTGCTGACCTTATCGTAGTCGTAATCGCCGCCACGTCTCATACAGCCGCGCTTTTTTGCGATGGCCTGCATGACTGCAAGGGCCGGCTTGATTTCCTGACCGTAGTCATCGGTAAGCTCTTCTTCTGTGTAGCTTTCCTTTACCTCGTAGCGCTTTTCAAAGGTACCTGGATAGAACTTCATTAAGAATCCAATGAGGTCAAATGCGAGTTCTTCGATATTGATAACCTGATCGTTCATGCTTCCGATGAAAGCGAGGTGCTGACCGGTAATCTGATTATCAAATCTTGGCCAGAGGATTCCAGGAGTATCAAGGAGCTCTATCTTATCGCCGAAGGTGATCCACTGCTTGCCCTTTGTAACGCCTGGCTTATTACCAGTCTTGGTTGCCGTTCTTCTGACATAACTGTTGATGAACGTGGATTTGCCGACATTTGGGATACCGGCAATCATGGCTCTGATTTTCTTCCCTGAGATGCCGCGGGCTTTGTTTCGTGCGATGATTTCGGCACATGCACACTCCACTGCTGCGTCAATGTCTTTTTTCTTAACCTTATTCTTTGCCGTGAGTGGAATGGCTTCAATGCCGCGCTTCTTAAATTCTGCGACCCACGCATTGGTCTTGTTTGGATCTGCTAAGTCGGCCTTGTTTAAAAGAAGCAGGCGAGCCTTGTTTTTAGCTAATTTATCGATATCTGGATTCTCAGAGGACTGGATGCAGCGGGCATCGACGATTTCGATGACGAGATCAACGAGCTTTACGTTCTCTTCCATCATTCGACGAGCCTTGGTCATGTGGCCCGGATACCAGTTGTAATTGATTGAATTATTCATAAGTTCACTTTTCCCTTACTTGCTTAGACGTAGGAAATATACCATATTTGCCGGAAGTTTTCAAATGCGGAACTCAGGACTGCAATTCATCCCACCACCTGTAGAGGTGGGAATTTCTTGCTCACGGCGTGTTAAAGTCCGCGTCCAATCAGTGTACAAGGCCAAAATCATGAAGTGGAGAGACGATAAGCCAGCATTTGCCATAGATTTCGGAGGACTTGATGACACCGATACCGGCGGATCTGCTGTCTGCGGAGCTGTTTCGATTATCGCCAAGGATGAAATACTCGTCCTTCCCTAAGGTGACCGGCTTTTCTGCAATTCCCGGGCTGATGATGGCGATTTCTGTGATATCCTCAATCTGGTCGCCGTTTATGTAAACGTGGCCATCTTTTATTTCAACAGTCTCACCTGGAAGTCCGATAACGCGCTTAGTCAGAACCTGGTCATCTCCAGCCTTTTTGATAGAGATGACATCAAAGCGGTTCGGCTTGAGAAATGTGTATGCAACTCGGTTCACCAAAAGGACGTCTTCATGCTCGATGGCAGGCGACATGGACTGGCCGTCGACCTGAACGCGGCAGCAAGTAAATAAAGTCAGGCAGTATGCTGCTGCGACCACCAGCACCAGGCTGCGAATCAGCGTAAGTATTCTTGATTTTGTCTGATTATCTTCATCGTAATAGATATATTTCATGGGAATCCCCTTAAAATGCTTATTGGGCGCGACATTTGACGCGTTTTTAAAAGTATATCATATTCTTCGTGCGACTTAAAGCGGAGCGGGCGCAAACTCCGAAGTGACGGCCAGGCAGGCGTAAAAAAAGAGACCGGGCTTTCACCCGATCTCCTTAAATGCATTAAAGTTGAAACAAAATTATTTTGTTCTTTCCTTAACCTTTGCAGCCTTACCAACTCTGTCACGAAGGTAGAATAACTTAGCACGTCTAGCCTTACCAAGTCTCTTAACCTTAACGGATTCTACGTTAGGGCTGTGTAAAGGCCAAGTCTTCTCAACGCCAACGCCGTTGGAAAGCTTACGAACAGTGAATGTCATTCTTACACCAGTTCCCTGGATCTTAATAACAGTACCTTCGAATACCTGGATTCTTTCGTTGTTTCCTTCCTTAATCTTAGCGGAAACAGCTACTGTGTCACCAACTCTGAATGCAGGAACTTCTGCCTTTAACTGTGCATCTTCGATGCTCTTAATAATATCGTTCATTGTGAACCTCCTATGGTGGATGTTCTTAATACATCTAATGTGTAACAGAGGACCATCTCATTAAATTTACAGCTCATCCAGTTTACACCAGATGGAACTTTTATGCAAGAACTTCTTTTCGTTCTTCCTGTAATTTCGGCGCCGGGCCGAAACGCCAATGCGCCTTTACGCAGTCAGTTTCTTAAACCTGGGAGCAGATGCACTACTGTGACCTTTGCTTCCATGTTGTGACTGATGATGCATGGAGGGATGACCGGAATCAGCACCTCTTCACCGGATTCATTCTGAACCTGGTACACATCATTTGCCGCGGTCTGCAGAACATCCACGAGCTCGCCTAATTCCTCGCCTTCATCGGTGATGACCTTGTGGCCGATTAAATCAGCTACATAGTACTCATCTTCCTCAAGCGGAATGGCGTCTTCACGCGCAACAAAAAGGTCGCAATGCACGAAGCGCTCGATGTCATTGATGTTACTATATTCCTTGAATTTTACAATAACAAATTGTTTGAAAAATCTTACACTTTCCACGGTCAGCGCAATTTCTTCCTTACGGAACACGAGATAGCAGCGTTTTAATTTCTTAAAGCGCTGCGGATCATCGGTTGTAGGGAAGACTTTCACTTCGCCGCGGATGCCGTGTGTGGACGCGATTACGCCAACTCTTAAATCTGTATCCTGCATAATTAATCTTCGTCGATGTCTACTACGACTCTTTTCTTCGTATTGGTGGAGGCTGCGGAAACTACGGTGCGGATTGCCTTCGCAATACGGCCGGATTTGCCAATGACTTTACCCATATCGGATGGAGCCACTTTAAGCTTTACGGCAAGCACCTTTTCCTTATCAACCTCAGTGACAGTTACCTCGTCCGGGTTGTCAACCAGTGCCTTAGCGATGACTTCAACTAATTCTTTCATGTATGCCTCCTAAACTGTGGCGAAAATTACTTTTCGATACCAGCAAGCTTGAAAAGTCTTGCAACAGCTTCTGTTGGCTGAGCGCCGTTAGCGAGCCACTTCTTAGCCTCGTCAGCGTCGATGTTTAACTTGCTTGGGTTGTAGTTAGGATCGTATGTACCGATTTCAGCGATGAATCTGCCGTTTCTTGGGGAACGGGAATCTGCAACGATTACTCTGTAGAAAGGATTCTTCTTCTCACCTAATCTTCTTAATCTGATCTTTACTGCCATTTTGTTTCTCCTCCAAAATAATTTCAAATTTAATATATGTGAAGCCCTGATTGAGCTTATCACCTGAATTTTACGGCTTTCACCTCTACTTAAAAGAGCTTGCCGCTAAACAGTCCACCAAGTCCGCCACGCTTACCGCGCTTCATCATACCTGGCATCTGCTTCATCATCTTGCGCATCTGCTCAAACTGCTTAACGAGTCTGTTAACTTCTGCGATGTCAACGCCGGCGCCCTTTGCAATTCTGTTTTTACGACTTGGTGTCATAATCTTTGGATTGCTTCTCTCTTCCGGTGTCATGGAATAGATGATACTTGCAACTCTCTTCATGTTTGCTTCTGTTTCGTCTTCATCCGGCATCGCCATATTTCCGGCCTTGCCGCCGAGTCCCATACTTGGAAGCATTCCCATGATGGAACCAATACCGCCCATCTTCTGAACCTGCTCCATACTTGTAAGGTAATCGTTAAAGTCAAAATCAGCTTTCTTAAGCTTCTCCTGCATCTTCGCAGCATCCGCTTCCGTAACCTCAGCCTGCGCCTTCTCAATCAGCGTGAGCACGTCGCCCATGCCGAGGATTCGGTTCGCCATACGGTCCGGATGAAACTGTTCCAGATCTGAGAGCTTTTCGCCCATGCCGACATAAAGAATTGGCTTTCCGGTTACTGCCTTGATTGACAGAGCCGCACCACCTCTTGTGTCGCCATCGAGCTTTGTCAGGATCACGCCCGTAATATCGAGCTTTTCATCGAAGACCTTAGCAACATTTACCGCTTCCTGACCTGTCATCGAGTCAACAACTAAAATGATGTTATCAATTTCAACTGCTGCCTTGATGTCGACCAGTTCCTGCATCATTGCTTCGTCTACCTGAAGACGTCCTGCTGTATCGAGAATCAGAACGTTATAGCCTTTGTCCTTTGCATGAGACACAGCCGCTTTCGCGATATCCACCGGGTTTTGTGTTCCCATGGCAAATACCTCAACGCCCTGTTTTTCGCCGTTTACTTTTAACTGTTCAATCGCCGCCGGCCTGTAGATGTCACACGCAGCGAGCAGGGGCTTCTTGCCCTTTGCCTTAAACTTACCGGCAAGCTTTGCACTTGTCGTTGTTTTACCTGCACCGTTTAAACCAACCATCATGATGACGGTTAAGCCGCCGGCATTCATGTTCAGATCTGTCATCTCAGAACCCATCAGATTTGTGAGTTCTTCGTCAACAATCTTTACTACCATCTGGCCAGGAGTCAGGGATGTCATAACATCCTGTCCTACAGCACGCTCTGTTACTGTTTTTACAAAGTTTTTTACAACTTTGAAGTTAACATCGGCTTCAAGGAGTGCCATTTTAACTTCCTTCATGGCTTCCTTAACATCAGCCTCGCTTAAGCGTCCCTTGCCGCGAAGGTTCTTGAATACGTTCTGCAGTTTTTCACTCAGACTGTCAAATGCCATTTTTGAACCTCCTGTATCTAAAACCGGTGCCGTGCACCAGGCTTTAAAACTGTTTATTGTACCAGCAGGTCTCTCCTGCCGGATGCATCAGATTTCTGTCATAATCTTTTGCGCTTTGTTACGGATTTCTTTGATAATCTTGCTGTCTTTTGTTTCATCAAAGTCCTTTGTCAGAGCTTCAATTGACTCAACCTCTTCACGGATGCTTCTGAACTTCTCCACCAGGTGAAGCTTGTTCTCATATTCCTGTAGCAGTTTATCAACTCTCTTTAACAGATCATGTACGCCCTGTCTTGAGATTCCTGCGTCTTCTGCGACCTCGCTTAATGACAGGTCATTGAATACTGCATCTTCAAATACTTTTCTTTGATGTTCTGTAAGCAATTCTCCATAAAAATCATAGAGAAGAGTCTTTTCCAAAATATTATCCATAACAGGTGATAGTATAAAACATGGGTTGTGATGTGTCAAGTATTTTTACTTTACATTTCTTTCACGCCTTTTTCTACGCTCGGAGGTAGCTTTTATCTCGTAATCCCCATCTCATCAAGCATCTGCTTCTGGCGGGCTTCCATAACTTCTCTCTCTTCATCTTCCATGTGATCATAGCCAAAAAGATGAAGCATGCTATGTGCTACCAGGAACGCCAGCTCACGCTCCTCAGAGTGACAATAAGAAGCAGCCTGCTCCTGCACCTTTTCAACAGAAATCATGATATCTCCGAGCATGATTTCATCAGAGTCCGGATTGATATAATCTTCAGGGGATGCATCAATATCTACCTTAGCTGAAGTAAAATCAGCAGGAGTCGGATACTCAAGCATCGGGAAGGAGAGAACATCAGTCGGTCTGTCAACATCACGGAACTCCTTATTTACCGCGTGAATTGACTCATTATCTGTGAGAGTCACATTAACCTCAAGGTCAAAGGGACACTTTTCAAAATCAATCGCCTTTAAAATGACCTTGCGAATGATGTCTTCGTAAGGCAGGTGCAGCTCTTTTTCTGTATCATATTCAATATTAATCGTCATAATTCCTCCAGCGTACCGCTTTCTTCTTGCCATGCACCTGTCTATCTTTCAGCTGCTTGTGCTCGTAATCTTCGTAGGCCTTAACAATCTTCTGAACCAGCGGGTGGCGCACAACGTCCTTGTTGGTCAGCATGACACGGCCGATTTCTTCGACATTACCAAGCACCTTAAGTGCCACATCAAGTCCGGAAACCTGGTCACGTGGCAGATCCTTCTGGCTCTGGTCACCGGTAACAACAACCTTGCTGCCGAAGCCGATACGGGTCAAAAACATCTTCATCTGCGAAGGCGTCGTATTCTGCGCCTCATCGAGGATGATATAAGCATTATCGAGTGTGCGCCCGCGCATGTAGGCAAGAGGCGCAACCTCAATCAGACCCTTTTCCATGTTTGAATTGAACTGCTCGGCGCCCATAATCTCAAACAGTGCGTCGTAGAGCGGACGTAAATATGGATCAACCTTACTCTGCAGGTCACCGGGCAGGAAGCCAAGCTTCTCGCCCGCTTCAATCGCAGGACGAGTCAGAATAATACGGCCGACGTCATTTGCCCGGAACGCAGTAACCGCCATCGCCATCGCGAGGTACGTCTTACCGGTTCCTGCAGGTCCCACGCCAAACGTAATCATCTTCTCGCGGATTTCGTCGACATACTTCTTCTGTCCCAAAGTTTTAGGCTTAATCGGCTTGCCGTTGATGGTTCTCGCAATCACATCGGAATCCACATCAAGAATCACATCCTGCTTATCCTCAAACGACAAACTCAGCGCATAGTCCACATTCTGCTCGGTAACCACGTCATTTCGCATCGCGAGCTCGGCGAGGTTCTTAATCAGCGCAACCGCGCGCCCGCAGGATTTCTCGTCGCCGATAATCTTAACCGTGTCGTCACGTGCTATAATCGTCACCTTCAACGTTCTTTCAATTTTCTTGGCAAATGCATCCATGGGTCCGAAGACTGTGCTCTGAAACTGTGCCGGGATGTCTAACTTCGATTCAATGACACTCATATTTTAGCCTCATCTGATTATAGTCTACGGAACGGGCGGCCGAGCCGCAAAAAACACATCTATGGAGCATGCGGCCGCGTTCCGAAATTTCCTGTTTAAATGACAAAACCGATGCAGACAACCTTGTCCGCACCGGTCTTATAATCTTAAGTGTTAGTTATACTTACGTTTTCTAGCGGCTTCAGACTTCTTCTTACGTCTAACGCTTGGCTTTTCGTAATGTTCTCTCTTACGAATTTCCTGCTGAATGCCAGCTTTTGCGCAATTTCTCTTAAATCTGCGTAATGCGCTGTCAAGAGATTCATTCTCCTTAACGATTACATTCGACATGCTATTCCTAACCACCCTTCTGCTTGCAGATTGTGCGCAACAAACTACTTCAAAAGCCTTTCATCGACTGCACTAAAAGGTATTATATATGGCTAAACCACATCCGTCAAGCTAAATTTCAAATATTCTGTAATTTTTCGCAGGTGCCGGCCCAACTGCGCGGTGCCAGCAAAAAGCAGGCGGAGCGCCGTCAGGCACCACCGTCTGCATAAAGCCTGATCACTTCAACATTCCTTCAAGTGCTGCAGGAACTGCTGCGAGAAGCTCATCAATACCAGCAGGGTTCTTACCGCCGGCCTGAGCCATGTTTGGACGACCACCGCCGCCACCACCAACAAGACCGGCAACAGCCTTGATGAGGTTACCAGCGTGAGCACCGGCTGCAATTGCGCCATCTGTAGCCATTGCTACAAGAGCAACCTTGCCGCCATTGTCAGAAACCAGAAGAACCACGCCTTCGCCAAGGCTCGTCTTTAACTGATCACCTAAATCACGAAGTCCGTTGTTATCAACACCGTCAGCTCTTGCTGCGATAAGCTTAACGCCCTTCACTTCCTGAACCTGATCAGAAACATTGCCCAGTGCAGACTTAGCCTGCTCTGCCTTTAAGGATTCATTTTCCGACTTAACAGCCTTTAACTCATCCTGTAACTTTTTAATATGCTCAAGAAGTGTAGCCGGAGTAGCCTTTAAAGCCTCAGCTGCAGCTAAGAGCTCCTGCTCTTCCTTCTTGTAGTAGGCTGTAACATTGTCACCTGTGATAGCTTCAATTCTTCTTACACCGGCAGCAACACCGCTCTCAGAAAGGATCTTAAAGCTGTGAATTGCAGCTGTATTCTTAACATGAGTACCACCACAAAGCTCTACGGAGAAATCGCCCATCTTTACAACACGAACGGAATCTCCGTACTTCTCGCCAAACAGAGCCATAGCACCTGTCTTCTTAGCTTCGTCAAGACTCATAACATCTGTAACAACAGAGAGACCTTCAGCAATCTTCTCGTTAACCAGAGCTTCAACCTTCGCAATTTCCTCAGCTGTCATAGCCTGGAAATGAGAGAAGTCAAATCTTGTTCTGGTGGCATCCTGCATGGAACCAGCCTGCTCAACATGAGTACCAAGAACCTCTCTTAACGCCTTCTGTAAAAGGTGAGTTGCGGAATGGTTTGCACTGATAGCAAGACGATTCTTCTTATCAACGCTTAAAACAGCCATGTCATCAAGCTTAATCATGCCCTTAACCACCTTACCGATGTGAGCAATCTTGTTACCTGCAACATGCTCTGTGCTCTCAACAACGAACTCTCCGTCCTTTGTTGTGATCACACCCTTATCACCTGTCTGGCCACCCATTGTGCCGTAGAAAGGTGTTACATCTGTGATAACTGCACCGCTCATACCGTCAGATAATGCGTCAACAATCGCATTTTCCTCGTCAGAAAAGCTTGCAAGAGCCACGATAGTACCTTCGCCCTCTGTCTTGTCATAACCGGCAAATGTAGAGTTGATGGCCGGGTCGATCTGCTCATAAACGGTAGCGTCAGCTCCCATGTAGTTAGTTGTCTTACGTGCAGCTCTTGCAGTCTCACGCTGGTTCTTCATTGCCGCATTGAAGCCATCCTCATCAACTGTGAGGTTCTTCTCAGCAAGGATTTCCTCTGTAAGGTCAAGAGGGAAGCCGTATGTATCGTAAAGCTTGAAAGCGTCATCGCCTTTGAGCTCAGTCTTACCGGAATCAAGTAGAGCCTGCTCCATAGATTCAAGAATTTCCATTCCCTGGTTCAATGTCTTTTCAAACTTTTCTTCTTCCTGTCTGATAACGTTTAAGATGAAATCACGTTTCTCTTCAAGCTCAGGATAACCATCCTTAGAACCTGCGATTACGTTTTCAGCAAGTGTTGGAAGGAAGCTGCCTTCAATTCCAAGCTTGCGGCCATGTCTGATAGCACGACGGATGATTCTTCTTAAAACGTAGCCACGGCCTTCGTTTGAAGGCATGATACCGTCAGAAATCATGAATGTCATAGCTCTTGCATGGTCTGTACAGATTCTTACAGAGACGTCAGAAGCCTCTGTGTCAGGCTGCTCGTAGCCGATACCGCCTGCTAGCCGGCAAATGAGATCTCTTAATGACTTTAATGTATCTACATCAAAGATAGAGCCAACATCCTGTACTGCTACTGCGAGACGTTCCAGTCCCATACCTGTATCGATGTTCTTCTGTTCAAGGTCAGAGTAGCTGCCCTTACCATCGTTGTTGAACTGGGAGAATACAACATTCCATACTTCCATGTATCTGTCGCCTTCGCCGCCCATTACATCTTCCGGACCGTTGCCATACTTTTCACCACGATCGTAGTAAATTTCGGTACAAGGACCGCAGGGGCCTGAGCCATGCTCCCAGAAGTTATCTTCCTTACCAAAACGGTAAATACGCTCAGCTGGAATTCCCATAACCTTGTTCCAGATTTCGAACGCTTCATCGTCGCCTTCATATACAGATGGGTAGAGACGGTCTGCGTCGAGTCCTACCTGCTCTGTTAAGAATTCCCATGCCCATGGAATAGCTTCCTTCTTGAAGTAATCGCCAAATGAGAAGTTTCCAAGCATTTCAAAGAATGTGCCGTGACGAGCTGTCTTACCTACATTTTCAATATCGCCTGTACGGATACATTTCTGGCAGGTGGTAACACGTCTTCTTGGCGGAATCTCCTGTCCTGTAAAATACGGCTTTAATGGAGCCATACCGGAATTGATAATCAGTAAGCTGTTGTCATTGTGCGGCACCAGTGAGAAACTGTTCATTCTTAAGTGTCCCTTACTTTCAAAGTAATCAAGGAACAATTTTCTTAATTCATTCACGCCTCTATACTGCATGGTGAATCCTCCTAAAATTTCTAATCATACTCGAATAGACTAGCACAAAAGCCGGACATTTTCAAGGACTTTGCTCAGCTCCAGCTTCCCTTCTCAAGGAATTCGTGTGCCTTCTCTTCAGCTGCTTCCGTGATACGCTCATCATAGCCCATAACCTTCAAAAGCTTAATCGCATTTCTCGTCACTGCCGGACCTAAATGGATTTCGTAGGAGAAGGAAATCCCATCCTCCTGAACATCCTCCTGGAAATGATAATTTGTGTATGGACCATCGAGCATCTTTGTAAGCTCTATATCGTGAGTTGCGGCAAATACTAACGCGTTCTGTTCAGCCAGATATCTCATAATCTCTGAGGAAGCTGCAATTCTCTCAACCGTATTCGTGCCGCGTAGGATCTCATCGACAAAGCACAGAACCGGAGCGGCTGAAGCCGATGTTTCCATTGCATCCTTTTCACCTGCTGCCAGCTTTTCACCGCCGGTTGCGCTATACGCTGCCGCGTCAAGAATTCTCTTTAACGCCTGCACTTCCACCATGTAGTAGGAAGACTTTGTTGCAAGACTGTCCTTAAGCGACATTGAAGAATAAATACGATATTTTGGCAGTTCTGCACGCTTCGCAGGAACTGTAAAAATTGTCTCTGCTAAAATCGCGGAAATCGCAACTGTCCGTAAAAAAGTGGATTTGCCGGATGCATTCGAACCGGTCAGCAATACATGTGACTGAGTTGAAATCGAGTTTGCAACCGGATTTTCAATCAGAGGGTGATACGCGTCCTCTAAGACAAGGCTTCGCGCTTCCGCGTGCGGCGCTAAAGAATTGCCGGCCTCAGAGCGCGGCGCTGATGTCACGATTTCCGGCTTGCACCAGTAGCCAAGCAATGCTCGAAATGACGCTACCGCAATGGAAGAATCAACAGTGCCGAGAAGCTCATACGCTTCATATACCTCAGCTGCGTGCTCGCGCACCTTTTCCACGGTACGGTTAAACACCAGAAGATCCAGGTGAAACATCATCCTGAAATAATCAAGAAACATCTCAACAATTGAACCATTGACATTGCCGCTCTCTAAAATCGAGCCAAATCTTGTGATGTCAGATAACGCGGCTGCTAACTCATCAAGGCGCTTCTGCTCAGGTTCAAGACCTGTAAAATGCCCGTGAGCCAGCTTCTGAACCGTTTTGGCCATCGACGCCATCAGCTTCACGCAGACAAAATACGCCTGATGCTTCGCGCGAATCTTGTAGTAAGAAAGTATGGCATAGCCAAGCGCTCCAATCAGCGCAAGCATACCAATCTGCGCATTCACGCCGACCATCACGCCAACTGCAGCAATAATCAATACAATCGCCAGAATATGCGGCAGATTCGAATCGCGCTTCAAGTCGCCAAGCACCTCAATATAGTCATAAATTGCGGCTTTTTTCGGCTTGCCCATCTCGGCAAATATCTGCTGAACATGGACACGCTCTTTTTCATTTGCATCGGTGCCGTAATAGTCTGCAATCCGGTCAATCTGAGCCAGCCCCTCGTCCGAACGCGGAATTCTTAAATTTCGGTACAGAACCTCCTGACCGATGCCGGAACCCGTATTATTCATAGCGGCAAAGACATCGTCCATGTTCAAATCGTCCCATGTGATATCGTCCACAAAATACGCGGCTTTAAGCGATTCTGCATCTGCGAGGCTACGGATTTTCTCCATGTCCTCGTCTCTGTATTTCTTTGTTCCCCTTTTGCCCCAGTTATTCCTAATCTGGCGCAGAATTTTGGCCTTCGCTTCCCTTGCAGACTGAACGCTCACAAACACCGCCACTGCGATAAAAGCCCCAACTAAATACAGTAAACTCATCCTCAAACTTCCTTTAGTAATTTTTCGTCTCAGTCCTCAAACTGAATCGCCGTCTCAAGCGCTAATTTCATCATATCGGTAAATGTCTTTTCTCTTGATTCTGCGTCTACCGACTCCCCGGTATAGAGGTGATCAGAAACCGTGAAAATGCCAAGTGCCTGTTTGTGCAGAGCTGCGGCTACGCAGTACAGTGCATGCGTTTCCATCTCAACTGCCATCACACCGAGCTTCTTCCAGTTCGCATTGAAATCTCTGTGATTATCAAAATAATAAAAATGATCAGAAGAAAGGATATTTCCTGCCTTAAAATAAACCCCTGACCTTTCGGAAGCCTTATCTGCTGCCTTTAATAAATCATAATCGCAGATAGCCGCATACGTTCCGCCTAAATCATAAGCATTCTGGAAATTACTGTCAGTCGATGCGCCGAGGGCAACCAAAACATCACGAACCTTGACATCATCAGAGATTCCGCCGCAGGTGCCAATTCGAATGATTCTATCAACATCGTAGTACCCATACAGCTCGTGGCTGTAGATACCCATACTCGGCATTCCCATACCGCTTCCCATGACAGAAATACGCTTTCCTTTGTAAGTCCCCGTGTAGCCAAACATGTTTCGCACAGAATTAAACTGCACGGCATTCTCCAAAAAATTCTCGGCAATAAACTTTGCACGAAGCGGATCGCCGGGCATCAAAACAGTTTTTGCGATATCTCCGACATTTGCCGCATTATGTGGTGTAGACATATTTTTTTCCTCCCATCTTAGCCAGCCTGTAACGCCCTGCCAGCCAAACTTATTTAGTTTTATTTTACTTAGGCCGTGGCAAATATGCAACCACCTAAACCTCGCATTTGTCCGATTTCACAAAGCGTTCCTATTTTGCAGTCCCGGATTGCTGCGAAACAAAAAAGCCCGGGCATTCGCTCCGGACCCTGAAAATTATTAGGTTTACGCGCCTGGATATAAATATCCAGGCTGGCCGCGTAACGGCACCTGAAGGTTTATGCGCCTGGATATTTTATTACAGACTCGATTTTTCTGTCTGGCATCTTTGCTCTTGCGTTAAGGCCTTCGAGCTCAATTAAGAACACAGAAGAAACCACTTCGCCGCCAAGTCTCTCAACGAGCTTGATCATAGCTTCAAGCGTACCGCCTGTTGCAAGGAGGTCATCAACGATAACAACCTTCTGGCCTGGCCTAATCGCATCCTTATGGATTTCGATTGTTGCAGTACCGTACTCGAGTGCATACTCCTCAGAAATTGTCTCGCAAGGAAGCTTGCCCTTCTTTCTGATTGGAACAAAGCTCTTGTGAAGGTTGTAAGCCATCGGGCATCCAAACATAAAGCCTCTGGATTCAGCGCCAACGATTACGTCAACTTCTTCATCCTTAATTAAATTAGTCATCTCATCAACCGCAAGCCGGAAACCGTCTGCATCCTGAAGAACGGTCGTGATATCACGGAACATAATGCCTTCCTTCGGGAAGTTTGGAATTGTTCTGATATAATCTTCTACTGTTTTCATGGTATTTCCTTTCGAACCGGGCGAATATTCTCCACATGAATGATGCCCTCATTGCTCTTATTCTAACATAGATTTCCCGATGTTTGAATAATCTTTTTTGGCAAATGTACTGCCTTTCTTTTATCGTATGCCTTTTATGCAACCCCGCTGCCACACGCCAGTGCCCCGGTCACACCCTCTTGTCCGGTTCGTCGAATTCAACGCGCACAAAGTATCCTCTTGGCGTCTCGCCAACTTCCGTCACGATACCCTTTCTTGACACAAGCCTCTGGTTTTTACGGTAATTTGCCGACATTGCAACGGCCGGTTCAATCGTATAGTAATAATTACCTGCCGTTTTTAAAATACCTTCGGTAATTTCGACCTCCTGCCCGGCTTTAACCAGGTTTGGACGGCTCATAGTAAAATCCATCGAACGTTTCAAAAAACCATCTCCTAAAATCAAACTTTCGCTGCACCGGCGCACTTACAGATTCACATTTTCCGCGGCTTTGCGCGAAGCCTCATCGACATGTCGCTTAAGCGCTGCGTGCTCCGGCAGCTCTAAAAGCGGATCCACCGAAAGCAGGTCCGTTGCGGCCTGTGCCGCTTCCTTTAAGACATCCGAATCATTATAGATGTCCGCAATTCCAAACGAAAAATCGCCTGACTGGCGAATCCCGAAGAAATCACCGGGCCCACGAAGCTTCAAATCTTCTTCCGCAATTTTAAAACCATCATTTGTGTTTTTCAAGACATTCAGGCGCTCCATTGCGGTCTTACCCTTGTTAGCCGTAACAAAAATGCAGTACGACTGCGCATCTCCTCTTCCAACTCGACCGCGAAGCTGATGCAGCTGCGCAAGACCGAAGCGGTTCGCATCCTCCACCATCATCACTGTCGCATTCGGCACATTCACGCCGACCTCAATAACCGTCGTCGAAACCAGCACGTTAATCTCATTTCTGGCAAATGCCACCATGATTTTGTTTTTCTCTAACGGCTTCATCTTGCCGTGCAATTTCCCGACCGTAACAGACGGTCCGAGTGCGGCGGCAAGCGTCTTGCTGTAATCATTGACATTTTCCGCTTCCATCCCTTCCGATTCCTCAACCATTGGGCAGATAACATAGACCTGGTGTCCCTCGGCAACCTGCTTACGGATGAAGGCATACGCCTTCTCCCGGTAAGAGTGGTCCACAACCGCATTCCGAATCGGCCTACGACCGGCCGGAAGCTCATCCATGATAGAAATATCAAGATCTCCGTATAAAATCAGCGCCAGTGTCCTTGGAATTGGAGTTGCACTCATAACGAGCACATGTGGCTCAATTCCCTTATCAGACAGCGTCTTTCGCTGGTTGACACCGAATCGGTGCTGCTCATCCGTAATGACAAGCCCCAGTGAATGAAACTCGACGGCCTCCTGAATCAAGGCGTGTGTGCCGCAGATAATCTGGCTTTCGCCGGTTCGGATTCTCTCGTACGCTTCACGCTTCTGCTTGGCCGTTAAGGAACCCGTCAGAAGCTCAACGGAAATGTCGACGCCGTACCGCTCAAAATCAAGCTTCATGCCCTCATATTCCTGGCGGGACAGCACTTCCGTCGGCGCCATAATGGCCGCCTGATATCCGTTAAACGCCGCATTCATAAGCGCAAGCGTCGCAACAATCGTCTTACCGGAACCTACATCACCCTGAACCAGCCGGTTCATCAGATGTTCTGACGCACAATCTCTCTTAATCTGCTCGTACGTGCGCTTCTGCGCCCCGGTCAGCTCATATGGCAGCTGCTCTAAAAAGGCACGGGTGCGCGGATCTTCCTTTATAGGACATGCATTGTCCCTGAGCTCATTTCCCGCCTTCAGCTGTTTCACGCTTAACACAAACAGGAAAAACTCCTCAAACGACAGGCGCTTTCTTGCGAGCTTATATTCCTCAAAATCCTTCGGATGATGAATTGCGCGCATCGCAAAATTGTGCTCAGCAAGCTCATACCTGCGTCTTAAGTCTCGTGGCAAATACTCTTCCTCAACCTCTGATTTCAGCATTTCAAGTGCGGCGTTCACAGTCTTAACAATCGCCGCATTAGACAATCCCTTTGTCAGTGGGTACTTTGGCTGCATGACGCCAATCTCTGCCCGGTATGCATCGGGTCTTGTCATGCTCGGCTGCTCTAATACTCTTGTGCCACGCTTTGCACTCAAATAACCGCGAAACACAAAACGCTCACCTCGTCTTAAATTTGCCTTTAAATAAGGCATGTTGAACCAGTTGCACTTGATTCCGTCTCCGGCTTCATCGCGGATAATCACAGAAACCACGGTAAATCTGCCTGCCTTGTACATCTGAACAGCTCCCGCAATCACACCATCAATTGCAACAACATGACCTTCATGCGACTCATCAAGCTTTTCGATTGCTATCGGCTCGTCTAAGATTTCATAATCCCTCGGATACAGATGAAGCAAATCCTCTACCGTTCTGATATTCAGTTTTTCAAAAAGGGCCGCCTTGCTATCGCCAATGCCCTTAATTTCTCTGATATCCATAACACACCAAAAAAAAATCCGCGGAACCGGCTTTCGCCATCCCGCGGGCCCAATCAGACAATCAATTATTCTACAGATACAAAGTAGTAATAAACCGGCTGTCCGCCGTTCTGAAGTTCAACCTCGAAATCAGGGAACTTATCAGCAACTGCAGCCTGCATCTTCTCTGCATCTTCTTCCTTCACATCAGAACCGTAGTAAAGAGTGATCAGTTCAGAATCTTCATCTGCCATCTTTTCAATCATGCGAACTGTAACATCGATTAAGTCATCACCAACAGCGGCAAGGCCGTTATCATCCATAGCCATCATGTTACCGGTCTTGA
The DNA here is from genome assembly GCA_902781505.1 of uncultured Lachnospiraceae bacterium. GTDB lineage: Bacteria > Bacillota > Clostridia > Lachnospirales > Lachnospiraceae > UBA4285. The sequence goes on along the minus strand of CACZJL010000004.1, from coordinate 94,808 downwards.
TTTCCGTTCCGTCGATAGAAGTGTCGCGGACTGCGTAAGTAACCTCACCGGACTTCACGATTTCAAGAGCTTCCTTGATATCTTCAAGGTTCTCATCAGCAGAACGTGTCGGTTCAAAGCTGATCATGGCGGAGATGCCCTGAGGAATTGTCTTTGTAGGAATTACTACAACCTTCTTATCCTCAACAATATCAGCAGCCTGATTAGCAGCCATAATAATGTTCTTGTTATTTGGAAGAATGAATACCGTATCAGCATTCACCTTTTCAGCAGCATCTGCGATATCTGCTGTAGATGGGTTCATTGTCTGGCCACCCTCGATCACCTGATCAACGCCAAGTCCTCTGAAGATTTCAGCAAGTCCGGAACCGGCAACTACTGTTACAAAACCGAATTCCTTCTTAGGCTCATCCTTCTTCTCTTCAGCTAAAGGTGTGGAAAGAGGCTTGCTTTCTACTGCCTTTGCTGTCTGAACTTCCTTGTCAGAAACAAGCTTGTTCTCATGCTCTTCACGCATGTTGTCAACCTTCATGCGGGACAGCTGGCCATACTTTAAGCCTTCTTCAAATACCTGTCCCGGATGATTTGTATGAACATGAATCTTAACAATGTCATCTAAGGATACACAAACGATGGAATCCCCGATGGACTGAAGGAATGCCTTGAATTCCATCTCTTCCTTTTCGCCAAATTCCTTATCTAACTTGATGATGAATTCTGTGCAGTAACCAAACTTGATATCGGCAACATTCATGGATGCACCCTTGCCTGCTGCAACTGCTGAACCTTCGGACGGAACGCTCTCAGATTCCTGATCTAAAGAGAAATCTGTAACCTTTCCCTGAAGTGCATCAAGCATACCGCGAAGCACAAGTACAAGACCCTGACCGCCGGAATCAACTACGCCGGCTTCCTTTAATACAGGAAGCATATCTGGTGTCTTAGATAACACATATTCAGCATGTTCGATGATTTCTGTGATTGCTGCTTCCAAATCATCTGTCTCTTCAACAACTTCCGCTGCCTTATCAGAGATTGCCTTCGCAACAGTAAGGATTGTACCTTCCTTTGGCTTCATAACAGCCTTATAAGCTGTCTCTGTAGCACGCTGTGTAGCTGCAACAAGAACGCTGATATCTAACACCTCAAGTGTCTTGATTTCCTTGGTAAATCCACGGCACAGCTGAGACAGGATTACGCCTGAGTTACCACGTGCACCGCGAAGAGAGCCAGAGCTAATCGCCTTGGAAAGATTTTCCAGGGTTGGATTAGCAATCTCTTCAACAGCGTGGGCTGCGCTCATGATTGTCATAGTCATGTTTGTACCTGTATCACCATCCGGTACAGGGAATACGTTCAGGTCATTGACCCATTCTTTCTTCGAGTTCAGATTAATAGCACCTGCTAAGAACATCTTCTTTACAAGTGCAGCATCAATGGTTTTGACTGCCACTTTTGTTTCCTCCTTGATCCGCTAATGTCAGTCAATGACACGGACACCTTCAACATACATATTAATTTTCTTAATCTTAAGACCGGTAAAGCTTTCAACCTTGTACTTCACGTTCTCGATTAAATTATCAGCAACAGTACTGATGCTTACTCCATAAGATACGATGCAATGGAAATCGATCGTAATCTCATTATCTTCATCAATACTAACATGGATACCCCTTGTAAGGCTTGAACCCTTCAGCAGCTTAACAAGTCCGTCCTTCATGGAGACAGCTGCCATTCCGACGATGCCAAAGCATTCAACTGCTGTGGATCCGGCATACTGTGCGATTACATTTGGATCGATGGAAATCGTTCCGAACTCGCCGTTCAAATGTCCTTTCATCCCGTTACCTCTTTCTGCTATCTGCGATAAGCAGACTGCGATTAGTCAAATATACGGTTACATTATACTTTAATCTGCCACTGTACGCAAGTTTTTGGCAAATGCAATGCCACACAGCACAATTTCAACCGTTTTCTCACCGGCATAAAAAAAGCCGCGTGTGAATCTCACACGCGACGATTAATCAAGAAATAATCAACAGATTACGCTCTCTCAACCTTGCCGGAACGTAAGCAGGAAGTGCATACATACATCTTGCTAACACTACCGTTATCAGACTTTACTCTGACGGACTGAACGTTAGAGTTCCACTTTCTGTTTGATCTTCTATGAGAATGGCTCACATTGTTACCAAAATGAACACCCTTATCACAAATTTCACATTTTGCCATGATCCTAACACCTCCTATCAGTATCCGGGCTAAATACCCGCAACATCGAGTATTTTATCAAAACTTTCCACCTAATGCAACACCTTTTTCAAGTTTTTTTGCATTACTTGTCAGTTTTCATTGCATTTTCTACTGCCGCATCAACTTCCGGGTCTTTTTTCCCCTTGATGAGGCTCGAAATACGGTCAACAATGTTTGGTGCAATGTCCATCAGTCGGCTGACTGCGTCCTGATCCTTGACATTAATCACTCTTGCACTGCCATCCTTAATGATAAGAATCGCAGACGGCTCCATCTTACCTGTCATAGCACCTCCGGCATTGTCCTTACCTTTGCCAAAGGAACCTGCACCCATGAAAAAGGATGCATCAACAAGCGGAATGATGGTTGTACCATTTACCGTCACAGGCTCACCTACGACAGTCTTTGTGGATAAAAATCCCTCCAGTCCCTGAGCCAGGGAACCAACTGCTGTATTGAAATTTACTTCTGACATTTTAAACCTCCCTCGATTTATTATTATTTTCTGCCTTCGCACTATTTAATGAATCCGCAGATTTAGCGGCTTCCATCATCTTTTGCTTATGCAGTTTGCGTCTTTTCTTATCAACCTTCGTCGGCTTTTTCAAAATAACCTGACGAACCTGGTCGTTAAACCAGACTTGAAGTGCGATGACGATGAGCGGGAACAGACAGAAACGAATCTTCGCATCGCCCTTTACCGTCAGCGCTTTTTCGCCATATACCGGCTCGAATTCAAAGTCTTTCAGGTTGAACATCCCCTTGGCAAATGCCGCATATCCGGTAACCTGTCCTGTCTGGACTCCGTCCTCCGTGCCGAATCTCACAAAGAGATGCAGTTTTTTTGGCTTCAGAATCTTTAATACCTTTACAAGCTCTTTTAAGAGGAAAGTCACCAGCTTCGAATAGCGGTGATCCGCCACCTTTTCGCGAAATGACTTCTTTTCGACCTCTTCTGCCAGCTTCTTTGAGTTGTCAACCGCGTCAGCTTCTGCAGCTTTTTCAGCCTTGGCCTCCGCTTTTTCTGGCTTTTCGCCGGCCGTCGGCTTCACTTTCTCCGGCTTTTCATCAGCCTCCGACTTCACCTTCTCCGGCTTTTCATCAGCTGTCGACTTCACCTTCTCCGGCTTTTCATCAGCTGTCGACTTCTCCGGCTCTTCCTCTTCTTCGCTTGTTACAAGCGTCTTCATGAGAATTTTGGCCTTGTAGAACAACCCATTTTCATCAAGTCTGACATCAACAAACAAGATCTTAAATAACCAGCTGACCGTAGCCACACCAAAAGGAGCAGCGTCTTCATCGCCGTACGAGCCTTTTATTTTCACCACAAACGGCCAGAACAGGACAAGTGCCACAAGCAGGATAACAAGCCCCAAAAGGATGAGCAAAATAATGCCAATCACTTTAAGAATCATAAGGAGTACAGAAATCATACGTCTTCCCTCCCCTCATTGCCAGGTGCAACGCCTGCCGCAGAAGCGGCCGCCTTCCCCGGTCCAAACCCAAGGTAGGCTCCGACGTCAAACTCTCCTGTCGCATTAAAGCAATCGAGCAAAATGTCGCTGATAAGCCCTATAGCTTCTTTTCGCCCTTCTGCAAGTCCGACAACATATAGTTTTTTTCTTTCGCGCTCCCAGCCTGGCCATTTAAGCTGCCATGCAGGGAACATCTGAAGGAGATTCTCATCATCAGTTAATGCAATCACCATGGTAAATGCATCAAATCGCCCCTGACGAATAAACCGGAACTTTTTCAATCCCTTTTTCTTAGCGAGCTCCCCCAGATACAGTTTTCTGTACCATCTCATACATTCATTAATTCTTTCAGAATCTGCAGGCAAGCAAGCTGTTCAGCCTCATCACTGCACTGCTCCAATGAAACATTAATATAGCTCTGAATCTCATCTGTGTTATTAAAAAGAACAGGAAGTTGCGACATGACACTTGCCATGACAGCACGGCGAACCGGCTGCTTTAAGCCCTTAAGCTCCTCAGAAAGTGACTCAATCAGCTTCTCAGCCGCCTCGTCTGCATAGGAATCCTCCGGAATCAGCTCTAATGCAAGATTTGTCTTTAAGTCCACGAAATCAGATCCGGACTGTAACTTCGAACATGCGTCCAAAGCCTCAAACTGCTCTTCTACACCTAAATCTGATAATAACTTTCTCTTGTTGCGAAGTAAAGAATCAACACCAAAGCTGCCCTTGGCAATTTCAGAAACAATACGCTCCTGCTTGCCTTCAAACAGCATAAATTCAGCTGCCTTCATCTCATCAAACTGCACTTTTTGCGCTTCAACAGAAGCCACGTACTCAAGCATTTCCTTTGCCTTGGCGATTTCAACGCCCTCTTCAAGCGCACCCTCACGAGTCAGAATCACCGTGTACGCATCATTTACCATCTGCATTAAAAGCACGTAGTCATCGGCATAAGAACGCACCATGGAAATTCCCTCTTCAAGCGCCTGATGAAGAACCTCATACTCGGAAGCGTCAGTAAGCTTACCAAAATCCGCCTGAATCAGCTTCTCATAGTCCTTATAAACAATCGGAAAATACTCAGCAGCTTTAGCAGGTGGTATCATCTTCGCACCGGACAGAATCGCCTCTGCAAAGTCGTCGATTGTACCTTTCTGAGCCCCGTGATACAGGTTGAAGGACATGCGGATGTTGTCATATAAATGTTCGCGGGTCAGACGCATCGGAAGCTGTCCAACAATATCGCGGATGCGGTTGTTGATTGCCACCTTGTCCTGATCAGCGAAAATATAGTGCATCAGATCATTTGTGAAGTACATTCCGTAGTACTTAGCATCCACTTTCTCATCCTTGAAGCGATACTCCACGCGGTTCATCACATATTCCAGATTTCGGAAAATGTCAGCAAACGCCGTAACAACTTCCATTGTTTCACAAAGGTCCGCTCTCAGCGCATCAATTGCAGCAACGGCCTCGCCTGGCACGTCCGTGCCTGCGATCACCCGCTCCTTTACAATTGCCCGGAATCTTCTGTAGATTTCAGCAAATCGACCCTCATAGCGTTCCGGATTGTCTCGCATCGATTCGAGTAATGTAAAGCTGTTCATGGAAAGCTTCATAAAGCCCAGGGTTTCGTAATAAGTACGAAGGCCTGTATTGTATAGCTTCAGGTTGTATTCCATGTTTTTATCTTTGTTTAATTCGCCCGCAATGTAGGCTAAATCCTTGTCAATCATAGTCCCTTAAGTCCCTTACTTTAAATCCTCTGCATTCATCTTGTCTGTGAGACCACAGAAATCAAATGTTGCAAAGTAGTCGGCAGGTGTTTCTGCACGACGAATGAGCTTTGCCTTCTTATCTGTTGTGAACAGAAGCTCAGCGCATCTTAACTTACCATTGTAGTTGTAACCCATGGAGTATCCATGCGCACCTGCATCATGGATGATGAGATAATCTCCCATATCAATCTTTGGAAGCTTTCTGTCAATGGCAAATTTATCAGAGTTCTCGCACAGAGAACCGGTTACATCGTATACATGGTCACAAGGTGCATTTTCCTTGCCTGCTACTGTGATATGGTGGTAAGCACCGTACATAGCAGGTCTCATAAGGTTAACTGCACATGCATCAACACCGATGTACTCCTTGTAGATATGCTTCTCATGGATTGCCTTTGTTACGACAACACCGTAAGGAGCAAGCATGAAACGGCCCATCTCTGTGAAGATTGCGATATCCTTCATATCTTCTCTGCCGCCGAAGACTTCGTCATAAACCTTATGAACGCCTTCACCGATCTTTAAGATATCATTCTGTTCCTTGTCAGGAGTGTAAGCAATACCGACACCACCGGAAAGGTTGATGAAACGGATATCTGCACCGGTCTTGTCATGAAGCTCTACTGCAAGCTCAAAAAGCTGCTTAGCCAAAGTTGGATAGTAATCGTTTGTTACGGTATTAGAAGCCAAGAACGCATGAACACCGAAGTGCTTAACGCCCTTCTCCATTAAAATCTTATAAGCTTCGATAATCTGATCATGAGTCATACCGTACTTTGCATCACCCGGATTATCCATGATGCCGTTACCAAGCTCAAATACGCCGCCCGGATTATAACGACAGCACATGGTCTCCGGAAAATGTCCTTCTAACACTTCATCTACCGTGTCGATGTGTGTGATATCGTCCAGGTTGATAATGGCACCCATCTTCGCTGCCATAACAAACTCTTCCGGTGGAGTATCATTAGAGGAGAACATTACTTCATGACCTTCAAAGCCACAGGCTTCTGACATCATTAATTCTGTCTTTGAAGAACAGTCTGTTCCACAGCCATACTCTTTTAACAGCTTTAAGATGAATGGATTTGGTGTAGCCTTAACAGCAAAATACTCTCTGTATCCCTTGTTCCAGCTAAAAGCCTTCTTTACCTTTTCCGCATTTTTTCTGATACCTTCTTCATCATAAAGGTAAAAAGGGGTAGGGAAATCCTTAACAATTTCCTCAATCTGCTCTTTTGTAACAAATGTTGTCTTGCTCATTTTTTCTGTTCCTCTCTCATATTTTTTTCTGAACGTTCAAGCGAGTCCGTCTAACACGCCCAATCGCCACGTTTGCTTACCCTGCCAGGTAGCTTTCCATAACCTTCTTCGCAACCGTAACGGCCTCGAAGGAGTTATCGTAATCCTTCTCTAAGATTACCGCAATGGCAATCTGTGGATCCTCACTTGGTGCATAGCCGATAAACCATGCGTGAGAATTTGACTTACTTGTAGAGTACTGCGCAGTACCTGTCTTACCGGAGATGTGAACCTTCGCTCCGGAAAGAACGCCACTTGCCGTACCCTCTGTAACTACCGATCTCATGAAGCCCTGCATAATCTTCGCCTCTTCCGGAGTCATCGTCGTCTTAAGTGCTGTTGGTGCAGTACTTGAAAGCACGGTGCCATCTGAAGAAGTTGTATGGTCGATTAAATAAGGCTGCATCATCACACCATTATTGGCAACAGAAGCTGCAATCAGCATATTCTGAAGTGGCGTAATCATGGTGTTACCCTGTCCGAATGCCGTCTCCATAATTTCAGAGCCGGCAGAACCGGATGTTAACTTAAACTGTGTGGAAGTTGTCTCAACTTCAAGCTTAATCTTATCATTCAAGCCGAAGGCCAGAACAGATTCGCGATACTTATCGATATCAAGCTCCAGACCGATTGTTGAGAATGCACAGTTACAGGATCTGGCAAATGCCTGCTTTAAGTTTTCACTTCCGTGCTTCTCGCCATGCGAGCAGCTTACGGTTGTAGCATTTTTAATGCTGACCGTACCGGAACAGTAATAATTGTAGCTTTCATAGTCACCCGGATGTTCTCTTACATATTCAAGTGCCGTAAGCGTCTTGAATGTAGAACCCGGAGCGTATAAACCTTGCGTTGCACGGTTTACAAGTACGGAGTCTTCGCTTGAATAACTAAGCCACTCCGCAATTTTATCTGCCTGTTCATTTGGATCATAGGATGGTGTTGAAACCATAGTAAGAACCGCACCGGTTTTAGGATCCATTGCAATCGCTGCACCCCTTCTTCCACCGAGTGCATCGTAAGTAACCTGCTGCAGATTCTCATCAAGCGTTGTATAGACATTATCGCCTTCATACTCCACCCCCTTTGTATCTGCTGCCGGAACCTCTACCTCAATCTTAGAAGTAGAATTTGTTAAGATGTCCTCTGCTCCGCCTTCAAGGCCGGAACCGCCACCTCTTGTCATACCAGTCGCATGTGCAAACAGGCTGCCAAATGGATAATAACGGTATTCCGTGCCCTCTTCGGTCAGATTCGTCTGTGCCATCGGAGTGCCATTTGCCGTGAAAATCGTACCGCGACGCACGGTTGGCGCCGGTTCACGACTGATTCTCTTGTTGTAATTACTGTCCGTAACCGAAGGGGCTAACCGGACATTAAAGTAAATCAGATATCCCATCATGCAGAGGAACAATCCGATAAACACAAAGGAAATCACGTTTGTTTCGCGGTTTCTTGCACGTCTCTTCTTGTTCTTCTCCTTGTAGTAGGAAATGTCTGTATAATTCTTCTTTCTGCTCATTTAGAAGGTTCCTCCTCTCTCATGTTATACATGCCGTTAATCATTCCGAACATGAAGAGGGAACTGATCACGGAAGAGCCACCATAGCTGACGAAAGGTAAGGTTACGCCGGTCAGTGGAATCATATTCATGCATCCGCCGACTGTTAAGAATACCTGGAACGCGTATGTAACGCCGATACCGCAGGCAACCAGTCTGTAAAAGAGTGTGTTGCAGCGTGAGGCGATGTTCATCATTAAAATCAGGTTGTTTAAGCAAATCAGCAGCAGGCCGACTGCAAAGATAACGCCGAATTCCTCTGTAATTGCTGAGAAAATCATATCCTTAACCGCAACCGGCACCTTCTCGGGCATACCTTTATAAAGGCCGGTTCCAATCCAGCCGCCTGCACCAATTGCAAACAGGGACTGACAGATCTGATAGCCGCTCGTTGTGACCGTCTTAAACGGATCACGCCAGATGGTAATTCTTGTTCTGACATGGGCAAATAACTTATATGCCGCAACCGAAGCTGCCGCTCCCACTCCCGTGCCGAGAACGAGATACCCTGCATTCTGTGTTGCAATGTAGAGAAGCATCAGGTAAACGACTGCGAAAATCAGAGCGGAACCTAAGTCGTTTGAAAGCACGAGCACAATAATGTGTGCTGCTGCAATCACGGTTGTGATAAAGCTCTGCGTAAACTTTGTGGAATAGTTAAACATCGATGCCACAAACATGATGTAGATAATCTTTACAAATTCACTTGGCTGAATCGAAACCGGTCCGATTGTGATATTTAAGTTTGCGCCAAATACCTTGTTTGAAAACAACACGGCAACCAGGGACGCGAAACCCACAGCTGCGTACAGGTAACCAAAGTTTCGGAAATTACGGAATCTCTTTAACATCCATGGAACGAAGAAGGTAAAGATTGCACCGATTGCTGCAAGAACCGTCTGCTTTAAGCAACGGTCAAAATCCAGTCTTGCAATGATGATGAAACCGATACTCATCAACGTACACATGTTATTAATCAGAAGCCTTGAAGCTTTCGGATACAGCACATCATAGACCATTACGATGACAAACAGAAAAACAAACTGAATGAAATACAAAATGACATAGCGTATATCGTCCTGAATGATGTAGATTACAAGGAATCCGGACAGATGCAAAAGAAACATCAGCACATTCTGTAAGATGTAGATTTTTGCTCTTGCTTTCTCCCTGTGCATGCTGGCGCCCATAAAGGAAAACCAGCAATAAAAGGCAATGATTCCTGCAAACCAGTATCTGGATGAGGAAACGATTAAATCCTGCATATAAGTAACTCCCCTTTAATTTAAAGAATTCCGGAGATGAAATGTCCCTTCGTAGAATCTGTTATTCCACCTGCAAGAATTCTCTTTACTTCTTCTTTCGTCTCGGTCGTGAAGGTGTAACGTACACACGCGAAACGAAGCTTTGACTGCTTCACATCCTCTCTGATATCGAGAGGCTTTTCATCAAACATCAAAGTATAACAATAATCACAAAGACTTCTGATTACATACACCTTACCGGATTTATCAGTTAACGATGCGAATTCATCCCTGTGATTGCAATGTCCTGTTGTCCTTCTAACACACTGTTCTGACTGCATCAGAACGGTTCTTCCATAAACCGGAATCTCCCATTGAACCCCTTCTGTCTCTGACATTTCTAAAGATAGCTCATCTTCCGTAAGTTCAACGTTCACTGATAAACGTACCGGCTCCACTTCAAGCTTTTCACAAAGCTCAAAGACCTCAGTGACAGCGCCAACATTAGCAGTGTATAAAGAACTGTCGATGACCACCTTAGCATGTGTTCCCTCTAACGCCGTCAGCTCCTCAAGATTGCGAACGAGGAAACCGTCAATCACGCCACACTTTACAGCTTCAAGATACTCATCTAAGCTGCGTTTGAATTTCGCCAGATTCTTTCCTCTGACAATTTCAGGAAGTGCCACGTATACAGCCTTTCCGGCATTTTTAAATTCCTCGGCAAGCTCCCTATCAGCAATCGTGTAATACAGATAAATCTCCTGCACCTCATTCACGTTTGCAGCCAGAGCCTGTTCTCTTGTCATGGCAAATGCACTCGTCACAACAGGCATCACTTTGTCTATTTTACCATCATTCTTTAGAGAATTAAAGTGTTTCGTGACGTGCACGTCTTCGCCCATGGTTCTTCTGTATTTTGTAACGATCGCATCTTCAAGCAGCGCTGCTGCCTCACGACGCATGTTGTTTAATACGCCATTCGGCACGAACAGATCTCCGAAGAGCTTTACATCTACCTTCTTTGCAACAAATGGAGTATCGCCAAGCTTCTTTAAGCGATCTGCAACCTGTTTTTCCTCTGCAGGAAGCTTTCCGGCCTCTTCGATTTCTGCTTCCGATTCTGCCTGAACACCAACACCGCCTGCTTCCATTGTCAGAACTGCTTTCTTTCCGACGGAAGCGACAAACTTCAGGTTTACCGGCACCTTTCTTTCTTCGTGAACAAAAGCCGCCTCAACAAAACGCTTTAAATCGCCCTTATTCATTCGACGTACAACATTTCCGGGAGTCAGACGGTATTCCTTAGGCAGGTTCATATAAAGATGTCCGCCTGTCTTTACTTCCTCACCGCTCATAAATGAATGATCGGCATCAATTTCAAACACATCCTGCTTTGTGATATCTTCAAGGGCCACAAAGTCAATGGCGCCCTTCCTGTTTGAAACAACCCTCAGTGCATTCGTACCTGCATGGTTCGGACGCTTAACCGACATCATTTCTGCACCCTTGTCATGGTTGAAGTAGCCGGTAGTGAAGCTGCCACGGTTATACAGATCCTGTAAATCCGCAACGTCTTTTTCATCAACCTTATATCCTTCTCTGCCATTTTCAAGATACATATCCAGGTACTTTCGGTAAATACTCGTAACACCTGCAGCATATGTCACATTCTTCATTCGACCCTCAATCTTAAGAGAGTACGCACCCGCTTCTATAATATCGGGAAGAATCTCAATCGTGCAGATATCCTTTGGAGAAAGCATATAGGCATGCTTCCTGTCATTTACCACACTCGCAACATCTGTCAGGTTACTGAACACCTTAGCCGTGTATTCCTGTCTGCAAGGCTGTGCACAACGACCGCGGTTGCCGCTTCGACCACCCCTAAAAGAGCTCATCAGACACTGTCCGGAATAACAGTAACAAAGGGCGCCATGAACAAAGACCTCAATTTCGCGGTCTCCGATTGCCTGCTTCACCTGAGACAGTTCCGACAGGTTCAGCTCTCTTGAAAGAACGATTCGCTCAGCTCCTTCCTCAACAAGAAGCCTTGCTGATTCCGGACCTGTCGTTGTCATCTGTGTGGAAACATGAATCGGAAGCTCGGGAAATGCCTGCTTTACTAAACGGAACATTCCAAGATCCTGCACCAGAACTGCATCCAGTCCAGCTTCATAATATGGCTTTAAGTATTCCACAACAGAATCATTCATCTCTGTTGGTTTCACCAGGGTATTCATCGTCATATAAATTCTGCTTCCGCGAAGGTGCGCGTAATCAATAATCTGAATCACTTCTTCTTCACTTAAATTGCCGGCATACGCTCTGGCACCAAAACTTCTTCCACCAAGATAAACAGCGTCAGCACCTGCGTTAATAACTGCCTTTGCAATATCAAAAGAACCGGCCGGAGCCAGCAATTCTGCTCTTTTTGTATGGTTCATCATCAAATCCTCTGTGTTTTAGTATAAAGAAAGAGACAGGTGGCACAAATCATGTTCCCGCCACCTGTCTTCTTAATTGTTCTTCATCATGCTTTCGAGTTCTGTCTCTAATCGCACATTTTCCTTCTGAAGTCTGAGCAGCTCAGCCTTCAGATCCTTAAGCTCCTTCAGTCTTGTATCAAGCTGAATCTGGTCGGTAATCAGTTCATGCTTTAATTCATAGACTTCTTTATCCTTCTCATCGATTTCATTCTGAAGATCATCACCGATTCTTTTCGCCTTGAAGTAGTCATCAGCAATATTCAGATAAATCAGATTCGCCTTCAGGTCCTGAGACATACGGCGATATTCCGGATTGGAATTATATTCATTTAACTTATTGTTAATGTAGCCTGCAAGCTTCTGCAAATATTCTTCACTCTCATAACCTGACATGGTGAAGACTCTGCCCCCAATTGCTACTTCTACATTGTTCTTAACAGCCATACTCGCCGCATCCTCCAAAATGTAAGCCACAAATCACGACTTTTTTCTATTATACACGAAAGAAGAATCTCATTCAATAGGTAACCCAAGCGACTCATATGCTTTTTGTGAAGCAACACGGCCACGCGGGGTGCGATCGATAAATCCGTTCTGAATCAGATACGGCTCATACACATCTTCAATCGTACCGACGTCCTCACCAAGTGAAGCCGCAAGCGTCTCGATTCCAACAGGACCGCCCTTAAACTTGTTGCAGATTTTATCTAAAATCAGATGGTCATTTCGATCGAGTCCATCCTTATCAACCTCAAGCAGGTTCAATGCAGTCTGCGCCACCTCTTTTGTAATGACGCCGTCATACCTTACCTCGGCAAAGTCTCTGACGCGTTTGAGCAATCTGTTTGCGAGTCGCGGCGTGCCGCGGCTTCTTCTTGCCATTTCTGCCGCACCATCTTCTTCAATCTTTACATCAAGCACCTTCGCAGAACGCAAGATAATATCTTCAAGTTCTGCCGGTGAGTAAAATTGCAGATGACCGACAATACCGAAACGATCTCTTAACGGTGCCGAGAGCATGCCAGCTCTTGTTGTAGCACCAACCAGTGTAAATTTCGGAAGAGTCAAGCGGATACTTCTGCCCGTCGCTTCCTTACCGATAACAAGGTCAATGCAATAATCTTCCATCGCAGGATAGAGGAATTCCTCAACCACACGGTTTAATCTGTGAATCTCATCAATGAACAGCACATCACCTTCGCCTAAGGACTTTAAAATAGCTGCCATATCTCCTGCCTTTTCAATTGCAGGACCTGAAGTAACCTTCAGATGTGTGCCCATCTCATTGGCAAGAATGGACGCAAGTGTCGTCTTACCAAGACCCGGAGGGCCATAGAGCAGAACGTGATCTAAAGCGTCGCCTCTTTGCTTCGCCGCATCAATATAGACTCTTAAATGATCTTTTAATTTCTCCTGACCGACATAATCAGTAAGTGACAGCGGACGCAGGCCCGTTTCAACCCTTGCCTCTTCCACACTGCTGACTTCGGTGCTGATAATTCTTCTTTCCATGTATTTCCCTTCAGTACAGCTTCTTTAAAGCCGCAGTAATGATGTCGTCTGCACTCATTCCAGCTACATCACCAAGATCTCTGACCGCCTTGTTTGTTTCGGTCTGAGAAAATCCAAGTGCAATAAGAGCCGCTATGGCATCCGCCTTCTCCGGCGTATCACCGGCAGCAGGTTCTCCTGCCCTGTAAGCCGGAATCGCAATATCAGATTCTCCTTCGATGTCAACCTTGTCCTTGAGTTCAAGAACCAGTCGCTCTGCTGTCTTCTTACCAATTCCGGGAGCTGAACTGATGGTCTTTGCATCTCCTGAGAGAATGGCAAATCTCAATGAATCGATATCCATTGCGCCAAGAATGCCAAGGGCACCCTTCGGACCAATTCCGGAAATACTCACCAGCAGCTTATACATGGAGCGTTCTTCTCTTGTCAGGAAGCCGATCAGCGAGATATCATCTTCCTTCACCGCCATAATAGTGAAAATCTTAACTTCTTCTCCAACCGGAGGCATCTGATTTAAAACCGTTGCCGGCACACGAATCAGAAAGCCTATTCCGCTTCTGTCCACAACGATAGAATCTTCATTCACCTCCGCGAGGCTTCCCTTAATGTAACTGATCATCTTCCTAAATTCCTTTATTATTTTTATGCCAGGCCGCTGTTGTCAGGCACAGGACCTGCGCGCTTCGCCGATTTGCCGGTGCCTTACGCGTTCAGCGACTGCAGATGATTTACAAACTGCTGTGCAGTACGGCCGGAAATTCCGCCGTGAGAAAGCTCCCACTTGTTTGCTTCGGCCTTCAGTTCTTCTTCAGAAAGTGTCAGTCCTGCACGTTTTGCAAGAGTGATAACAATGTCGAAGAACTGGTTCTGATTTGGCTTTGAGTAATTGATCTGGCAGCCAAAACGATTTACCAGGGACAGCTTCTCTTCCATTGTGTCGGAACGGTGCATGTCCTGTGTGTGTTCCATATCATTTCGGTCATTCCATGTCTCCTTAATTAAGTGACGACGGTTTGAAGTAGCGTAAATCAGAATATTATCCGGCTTTGTTTCAACGCCACCTTCAATGACAGCCTTTAAGAACTTATATTCAATTTCAAACTCTTCAAAAGAAAGGTCATCCATGTAAATGATGAACTTGTAATTTCTATTCTTAATCTGAGCGATAACGTTTGAAAGATCCTTGAACTGATGCTTGTAAATCTCGATCATGCGCAGGCCCTTGTCGTAGTACTCGTTCACAATTGCCTTAATGGACGTGGACTTACCGGTACCGGAATCACCATAAAGAAGCGCATTGTTTGCTTTTCTGCCCTCAACGAAGGCCTCTGTGTTCTCAATGAGCTTCTGCTTCTGAATCTCGTAACCTACAAGGTCGCTAAGCATAACCTTATCCATGTTGTTGATTGGATGGAAGGTCACAACACCTGCCCCATTATCAGAAATACGGAACGCCTTATTTAAGCCGAACATGCCGACGCCATACGCCTTGTAGAAATCCGTAACCGCATTAAAGAACTCATTTTCATCCTTTGCTTCTTCAAGCTTGCTGCTTAATGCCTGAACTTTTTCGGACACATTCTTGTTGTACATCAGTTCCTTCTTTACAATAGAAGTCCAGTTTTCAAGCTGAGTAAAGCAACTGATGCCAAGACGCTCTTCAATTGGCTTAAAATCAAAATGGAACAGATCATAAAAGACCTTAAAATCATTCTTTGCGAATGCATTTACCGAGCCCTCATTTGCTCCCACCTTCTCACATGTAATGGAAAATGGATTTTCGTTGGTGATTAACAGAAATGTTAAATAGTTGTGCCAGAGGTTTTTATCAAAACCGTAATCTGTTGCCACTACAAGAATCCGCTTCACTTCCGTGTAAATCTCTTCGATCAACTGTGCGTCAGGAGTTTCATCTGCTTCAAATCTTCTGAATATATCTCCTAACTTCATTAAAATGGACTCTCTGTCCATACTTCCATACATAATCAGTTTAGAAATTTCCTTATACATGCTCCACACCTGTCTTTCTTCATTTCCTGTATTTTACGCACACTTAACAGTTACCACCTGCCCGTTGTGTCGATTTTCCTATAAGTATACTATTTCAAACGCCGTTAGGCAAACATCTGTTTTCCTTTTTGGAATCTTCCGTCAATCTGAGTGCTTTCGTCTCTGTCACACATCGTCCAAAGCTCATTCATAAATTATTCATAAAATCTATTGACTTGTTCACAAGTCCTGCTATAATACGCTAAAGAATCAGATAAATACTTCATTTTCAAAGGAGAAATTTATGAACGCACTTAATCTGGTGACAACCATTGTGTTTGCACTTCTCGGAGTCGCTTACACCTATCAGTTCGTTTATGTATTAATCGTCTGGGCTCATGATTATAAAGAATACAGACTGAAGAAAAGCGGCCTGGCCGTTGCTGAGCCAGAATGTACGGAACAGAAGCGATATGCATTTGTCATAGCCGCAAGAAATGAATCTTCCGTAATTGGAAATCTCATTGATTCCATCAAACGTCAGGATTATCCTTCTGATAAGATTGATGTCTTCGTAGTTGCAGATAACTGTACAGATGACACCGCATCCATTGCAAGCTTAAAGGGTGCCATTGTTTTTGAACGTTTCAACAAGGTTGAGGTTGGTAAGAGCTACGCGCTTGACTACTGCTTCTCCCGTATTGATAAGGAATACGGCGGATATGATGCTTACGACGGCTACTTTATCTTCGATGCCGATAACATCATCTCCAAGAATTATGTAACAGAAATGAACAAGGTTTTCTGTCAGGGTCACAAGGTTGTTACCTCCTACAGAAATTCCAAGAACTATGATACAAACTGGATTACATCCGGCTACTCTCTCTGGTTCTTAAGAGAGGCAAAGTACTTAAACAATGCAAGAGTTATGACTAATAACAGCTGTGCCGTTTCCGGTACCGGTTATCTGTTCGACAGTTCTCTTCTTTACAAGTACGGCGGCTGGAAGTTCAACCTCTTAACAGAGGATATCCAGTTCTCTACTGTAAACATCCTGGATGGTGAAAAGATTGGATTTGCCATGAATGCAATGTTCTATGATGAGCAGCCAACCACCTTCCGTCAGTCATGGACACAGCGTATGCGCTGGTCAAAGGGCTTCTACCAGGTTATCTGGAAACACGGCCTTGACCTGATTAAAGGAATCTTCACAAAGAAGAAGATGTTCTTCTCCTGCTACGACATGCTCATGACACTTGCACCTGCTACTTTACTGACCCTTGGATTGATGCTTGTAAATGCATTCTACATCATCCTCGCAGCTACCAGCCCGGAAAAGGCAATGGAGTTCCTCCCTGCTACCGGCCGCATGCTTGCGTTCCAGATTGTTCAGTACTATGTGCTGATGTTTGTTGTCGGACTGATTACTACAATTTCTGAATGGAACAAAATCGTAGCCTTAAACAGCCGTAAGATTCTCGCAATCTTCACCTTCCCACTGTTTATGCTGACCTACATTCCAATTTCCATCGTAGCCTTATTCAAGAAGGTTGAGTGGAAGCCGATTAAGCACAACATCACTACATCCTTAGATGATCTCGAAACTGCTAAGGTTCGTATAAATAAGTAAAACAAAAGCTCAGGAATCGCTACGCTGCGGCTCCTGAGCTTTTATTCATATATGTCTCTGTCCTACTGTGAGAGCTTAAATAACTTTCACCTGTCTGTCTTTGGCAGTCTGTCTGCCACCAGTCCTCCGGTCACTCCAACCAGAATTCCGGTCACAATTCCAAACAGTGCCAGTGCCGGAAGCATATAGATAATCTCAGACGTTCCCATCACCCAGATAGCTACAAGAATCTGTCCTGCATTATGTGCTACCCCACCTGCAACTGATACACCAATGATTCCAAACTTCTTCGTTTTCTTCAACCCGATCATCACTATGATACTGGCTAATGCTCCTGCAATGCTGAAGAAAAACATCTGAGGATTGCCAAACAGAATGGAACTTAATGTCACTCGCAATATGTCTATCACCAGTGCCTCTTTCTCGCCAAGGTAATAAAGCACTGCAAGAATAGCGACATTGGCAAGTCCCAGTTTCATTCCCGGAATCGGAAAAGGAATGGGAATCAGCATTTCAATATACCCGAAGACCAGAGCAGCCGCTGTGAACAGACCGCCATAGGTCAGTAATTTAGTTTGTCTGTTCATCTTGCCTCTCCATCAAATCCGTCTTCATCCGTTGAATTGCCTTTAATCTGCACTACAACCCGATGTGGCATACATACAATGGTCTGACCCGGCTTGCTGATTGCACCGGTATTTACACAGATCTTATCCGGGCAATCTGCGTCCGTTACTGCAATCTTGCCGTCACTAACCACAACCAGATTCGTTCCGCCATCAACTCCTGTAACCGTAAAAGTCTGATTCTTACTCAAATCAACGGTCTGTACGAGCTTTGCATCAACCAGAATCTCTGCCTTTGCTGCTTTTTTCCCGGAAACAAAAAAATAAAACGCTGCCCCAATCAGTGACAGCACAATTAACCCGCCAATAATAATCAAATCACTTTTTTTAAAAAGCTTCTGCATGTTGCAATTCCTCACTTCAGTCACTGATCTCCACAGTGAAATTTGACGCCCGGTCCAGCAAACACCCGTCCCAAACTAAAAAAAGGTGCCATCCGAAGGTGACACCTTAAAAGAGATTTACGCTTCCTTCTTTACAACTGGCTTCTCGCCCTGAAGAAGAATAATCTTTCTTGGGCACTTCTCAGCACATTTGCCGCAGTTAACGCACTTCTCATAATCGATGATAGCGATGTCGTCAACAACATGAACTGCATCATATTCACAGCTCTTTTCGCACATATGACATGCAATACAACCTACCTTGCAGGAAGAAATAACTTCCTTACCCTTTGCCTTTGAAGCACAGGATACGGCGTACTTGTTGTCGTATGGAATCAGGTCGATTAAGTGACGAGGACAGGCTGCAACACACTTGCCACAAGCCTTACACTTATCACGGTCAACCTTTGCAATTCCGTTTTCAATATGGATTGCATCAAATTCGCAGACCTTTACACAGCTTCCGAAGCCCATGCATCCGAATGTACAGGTCTTGGCACCACCGTCTGGCATAAATGGCATTACAGAACAATCCTGAACGCCTGTGTATTCATACTTAACAGGAGCCTTCTCACAATCACCGGCACACTTCACAAATGCTACCTTCTTGGCAACATCGCCAGCATCTTCACCCATGATTGCAGCAATTTTCTTAGCAACAGGTGCACCACCTACAGGACACTGTCCACAGGCAGCCTGTCCATTTGCAATGGCCTTAGCAAGGGCATCACATCCGGCAAATCCACAACCACCACAGTTGTTACCAGGAAGCTCTGCTCTTACTGCTAATTCTTTCTCATCTACAGGCACTTCAAATTTCTTGCCCATAACACTTAAAAACAGACCAAGTAAGAGGCCTGTGCCGCCAACAACTACAGCGGCAATGATAATCTCTGTCATGTGATCTCCTTACAGAATTCCGGAGAAGCCGAAGAATGCGATAGACATCAGTCCTGCTGTTAACAGAACGATTGGCATACCCTTGAAGCTCTCTGGAATATCGTTATACTCAATCTTTTCACGGATACCTGCCATGATTACGATGGCAATCAGGAAACCTACAGATGTACCGATACCGTTTACAACGGCCTCGATGAAGTTGTAGTTGTCCTGAACATTTGTCAATGCTGTACCAAGCACGCAGCAGTTTGTTGTGATCAGAGGAAGGTACACACCCAGTGCCTCATAAAGAGATGGGCTGTTCTTCTTTAAGACCATTTCTACGAACTGTACTAATGCAGCAATAACAAGGATGAATACGATGGTATTCAGATAAACAAGATCAAGCGGAACTAATACCGCATCATAGATGAGGGAACAGATTGCACTTGAGACAGTAACTACCGCGATAACCGCAGCACCCATACCGGCTGCAGTCTTGATCTGCTTACTTACACCAAGGAATGGACACAGACCAAGGAATCGGCTTAATACAACGTTATTTACTAACGCTGCTGAGATAGCAATAATTAATAACTTAACCATTTGTTATGCCTCCTCCTTTTCTTCACTGATGTAATCTGGAACCTCTGCAGGCTTCATTCCATGCTTTCTCTTGATACGGTTCATGATTGCGATAAAGAACGCAAGAACGATAAACGCACCAGGAGCAAGAACGAAGATACTTGCAGGTGAATATACAGCCTCAGGAATCTGAACCAGTGCCTTAGAACCATCGGAAAGGATGGTACCGGAACCAATCAGCTCTCTCACTGCACCAAGAAGTGTTAATGCAGCTGTGAAACCAAGTCCCATACCGATTCCATCAAAGAAGGATGGATAAATGGCATTCTTAGATGCATAGGCTTCTGCACGTCCTAAGATGATGCAGTTAACAACAATCAGAGGAATGTAGATACCAAGTGATGCATAAATAGATGGTGTGTATGCCTGCATCAGGAACTGTACTACAGTTACTAAAGATGCAACGACTACGATATAAGCCGGCATTCTTACGCCATCCGGAATAAACTTACGAAGTGCGGAAATCAGCGCGTTACTTAATGCAAGAACGACGAGGGAAGAAAGTCCCATTCCGATTCCGTTGATTGCCGAAGTAGTTACGGCAAGTGTCGGACACATACCTAAAGTCAGGACAAGTGTCGGATTCTCTTTGATAATACCATTATAAATTCTCTCAGAAGCTTTACTCAACCGTAACACCTCCCTTAGTAACAGCCTTAGCTGCCTTAATTTCTTTTACAGCAACCTTCGCAGCATTAACACCGCGGAGAACTGCCTTACTTGTTACTGTAGACCCACTGATTGCATCAATGGTTGAATCAGAATTTGAACCACTGCCGTCCTTCACAAGAACATAGCGGTCAACTGAAACACCGGTGAACTGAGCAGCAAAAGAAGGATCCTGCTTTGCTCTCATACCAAGACCAGCTGTCTCAGAAATTGCAAGGAAGGAAATACCCTGAAGGATGCCGTCCTTATCAATACCTACAGCATACTTGATGTCACCGCCGTAACCATCGTGTGCAATAACTGTCACAACGAGGCCGGCATATGCACCATTAGATGTACCAACAACTACACCGGCAATATCATCCTTTTCCAATGCATCTTCCGAAGACTTTAAAGCATCGGAAAGGGTAGCTGTAATATTGGCATCTGAATACTTCTCATCTGCAAGTTCTTCGAACTTGTCAGCTGCGGAAAGAACCATCTTGTAAGCGTTCTGCTTGCTGAGTTCTTCCTGTGTGGCAATTGGAGCCTTGGTAAGGTTATATACGATACCAAGGATAATACCTGCAACCAAGGTAATGATAAACAGGCGAATTGTATCATTGACGATTTTGTTCTTCATTATTTAGCCTCCTTTACCGGTTTGCGGTAACCAAATGGCTTTGGAACCGTAAGACGCTCAATCAGAGGTACTAAAAGGTTTGTGAAGATGATTGCATAAGAAACACCTTCAGCATTGCTTCCGTACATACGGAACAGGAATGTTAAGATACCAAGAATGATACCAAATACTACCTGACCCATTGGGGAATTCGGGCTTGTTACATAGTCAGTTGCCATGAAGAAAGCACCGAGCATCAGACCTCCACCGCAGATCTGCTGTGCTAAGAACATTCCATCAAAATGATGTCCCGGAGCGAACAGGAAGATCAGGATTGCAAAAGTACCGATATATGCTGCAGGAATCTTAATGGAGATTACCTTGCGAACAAGCAGGTAAGCCGCACCAATCAGGAGGCAGATTACACTTGTTTCACCGATTACACCACCGGTTCTTCCGATGAACATATTGAGAAGATCAACGCCCTGGCCTGCATAATCAGAGCCTGGCTTGATGATGGCAAGTGGAGTTGGTCCGGTTACGCCATCAAAGGCAAATGTTGTCATTGCCTGTGTGTAGCCGATTAACATAAAGCAACGTGCAGCGAGTGCCGGGTTCATGAAGTTCTGACCAAGGCCGCCGAATAACTGCTTAACGATGATAATGGCAAATGCACATCCGACAATCTCCATGAAGATTGGTAATGTGCTCGGGATGTTTAAAGCAATTAACAGACCTGTTACTGCTGCAGAACAATCCCTGATTGTAAGTTTCTTGTGCATGAAGTACTCATATAAGCCTTCAAAAGCGACACTGCAGACAATTCCGACAATAATGCGGATTAATGCAGGAACGCCAAAATTGTATACTCCGAACGCTGCGGCAGGGAGTAATGCAATCAGTACATCTCTCATGATGGAAGCTGTCGTAACCTTACTTCTTACATGAGGATTCGCTGATACGTGGAATTTCTCACTCATTTAATACGACCTTCCTTTCACTTCTTATTTCTGCGATCCGCTAAAATCTGACGGCGCAGTGATTTAATAGACTGTGTCAGCTGTCTCTTCGCAGGACATACATAAGAACAGCTTCCGCACTCAACGCACTCTAAACCGTGCATCTTGGCAAAGCCTTCCTTATCCCCTCTCTCAGCTAGGTTCGCAAGAGTCTGAGGAAGCAGTCTTGAAGGACATCCATTTACACATCTTCCACAATTGATACATGCTGTTGTCTCTTCATCAGCTACATCATCATGATCAAATACAAGAAGGGAAGAAGATCCCTTTACAATAGGAACGTCGATGGAGTACATGGCAAATCCCATCATAGGACCACCGGAGATATACTTTTCAGGTTCACCCTTGATTCCGCCGGAAACCTCGATTAACTTCTTAAAGGAAGTTCCGAGCTTTACGCGGTAGTTACCAGGATTGTTTACACCATCACCTGTAATTGTAACAATACGCTCTGTCAAAGGACGTCCTTCGGCTACAGCTTTGTATACAGCGTAAACCGTATCAACGTTATCCACAATAGCACCTACATCAGCAGGAAGCATGGAAGAATTCAGAGTTCTGCCTGTGATGGCATTGATCATGGAACGCTCACCACCCTGAGGGTACTTCGTCTTGAGCGGACAGACTTCAATTCTGTCTTCTCCTGCAGTTAATTCCTGCATATGCTTAATGGCTTCAGGCTTGTTATCTTCAATACCGATATAGCCCTTTGCTCCGTCAAACAGAGAAAGAATAATCTTTAAGCCCTTAACAACCTCTTCCCCATCCTCTAATAATCTTCTGTAATCAGAAGTCAGATATGGCTCACACTCTGCACCATTTACAATGATTGTATCAATCTTTGATGGATCCTTTGGGGAAAGCTTGACATTGGTAGGGAAGCCTGCACCACCCATGCCTACAACACCTGCTGCCTTTACTCTCTCGATAATTTCTTCCTTTGAGAGGGTAGCCGGGTCCTTTGCATCAAACTCTACAGATGTGTACTGCTCATCATTTTCAATAATGATGGAATTGCATTTGCCACCGGTAGCAAGTGTTCTGGCTTCAATTGCCTTAACCGTACCGGATACAGATGCGTGGATGTTAGCGGAAATAAAACCGCCAGCTTCAGCAATAAGCTGTCCTGCAAGAACCTGATCACCAACTGCAACAACTGGTTTAGCCGGTGCACCGATATGCTGAGATAATGGGTAAACCATTAGCTTATCAGGTTCAAGCGTCTTTGTTTCAAAGTCCTTAGAAAGGTCTTTGCCGTCAAAAGGGTGAATTCCGCCCTTAAACGTGAACTTACGCATAATTCGTTTCTCCTTTTACTTCTAATCGCAGGTGTAATGGACACAAAAATAAAGAGGTCTGCACCACTATTTTAATCTGCCTGTTTTACACACAAAAAGAGCCAATATACACTTCTTAAGTGCACAGGCTCTCTTACGATTGCACATATATGAATTTTACAGCTTGTGTGCAGATTTTACAACGATAGTTTATTTATTAACGAAATTGGACTATTTGCCGAATTTGTAACCGACACCCCAGACCGTTACTACATATTCAGGGTTTCTGGTATCACTCTCAATTTTCTTTCTTAAGTTTCTGATATGAACCATGACGGTATTATCCGGATCATAATCTTCCTCACCCCAGACTGCAGTGTAGATCTGCTCTGCGCTCATTACCATTCCCTTGTGCTGCCATAACACGCGCAAGATATCAAACTCCTTGGCTGTCAATATGATTTCTTCTGCATTTCTGTATACCTTTCGCTTGTCGATATCAAGCGTGAGGTCTTGAAAATGATATACATTTTTCACGGCGTTATCATTATATTTTGAATTTCTGCGAATCTGCGCCTTAACCCTTGCAATCAGCTCCACGACATTAAAAGGCTTTGAGATATAGTCATCCGCGCCGGCTGTCAGTCCTAAAACCTTATCCATATCCTGGTCTTTGGCAGATACCATAATGATTGGCGTGTTCAGCGTTTCTCTCACCTTTGTGACAAAGGTAAGACCGTCCATTTCAGGCATCATAACATCGCAAAGAATCAGATCCACATTGTGATTCTTTAAGATTTCGAGTGCCTGCTGCCCGTTGGTTGCCTTAAGGCACTTATAGTCTTCGTTTTTCAGATAAATCTCAATCAGATTGCACATATCAATCTCATCGTCCACAATCAGAATTGTTGCCATTTTAATGCTCCTTCGGGAATCTTACATGTACGGTAAAAATACCTTCCGAAAAATCAGCATTTACCGTTCCCTTATGATTCTTCACGATATTCTTTACAATAAACAGACCGAGTCCGTTTCCTTCGGTCTTTGAATTTCTTGACTTGTCAGAACGATAGAACTCATCAAACAGATGCTCGATTGCATCGTTCTCAAGCGGTTCTGACTCATTACTTACGTCCAGACAGATTTCTTCATCTGACTCTTTTAAAGAAACCTTTACGGGCTTCTCTCCCTTTCGGTACTTCAGCGCATTGTCGAGAAGATTGTAAACAAGGGTCTGCATTGACTTTGCATCGTAGGAAAATTCGATGTTTTTGTCCGCTTCAAGGTCAAATTTCTTTTCGTCATCCTCGTATTCGTAAATCATCTGCTCAAGAAAGAGCGAAAGATTCATCACACTGAATTTTTCGATATCCACCTGGTTTTTAAAGGCCTCAAGCATATTGTGAATCATAGTCTGCAACCGCCCTGTATATTCGGCAGCCTTCTCAATATAGACCTTTCTCTCTTCCTCTGAATCCGTACTCTGCGCAACATCAAGATACCCTGACATAAGCGTAAGCGGCGTCTTTAAGTCATGGGACAGATTCGTCATCAACGTCCTTGTATCCTTTGCATTCTGACGTTCTTTTTCAATTGATGCATTGAGAGTATGATTCATCTCATTTAAGTTCACCGCAACGGCCGTCAGCTCATCGTTACCCTTCCTTTGAATCATCACATCTACCTCTCCGTCCGAAATTCTCCTTGCGGAATAAGCAATGTCCTGAATGTAGCGAATCTTTCCATAAATTCCGATTGAAACCACAATCAAAAAGACAATAAAGGAAAGAATCAGTGACCAGACAACGGTCTTGGAATAGCTTCTTGTCATTTCCGGCGTAATGCTCTTTATCATGACAACATTATATCTTGAAGAACCGATGGTCATTGTATAAAAGTACGTGTACTCGCCATCTTTATAACCCTGCTCGTATGAGTTATTAATTACCGGAGTCAGCTCTCTTTTCGCTTTATCCGCGTCATTGTCCCAGCGGCTGTTCTGCTGCCACAGCAGGTTTCTTGAGGAGTCCATGACATAAATCTCGTACGCCTCTGCCTTCTCGTTCCCGGCAAATGCTGTGTTATACCAATTGTTCATTCTTGCAGCCAGATATTTATTAATAAATTTATCATACGCCTGTTTTTCTGAATACTGGCTCGGTGCAGTGAGCAGGTACCCTTCAGAAATTGCAACGTCCACCCAGTTATCCGAGATTTCTGCTTCAATCTCAGACTTTCTGTCATTCAGTTTCGTGTCTGCCTGCTCTTTTATTTCCATAACATCACATCTCGTATTACTGATTGCAAGCTCAAGATTCTCATCCTGCATCACAAGGAACCCATGGTCCTTAGCAATTTTATAGGTCGTTGCACCTGTTAATCCGGCAATGATAAAGCCCATGATTACCAGTGCGATGAATTCAAAGTAAATTCTCTTTTTCATAAAACTTCCTCCAAATCCTTATCATTATATAAAAAAGGCAACGAAACTTCCAAGGTTTCGTTGCCTTTTTTGCGTTTATTTCCAGAGTGTAAGTTCACGTCCTTTTGCATACACTCCAATCGCCTCTGAATAGTAACCATATGCATTTAAATGTGTCCAGTCATTGCGAAGAACTGTCGGCACATTACCAATAATTACATCTGCCAGGTCTTCATCCGTCGGTACAAGATTGTTATCAGAAAGACCATTGTTTAAAAGATAGGTACGAAGATTGAAGAAATGATCACCATACTCCTCCTGTAAAGCCTCTTCCCACTTAGTATTGTTATCTCCTATGTAGTCTCCATTGTCATCGCGATTGCCCTGATTCAAATCACCTATGGAAAGTCCCGGATCGTCTGTATCACCTAAAATCAGGAATCCTGCATAATTACCATTTTCCAGGATTGAATTAATCTGGCTGATTAAAGTCTCGTAATCGGAATCCCAGCCGCCGTTACTTCCCATCTCGATGACAATCACATCACCCTGATGCTCATAATACGCCTTGGAATCAATGTTTGTACCGGCAGGAACATAGAGCTTTTCAACCCCTCCGTTAATTTCGGCATCGGAGAGTCTTATTTCTACCAGTCCTGTAATATCGGTTGTCTGAATATCGACTGCATAGCCGTTGATATAAGCAGTTCCATCCGTTACGTCCTCCTCGGCACCAAGACCACTGAAGTCCGTACCGGTGAAGAGGTCTCCATTTTCGTCATCGACAAATGTCATCAGAAAGCTGTCAGTGGTCAGATACAAATCTCTGTCCACACTGATTTTGTTTCCACCGGCTCTGACAGCAATATCATACGATGTCTCTCCGCCCGCACCGAAGTTATTAACATAGGTTCCGGTCATCATCTGAAGATATCCTGCGATGCTTAATTTCCCTCCTGGGACCGCATCATCCGGCACATCCTCGCCATCAGCTCCGACTCCCTGAATCAGGCTGTCACCAAACATGGAGATTTCATGCTTCATCACCGGCTTTACAGGATTTACTCCGGTTTCATATTCGGAGATATCAGCTTCCTGCGCCGCCTGTGCCTGCTCCTTTAATTTTGACTGAATTGTCAGAGCTTTATGTTCCTCTGCATTCTGTTCCTGAATCTGCTTTGCACTGAAACTGGTATCCGCATAAACTTCTGTTTTAAAGTTGTTATTAAATCTTCGACCTGCCAGACCGATAATCACTGCAGTGCTCATAGCCATTACCGTAACACCAATTAAAAGCTTTTTCATATTCCGTCCTCTCCCATCGTTTATCATCTTAAAATTATTGTAGCGAACACTCCTTAAAATCCAGCGGATGCGTTTCTTAAGATTTCTTAAGAACTTTTTAGCATGAACTTAAGCATCGCCTAGCCCTCAAGAACTTGCGTGACCGACGCCACCTCGATATAATGCAGATATCAATTCTTCAGGAAGTTTAGAATGATTATTACCAATACGCCTGTTACGGCAACAGAAAACTTAAAATACCTGCCGGATGAAATACGTCCAATCTTTGTGGATATTGAAACCACCGGTCTATCGCCACGTACCGCCGCAATATACCTGATTGGCGTCAGCGACGGAATAACTGTCACCCAGTGGATGGCCGAAGACCTGACAGAAGAATGTAACGTTATCCAGGCCTTTAAGGATTACCTCCTTTCGCACGAAGACTATACTTTGATTCACTTTAACGGACAACGCTTTGATCTGCCCTTTATCAAAAAAAGAGCAGATAAATATCTGATTACTTTTCATTTTGATGAAATGCCTCAGATTGATCTGTTTAAGGAAATCAGGCAATATCGCAAGATCCTTTCACTCAACGCTGTCAATCAGAAAGCAATCGAAGGTTTTCTTGGTATTACCCGTGAAGATTGTTACGATGGCGGCCGTTTAATTCGTGTTTACATGGACGCTGCATATTCTGATGACAAATCCGGCTTAGACCTCTGTCTTCTTCATAATCTTGAAGATGTTCAGGGCATGCCTGGCCTCCTTTCCATGCTCGCCTACAAACAGCTCTACGACCTTACCGCAGCAGATGGAGAGCTTTCCATACTAAAGGACACTGCTACCCCGGCGGGCAGTCCACACCAGGAGAGCTGTGCAGATTCTGAGGGCAGCCCTGACCCTGAAGGCATCTCACGCCAGGAAGCAACGGCACGAGCTTACATTCACTTTAGGCTTACACTGCCACTTCCCGTTGCAATAAAAAAAGCTGACAGCACTGGTCAGATTATTCTTTCCGCTTCCGGAAATGAAGTAACACTCACAATTCCGGTTTTTCAAGGCGTTTTAAAGCGCTTTTACAATGATTATAAAAATTACTGGTATCTTCCGGATACAGATGAGTGCATTCATAAATCGATGGCAAGCTTTGTCGATGCGAGCCGTCGGGTAAAATGCGACAAAGAACATTGCTATACAAAGGCAAATGGCCTGTTTTTAATGCAGTCCGGCGCGATTGAGCCTGTTTTCAGCTTCAGCACAGAGTCTGAATTAAACTACATTGCCTTGACCCCTGCCGCCAGGGAGTGCACTTCAAACCACGAAGCGGCTGCCCCGCTGCCTCTTTTTGACGCAATCGGAGGACTTGCTGAAGCCTGGCTATCCGACACACTCTCACAGTTTTTAGGAGCTCACTGTAAGGCTCACTCCACATGAAAGGTCTTTTATGAACGACGAACAGTTAGAAAAGAGAAAAATTTTAGACACAGCGAACCGGGCCTACAGCCAAGGAATCTATCAATATACCGATTTCCTAAGCCTCACCGGCCTCGATTTGTACGCTCGCATGAATAAAGAACTATCCTTCATCAAAAGCCGCACCTTCGGCGGATATGAAGGAGCAGAACGACAGATGGTAGAATTTGGATCCGAAGACCTCTATGGCTATCCCGGCACGTTTCCGATTACGATTCTCTACATCCATCCCCTGATTAAGAAATTTGCCGAGAACCTCGAGCACAGGGATTTCTTAGGTGCGCTGATGAATCTTGGTATCAGACGCGAAACCTGCGGCGATGTTGTAATCGATAAAGGAAACCACGCAGCCTACGTGTTCACACAGGACCACATGGCCGAATATATTAAGGACCACTTAGACACGGTTCGTCACACGCACGTTGCAATCGACATACTCGATGAGATTCCGCCATTGCTCAAGCCAAAGACCGAAACCTTTGAAACACTCGCAGCGTCGTACCGTATCGATGCTGTCTGCGCCTCTCTCATGAAAGTCTCAAGAAGCAGGGTACTTGCTGCTTTCCGCGCAAAAGAAGTTTTTTTAAACGGAAGATGCATCGAGAACAACTCCTGCAACTGTAAGCCAGACGACGTCCTCGTCATTCGCCACTTTGGCAAATTCATTTTAGGCGAAGCGCGCGAAACCAGATCCGGCCGCATGCAGATTAAAATCACAAAATACATATAAAAAACTCCCGGTAAGGAATTAATTCCTTACCGGGAGCATTACTTTTTATGAAACAAATTCGAATTATTCGTGATCATCTGTAGAGTACTCTACAGGTGCATCTTCGCCTTCTTCATCTGCAAGAAGAGCCTTGATAGAAAGACTGATCTTGTGCTCTGCTTCGTTGAAATCTACAACCTTAGCTGTAACTTCCTGCCCTACAGAAAGAACATCTGCCGGCTTGTTAACATGCTCTCTGGAAATCTGAGAAACATGAAGGAGTGCATCGATTCCTTCTTCGAGCTGTACGAAAGCACCGAAGTCTGTCATTCTTGCTACCTTACCCTTAACAACGTTGCCTACAGCGTACTTCTCGTTAGCTGCGTTCCAAGGGTTCTGATCTGCGTACTTTACGGAAAGAGCGATCTTATCGCCGTTGATTTCCTTGATGAAGCACTTTACAGAATCGCCAACCTTGTACTTCTTCTTAGGGCTTTCTGTTCTGCCCCATCCCATTTCAGAGATGTGAAGAAGAC
Source organism: uncultured Lachnospiraceae bacterium (assembly GCA_902781505.1). Lineage (GTDB taxonomy): Bacteria > Bacillota > Clostridia > Lachnospirales > Lachnospiraceae > UBA4285. Next base: position 65,047 of record CACZJL010000004.1, on the reverse strand, counting down.
CGTCAACACCACCAAGATCGATGAATGCACCGAAGTCTGTAACGTTCTTAACAGTTCCTTCGATTGTATCGCCTTCCTTGATTGTTTCGAGTAACTTCTTCTTCTGCTCAGACTTCTTATCCATGATGAGGGACTTGCAGTCACCGATAACTCTTCTTCTTCTTGGATTGTACTCAGTGATAATGAATTCAACTTCCTTATCCTGGAATACAGAAAGATCCTTTACATATGTATCGCTGCAAAGGGAAGCTGGGATGAATACTCTGGACTGGCCAACCATAACGGAAAGACCGCCGTTCATAACCTGTGAAACCTTTGCTGTTAATACTGTCTTGTTCTCGAATGCTTCCTGAAGCACAGGATCACCCTGCTCAGCTAACATTCTTCTGTAGGATAAAGCAACCTGGCCTTCTCCATCGTTTGTCTTGATGACCTTAGCTTTGATAGTGTCACCAACGTTAACCAGCTGCTGAAGATCAGCTGTAGCATCCTGTGTATATTCATTCTTAGTGATAACACCGTCAGACTTGTAACCGATATTTAAAATAATCTGGTTCTCCTTTACAAGGATGACAGTTCCTTCCACTACGTCTCCCTGATGAATGGCCTTAAAGCCACCTTCCTCGGCAAGTAATTCACCGAAACTCTGCTCTGACATTAGATATAACCTCCTCGATAATGTAGTTCGGGGTACTGGCCCCCGCTGTAATACCTATGCTGTCTTCCTTAACCAATTCCGATAGATCAAGGTTAGCAAATGTCTGAATCAGATAAGTCTTAGGGCATTCCTTTTTACAAATCTCATACAGCTTCCGTGTGTTAGAGCTCTTTGCTCCGCCAATCACAACCATTGCGCTCACAATCCTGCTGATACTGCGGGCTTCTGCCTGCCGTTCCTCAGTTGCATTACATATTGTATTACTAACAGTGGTATTGTACCCTTTTTTCTCGATTATTTCAACAAATTCTTTGAATTTCTTTGAATTAAAAGTTGTCTGAGAAACGACTGAAATCGGGGTCACTCCGTTACTGGCAAAGTGTTCTGCCTCTTCCTTTGTATCGATTGTCACAGGTGCCGTGCTGCTCCAGCCACAGATTCCCTGCACTTCCGGATGCTTTCCGTCACCAATAATCACCACCTGGTTTCCGTTTCCACTTTCGCGTTCTACAATTCTATGAATCTTTAAAACAAACGGACAGGTTGCATCGACAATTTCAAAGCCCTTGCTCTGTAAGGTATCGTACACCTTCTTCTCAACGCCATGAGAACGGATAATCACAGTTCCCGGTTCTTTTCCGTCGATATCATCAAGGCCATGAATGACTACAACGCCTTTATTTTCAAGATCCTGTACCACTTCTTCATTATGAATAATTTCACCGTAGGTATAAATCTTCTTTCCGGTTTCAATCTGTGCATAGACCGTATCAATCGCTCTCTGCACGCCGAAACAGAAGCCTGCAGATTCCGCGACAATCAGCTTTTTGCCATTTTCAAATGATTCTTCAATCATGCTAAATGTTCCTTTGCCATCTTAATTACTGCATCCGTCACTTCATCGATATTCATATTGGATGTATCAAGAAGAACTGCGTCCTCTGCCTGCTTTAACGGAGAAACCTCGCGATGTGAATCCTGATAGTCACGGTCAGCGATATCTTTTTTAATTGCCTCGTAATCGCATTCTTCGCCCTTAGCTGTCAGCTCGTCAAAACGTCTCTTCGCTCTTGCATCTACACTGGCTGTGAGGAAGATTTTAAGAAATGCATCCGGAAGTACTACCGTTCCGATATCCCTGCCATCCATGATAACCGGCTTTTCGCTTGCAAGTTCTCTCTGAAGATCAACAAGCTTTGTGCGAACAGCCGCATATTTACTCGTCTTGCTCGCCATCTTACCAGTCTCTTCGGTACGGAGGAAAGCGTTGACATTTTCGCCGTTTAAAATTACCTGCTGCTCGCCGTTTACATAATCAATCGTAACCTTCGCACCATCCACTGCTGCGTTGATTGCTTCTTCATTATCGGGATCAACACCGAGGCGTGTAAAATACACTGCCATTGCACGGTACATAGCCCCTGTATCTACGTAAATTGCTCCAAGCTCCTTTGCGACTCTCTTCGCGATTGTGCTCTTTCCTGCTCCTGCTGGTCCGTCAATTGCAATTGCCTTACTCATGGTTTCGCTCCTTATCTGATATTTCTTCCCGCTGCGACTCCTGTCGACCATGCGATTGTTAAGTTAAATCCGCCTGTTACGGCATCGACATCAAGCAGTTCGCCAACAACGAAGAGGCCGGAAACCTTTTTGCTTTCCATTGTCTTCGGGTTGATTTCTGAAACCTTAACGCCGCCCTGCGTGATGATTGCCTGTTCATAGCCTTCAAGCCCTGTTAAGGTCATGGCAAATGCCTTCACGGCCTCAACTAATTTCTCACGTTCTTCTTTTGTGATATCATGGACTTTCTTGCCAGGTGTGACACCGGTCTGTTTAACAACAGCCGGAATAATGCTTCTTGGAAGAAGTCCTGAAAGAGAATTTTCAAAGTCTCTGTTCTTTTCATTCTCCCAGTCTCTTAAAATTCTTGCATCAAGTTGCTGTCTGTCTAAAGCAGGCTTTAAATCGAGCTTCAGACTCAATTCGTGGTCTGACACGCGCTTTGCACAGTGGCTTGATGCACTTAAAATCATAGGACCTGAAACGCCTGTATGTGTAAAGAGCATTTCACCGAAATCCTCATACACCTTCTTCGTTCCGTCAAATACGGTAATGGCACAGTTCTTTAAAGAAAGGCCCGCCATATCCTTAAAATCCTCTTTAGTCTTCATCGCAACCAGCGCCGGATGTGTGTCCGTCACTGCAAGTCCAAGCTCTACAGCCCACCTGTGTCCGTCGCCTGTAGAACCTGTGCTTGGGTAACTTAAGCCACCCGTTGCAAGAACAACGGCATCGGCTCTTAATTCTTCAGGCTTGCTCATCGGCCCACGGCTGATAAGTACACCGGTAATCTTCTTCACCGGACCCTTATTCTTCTTTTTCGCAGCCCACCTATCCTGCTTTAAAGCCTTCTCTTCGTCAGCTGCTGTACCAGCCGCTTCGCCAGCTACCCCGGCCGCCGCAACCTGCTCGGTAATCAGCCCCTTCACTGCAGTATTTAAAACCACCTTCACCTTCAGTCGATTCATTTCTCTCTTTAACACATCGGTAATTTCATAGGCATGGTCGGATTCCGGAAAAACTCTGCCCCCTCGCTCCACCTTGATTTTCAGACCAAGATTCGTAAAATAATCCATGGTATCAAAGTTATTGAACTCACCAAATGCGGAATATAAAAACTTAGGATTTGAAACGACACTCTTCATCAATGTGTCCTGATCTCCGGCATTGGTCAGATTTCCCCTTCCCTTACCGGTGATATAAATCTTCTTACCCAGCTTTTCATTCTTTTCAATCAATGTGACTCTGTGACCGGCCTTTGCCGCCTCACAGGCACAGATCATACCGGCAGCACCACCGCCGACAATAATTACCTCACTCAAACCAAAACCTCCACGCATTAGTGTTCTAATCATACCACAAACTCCCGCAAAAATCAGCGGTTCATCTTTACGATGGAGGCGAGCGTCTCAATCTTCATCGGACAGACATCCATGCAAGCTAAAACAGGATTCCCATTCACAACCATGGCGCAGGCACCACTCAGCCACACTGACATGCGGCGACAGTACTCCAACGAAAAAAGCCCCAAAGACCGTCAGGCCTCGGGGCTAAATACCAGCACTCAGACTGGATATGCTTTGTTTTCTGTGTCAGCTACAGCAGGATCAACCTTTGTCTGCTGTGCTTCTCTGTACTTAAAGAACTCTTCTGCTACCTGAGGGAACAGTGCGTAGGAAAGAATATCCTCTTCCTGCTGCTGATACTTCTGAACAACCGGGTTCTTCTTTAAATCCTCAAGCTGTGGAGCAATTAGGTCTGCAGGTCTGCAGGTAATCGGCTCTTCATCACCGATGGCCTTCTTCTGAACTTCAGCATTGAATGGCTTTACAGTCTGACCAAATTCACCCTTTAAGAACTTCTTCGATTCCTTTGTGATCATCTTGTAACGCTCGCCGTTCAGAACATTTAATACAGCCTGTGTACCTACGATCTGAGAAGATGGAGTTACAAGAGGTGGTTCACCGAAGTCCTTACGAACTCTTGGGATTTCCTCTAAAACATCACCTAAGCGATCTAAGGCATTTGCATTCTTAAGCTGAGAAATCAGGTTGGATAACATACCACCTGGAACCTGGTAACGAAGAGTGTTGATATTGATACCAAGAACCTTTGTGGACATAAGGCCGGATTCGATAGCTTCTTCGCGCTGTGGCTGGAAGTGATCTGCAATCTTTGAAAGGAGAGCCTGATCAATTCCTGTATCAAACTTTGTTCCTTCAAGAGCCTTAACCATAACTTCTGTAGCAGGCTGTGATGTACCCATGGAAAATGGTGAGATGGCTGTATCAATTACGTCAGCACCTGCTTCAATTGCCTTAAGGTAAGTCATTGAAGCCATACCGGATGTGTAATGTGTATGCATCTGAACAGGAAGCTTAGAACCTCTCTTTAATGCAGATACAAGCTCGAATGCCTTATCTGGAAGTAAGAGTCCTGCCATATCCTTTACACAGATGGAATCTGCGCCCATCTCTTCGATGTCCTTGGCCATCTTCTCCCAATACTCAAGTGTGTACGCATCACCTGTTGTGTAGGAAAGGGCAATCTGTGCATGACCATTTTCCTTCTTGGCAGCCTTAACAGCTGTTTCAAGGTTTCTTAAGTCATTAACACAGTCGAAAATACGAATGATGTCGATACCGTTTGCAAGGGACTTCTGAACGAAGTACTCTACAACATCATCTGAATAATGATTGTAACCTAAGATATTCTGGCCTCTGAACAGCATCTGAAGCTTTGTGTTCTTAAAGCCATCCCTTAACTTTCTTAATCTGTCCCAAGGATCTTCCTTGAGGAAACGAAGGCATGCATCAAATGTAGCACCACCCCAGCACTCTACAGAATGATATCCAACCTGATCCATTGTTTCGATGATTGGAAGCATCTGCTCTGTTGTCATTCTGGTAGCAATCAGAGACTGATGAGCGTCACGAAGGACTGTCTCTGTAATGCCAACCTTTCTAATCTCTTCAGACATAAAATTCCTCTTTCTTCTGGCTTTACACGTATCAAAAACTCATCTGCGACTGCAGCCAGAGCGCCGCAGATGAAGAAAATTAAACTACTCCGAACATTGCCATGAATGTACCGGCCGCAACCGCGGTACCGATAACACCGGCTACATTTGGTCCCATCGCATGCATCAGAAGGAAGTTACCGGGATCAGCTTCCTGTCCAACTTTCTGAGATACACGGGCTGCCATAGGTACGGCAGATACACCGGCGGAACCGATCAGCGGATTAACCTTGCCATGAGTGGCCTTCATCAATACCTTACCAAGGATTACGCCGGAAGCTGTACCAACGGCAAATGCAATCAGACCAAGTGCAAGAATCTTTAAAGTATCAAGATTTAAGAATGCCTTAGCACTTGTTGTAGCACCTACGGATGTGCCGAGGATGATAACAACGATGTACATAAGAGCATTGCTTGCTGTTTCCGTTAACTGAGGAACAACACCGGATTCCTTAAAGAGGTTACCAAGCATCAGCATACCTACCAGAGGCGCTGTTGTAGGTAAGATTAATACAACAACGATGGTTACAACGATTGGGAAGAGAATCTTCTCAAGCTTTGAAACCGGACGAAGCTGGCCCATACGAATCTTTCTCTGCTCTTCTGTTGTAAATAGCTTCATGATTGGTGGCTGAATAATCGGAACCAGAGACATATAAGAATATGCCGCAACGGCGATTGGTCCTAAGTATCTGGTCTGTCCAAGCTTACCGGCAAGGAAGATGGATGTAGGACCATCAGCACCACCAATGATAGAGATTGCTGCAGCCGCCTTATCAGGGAAACCAAATACAATAGCCATCAGGTAAGCAATGTAAATACCGAACTGTGCAGCAGCTCCTAACAGGAAGCTTGCAGGGTTCGCAATCAGAGGTGCGAAGTCTGTCATGGCTCCGACGCCCATGAAAATCAGAGATGGTAAGATACTCCACTCATCCAGCAGATAGAAGTAATGCAAAAGACCGCCGACTCCGCTTGTGGAATCTTCAATCGTAAGCATAATATCCGGATACATATTAACCAGAAGCATACCAAAGGAGATTGGAACTAAAAGTAATGGTTCGTAATCTCTTGCAATCGCAAGGTACATAAATACCAGTGCGATAATAATCATCAGGTAATTACCCCAGGAAAGTCCGAAGAATGCTGTCTGCTGTACGAGGTTTCCTAATGTTTCAACAATATAATTCATTTTAACCTCCTCAAATACAGTCATGTCCCGCTTCTCTTTAAGGAAAATCAGGACTTACTTGCATTTATCTTTCTTAGTTTAATGTGATAAGAACCTGACCTGTTTCTACAGAATCACCTACAGAAACATCTACAGAAGCTACTGTTCCATCCTTCTCGGCCTGGATTTCATTTTCCATCTTCATAGCTTCAAGAACGATTAAAACATCGCCCTTCTTAACAGCCTGACCGACTGAAACAGGAGTCTTTAAAATCTTACCCTGCATCGGGGAAGCAATCTTAACAGAACCGGCACCTGTACTTGCTGCTGCCTTTGGTGCAACCTTTGGTGCAGCCTTTGAAGCTGCCTTTGGTGCCTGTGCAGCCGGAGCAGATACAGCTCCGTTTGTATTTTCTTCAACTGTAACATCATATGCTACGCCATTAACTGTGATTGTATAGCTCTTCATAATAAATTATCTCCTTCTGGACTTTCTGATTGAACGAACGACCAGCTGATCTGGGCGAACGCCTTCCTGTGCTGCAATTGCAGCTGCGATGACTGCGATTAATTCTGTATCATCAATAACTTCTTCAACCGTTGCACTAACTGCCGGAGCAGGAGCTGCAGCAGGTGCGGCTGTTTCCTTCTTCTTTCCGATCTTGTTTACATTCTGAAGAAGTGAAATTACAAAGCTCATAAAGATCAGTACAAGGAATACTGTACCGCTACCGATTAAGGTGTTGATTAATGCCTTTCCTACCTTCTGTAACATTGTGAAGTTCGGATTGATAGCACCACCTTCAAGCTCATACTTGTCATTGATTGTTAATTCGAATACGCACGAACGCTGTTCATACGTAGCATTAACAGTTACTACACAAAGTGTTCCGGTTACGGAACTTGTTTCTACCTTCATGCTGTCGATGCTTACTAACTTACCAAGATCTGATCTTGATTTCGCCCAGCTGTTGTAGAACTCTACTGTCTTGGCATTTACTCCGTCCTGATTAATAACGAACTGCTTGCCAAAAATCTCATTTAAAGATACTGAATTCTCTGCCTGCTGCTTAATCTGTTCCGTAGTCTGACTGTTCAGATACAGAATCATTGCTGAAGCCCATTCTTCAATGGCCTTCTCACTTGCTTCTACCTTAATCTCCTTCGTGCTCTTCTTTACCGCATTATTGGAAATTGGTGTAGCGCATGCTGTTAATGAGAAACAGAAAACAAGCATAGAGACAAGAATAAGCATCTTCTTAGCGATATTCTTTCTCATAGTTACCTCCAAAATCAGACTGTGCCGTGCTTCTTTAAAGGACGATCCTCAGCCTTTGAGTACAGCATTTCAAATGCAGCTGCAACATACTTTCTTGTATCAGCAGGATCGATGATTGTATCAACGTATCCTCTTGCTGCAGCCTGCTCAATTCCTGACTGAAGTGCTGCATACTCGGAAGCCTTTTCTCTTAACTTCTCCTGAACATCTGCTGCAGAATCAATTTCATCTGCATACATAATCTTAGCAGCAGCTGTCGCATCCATCATGCCGATGGAAGCGGATGGCCATGCATAAGTCAGGTCACATCCAAGTGCCTGTGAGTTCATGATTGTATAAGCAGAACCGAAGGACTTTCCTGTAATAATATTAACCTTTGGCACAGAAGCATCGGCAAATGCAAATGCGAGCTTGGCAGCTGCCTTAGCAATGGCACGTTCCGCTCTTTCGCAGGAACAGAAGCCTTCAACACTTGTAAGGGAAAGTATAGGGATTTCAAAAGCATCACAGAACTTAATGAAGCTCTCTGCCTTGTAAGCACCGTCTACTGTAAGTACAGGTGCGAACTCCTCTGCCTTATTGCCTTCCTCGTCAAATGTAGCTGCACGGTTTGCAACAGCACCAATGGTTGCGCCGTTAACTTTCAGGAATCCAACTACCATTTCCTTGGCAAACTCAGACTTAATCTCAAGGAAGAGACCGTCATCGGCGATATCTTCAAGCGCGAGTGCAGGATCTGCAATCTCAGCTTCCATATCCGGTGTTTCACGGTTTAAATCATCCTGAGAATCAAGATACTCTGCTTCATCATCGTTATTAGCAGGAAGGATGGAAACGAGCTGACGAATTGCATTGGCAATTGTCTCTTCATCTCCTGTGAAATCAACATTTCCATTCTCTGCCTGGAATTGTGCAGAAGCTGTATCAAGCTTTCCTTCGAAGTTTCCGTCAACTGCATTTGGGCTGTTTACGAAAAGCTTTGCGTCATCTTCCATAAATGTGAAATCAGACATTGCTGTAAGCACAGCAAGACCACCACCACACTTACCATATACTGCCGTAATCTGTGGAATTACGCCGGAAGCAAGATTCTGCTTAGCGTAAATGCTGCCGAAACCATTTAAGGCGTCTGTTCCCTCCTGAAGGCGAAGACCTGTGGAATCGATTAATCCAATTACAGGAGCTCCCATTTTCAATGCAAGATCATAGATTCTTGCAATTTTCTTCGCATGCATCTCACCGATAGAACCGTTTAACACAGCTGCATCCTGGCTGTAAATGTATACGAGGCTGCCATTGATCACACCATATCCGGTGATAACACCGTCAGATGGAGCAGCCTTTTCCTGAAGGTTGAAATTAGTTGCTCTGGCTGAAACGCCGGCACCAATCTCAACAAAGCTGTTGTCATCAAGGATTGACGTAATGCGATCCATTGCTGACATTTTGTTTGAATTGCTCATTGTTGACCCTCCTAATTTAATTCGTAACAACTTTGTCTATAATATAACATTCTTGCGCAATTTTCAAGCATTTTAGCCAATTGTAAGCGCTTAATTTTCTGAATTTTTGTATACAATTTCTCAAATTTCTTTAGCTTCACAGCATACCAGTATGCCCTTCTGAATGTCGACAATACCGTCGCGCCCAGTAATGACGTTACTTTGCAGGAGGGAATCCCCCTTTTTAATCTCCTGTAATGCAAGTGGATATTTAAAGCCTGCAAGACTCATTACAACCGAATCTGTGTATGGAACAAAGGAAACAAAGTCTCCGTAACGATGCTCTACGCGAATGGCAAATGGCTTATTTCTCAAGTAAATACAGTTATATTTATCGTACAGTCTGACGTCGACTCCGGCGTCAACACCAATTTTTAGAATATTCAGATTAGTTAAAACATGATCCATTCGCGAGCCAAATCCACCAATGATTTCAATATGGAACGGACCGCTCTCCGACTTATACTCCAAAGCCGCTCTCAATGCGATTTCTGTGTCAGTGTCATCCTTTTCTTCCGGGAATTTTCTTGTCTCAACATCACTGTATTTTTCAAGGACTTCCTTTTTCACGGAATCAAAATCTCCGACAAGCAGATTCACCTTCAGATTCAGCGCATCTGCTGCCTCGAGGCCCCTGTCCGCTGCGATGATCGTTTCATAATTTCTCTTCTGAATGAATTCATTTGCCCAGGACAGATTGATATCTCCTCCGGTCAGTACTAAAACTCTCATATCTTCTCCTAAATTAAAAAGGCTGTTCAGGTGATGCCTGAACAGCCCAAAACATCTTTAAATACAGGGATTACTTATTTGAAAGATACTCATCAATACCCTTCGCACCTGCCTTACCGGCACCCATTGCAAGGATTACTGTAGCCGCACCTGTTACAGCATCACCACCAGCGAAAACGCCGTCCTTAGATGTCTTACCTGTCTCTTCTTCAGCGATAATGCACTGTCTCTTATTTACTTCAAGACCCTTTGTTGTAGAGTGAATCAGTGGGTTTGGGGAAGTACCAAGTGCCATGATTACAGCATCGAGGTCCATATCGAACTCAGAACCTTCAATTACTTCCGGTCTTCTTCTGCCGGATGCATCAGGCTCGCCAAGCTGCATCTTTACGCAACGGATACCGGAAACCCAACCGTTCTCATCTGTGAGAATCTCTGTTGGATTTGTGAGGAGATCAAAGATGATTCCCTCTTCCTTAGCGTGATGTACTTCTTCAGCTCTTGCAGGAAGCTCTTCTTCAGATCTTCTGTAAACAACATGTACTTCTGCACCAAGTCTTAAAGCAGTTCTTGCAGCATCCATAGCTACATTACCGCCACCAACGACTGCAACCTTCTTGAATCTTGCAATTGGTGTATCGTAATCATCACGGAATGCCTTCATCAGGTTACTTCTTGTAAGATACTCATTAGCCGAGAATACACCATTTGCGTTTTCACCTGGGATTCCCATGAATCTTGGAAGGCCTGCACCGGAACCTATGAATACAGCATCAAAGCCTTCTTCGGAAAGGAGCTGATCGATTGTTACGGAACGACCGATGATAACATTTGTCTCGATCTTAACGCCGAGCTTCTTGATGTTTTCAACTTCGTGAGCTACGACTGTATCCTTTGGAAGACGGAATTCAGGAATACCGTAAACAAGTACGCCGCCTGGCTGATGAAGTGCTTCAAAAATTGTTACATCATAGCCCTTCTTAGCTAAGTCACCTGCACATGTAATTCCGGCAGGACCACACCCGATTACTGCAACCTTCTTGCCGTTCTTCGCAGCTGGAGCTTCCGGCTCAAGGCCATTTTCCCTTGCCCAGTCAGCTACGAATCTCTCAAGCTTACCGATGGATACGGCTTCGCCCTTGATTCCACGGATACACTTACCTTCACACTGAGATTCCTGAGGACATACACGTCCACAAACAGCTGGTAGTGCAGAAGATTCAGAAATTACGCGATAAGCTTCCTTAATATCTCCGCCCTTAACAGCTTCAATAAAGTCAGGAATGTTGATGGATACAGGACATCCTTCGATACATCTTGCATTCTTACAATGCAGGCATCTTGTGGCCTCTTCCATTGCTTCTTCCTGGTTATATCCTAAACATACTTCTTCGAAGTTCTTATTTCTTACGTCAGGAGCCTGTTCTCTTACAGGCACTTTTTTCATCATGTCCATAGTTGATTTCCTTTCTAATCTTGATTACTGGCAGTTTCCGCAGCCGCCGTGATGTGTATCGCCTTCCTGAAGTGCGAGCATAGCTCTTCCTTCTTCTGTCTTATACATCTGCTGACGCTTCATAGCCTGGTCAAAATCTACTAAATGGCCATCAAATTCAGGACCGTCTACACAAGCGAACTTGATTTCATCTCCGACTGCAATACGACAAGCGCCGCACATTCCTGTACCATCAACCATGATTGGGTTCATGGAAACAACGGTTGGAATTCCAAGTTCCTTTGTGAGCTTACATACAAACTTCATCATGATCAGTGGTCCGATTGCAACACAGTGATCATACTTCTTGCCCTGGTTTTCAACCAGATCCTTTAATACATCGGTACCCATACCCTTGCGAACATAGCTGCCGTCGTCTGTTGTGATATAGAGGTTACCTGCTACTTCCTTCATCTGCTCTTCATACATGATGAGGTCCTTTGTCTTGGCACCAACGATAACGTCAACATCAACGCCGTGCTCATGAAGCCACTTGACCTGAGGGTAAACAGGAGCTGTACCAACACCACCTGCAACAAACACAATCTTCTTTTTCTTTAATTCTTCGATTGGCTCTTCTGTTAAATCAGATGGACGACCTAAAGGACCTACGAAATCCTCATATGCGTCTCCAGCCTTTAATGCTGCCATCTTCTGAGTAGTTGCACCAACAACCTGGAAAACGATTGTAACCGTACCTGCTTCACGGTCATAATCACAGATTGTCAAAGGAATTCTTTCCCCCTTCTCATCGAGCTTCGTAATTACGAACTGGCCTGGTAAACAGTGCTCTGCAACTCTTGGAGCTTCGACTACATTGAGATAAATCTTCTCAGCAATCATCTCCGCTTTTAAAATCTTATACATTGTGAACTCCTTTCACGATAAATTAAACTCTGTTGCAAATTGTAGAATAATTAACAAGAAATTTCAAGCTATTAAAGCGAAAAATCCCTGCAATTCTTGTATACATGAATTGCAGGGATTTAAGTCTAATATTCCGTTCCTACCACATTGACGCCGTCAACGTTGAGCTGATAAAGCTTTCCTGATGTAATCCCACAGCCAAAGTACTTTACCGTGCTTTCCGTCGCACCTGCCTTAGCTATGGTAACCTGGATGCAATACAAAGCCACTCCGTTTAATGTCACATTTTCTCTCTGCGAGAATGTGACCGTCTCGCCGGTCGTTGTCTTATCACTGCCAGTCAGCTCGCCCTTTTCCGTCATTCGACTTCGAAGTGCTGATAATGCCTCGTCATATGTGAGGGTCTTAGCCGTTGAAACAATGTAGTTTCTTCTTGTTACAGAACTTGCCAGGTCATGATTTGAAATAATGATTGCAGAGAAAATCGTGTTTCCATCCGGAATTTCAATAGGTCCTGCGTATTCCGTGCTTGCTGACGTCGGTTCCGAACCGTCTAACGTATAGAAGCAACGATCTGAACGGGAGAGATTCGTAATTACAATCTTCTCACCCTTTTCAAAGGTTCCTGACGCCGGGGACACATTTGGCGCATCCGGCTTTCTGTAGGAAATCTCATATGTCTCTTCAATCTGATTCGAAATCACTCCGATTTCATTGACCGCTACCGCTTTGATTGTCGTCTTTCCGTTAGTCAGACTGATTGGATCGTTATACTTTAATCCAGACGTATTTGCTTCCCTTCCATCGAGCGTATAGTAAATGCTGTTCCCGTTATCGGCAGTAATTTCAAGACTTAAAGCATCCTCGTACTTGCCTCCCTTTGAACTGAAGACAGGTTCCGAGACCTCATACTGTGTCAGATACTTTTCCGATTCTGACCCGCGATACTGGCTAATCATCTCATTTAACGCATTGCCATTTCTGTCATCATAATAAATCTTTGAAAGCATCTTTATCGCATCAGCGTAATTTTCCTGCTGCTTTAAAAGCTGCCTTAAAATATCCGTTGCCTTATCGATTTCATTCAGATTCTGATAACAATCTGCCATCTTGTAAAGCAGTTCAATATTGCCCTTGCCGGTTGTCGTCTCTTCCGCCTTCTCGAAATACCCGATGGCATTCTGGTACTCATGATTCATATAGGCCTGATTACCGGCATTCAGATTATAGTCATACGACTGCTTTTTATTGTACTCAATCAGACTCGTGGCAAATGCCGCGGCGCACACAATTGCTGCAACAACTACGCCAAGTGCAATCTTGTATTTAAGAATAAATTTCAAAAATGCATTGTCCGGTTCTTCCGCCCTCACCTGTTCTTTTGTCCTTACCGCTTCTTCCTCACTGACCGTGTCAGGATTTGACGGACGAGGTCGTTCAACATGCGTAACTGTAGGGATTTCTGCTGTCTGAAAACGTTCGTTTTCTTCCGGCATTCCGACCACACCTGTATTTCCGGTTCTTAAGGATAGATTGCCCTGTGCGGAATACTCTTCCTCTTCCACAAGCTGACGGATGGAATCAACCATCTCTTCGTCAATCGGTTCTGTATCATCCGGCTTTATTTCTTTTTTACTCGGATCAATCATGTGCTTCTTCACGGTCTCCATATCAATACTGACAGAACCCTCACGGATTCCTTCGTCTGAAAGAATGGTGCCACCGAGCACAATCTGTTTTGTACTGTGTAAATCCTCGCGGTGAATCACGGTCTGCTTTGTAAGCTCCTTTGTTTCACCAAAAATGTCATCCTGTTCAGTCATAAATCACTACTCCCTTAAACTCCTTTTATACTACCATAGGAGCTTGTCGCTGCGCAAGCTGCGCCCCTTTGTCGGTATGCCTCTCCTTTTGCCCGACACGCGTCTCCCTTTGCCGCCGCGCGTAAAAAAAGAGGCTGAACCCGGCATCAGCCAGCATTCATCCTCTCTTTAATAATTAATCTAATTTTACTTTATTTACGCATCAGCCTGTCATCAAGGTGAAAGCATTAAAGTGTAACGCCCTGCTTGAAGATTGCGAAATCATGGAATCCTTCTTCTTCAGCCTTGACCCTCTTACCGGAAGCAACGTCAAGAACTAACTGGAATAACTCATCAGAGAGCTGCTCCATAGGAATCTCGTCTGTTATCATGCGGCCAGCGTTGAAATCAATCCAGTTCTTCTTCTTTGTTGCAAGACGAGTATTTGTAGCGATCTTAACTGTTGGAACCGGGCTGGCAAATGGTGTACCACGGCCTGTTGTAAAGAGCACGATCTGTGCACCTGCAGCAGCACATGCTGTAGCAGCAACGAGGTCATTACCGGGAGCAGAAAGGAGGTTGAGACCATTTTCCTTAACTCTTCCAGCGTAAGGAACAACGCCCCTTACGAGGGAAGAACCGGACTTCTGAGTGCAACCTAAGGACTTATCCTCAAGTGTTGTAATACCGCCATCCTTGTTACCCGGAGATGGATTTTCATAAATTTCCTGACCATTCTTGATGAAGTATTTCTTGAAGTCGTTAATTAAATCAACAGTCTGGTTGAAGAGCTCTTCATTTGCACAACGGTTCATAAGAAGTGTTTCAGCACCGAACATTTCAGGTACTTCTGTAAGGATTGTTGTACCACCCTTGGAAACAAGCTTATCAGAGAACATACCAACTGTTGGGTTAGCTGTGATACCGGATAAACCATCAGAACCGCCGCACTTCATACCGATTACGAGGTGCTTTGCAGAAATCTTTTCTCTCTTGAAGTTAGCAGCGTAAGCCATTAATTCATCCATGAGCTTTGCAGCTTCTTCCTGCTCATCTTCAACATCCTGAACCTGAAGGAACTTCACGCGGTCAGGATCAACGTCACCGATGTAGTTCTTAAGAACTTCAATACGGCTGTTTTCGCAGCCAAGGCCAAGTACAAGAACTGCACCGGCGTTTGGATGGTTGATCAGGTCTGCAAGAATCTTTCTTGTGTTCTCCTGATCCTCTGTCATCTGAGAACATCCGTATGGATGTGTGAATGCAACAACTTCTTCAACGCCTTCCGGCTTTCTCTTTCTTGCATCCTTCTCAATCTGACGAGCAATAGAGTTTACACAACCTACTGTACATACGATCCAGACTTCGTTACGAACGCCGACTGTACCGTTTGCTCTCATATAACCATCAAAGAATGCTTCTTCTGTTGGTTCTACATCTACGCCTGTTGGCTGATATGTATAAGTATTTAAATCGCCTAATGCTGTCTTTAAATTATGAGTGTGAACCCATGTACCCGGCTCAACATCTTCCTGAATGTGACCAATACGGAAACCGTACTTGATTACATCGCCGCCCTTAGCGATTGGCTTAATAGCAACCTTATGTCCCTGTGGAACATCTTCTGTAAGTGTTACAGAAAGGTCACCAAAGTTTAATACAGTGCCCTTGTCGAGTGGCTTTAAAGCAACAGCGACATTATCATCTTTATTAATTCTGATATATTCCTGCATAACTTTCCTCCATTAATTAGATGAATTAAAAATACCCTTTATAGCTCTTTCTGTCAAGGAAAAGCCGGCACAAATTCACATCTGAATTGAATTAAATCTTGTTTTTGAAGCATTTTCCAATTATAATTGTTTTAATGGCTGTAAGCACTTTCAATAGTGTTTTAATTGCTCGTGTTAATCTTAAAAATGATTTTGAGGGGAGACAAAAAGGGGTAAAACTATGAATATTTATGACGTATCTAAAAAAGCAGGGGTTTCTATTGCTACGGTTTCAAGAGTTCTGAACGGCAATGCAAATGTGACCGAAGCGACAAGAAAAAAAGTAATGAAGGCTATTGAGGAGCTTGATTATACGCCAAATATCTTTGCAAGAGGTCTCGGTCTTAACACAATGAATACCATCGGCATTCTGTGCAACGACTGTTCCGATACTTACATTGCCAATGCGGTCTACTATCTTCAGCAGGAACTTTCTTTGGTGAAGTATGATTCTATTCTTTGCTGTACCGGCAACAAGCCTGAAGACATGAGAAATTCCATGAATCTTCTCTTAAGCAAGCGCGTGGATGCAATCATCCTCACCGGTTCTCAGTATGTGTTAAACGCACCGGAAGATCACGATAACAGCTATATTCGCAACGCCGCCAAGGACGTTCCCGTGTTCCTGGTAAATGGTACTATGAAGGGTGATAATATTTATTCTGTCCTGTGCGATGATGCGAAGGCGATTCACGATGTGACAACGGATCTGATCGAAGCAGGCAAGCGCCACATTGTTTATCTGTACTCTTCCACTTCTCTCTCCGGTATGAATAAGCTTTCCGGTTATCTGAAGGCACTCGATGAGCACGGAATTCCAAATTATATTGAATATACACACCTTTGCGAGAAGGATATCTATGCAGCAAGAGATTATCTTCAGAGCTTAAAGGATGACCACAAGCCGGTTGACGCCGTCATCTGTTCTGAGGACTACTTAGCCGTCGGCGCTATGAAATTTGCCGCTGAGAACAAGATTTCCATCCCTGAGCAGATTGAAATTGTCGGTTATAATAACTCTGTTCTTGCTGACTGCACCACTCCTGAACTGTCAAGTATTGACAACCATGTTCAGAAAGTCTGCAAGCTTGCTGTAAACAACCTGATGCGTGTCCTTTCAAACGAGAAGCCGGAAGCCGAACAGTACATCCAGGCAAACCTTCAGAGAAGAAAATCAACTACAATCTAAGCTTTAACTTACCTGCGGGGTTTTGGAAAGGGAGCTGGAGAAAATGATTATCTCATTTTTTCCAGCTCCCTTTTTTTTAAATAGCATGTGCACCATCACCAATTTCAACTACATAAATTTCCGGAGTTTTTGCCTTGTATTCTGAAGTGATACGTCTCTTGAATTCAGGAATTGCCTCATCCTTCACAATGCTGACAATACAGCCGCCGAAGCCACCTCCGGTGATTCGTGAACCATAGACTCCATCAATACTCCAGGCAATTTCTGCAAGAAGATCTGTCTCCTCGCAGGAAGTCTCATAATCATCACGAAGAGAAATATGGGATTCATTCATCAGCTCACCAAAGCGCGTAAGATCATTTCTGCCAAGAGCAGCAACCGCCTCAATGGTTCTTGCATTCTCGTAGATTGCATGCTTTGCACGCTTTCTCATAATTTCATCATCAAGCACATACTTAAGATTTTCAAACTCTTCCGGCTTCAAGTCACAAAGCGTCTTTATATCAACCACCGTCTGCAGCTTCTCTAATGCCGCCTCGCATGTCGCACGACGCTCATTGTATGCCGAATCAACTAGACTGTGCTTCACCTTGCTGTTAACAATCACAATCTTAGCACCATCTAATTTCACCGGCACATATGTGTATTCCAAAGTCGCCGTATCCAGAAAGATTGCTGAATCCTTCTTACCGCAAGAAGAAGCGAACTGATCCATAATGCCACAGTTCAGGCCGCAGAAAGCATTTTCCGACTCCTGACCAATCAGAGCAATATCAATTTTGCTGAGGTCATCGAAGCCATAAACGCCAGCAAGCGCTGTTCCTGTGAGCACTTCAAGTGCCGCAGAAGAAGAAAGACCTGAGCCGGATGGAATATTTCCGTAAATCAGAAAATCAAAACCGGTATCCAGTTTAAAACCGCGATCCTCAAATGCTTTCACAACACCTGCGCAGTAATTCGTCCAGTTTGCGCGTTTTTCATAGACAAGATGGTTCAGGTCACCCTCGACCACCCCGTACTTCGGAAAATTCTCAGAAAAATACATACATTTCGAATCGGTTCTCTTTCGCATTACGCCATATGTTCCAAGTGTCAATGCACACGGGAAAACATGACCGCCGTTGTAATCTGTATGTTCACCAATCAGATTAACTCTTCCCGGTGCGAAAAACACAGCCGGTTCAACTTCTGTTTCACCAAACTGTTTCTTAAATGATTGAACTAAATCTTCGACTCTCATAAAAAGCCCCTTTCAGACACATTTCGTTTGATTCATCATATTCCCCTTAAGCCTGTCTTTCCATAAAATAATCACACTTCTTTTATACCAAAATGCAAGATATTGTTGAATTATTACATATTAAGTCGCATAATGATATATATATATGCCAGCGCCATGCCAGAAAGCATCAAGATTCAAATGCCTAACCAGAAAGGAGCCGCATAATATGAGTCGAAATACACCGGGCGACAGACAACCCGGAAACAAGAAATTCTTCGTCTTTCCAAACGAAGCATTTGTCGATTTCTGCCTATATCAGTACGGACGCGAAGACTGTGAAAGTCTGCATTCATATGGACCCTTTGTCAGGAATCACTACCTCTTCCACTATATTCATCAGGGAAGCGGCACGTTAGAGGCAAATGATGCCAATGGAGTCACCCACATTTTCCATCTTCATGCCGGGCAGGGCTTTCTAATCTGTCCGAAGCAGGTAACGGTCTATTCTGCATCCAAAGAAGACCCGTGGGAGTACTCGTGGGTGGAATTTGACGGGCTCAGAGCTTTAGATGCACTGACTAATGCCGGTCTTTCCATGAAACAGCCGGTCTATGAAAGCGATGATGAGACACTTACAAAGCAGATGATTTCTTCCATGGACTATCTAATTGAGCATCCTGACGGAAATGTGTTTGATTTAATCAGCCACGGTTATCAGTTCTTCCATTGTCTGACCGCCTCATCTGCAGCCAGAAACACCTCCGTAGATCACAGAATGCGCGATTTTTATATCCGTGAGGCACTTGCGTTTATTGAAATGAATAGTAAAAATGCAATCACCATCGAAGATATCGCGAAAAACTGCAATTTAAACCGCTCGTACTTTGGGCGAATTTTTAAGGAGGCGACTGGTAAGAGCCCACAGGAATTTCTGATTTCCTACCGCCTTGCCAAAGCTGCAATAAGTCTGAAAACATCTGATGAACCGATCCGGGTTATCGCTTCAAAAGTCGGCTACGATAACCAGATGCACTTTTCCAGGGCCTTTAAAAAGGAATACGGCGTAACTCCAAGCGAATACCGAAAGTCCCGGTGAATTTGCGCCGACCCGGTGAACCGGTGCTGCCTTGGTGAATCGCGCTGCTTAGGGTCATTTGCCAGATGAACTTCCATACAATAAACAAAAAAACGCTTATAAGCCCGGTTGAGCCTATAAGCGTTTTTATTTTAAGAATTATTCTTCCCAGTTTGTGTAAACATTCTGAACGTCTTCATCATCATCTAAGAGGTCAAGAAGTCTTGTGATAGACTTGATATCATCTTCAGATTCAAGTGTAACGTATGTCTGTGGAAGCTTTGTAACTTCTGCAGAAGCCATCTTAACACCAGCTGCGTCAATAGCATCAACAACTGCCTGGAAATCTTCAGGAGCTGTTGTGATTTCTAAGGAATCTTCCTCATCAGCGATATCTTCAGCACCAGCTTCGATAACCATCATTTCGAACTCTTCAGGGTCCATTTCGAACTCTTCCTTGTCGATAATAATCTGGCCCTTCTCGTCAAACATGAAGGATACGCATCCAGGAGTACCGATGTTACCGTTACCTCTTGAGAATGCATAACGAATGTTGGAAGCCGCACGGTTACGGTTATCTGTAAGAGCTTCTACAATAATAGCTGTGCCGCCAGGTCCATATCCTTCGTATGTGATGTTCTCAAGATCAGCCTGAGATGAATCAGAAGCCTTCTTGATTGCACGATCGATCGTATCGTTAGGCATGTTCGCAGCCTTAGCCTTAGCAACTACTGCCTTTAACTTACTGTTGTTATTAACATCAGCGCCGCCTTCCTTAACAGCAACCATGATGTCCTTGCCGAGACGGGTGAAAATCTTACCCTTCGCAGCATCATTCTTTTCCTTTTTTGCCTTGATATTGGCAAATTTTGAATGTCCTGACATATCTTCTTATTCCTTTCATTCAAGTTGAAATATGCAAACGTGCAGATTACTGCTTTGCGATTTCAGCCTTTAATTCTTCTACCATCTTAGAGTATTCCTCATCTGTGAGGTACTTGCGATCTGGATTCATAAGGAATACACCGCCCCACTCAAATTCATCTGAGCTATACTTTGGGCAAAGGTGCATGTGAAGGTGATGACCTGTGTCACCGTAAGCGCCGTAATTTACCTTGTCTGGGCTGTAAAGAGCCTGAATTGCTCTGGAAACTCTTGCAACATCCTCAAAGAATGCTGCTCTCTGTTCTGCTGTAAGCTCATTCATATCACCTACATGATACTTACTTGCAACGATACATCTGCCTTTGTGAGACTGCTCACGGAACAGATAAACTTTAGATTCCGGAAGTTCGCAAATCTTGATACCGAACTTGTCAACGAGTGCGCCTTCAACACAATATGCACAATTCTGATCTACCATAATACACCTCATTTTTTAAATAGTGGATGAGGACTTGAACCAAGCCCCATCCTTAAATTTAGATTAAACAAAAATTATTCAGCATCCTTGATAGAGAAGCTTACTCTTCCCATTCTGTCCTTACCTAAGCACTTGCACTTAACGTGGTCGCCGAGTGTGAGAACATCTTCAACGTGCTCAATTCTTTCCTTCGCAATCTTAGAGATATGAACCATACCTTCCTTACCGGGAGCGAACTGTACGAATGCACCGAATTCCTTGATAGAAACAACATCACCTTCGTAAATCTTGCCTTCTTCGAATTCAGACGCGATGATTTCGATGTACTTCTTAGCCTTATCCATGCCGGCAGCATCTGTACCAGCGATAGAAACAAAGCCTTCCTCATTGATGTCAACCTTAACGCCGCACTCATCAATGATTGCATTGATGTTCTTACCGCGCTGACCAACAACTTCACCAATCTTTTCAGGATCGATCTGCATCTGGATGATCTTAGGAGCATATTCATTAACTGTAGCACGTGGCTTTGCGATAGCTGGAGTCAGAACTGTATCCATGATGAATTCTCTTGCTTCCTTAGTTCTTCTGATTGCTTCTTCAACGATAGGTCTTGTAAGACCATGAATCTTGATATCCATCTGGATAGCTGTGATACCGTCATGAGTACCAGCTACCTTGAAGTCCATATCACCGAAGAAATCTTCGATACCCTGAATATCCGTAAGAACGATGAAATCGTCATCTGTGTCACCTGTTACCAGACCACAGGAGATACCTGCAACCTGCTTCTTAAGTGGAACACCTGCAGCCATAAGAGACATTGTAGATGCGCAGATAGAAGCCTGAGATGTAGAACCGTTGGATTCGAATGTCTCAGAAACTGTACGGATTGTATATGGGAACTCTTCTGGTGTTGGAAGTACCGGAACAAGAGCCTTCTCAGCTAATGCACCATGTCCGATTTCACGACGACCCGGGCCTCTGCTTGGCTTAGTCTCACCTACAGAGTAGGATGGGAAATTGTAGTGGTGGATATATCTCTTGCTTGTTACGTTTGCATCAAGTCCGTCAATCTTCTGTGCTTCAGAAAGTGGAGCAAGTGTTGTGATTGTGCAGATCTGTGTCTGTCCACGAGTGAACATAGCAGAACCATGAACTCTAGGAACGATATCAACCTCAGCTGCAAGTGGACGAATCTGGTTGATTGCACGGCCATCAGGTCTCTTGTGCTCCTTTAAGATCATTCTGCGGACAGTCTTCTTCTCATACTGATACATAGCTTCGCCAAGCTTTGCGAGCCATTCTTCGTTATCAGCAAACTTTTCCTTAAGTTCAGCTGTAAGAGCATCGATTCTCTTATCTCTTTCCATCTTGTCATCAGTGAATACTGCAACTTCCATCTGCTCCTGAGGAATTGCTTCCTTAATGGCATCCATGAGTTCTGCAGGTACAGCAAAGCTTGTGTATGTGAACTTTTCCTTACCAACTTCAGCAACAATCTTGTTGATGAACTCGATAATTGTCTGGTTGATGTCATGAGCCTTGTAGATAGCGTCTAACATAACGTCTTCAGGGATTTCATTAGCACCAGCTTCGATCATGATAACCTTTTCTGCTGTAGATGCAACCGTCAACTGAAGGTCGCCGTTATCCCACTGTTCCTGAGAAGGGTTAATGATGAATTCACCATCGACCATACCCACCTGAGTCATAGCTGCAGGGCCTTCGAATGGAATATCAGAAATGCATGTTGCGATAGAAGAACCGATCATTGCAACCAGCTCTGGACGGCACTGTGGATCAACAGCCATTACTAAGTTGTTTAAAGATACATCGTTTCTGAAATCCTTAGGGAATAAAGGTCTCATTGGACGGTCGATTACACGAGCTGTAAGAACAGAGTTTTCACTTGCCTTACCTTCACGCTTGTTGAATCCGCCTGGGATCTTACCTACGGAATACATCTTCTCTTCGAATTCTACTGAAAGAGGGAAGAAATCGATTCCTTCTCTTGGTTCCTTAGATGCAGTTGCTGTAGAAAGAACAACTGTATCGCCATAGTGCATGAATGCTGCACCATTTGCCTGTGCTGCAACTCTGCCAACGTCAACTCTGAGTTCTCTGCCGGCAAGGTCCATTGTAAATGTCTTGAACATAGCTTCTCCTTTTTTCTTCCTGCTGCGAATGCAGCATAATGTTCGTCCTGCTGCGTTTGATGTAAACGCAACGTATTCGCTACATTGCATCTATTGCTGCAATGAGTAGCGTGTTTGTTTTCAACCGAAACATCTGAAACTTACACATTCAGCCGGAATACATCCGCTTAAGCTTCTAAAAAAGCCTTAAATATGCCCATTTCAGAAGTCTCGAGATGAAAACTAAAAATAGAATTAAACGCAGGGTAAAATTTCTCTTACCCTGCGTATAATCGCCTTATTACTTTCTTAAGCCAAGCTTTGCAATCAGGTTACGATATCCCTCAAGGTCGTTCTTCTGTAAGTACGCAAGAAGGTTTCTTCTCTTACCAACCATCTTTAAAAGACCTCTTCTGGAATGATGATCATGGATGTTTACCTTTAAATGCTCGTTAAGCTCGTTGATACGCTCTGTAAGGATAGCAATCTGAACTTCCGGTGAACCTGTATCTCCAGGCATTCTTCCGTATTCTGCAATAATCTGTGCTTTCTTTTCCTTTGAAATCATTGTTGATTCCTCCTTAAAATAATATAAATCGCCAGTCATCAAGGGTTGGTCGGAGTGTCCGAATCCTGAATGACGGCTAAACCTTTGGTATTATAACATAGTGCCCGACTGAAACGCAAGCGATGAATTATCAATCCATCATGAACATTTTCCTTGCAAATTCCGCATCCTGTTTCATCTGTGCTTTCAACGCCTCGAGGGAGTCAAATTTCGTCTCAGAACGCAGGAAATGAAGCAGACTGACTTCGAGTCTCTTTCCATATCCTTCACCATCCCCTTCAAAATCAAAGAGGTTGGTTTCAACACGAATCTGGTGACCATCTCCGACCGTCGGTCTGACTCCGATATCCGTTACGCCATACCACGTTTTTCCCTCAAACATGCTCTTACTTGCATAGACTCCGTTCGGCGGCAGAAGCTTTCTGGTTGACGGATAGATATTCATTGTCGGCATATCAATCGTTCTTCCAATCTGAGAGCCCATTGACACGTTGCCAAGAATTGTATATGGCCGTCCAAGCAGCGCATTGACCGTCTCCATCGAGCCACGCATCAGCTCTTCGCGCACGTAAGTACTTGAAATAATACGATTCTGATAGCGCTCCTTTTCCATAACAATTGCCTTGTAGCCATACTTTTCAGCATAGTCTTCAAGCATCTTTGCATTGCCTGCTCTGTCCTTACCGAAACAATAATCCGTTCCGACAACGATAACCTTCGCCTTCATCCTCTCCACCAGAATCTTTTCAATGAATTCTTCCGGAGGCATCCTCATAAAGCTCTCGGTAAATGGATATTCCACTTCCACATCGATGCCAAGCCGCTCAAGTATTTCATGTCGTTCGTAATTGGTGCTTAAAAAGTGCTGTTCCTGCTGCGGAACCAGGGATAACGGCATTCCATCAAAGGTAAATACTGCCGATATCAGGTTCTTTTCTTCTGCCTCACGTCTCACTTCTTCAATCAGTTTCTGGTGTCCTCTGTGGATTCCATCGAACTTGCCCAAAGTGACGGCACAAGGTCTGGTAAGGCAGAATTCTTCTATATCATGAATATATTCCATGCGATTACCTCTTTCTTACCGTCATAAACATCTTGTCGGGAACGAGAGAACCTTCCTTAACCTGATAAATTCCACAGAATTTGTCCTTCGTACTGATTCGCACGTAACTGCCCCCCGTTAACTCTTCACCTGTAACAGCTGCCAGTGGAATCTTATTGCCGTTTAAGGCCAGACGTTCAAGTTCCTCAGGAACCGTCACATCCGGATATGCATTGAACAGCTGATCCATTGCTACGACTCTGTCTTCAATTTCACCGGCAGAAACCGCTGCCTCAATCTGCGACAGATTCAAAGACTCATCCAGAGTAAAACTGCCTACTCTGGTTCTTGTCAGCGCCGCCATGCATCCGCCACAACCAAGCGCTTCTCCGATATCCTTACAGAGTGTTCTGATGTACGTTCCCTTAGAACAACGCACCGTCATGGTAACCGTATTCTCATCATCGCCCAGATGAATCTCATTTACATGAATGGCCTCAACCGTGATTTTTCTTGCCTTTCTCTCTACAACCTTACCTTCTCTGGCCAGTTCATAGAGTCTCTTGCCATCGTGATGAAGCGCAGAATACATCGGTGGAACCTGTTCAATTTCTCCTTCAAACTTTCTGACCGCTTCCATAATCTCAGCCTGCGTCACATTCACTTCATTTTCCGAGATTACTTTCCCCCAGATATCTTCAGTATCCGTACACACACCTAATTTCAGCACCGCTTCATAGGTCTTCGTACGGTCCTCAAGATAGCTGATGGCTTTGGTGCCACCACCAAGAGCCACAACAAGAACGCCTTCCGCATTCGGATCAAGCGTCCCCGCATGGCCGATTTTTTTCATTTTTAGGATCCCTCTGAGTTTCGCCACAACGTCGAAAGAAGTCCATCCCTTCTCTTTGTAAACGTTAAGGATTCCATCCATCAGTCTAAAGTCCCTTCTTTGCTGGTCTTCTCATATTCCTTAAACTGCAGTGAAAGTGAATCTGAAATCCTATTCACGATTTCCACAGCTTTACCATAAGCGGTGAAGCCCGCTGCTCTCTTATGTCCACCGCCTCCCTGTGCCATCGCAATCGTTGCACAGTCGATATATTTCTTTGAACGAAGGCTGACCTTAAATTCGTCAGCTCCTGTCTGATACAGGAAGATTGCCACTTCCACACCATCCGTCAGACGAAGCTGCTCGATTACGCCGCCTAAATCCTTGCCCGTAACATTGTAGAATTTCATCGTAGGCTCATCAATGCAGGAGAAAATACATTTGCCATCATAAAAAAGAACGCTCTCAAGAAGAGCTCTTCCTAAAATTTGGTTCTGTACATAGGACTTCTTGTAAAAGCTATTATCAATGATGTCATTGAAATCGATTCCAAGGTCCATGAGCTTTCCTGCGATTGCCATGGTTCTGCCGCTGGTCGAGCTATATTTAAACACACCGGTATCATGAACGATGCCTGTATAAAGACACTCGGCAACAGCCTTTGAAATTCGGCTCTCGTCAAGCAGTTCATAAAGCACCTCACAGGTCGAGGAAGCCTCCGGCTTCACTTCGTTAACGTCTGCAAAATCGCCTAAGTTGCTTACATGATGGTCGATGCAGGCACGCTTCTTCGCATGCTCATAGACCTCGGCAAATGGTTCAATGCGGTCAAGTGTTGAGCAGTCACAGATGATAAATAAGTCTTTGACCGCCGTTTTGTCCTCTTCTCTCATCTCGTGCACGATTTCATCAATACGTGACATGTAGGAGAATCCGTCTTTTGCCTCTTCCAAATACAAAGTCACATCGATTTCCGGATAATTGTCCTTCACGTAATTGTAAAGCCCGAGCGTTGAACCGATGCAATCTCCATCGGGTCTTACATGACCTGTAATACCAAGTGTCTGAATTCCATTAATTAGTTCATCTAGTTTCATCAAACCCTCTGTTTCCGGGAATTACTCTTCCTCGTTATTGTGTCCTTCTTCATCTTTCTCCATGACTTCATCGATTAAGTGAGACATGTTTACGCCATACTCAATAGACTGGTCGAGAATGAAATTGATTTCCGGAGTGTTACGAAGGTTTACTGTTCTTGCAAGTTCGCGACGAATAAAGCCTTCTGCACTCTTTAAGCCTTTGATTGTATCTTCCTGCTGCTTAGCATCCCCTAATACAGAAATGTAAGCCTTGCATGTCTTAAGGTCAGGAGCTACTTGCACTTCCACAATGCTTGTGCGAAGGGAATCTACTCTTGGGTCCTTTAAGTCACGGATAATCATTGTAAGTTCTTTTAAAACTTCACCATTGATTCTTGTATTTTTAATGCTGTTTTTACGCATCAATTACTCCTATCTTTAAACATTCATCAAGGCAGGCCTAAATTCCTTTAAGCCTGCCTGGTGAATAACAATTACTTTTTACGAGGAACCTGTACCATCTCGTATGCCTCGATTGTATCGCCTTCCTGAATCTTATCAAATCCATCGAAGGTCATACCGCAGTCATAACCAGACTTAACTTCCTTAACTTCATCTTTGAATCTCTTAAGGGAAGAAATCTTACCATCGAAGATCAGGTTGTCTGCACGCTTGATTCTTACAGATGCCTTGCTTGTAATCTTACCATCTGTTACAACCGCACCGGCGATGTTACCAACACCGGATGCCTTGAATATAGCGCGGATATCAGCATGACCGATTACCTGCTCCTCAAAGATTGGATCAAGCATACCGTTTAACGCATCCTGTACGTCCTCAATTGCGTTGTAGATAACGTTGTAGAGACGAACATCAACATGCTCTGTATCAGCTGTCTGAGATGCCTGATTGTCAGGCTTTACATTGAAGCCGATGATGATTGCGTTAGAAGCAGATGCAAGGATCACGTCAGACTCTGTGATGTTACCAACACCGGAGTGAATAATCTTAACCTGAACTTCTTCGTTAGAAAGCTTCAGTAAGCTTGTGTTAACGGCTTCTACAGAACCCTGAACATCAGCCTTGACAATGAGGTTCAGATCCTTAACGTTACCGGCCTTAATCTGATCAAAGAGATCATCAAGGGACAGCTTCTTCTTTGTATCGTCAATAAGCTTCTTCTTGCCTTCAGATACGAATGTCTCGGCAAATGTACGTGCTTCCTTCTCTGAGTTGAAGGACTTTAAGATTTCTCCGGCCTTAGGTACGCTTGAGAGACCCTGGATTTCAACCGGGATAGATGGGCCAGCTGTGCGGATTCTCTTCTGCTTGTCGTTGATCATTGCACGAACCTTACCATGAGCCTCACCTGCAGCAACGAAGT
This sequence comes from uncultured Lachnospiraceae bacterium, assembly GCA_902781505.1. Classification (GTDB taxonomy): domain Bacteria; phylum Bacillota; class Clostridia; order Lachnospirales; family Lachnospiraceae; genus UBA4285. The sequence continues at coordinate 37,298 of CACZJL010000004.1, read as the reverse complement.
CACCAACATGGAGAGTACCCTTCTGTACGAGAACTGTTGCAACCGGACCACGACCCTTATCAAGCTGTGCTTCGATTACGATACCTCTTACATCACGGTTTGGATTAGCCTTTAATTCAAGCACTTCTGCAGTAAGCATGATCATTTCAAGAAGGTTATCAACACCTTCCCCTGTATGAGCAGATACTGGACAGAATATTGTAGAACCACCCCAATCTTCAGAGATTAAGCCATACTCTGTAAGTTCCTGCTTAACCTTTTCGATGTTGGCATTTGGCTTATCAATCTTGTTGATTGCAACGATGATTTCTACACCTGCTGCCTTGGCATGGTTGATAGCTTCAATTGTCTGAGGCATTACACCGTCATCAGCAGCAACAACAAGGATTGCGATATCTGTAGACTGTGCACCTCTCATACGCATTGCTGTGAATGCTTCATGACCGGGAGTATCAAGGAATGTGATTTGCTTACCACTCTGGCTCTTAACTGTATACGCACCAATTGCCTGTGTAATACCGCCGGACTCGCCTGCAGTTACATGAGACTTACGGATATAATCAAGAAGGGATGTCTTACCATGGTCAACGTGACCCATTACGCAGACAACAGGTGGTCTTGGAACAAGCGTATCCTCAGCATCTTCTGTATCCTCAAGAAGGTCAGCGATTACATCGACTACTTCTTCAGGCTCGCAGAGTACGTTGTACTCTAAAGCGATTGTTTCTGCTGCCTCATACTCAAGATCATCATTTACCGTTACAAGCTTGCCCTGTAAGAACAGCTTCTTAACAAGTTCAGCCGGCGTAACCTTTAACTTATCAGCAAGATTTCTGATAGAGATGGTCTCCGGAAGCTGGATTGTCTTGATAACCTCTTCCTTCTTCTCCTGCTGCTTTTTCTTATGAGCCTGATTCTGAGAAAACTTTAAGTTTTCCTTTTCTTCCTCATTCTTACGAACCTTCTTACGGTTATCGTTTCTTCTGTTGAAGTTCTTGGAATCTGGCTTCTGCTCTACAACAAAGCCTGCATCATTTGACTTGCCGCCAAAATCTCTTCTTCCTGTGCCGGTACCACGACCATTTCTGTCACCGAAAGAACGCTTCTGATTGCCATCCTTGTCACCAAATCTGCCGCCATTATTGTTGTTTCTGTCGCCAAATCTTCCGCCGTTGTTATTGTTTCTGTCGCCGAATCTTCCGCCGTTGTTATTGTTTCTGTCGCCGAATCTTCCACCGTTGTTATTGTTTCTGTCGCCGAATCTTCCGCCGTTGTTATTGTTTCTGTCGCCAAAAGATTTTCTCTCACCGTTGTTATTTTTTCTGTCGCCGGATCTTCCGCCGTTGTTATTGTTTCTGTCGCCGTAAGGTCTTCTTTCGCCGTTATTGTTGTTTCTGTCGCCGTAAGATTTTCTTTCGCCGTTGTTGTTTCTGTCGCCGTAAGATCTTCTTTCACCGTTGTTGTTTCTATCGCCAAATCTTCCGCCGTTATTTTTGTCGTCGAAACGTCTCTCACCGTTATTTCTGTCATCAGAACGTCTCTCGCCATTGTTTCTGTCATCAGAACGATCAGAAACCTGCTTAGCCGGCTTTTCTACCTGCTGCTGAGCCATGGAATTAACACGGTTCTTTCTTGCTTCGATTTCTGCGCGAATTTCTTCTGCAGTCTTCTCTCTTGCAGGTCCTGCTACAACCACTTCCTGGTTGCGGTCGCGCATCTCTTCTCTCTGCTTTGCAGTGATTGGACGAGCTGGCTGCTGGTTTGTATATCCACCACGTCTGTTATTGTTGTTATTGTTGTTATTGTTGTTATTTCTGTTGTCGTAAGCACCACGTCTGTTATTGTTACGATCATTACGGCCGTTATTGTGACGATTGCCGTTTGAGCTGTTCTGCTGGAAGTTTAATGTAACAATGTTGTGCTTTGGATTTGGTTCCTTCTTCACTTCGTTACCTGTAGCTTCCTTCTTTGGCTCCTCAGCCTTAGCTGGTGCTGGTGCAACCGGCTTGCTCTCATGCTTGCCAAACTTTGAACGTGCCTTTCTTTCGTCATCTGCATCGACACCACTTACTGCTGCATATTTTTTCTTATCAGAACTTAAGTATTCTGCAAGGTCCTTGCTCTGTACTCCAAGTTCTTTTGCTAATTCATGTACTCTCATGTATCCGTTCTACTCCTTCACGTGACAGGTATTTATCTATCTTCAAAAGCCTTCGTGATTGCTTTCGCAAGTTCTTCATCCGTGATTGCCACACCGGATCGGTATTCCTTGCCGCAAGCCATTCCAAGCTGTTCCTTCGTTCCATATGTCATAAGCTTCACACTTCGAAACTCACACATATTGCGAACATCTTTCTTTGTACGGTCTGAAGCATCATCAGCCAGAACGACTAAAAATGCTTTACCACCTTTTACTGCTTCCTCAAGCGCCAGACCACCGCTTGCCGTCTTACCGGCTCTGGTAGCCAGGCCGATCATAGATAAAACCTTATCTCGATTCACTGTGTCTTAACTCCTCCATAAGGCTGTTTAAAACGGCCTCATCAATCTGCATCTTAAATGAACGTTCAAGGCCTTTCGTGGCAAATGCCTTTTTCAGGCATTCTTCTGTGTTACAGATATACGCGCCTCTACCGTTCTTTCTTCCCGTGGTGTCGAGCTCCAAGTGCCCGTCTTCATCACGAACGATGCGGATCATGTCTTTTTTTTCTTTCATTTGCCGACAGCCTGTGCACTGTCTTAAAGGTTTCTTCTTCTCTGCCAAAAGAATCACCTTCTATCATTCTTCGGAGACAGGAGCATCTTCTGCTTCTACTTCTTCGAACTCTTCTGCTTCGAATTCGTCCTCTGCTGCTTCAGCATCATCATCGTATTCAACAGCTGTCATTTCTTCGTCACCGCTCATTTCAGCGTACTGGCTCTCGCTCTTGATATCGATGCCATATCCGCAAAGCTTTGCAGCAAGACGAACGTTCTGGCCTGCCTTACCAATTGCAAGGGAGAGCTGCTGATCAGAAACTACAACTAATGCCTTGTTTTCATCTGTATCTGCAGAGATGGAAACAACCTTTGCAGGGCTTAATGCATTAACGATGAACTGAGCTGGATTCTCATCCCAGTTGATGATATCGATCTGCTCACCATGGAGCTGATCTACGATTGCTCTTACTCTTGCGCCGTTAGGACCTACACATGCACCGATTGGATCAACGTTCTCGTTGTTGGAGTAAACGCTCATCTTTGTTCTGGATCCGGCTTCTCTTGCGATACCATTGATTTCTACAACGCCATCAGCGATTTCTGTAACTTCTTCTTCAAAGAGTCTCTTAACAAGTAAGGAAGAAGATCTGGAAACACGAATCTGAATTCCGCCCTTACCCTTATTTTCTACACTTACGATTACGACACGGATACGGTCACCTGGGCGGTAAACTTCACCTGGAATCTGATCGTTTGCTCTGAGAACTGTCTGTGTATTACCAACCTCAATGAGGATGTTTCCACGGTCATCTACCCTCTGAACAATACCTGTTACGATATCCTTCTCACGGGAATGGAACTCGTTGTAGAGTGCGCTCTTTTCAGCTTCACGGATTGCCTGTACAATGGCACCCTTTGCCTTCTGTGCAGCCTTACGTGTGAAATCGTCCGAGAAGTACTCTACAGAGATTGTATCGCCAAGCTTTACATCCGGATTGATTTCTCTTGCCTTAGAGATACCGATTGTCATACCGTCTGCTGCAAGGTTATCATCTTCGATAACATCACAATCAGAGTAGATATGGAAATCACCTGTAACTCTGTCAATTTCTACATGACAGTTTTCTACAGATGAGAACTGCTCTTTGTACTCTTCAAAAAGTGCTCTTTCGATTGTATCGAACATAAGCTCCTTGCTGATTCCCTTTTCCTCTTCGAGCATATTTAATGCTGCGATTAATTCTCCATTCATCTTTTTATCATCCTCCTGATTAATCAATAAATGCGAGACGAATTCCTGAGATGTTCTTTCTCTCGATTGTCTTCTCTTCATCGCCCACGGTGATGGTGATCTCATCTGCTGTAAAGCTTTTAAGATCTCCTGTATATTCTTTCGTTCCATCCACAGCTGTGTAAAGCTTTACATCAACCGTTCTTCCGATGGAGCGCTCAAAGTCTCTTTCTTTCTTTAAAGGTCGTGTGAGTCCCGGTGAGCTGACTTCAAAGATGTATTCGTTATCGATGTAGTCTTCTCTGTCGAGAATCTCGTTAAATGCTCTGCTTACTGCCTCGCAATCAAGCACGCCAACGCCTTCTGGCTTATCGATATAGACTCTTAAATAAAACTCTTTGCCTTCTTTTAAGTAGTCCACATCCCACAGTTCAACACCACATTGTTCAATGATAGGCTGAATCAGTTCGATCGTGCGTGATTCGATTATGTCTCTTCTACTCATGCATTCATTCCTTTCATAATATTCAGTTTTTATGCTTGCAATTACTGCGGCTAATACCAAAAAAAGTGGACCCCTTCAGGCCCACTTAAGTCAGTTATTGCAAATAGCTTGTAAGGGAGTCGAACCCTTGTCTTCGCCGTGAGAGGGCGACGTCTTGACCACTTGACCAACAAGCCGTGTTTCACATTACTGTGATATAATAACGTGCATTTCGCATTTTGGCAACCCTTTTTTAAAATTTTTTTCAAAAAAAATTGAAAAATCCGCTTTTTCTTAAGCATCCTGGCCTGCCACACCAGTGTTTATGCGGGAAAGCCGGGTCGAACGACCCGGCCACTATTATGCAAAATGGAAGAAGGCTCCGAATCCAAGTGCAGATACGGTTCCCATGATGACTCCGGCAAAAAGTACGCCTAAGAGAACTGCTACCGTACTCTTCTTAAAGCCCATATCTAAGATGGACGCCGCAAGGGCTCCTGTCCAGGCACCTGTGCCGGGAAGTGGAATTCCTACGAATAATAAAAGAGCGATAAACAGGCCGTTGCCCGCCTTCTCCTCTAACTTCTTTCCACCCTTTTCACCCTTTTCCAGGCAGAATGTGAAGAACTTTCCGATGACTTTCTTATCCTTGCCCCACTCTAAGATCTTTCTTGCAAAAAGATAGATGAATGGAACCGGAATCATGTTTCCTACTACCGCAACAATATAGGACTGCAGTAAAGGAAGCTGATAGGCCTGAGATACCGGAATCGCACCTCTTAACTCAATCAACGGAACCATGGATACTAAAAATACAATTAAGTACTTCTTAAGCATAATAACCTCTCTTCATAAAGTTCAGATTTTGTATATGTTACCTTGTCCTGAAAGAAAAATCAAGCCCGCCGCAAAACCACAGCGTCAGAACGCAGTCATATCAAAGATAGACAGCTGGTTGGAGTCCGTCATGCCGTCTAAAAGGCCAAGCTCTGAGAGCTTGTTGATGGTTGTATCACCAACGCCCGCCTTCTGTTTTAAATCATCCTTTGAAAGGAACTTTGCATTTGGATTGTTGGCCCGAAGCTCCTCGACTGCGATTTCAATCTTTTCACCGTCTGATTCTCCGACGCCCTTAATAACCTTGAAGGAAGGCATGATCTTGCCGTCAAAAATTTGGAAGGATCTGGCCTTGGCTCGGTAGATATCAACCGGCATAAAGTCAAAGCCTCTCGCATACATTTCCTCACAAAGATTCATAACAATCAGTTCGTCGGATTCCGTATTGGAAAGCTGCTTCTCCTTGTCACGTCTTCTGTAATCGAGAAGAAGCGCCTTTAAGTGACTCTGGCCGACCGCCATCTTCTCATAATCAAAGGCACCCGCACGAATCGAGAAATACGCTGTGTAGTAAGCAAGTGGATAGAACACCTTACACCAGGCAACACGCCACGCCATCATAACATACGCCGCCGCATGACCCTTCGGGAACATATATTTAATCTTCTCGCACGAACTGATATACCATTCCGGCACGCCGTGGGAAATCATATCCTCCTTGTATTTACCCCATTCCTTACATTTGCCCTTAGCTACAATACCCTTACGCACACGCTCCATAATAGTGAAGGCTTCCTCCGAATCCAGCCCCATATGAATCAGGTAAACCATGATATCATCTCGACAACAGATAGCCGTACTGATAGTACAGATATTCTCCTTAATCAGCACCTCCGCATTGCCGGAATAAACATCCGTTCCGTGTGACAGACCGGAAATTCGTACCAGATCCGAGAACTGCGTCGGCTTTGTTTCAATTAACATGTTCATGGCAAAGTTTGTACCAAACTCAGGGATACCAAGACAGCCAAGCTTCGTGCCGCCGATATCTTCCGGCTTGATGCCAAGTGCAGATGTATCCTTAAACAGCGACATAACTTCCTTACTGTCAAGCGGAATATCCAAAGGATCAACACCGGTCAGATCCTGCAGCATTCGAATCATTGTAGGATCTAAGTGACCCAGGATATCAAGCTTCAGCAAGTTATGGTCAATACTGTGATAATCAAAGTGCGTTGTCGTAATCGGGCTTGTCATATCATCAGCCGGATGCTGAATTGGGGTAAAGGTATTGATATCCTCTCCCACCGGAAGTACAACAATACCGCCCGGATGCTGACCCGTTGTACGCTTGACATCAAGACAGCCCTGAAGCAGACGGGTCTTCTCCGCCTTACGCTTGATAATCGGAACACCGGTTCTTTCCGCCTTCTTTTCAAAGTACTTGGAAACATAACCAAACGCTGTATTGTCCGCAACCGCACCGATTGTACCAGCCTTAAAGGTCTGATGCTTACCGAAAATAACCTCGGTATAGGCATGTGCCTTCGACTGATACTCGTTAGAGAAATTTAAATCGATATCAGGCTCCTTGTTGCCCTTAAAGCCCAGGAACGTCTCGAACGGAATATCAAATCCCATCTTCTTAAGCTTATGACCGCACTTCGGACATCTCTTATCCGGCATATCACAGCCTGCGCCACCGGAATAAGATAAAACCTCTTCCGAATCAAAATCCACATAATAACAATGCGGACATAAATAATGAGGTGAAAGCGGGTTAACCTCCGTAATACCGGCCATGGTTGCAGCAAAGGAGGAACCTACAGAGCCTCTTGAACCTACCAGATATCCATCGTCGTTTGACTTCCAAACCAGCTTCTGCGCAATGATATACATAACGGAGTAACCGTTAGAAATAATGGAATTCAGTTCTCTGTCCAGACGCTTCTCGACAACATCCGGAAGCACCGGACCATATATCTCATGTGCCCTGTCATTACAAATCTTACGAAGCAACTGATCAGAATCTTCGATGACCGGTGGTCGTTTGTCAGGACGCACCGGAACAATCGGCTCGCAGCAATCATTAATACGATTAGGATTGATGACAACGATTTCCCTTGCCTTATCCTGTCCGAGGTAATCAAACTCATGAAGCATCTCTTCTGTCGTATGCAAATACAGAGGTGGCTGCGAATCAAAATCGCGCATACCGCCGCCACACTGAATAATCGCACGGGAGATAGCATCTTCCGGATTCAGGAAATGAACGTCGCATGTTGCTACAACCGGCTTATGGAACTTCTCACCAAGCTCCACAATCTGACGGTTGATATTTCTGATATCTTCCTCCGTATTAATGAAGGAGTAATCTTCGTCTTCAATTAAATACCGGTCATTGCCGACAGGCTGCACTTCCAGATAGTCATAAAAGCTGACAATACGCGCAATCTCCTGCGGCTGAACACCACGTAAAATCGAGTCAAACAGTTCACCTGCAGAACATGCAGAGCCAATGATAATTCCCTCTCTGTACTGCTCAACCAGGCTCTTTGGAATTCTCGGAACCTTCTTACCACGGCCTCCGAAGTACTTCATATGAGACTCTGACACCAAATGGTACAGGTTACAGCGGCCTTCCTCCGTTCTTGCAAGGAAAACACAGTGATTTGGATGCATCTTTAAAAGCTGCTCATCGGTATAGTGAATTCCCCTCTCATTTAACTGATCGAGGTTAAAAATATCGCGCTCCTCACACATCTTAGCCAGCTTGATAAAAATCCCCGCCGTTGCTTCCGCATCATCCACCGCACGATGGTGGTGACCGAGGTCACAGTTTAAATAGCTGACAACCGTATCGAGCTTGTAATTTGAAAGGTTCGGAATCAGCATCTGCGCCATCGTAACCGTATCCGCAATCGTGAATTCCTTCTCAATTCCAAGATCCGCTGACTTCGCAATCAGATAGGACGTATCAAAGTCCGCATTGTGTGCGACAAGGACGGCATCCCCGATAAAATCGAGGAACTTCGGCAGAACCTCTTTGATATCCGGTGCATCGATTACCATCGCATCTGTGATGCTTGTAAGCTTTGTGATTCGAGGCGGAATCGGACGCTTTGGATTTAAGAACGTACTGAACCGGTCTACGATTCTCCCATCCGTCACCTTCACGGCACCAATTTCGATAATCTGGTCTTCCTTCGCAGAAAAGCCCGTGGTCTCGATATCGAATACCACAAAGGTATCCTTAAAACTCTGTCCCTTCGGATTTCGAACAAGCATCTTGGTATCGTCGACAATATAGCCCTCCAGGCCGTAAATTACCTTGAAATCCAGTTCCTTGCCCTTCTTGGCATAATCACTCTGAAGATCTCGCATCGTGTGGTAGGCCTCGGTAAATGCCTGCACGTTTCCATGATCTGTGATAGCTACCGCCTTGTGCCCCCAGCTGATGCACTGTTTGATAATGCTGGTAACACTTGAAACCGCATCCATGTCAGACATCTTTGTATGGCAATGCAGTTCAATTCTCTTATCTAACGCCAGATCTTCTCTTCTCTTTCTCGGATCGTTTGACTTCTTAATACCAACCACATGAGGAATCGTAACTTCACCGGCAAATTTATCGTGCTCGGTTGTACCCTTCACCTTCAGGAAATTACCCTTTTTGATGAACTCCTTACGCTCATCGAGCTCCTCATCCTTTACAAACATCTTGCAGGTAATGGAATCGGTGAAATCGGTCATATCGAAAATCAGAATTGTACGCTCATTACGAATTGGCTGCTCTTCCACATTGAAGACCATACCCTCAAACGTAATATCGCCGCATTCCGTAATGACTGTGTCAAGCTTGATGACATCATCATCAAAGTCACGCCCGTACAGCACATCTTCCGATTTGGTCATGGACTTACGATATCTGTACTCAGGACGCTCCTCCTTCTTCATGTAATTATTAGAAGAACCGGAAGAAGACTTCGTATTCTCCTTCTCTTTTTCAGCCGCTTCACTCTTCGCCTTTTCAAACTGTGCAGAAATCTGCTGAACCTTAATGGCAAGGAGATGCTCGTTTTCACGCTCGTAGCGGTTATTCACGCGTTCCTTCGTCGTACATACTACATCAACATCCATCAAAAAACGATTCTTAAACATCATCCGGAAATATTCCTGAATCTGTCCGGTGAACTGCGATGCAAGTTCGCCTTCTTCAAGAACAATCGTCATTTCATAAGGCTTCTTAAACTCATAGCTTCCGTTTTTAAACAGACTTCCGGCAACTGTCCAGTACTTGTCGAGTTCCAATTCGATGGATTCTTTATATTCATTAATCAGATATTCCGGTGTATAGGCCTGTGAGAGGCGGTATCTGTCAAGGATACGAACTTTCATCTGCTTGGTACGAAATACCTGCTTCTTTAAGGCATCCTGAACTTTAAAAATAACACGCTTACTGATCAGAATCTGGCTGGACGTGATGATACGAACCAGGGTATTCGTAGAACTCTTTCTGATATCTACGACTTCCACGTCCTTCATATAATCCGCGAGATCCTGCGGCAATTTTAATGTTGGGAATGTCTCAAAGAATTTCATAAATTTACTCTTTCCAGTGATCTAATTCATATTTCAAAGCGGAAAGAAGATCCTCTTCTGCCACTTTTTTCACTACTTCTCCGTGCTTAATCAAAACACCGCAGCCGTCTCCGCCTGCAATACCAAGATCCGCTTCCTTGGCTTCTCCAGGGCCATTTACCACGCAGCCCATAACAGCAAGCTTCAGGTCATAATCATAGTTTGACGCAAGGCTTTCTGCCTGTTTGGCAAGGCCAATCAGATCAATCTTTGTTCTGCCGCAGGTAGGACAGGAAACAACTTCAATTCCGCCCTTTCTTAAGCCTAACGTTCTTAATATAATCTTTGCGGCCTTTACTTCATTGATTGGGTCATCCGTTAAGGAGACACGGATGGTGTCACCGATTCCCTGATGCAGAATCAGTCCCAGTCCGATGGAGGACTTGATAGTTCCGGAGAAAATCGTTCCGGACTCGGTAATTCCAACATGAAGCGGATGGTCTGTCTTAGTTGCAATCAGTTCATGTGCCTTAACACACATTAAAACATCAGAGGACTTAATAGAGATAACAAGATTGTCATACCCCATGTCTTCGATAATACGTACCTTATCAAGTGCACTTTCCACAAGTCCCTCTGCTGTAACTCCATGGTACTTTTCAACCAGTTCCTTCTCAAGTGAGCCTGAGTTTACGCCAACTCGAATCGGAATGTTTCTTTCCTTTGCACATTCCACAACGGCACGAATCTTATCTGCAGAGCCGATGTTACCCGGATTGATACGAATCTTATCTGCACCATTTTCCATGGCAGCAATCGCCATACGATAATCAAAGTGAATATCTGCAACAAGTGGAATATGGATGAACTTTTTGATTTCCTTAATCGCTTTAGCCGCCTCAGGTGTCGGAACTGTACAGCGAATGATTTCACAGCCCGCTTCTTCAAGAGCAAGAATCTGCTCCACGGTTTTTCTCACATCCTCTGTCGGTGTATTCGTCATCGACTGAATCAGAATCGGATTTCCTCCACCAATTACCCTATTACCAATTTTTACTGTCTTTGTCATACTTTTCTCCTTTTTAGCCACGAGGATATCCCTTGGATCAGAGTTTAAAAAAACTCAGTCTCTTAGAAATCATCATTTATCCTTAAGTAAATTACAGGCAGAGACCTTAGTTAAGGACTCTGCCATTTTCATCAGAACAGTTTTGAAATATCGTGGAACAGAACATATCCTGCAAGAAGCAGAATCAGAATCATTCCAACCAGTGTTACAGCACCTTCATGCTCCTTTTTAACCGGCTTTCTTCGAATCACCTCTAAAATCAGGAAAATCAGGCGACCGCCATCAAGTCCCGGAATCGGAAGCAGATTCATAACACCTAAGTTCGCAGAAAGCATGATGCCATAATTTAACACATTTAAAATCACATAATACGTGCCATCAGGCTTTGATGACTCTACCAGATTGCTGATGGAATCAACCATTCCAACCGGCCCGGAGAGATCATTGACACCTACGCGTCCTGTGAACATATTTGCAAGAGACGTACCAACCGCCTTCATCCAGTAAACGGTCTCAGCACCGGCATAATAAAGAACCTTTACCGGACTTACCTTTTCACGGTAGCCTAGGAGTGTCAGGCCTGTGTTGTACGCGATGGTCTCCTGGAACGCAGGAGTTACCTTAACTTCGAGAGTTTCGCCATCTCGCTGAATTGTAAGAGCAATTTCCTTTCCCTCTGACTGGCTGACCGCATTGGTAATCTGGCTGTTCGTCTCCATCTTCACGCCGTCAACAGCCGTGATGACATCACCTGTCTTAATTCCGGCCTTTTCAGCAACCGAATCCATTCCGACTCCGCTAACTTCGCGTTCAGAAGTAATCGTAACGCCCATCTTATAAGCATTTTTCTTCTGATATTCCGGTGTGATGGTTGCAGTATATTCCGTACCATCCGCTTTTATCAGCGTCAGATCCAGAGTGTTCGACGCATGGAAATAGCGATAGAAGCTGTAATCGCGCTCAAAGTTCACCTTTGAACCGTTCATTTTAACGATCGTATCTCCTGCTTCAATTCCTGCCTGTTCCGCCACGGAACCAGATTCAACGTAATCGATTACTGCCGTATCAACGCCGACATTGCCGATTACGATGACAGATAAAATAAAGGCAAGAAGGAAGTTACCAATCGGACCGGCAAGAACGATTGCAATTCTTGTCCAGACTGATTTCGAGGCAAATGAAGCGCCAGAGCCGTACTTTTCTTCAAGCTCACGCTTATGTGCCTCAAGCGGTGTCTCCTCTTCGTCTTCATCTTCAGACGTCTTAAAGTTTCCGGTCTCTGCATCATCCATTCCAAGCATCATACAATATCCGCCCAGAGGAATCAGATTGATACAGTAATCGGTATCGCCCTTTCTGATTTTAATCAAATGTGGCCCGAAACCAATGGCAAATTCAAGAACAGCAACACCATTTGCCTTGGCAACGATGAAATGTCCAAATTCATGAAAAACAATCAGTACACCGATCAGAAGAATTGCAATGATGATATTAATCATTTTGCATAGTTCCTTTCTAATAATTCGTAGGTCTTAGCTTCAGTCTCAAGGATTTCTTCTACGTCAGGATCTGCGATAAATTCAGCTTCATTCATCGCACATTCAATCATATCCGCAATATCAAGGAATTTGATTTCGTCATTTAAGAACTTCGCAACCGCATATTCATTGGCCGCATTCAACGCAGTCGGAATATTTCCGCCTCTTTTGGCAGCTTCATAGGCAAGCTTCAATCCCTTAAAAGTCTCCATGTCAGGCTTTTCGAAACTGATGGATGCCAGCTTGTAGAAATCAAGTCTCTCTGAATCAAGCAATGCTCTGTGTGGATAGTACAGAGCATAAGCGATAGGAAGTCTCATATCCGGAGCACCAAGCTGTGCCATGATTCCGCCGTCTCTAAACTGCACCATAGAGTGAATGACACTCTGCGGCTGAACAATGACCTGAACATCCGTTGCCGGTACATCAAATAACCACTGCGCTTCCATCACTTCAAGTCCCTTGTTGACAAGAGTTGAGGAATCAATCGTAATCTTTCTTCCCATTGCCCAGTTTGGATGCTTTAATGCATCAGAGGCCTTAACATTCACAAGTTCATCGAGCTTCTTTCCACGGAACGGTCCGCCGGAAGCTGTGAGAAGAATCTTCTCAACTTCTGCATGATATTCGCCGTGTAAAGACTGGAAGATTGCAGAATGCTCGGAATCTACCGGGTAGATTGTAACGCAATTTTCCCTTGCAAGTCTTGTAATAATGTGACCCGCACAGACCAGGGTTTCCTTATTGGCAAGTGCAATGTCCTTTTTCGCTTTGATTGCAGCGATGGTAGGACGGATGCCCATCATGCCGACAACTGCTGTCAGGACGATATCTGCCTGTTCAAATTCAGCAACCTGAATCAGACCTTCCATTCCGGAAACAACCTGAATGTTCGTCCCCTTAAGCTGTGCTCTTAACTCTTCTTCTAATTCTTTCTTACCGATGCAGACAAGCTTTACATCATACCGAATCGCCTGGGTGGCAAGCTCCTTTACTCTGGTACCTGCTGCAAGCGCAACTGCCTTTAACTCCCCGTTGCTCTGTGAGATTACATCTAATGTCTGCGTACCAATTGATCCTGTTGAACCTAAAATCGCAACGTTCTTCAATTATATCTCCTTTCAGTGAAAAATCTGTGAAAGCAAGGCGACAGACCAATATACTGCAGGTGCAGTAAAGATAACGCTGTCAAAACGATCTAAGATTCCACCGTGACCCGGAATTAACTTTCCATAGTCCTTAATATTATGATTTCTCTTAATTGCAGAAGCGGACAGATCTCCGATAATTCCAAGCAAAGAACTGATGGCACCTGCTGCCATAAATACAAGCGGCATTTCCGGCTGATCGATATGTGCTAAAGTATTCAGAAAATATCCGAATACCGTGGCAATAATGGTCGTCATTACAATACCGCCGATAGCACCCTCGATGGTTTTTTTAGGTGACAGCACCTTCGCCATCTTGTGCTTTCCAAAAGCCATGCCTGTGAAATAGGCAAAGGTATCATTGACCCAGCTTCCTGCCCAGATAATCCAGGAATAATAAAAGCCCAGTTCTTCCATACGGCAGCGATAGATATACGAAAGCATAACTGCCACGTAAATCACACCAAAGAACGCAATTACAATCTGCTCTGTCTTAAATGCAGGAAACTTCAGCACATAAAGAGTCATCAAAGCCATCAGGCCGGCAATTAAAAGAACTGCTTCAATCTGTCTGTCACCACCCCGGCTTAAGTTTAAATAAAAAACAAATGCCATGAGGTAACCAATTATTCCGGGCGCTTTATTCTGAATTTCAAAGATACGGTACAGTTCAAACATACCGACAAATGATGCAACTGCGCAGAACAGATACAGGAGCGGACCACCAAGGTACATCGCTGCCACTACCAATATTCCAAGCACAATTCCACTGATGATTCTGGTTTTCATAAAACTCCCTTACTTTAAAACGCCGCCAAATCTGCGTTCCCTCTGATTATATTTTTTAACAGCTGCAAGCAGCTCATCCTTATCAAAATCCGGCCATAAACAATCTGTAAAATAGAACTCTGTATAGGCTAACTGCCATGGCAGATAGTTACTGAGTCTTTCTTCACCGCTCGTTCTGATAAGAAGGTCCGGATCCGGAAGCTCGAAGGTGTCGAGATTGTCAGAAATCATCTGCTCCGTGATATCCTCAGGATTCAGTCTTCCTTCTTTCACTTCCCGTGCCAGTTTCTGCACAGCACGTGTAATTTCATCACGACCACCGTAATTTAAGGCAATGGTGAAATTCAGACCTGTATTGTTTTTCGTAGTATTTTCCAGGTATTCAATTTCCTCGATAATATCCTTGCTCAGCTTATCACGCTTACCGATTACGCGACAACGAACATTATTCTTCATGGACTTTGTCGCACAGGAGCGTAAGTATACCCTTAAAATATTCATGATGGTGCTGACCTCTTCCACGTCTCTCTTCCAGTTCTCCGTGGAAAATGCATAGACAGTCAGATATTTAATTCCGATTTCATCAGCCGCGAGCAGGATTTTCTCAACCGTATCCGCTCCTGCCTTATGTCCGTATGTACGAGGCATGTGGCGCTTTTTCGCCCATCTTCCATTACCATCTAAAATCACGGCAACATGAGACGGAATGACGAGTCCTAGCTTTTCATTCTTAATATCCATAAACATCCTTATCCGTAAAATCCGTAAGAATGCCGAAAAAAGGCACCCTTACGGATCAAACTTTAGAATTAAATTGTCATGATTTCCTTTGTCTTGCCATCGATTGCATCATCAATTCTCTTGATGAAGTCATCTGTAAGCTTCTGAACACTGCCTTCAGCATCCTTTAATTCATCATCAGAAATCTCGTTATCCTTATTCTGCTTCTTGAAGAAGTCATTTGCATCACGACGTACATTACGGATTGCAACCTTTGCGTTTTCACCCTTCTTCTTTACGTCCTTAGCGAGTTCCTTACGACGATCCTCTGTTAATTCAGGGAACACAAGGCGAATAACCTTACCATCATTGTTTGGAGTAATTCCAAGATCAGAAATCATAATTGCCTTTTCGATTTCCTTAATCAGGGAAGCATCCCATGGCTGAATCTGGATAATACGTGCCTCCGGTACGGAAATATTAGCAGCCTGCTGAATTGGTGTAGGTGTGCCGTAATAATCAACACGAATGCTGTCTAATACGTGTGGGTTCGCTCTTCCTGCGCGAATTGTGTTGAATTCGCTCTGAAGGGAATTTAAAGACTTTTCCATTTTTTCTTCAAACTGTGTTAAATCTGCGCTCATTTTATGAAACTCCTTATTATCGTTTTTAGTCTACGGTAACGACTGATCCAGTGAACTTACCAGTCAGAGCGTTTAAAATACTGTTTGGCTCCTTTAATGCAAAGCACATAAGAGGAATCTTGTTCTCCATGCACATTACAGAAGCTGTCAGGTCGATGACACCTAACTTCTTATCAACAACCTCCTGAATGGAGATTTCATCATACTTCTTTGCATCCGGATTGACTGCCGGATCTGAATCGTAGATACCATCAATATTCTTTGCAAGAAGAATGGCATCTGCGTCAAGTTCAACAGCACGAAGTGCAATACCTGTGTCTGTTGAGAAGTAAGGATGGCCTGTACCGCCGGCAAAGAAGATTACTTCGCCATTGTTAAATTTCTCATTTGCAAGATCCTTGCTGAAAAGACTTGTCATGCTTCCAACCTGGAATGGTGTCAGAATGGCTGTCTTTAAACCTTCATGACGGAAGATTTCAGAAACATAAATGCAGTTCATCACAGTTGCAAGCATACCAATCTGGTCTGCCTTTGTACGGTCGATATTGTTATTCTGACGGCCTCTCCAGTAGTTACCGCCACCGATTACAATGCCTACATCAATTCCTGTTTTTCTGATTTCGATAACCTGTCTGGCAATATCAGAAATCAGCTTATCATCATAGCCTGCCTTCTTAGCACCGATTAATGCTTCACCGCTAAGCTTCAGAATGACTCTCTTCAGTTCTTTCATAATCTAACTCCAATTGCTTTTGTTTAATAAACTTTCCGTCCAACATTATAGCAGAAAACCGCTGAAGTTTAAAGCAAATTAATCTGACTGATTGTGATGAACCGGTTTTGTATTTTCGGTCAGTGGCAGGATTGTAAAGCCTCTCTCTCTTAATCCTGCTACCACTTCCGGTATCGCCTCGAGCGTTGTTCTTGTATCTCTTCTTGAATGCATGAGGATGACAGCCTCTGTCTTACACTCACATCCTTCCAGAATGTTATTGATTACATCTTCTTTTGATGCCTTTCCATCTGCATCACCGGAAGAAACATTCCAGTCCCAGTATGAGAATCCATTACTCTCAAGCCAGTTCACGCACCCGGACATGGAAACCTCTCCGTATTTTTTATGAATCGAATTGCTTGAGCCACCTGGAAAACGATAGAAGTTTGTTGTCACTCCTGTTGCGTCTTTAATAAACTGCTGCATGGACAGAACATCATTTCTGAATGCTGCATTGCTTGAATAGATATCACTGTAATCATGTGACACAGAATGAATTGCAATCGTATGTCCACGTCTTACAATATCCGCCATTATCTCATCACAGTTTGGCTGTGTTGCAATACAGAAGAACGTTGCCTTAACCCCTAAATTATCAAGACAGTCAAGCAATTCTGTTGTTTCCGGATTCACCGGACAGTCATCGAATGTCAGATAGGCAGTCTTTTCAGCCGATGCCTCGGCAGCTAAAATTTCCTCCGGAGTCTGAGGTGTTGCAGCAGGAACCACTGCCGGCTCTTCCTCTTGCTCTTCTGTCGGTGCTTCTGTCTGCGCTTCGGTTGGCGCTTCTGCCGGTGCCTGCGTCTGCGCTTCACTCGTCTGCTGTGTCTGAGTCTGCGCATTTTCTTCTGTCTTCTTCGAGCCACAGCCTGCCAGTGCAATTGCAAGTAAAACTGTAGCAAGAGCTGCCTTCACCATGGTTTTGTTTTTCATCATTAATTCCTCCCTTACTGATTCGCCTTTAATTTAAACAGTATATCACAGATTAGTCTGAACGAACCAGTGAATCCCGCGATTCTTAAAAAAACGTAAAAAAGGCTTATGACCGAAGTCATAAGCCCTGATAAATCAATTTAAAAGAATTAGTTGTTAACTAACTTATCCTTTTCGTTGTTCCAGCTGTAAAGCTTTCTGATTTCTGCACCAACTTCTTCTGAAGGATGAGCTGCAGCCATCTTCTTCATAGCCTGGAAGTGGATACCGCCAGCCTTCATATCCTGCATGAATTCTGTGGCAAAAGTACCATCCTGGATATCTGTAAGAACCTTCTTCATAGCCTTCTTTGTATCCTCTGTAACAATCTTAGGACCTGTTACATAGTCACCGTATTCAGCTGTGTTAGAGATAGAGTATCTCATTCCAGCGAAACCAGACTGGTAGATAAGGTCAACGATGAGCTTCATCTCATGGATACACTCAAAGTAAGCATTTCTTGGATCATAACCAGCTTCGCAAAGTGTTTCGAAACCAGCCTGCATAAGAGCACAAACGCCGCCGCAAAGAACAGCCTGCTCACCGAAGAGGTCAGTTTCTGTCTCTGTCTTGAATGTTGTCTCAAGGATACCAGCTCTTGCGCCACCGATACCGGCACCATAAGCAAGTGCCAGATCAAGTGCCTTACCTGTAGCATCCTGCTCTACAGCAACAAGACAAGGTGTACCCTTACCTGCCTGATACTCAGAACGTACTGTATGACCTGGAGCCTTAGGAGCAATCATTGTTACATCGACATCCTTAGGTGGAACGATGAGCTTGTAGTTGATGTTGAAACCATGAGCGAACATAAGCATGTTACCTGCATCGAGGTTTGGTGCTACATCCTTTTTATACATATCTGCCTGCTTTTCATCATTGATTAAGATCATGATGATGTCAGACTGCTTAACAGCCTCTGCGGTTGGAAGAACTGTAAGGCCCTGAGCCTCTGCCTTTGCCTTTGACTTTGATCCTTCATAAAGGCCAATAACTACATCACATCCTGACTCCTTTAAGTTCAGTGCATGTGCATGTCCCTGGCTGCCATATCCAACGATACAGATCTTCTTACCCTGTAAAAGGGATAAATCGCAGTCCTGCTGATAAAAAATCCTTGCTTCTGCCATAATAGTGTTACCTCCACAAATAATTTATTTTAAAGTCGCTGAACCTCTAGCAAGTCCGGTAATTCCGGTTCTTGCAAGTTCTGTGATTTTAAAACCATGTAATAATTCAATAAACGCATTCAGCTTGCTCTGAGAACCAGTCAGCTCAACGATTAAAGAATTCTGTGCTACGTCTACAATATTCGCACGGAAAATGTTAGAAATAGCTGTAACATCCTGTCTTCTTTCTGTTCCGCATTCAACCTTGACTAAAATCAGTTCTCTGCATACAGATTCATGAACCGGAAGTTCGATAATTTCCTTAACATCAATCAGCTTGTTCAGCTGCTTTTCAATCTGCTCTAAAACTTCTTCCTCACCGGATGTGGTAACAGTCATTCTGGAATACTTAGGGTCGAGAGTCTCACCTACTGTAAGGCTGTCAATATTGTATCCACGGCGACTGAAAAGTCCTGCCACTCGGCTTAAAACACCTGCTGAGTTCTCTACTAAAATGGAAAATACTGCACGTCTCATAGTTAAAGTCTCCTGAATCACTTTCATACATTAAACAGTTAAAATGTTACTTTGTTTATTGTACCCACATGAAACTGGTATGTCAAGAATCTAATTCGTCATTTTTTGACAATTTCGTTGCCTTTACCCGACTGACCATTCGATCCTTAACAGCGAGGATTTCAAACTTCCATCCATCGTACTCCGTCTCAAATTTATCGCCTTTTTTCGGAATCCTTCCGAGGGCATCTGTCATAAATCCGTTACAGGTATCAATATCCTCTACATCAAACTCGATACCAAGCTCTTTTCCGATATCTTCAAGCTGTGCTCTTCCGTTGATGAAATACACTTCATCGCTCTGCCTAATGATATCTGCTTCTTCTTCATCGTGTTCATCCTGAATATTACCCACGATTTCCTCGATGATATCCTCCATGGTGACAATACCGGCAGTCTGGCCATACTCATCGACAACCACTGCCATATGAATACGACGAACCTGCATTTCCTTAAACAGAAGAGAAATATTTCTTGTCTCCGGAATAAAATACGGTTCAATTAAGACCTGATCTTTTAATTCCTTCAATGTTTTCTCGCGATTCTTCAGATTGCTGTATGCATGAATCAGATCATGAAGATGCAGAATTCCTAAGATATTATCGATATCCTCTTCATAGACCGGATATCTTGAATAACCATCCTTGGCAATAATCTGGAAAGCCTCTTCTAAGGTCAATTCACAATCAAAGGCCTCAATATCCTTTCTGTGGGTCATGATTTCATGTGCAACCTTTTCAGAAAAATCAAAGATGTTACTGATCATCTCAGCTTCATTTTCCTTTAAGACGCCACTTTCATGACCTTCATTCACCAGCCCTAAAATTTCTTCTTCTGTTACATTTTCATTCTTTCTTTTCTTCAAAGCCTTCTTTAAAGAAGAGAATAAGCCGTCAGTCCCCGAATTGGGAGAGCCGTCCTTCATAGTATTCACCTCGTAATATTAAAAATCCCAGCACGTATCAAAATAATCATGCGTGCCGATAACCTTGCCATTTTCCTCGTATACACGCGGAATTCTCTTGCCTAAATCGCAGACGAATTCGTAATTAAATGTACCTGCAAGCTCTGCAAGTTCTTCAACCGTGACTGTCAAGTCTCCGTCCGTACCGACAAGCGTTACAGAATCACGTACTCTTGCCTCCGGAATCTCTGTCACATCAACCATAATTTGATCCATGCAGACTCTTCCGATAATCTTCGCTTTCTTTCCATGAATCAGAACATAACCCTTATTGGAAAGTCGTCTTGGATATCCATCGCCGTATCCGACCGTTACGGTTGCGACCCGTACATCATTCTCAGCGGTAAATGTACCGCCGTAGCCAACGCTCTCGCCTTTGTGAAGTGTCTTCACCATTGCAATTTCACTGTAAAGAGAAAGGGCAGGCTTTAACTTAAGAGCCTTGCTGACTTCCTCAGATGGATACATGCCGTAAAGCGCAATGCCAAGTCTTACCTGGTCGAGGGCAAATTCCGGCAGATCAATGATTGCTGCGGAATTGGCGCAATGTGCAATTTCAAACGTAATGCTCTTCTTCTTACACATCTCAATGAACCTTGTAAACTCAGCAAATTGTCTGTTTGCTGCTGCCTTATCGGTCTCATCTGCCTTCGCAAAATGTGTAAAGATTCCGCGCACATTTAAGTTTTTTAATTTTTTAATCTCAGCAACAACCGAAACACTTTCCTCAACCGGTCTCAATCCGATGCGGTGCATTCCCGTGTCTACCTTAATCTGGCAATTGGCGATTTTTCCCTGTTTCTTCGCAGCTTCATTTAAAGCAAAAGCGTCTTCGTAGTCATAGAGCACTCCGTCAATCTCGTATTCTACCAGCTCGTCAAAATCATCCGGGTCAACAAAGCCCAGAATCAGAATCGGATTCTTAATACCATTTTTTCTTAAGTTCACAGCTTCCGTGATTGTTGCAACCGCAAAACCTGTCACCATATCTACAAGCGCTTTCGCCACCGGAACATCACCATGGCCGTAAGCATCTGCCTTGATTACTGCAAGAGACTTAATTCCTGTTCTTACATTCCCTGTCAGAGCCCTCGCATTGGCGCGAATTGCGTCGAGATTAATCTTTGCGTAGAGCCGTTTATAACCCTTCTTCGTGATAATCACCTCTTTACCGTGTTAAAGCTTATTCTAGCACAAGACTCAGCCCTTTTACAATATCTCCCGCACAAAGCCCTGATTTTCCTACCTTTAACACGCTTCTGTCTCCGGCCAGTCCATGTACAAATACCCCCATCTTCGCCGCTTCAAACGGGCTCATTCCCCTTGCAAGGAGAGCCGAAATGACACCGGTTAACACGTCTCCGGACCCTGCCGTGGCCATTCCATCATTTCCGCTGGTATTGATAAAAACCTCATCTCCATCTGTCACAACCGTTCTCGCATCTTTGAGCACAACAATCACTTTAAGTGCTCTTGAAAGTCGGACCGCTGCCTGAATCGGATTCTTTTTAAGCTCCAACACCGGAATTCCTGTCAGTCTGCTCATCTCCCCCATATGAGGAGTCAGAATCCATTCCGTATTCTCTTTTCCGGCAAATGGATTCCCGCCGTTTACTACTTCTTCTGCAATAATATTTAATGCGTCCGCATCAACAACGGTCGGCACCATCGTGCTGTTTAACACAGCTCTGACCACTGCCCGGCCATTTTCCGAGACAGAAAGCCCAGGGCCTAAGACCGCAGCATCAACAAGCGAAATCTTCTTTCCGTTCTCATTTGAGGAAATAGCTTCAGCGACCTTGTTTTCAATCGTCTCTGCCGTTTCATAGGTAATCAGCACAGCTTCCGGCACATGAGTCAAAACTGCAGTACGATTATCTCTGTGGGTCAGCACCTTTACATAACCGCAGCCGGAGCGATACGTGCTCTCTGCAGACAGGCAGGCTGCTCCTCCCATATCTTCAGACCCTGCTGCAAGAAGCACCTTTCCAAAAGTCCCCTTGTTGGCGCCTGCAGGTCTTTTCGGGATTTTTAATAAATCAGCCTCTGTGTAGGTATAAACTGCATCTTGTAAATTCAAAAATTCTTCCGGTGCAAATCCAGGATTTTTAAGAACCACTTCACCGGCGCAAATTCTCCCCGGCTCCATAATCAGACCTATTTTTTCATAGCCAAATGTCACCGTCTTATCAGCGTTAACTGCCACTCCAAGAATCTGGCCATCATCAGAATCAACACCGGATGGCATATCAACAGAGACGACGTAGGAACCAGCTTCCTTCGCCGCATTGATTTCCTGAATCAGACGCTCATAAACTCCTGTAACCGGTCTTGTCAGTCCGATTCCGAAAATTGCATCCACAATGATATCTGCATCGGCATCGACGGTATCTTCTGAAAGATAGCGAACCGGAATATTCAGTGCCGTAAGCATTGCTCTCTGCTGATCTGACTCCTCCGTGCCACGCCGTTCTCTTGAACCGGTCAGTCCGACCCTTACCCTGATTCCCGCTTCATTCAGCTGCCTCGCGATGGCAAGTCCATCGGCTCCGTTGTTTCCAAATCCGGCAACAACGTCCACCTTTTTTCCCTTAATTCCATCAATTTTTAACAGCTCCTCCGTTACTGAAAGAGCCGCTCTTTCCATCAGACATAAAGAAGGGATGTGACATCCGTTAATAGAAGCCACATCCACCTGTTTCATCTGCTTTGCATTCAGTAGATACTTCATTTAAATCCCCCGAAAGGCCCAAAGCCTGTAATTATACGACCATTCAGTTGCCGTAATTCTTTAAATTATAGGAAAGTCTCATCAGACTCTCAGAAAGATGAACATTTTCCACGATAACATCCTCAGGTACAGAAAGGTCTGTATGTGCAAAATTCCAGATTCCTTTAATTCCTGCATCCACTAAAATCTGAGCCGTATCAATTGCATACTCTGTAGGAATCATCAAGGCTGCGATATCAATGTCATTCATCTTGATATAGTCCTTTAACTCCTCCATTGGACGAATCTTAACGCCGCTGATTGTCTTGCCGATCTTCTCCGGATCCTTGTCAAACATTGAAGTGATGACAAATCCGCGCTTTGCAAAATCATCGTACTTGGCAACGGCAGAACCGAAGTTACCGGCACCGACGATGACCATTCTATGCTGCTTGTCAATTCCTAAAATCTTAGCAATCTCATTATAAAGGGACTCAACATTGTAGCCATAACCCTGCTGTCCAAATCCACCGAAATTGTTTAAGTCCTGTCGAATCTGAGATGCAGTAACCTTCATGCGCTCGCTGAGTTCCTTTGAAGAAATTCTCGTCACATTATTTTCGAGGAGTTCTCCAAGATAACGATAATAGCGAGGAAGTCTGCGAATCACTGCTGATGATATTTTCTTGTTCTCATCCATGGTTAAAGTCTCCTTTTTTCTTAAGCTCTTTACAAATCAAAATGACTGATTTTACGCCACATGAATGCTTCGTTCCAAAAAGAGCTTAAATCAGCTGTGTTAATTATATATCAGGTCTATCGCAAAGTCAAAATATTAACAAACTTAAATCACGAAAATTTTTTCGTAAATCAGGTTAAAATTTTTCGTAAAACTTCTGAAAATAGCTTATTTCCGGCATTTTCGTAGTCGTATGTTATCCATTCATTTTTTGCATGAGTACCTCCACCAAGATATCCGCCAAACGAAACAGCAGGAATTCCTTCTGCTTCTACTGCATTACAGTCTGTTGAACCAAAGGCAAGTTCCGGCTCTATTAAAAAGCTCTCTTTGATACACTCCTGGCTGATTCGAATCAGCTCCTGCTTTACCTTTTCATCAACCTCCACACCGACCGGACGCTCTCCAATCAGCTTGACGTCAACCTCCACATCATCTGTTGCAGCTCCTTCTTCAAAGATTTCCATAAACTGATTCTCGACTGTATCCATAGCCTCACGTGATTCGGAGCGAATTTCACACGTAAAATCTGCTTCGTCTGCGATGACATTGATACCGGTTCCGCCACTGATTGTACCTACGTTATATGTCGTTTTAAACGCGGACGGCACCTGAATCTGATAGATTTTCCGAATCATCTTCGCAGCAACTGCAATGGCATTTGTATTGCCAAAATCAGACAGCGAGTGCCCTCCCTTAGTTTTTATGCGTACGCGGAATCTCCTCGAACCGACATGATGCACCACCAGCTTCTCCGGGGTCAGGTCAAATGCGATACAGGCTTTAATCTTCCCTTTGTAACTTTTAAGAATCTGTCTGATTCCCTTCAGATTGCCAAGTCCCTCTTCCCCTGTATCAAAGGCAAATATTGCATTTTTTACCTGCGTTCCAAGCTCGCACCGTGCCAGCCTTTCCATTGCCTTTAAAAGCAGGACAACATTACAGGTATCATCTCCGATTCCCGGTGCATGAAGCCCCTTTTCATCGGCAATCACCTTAATTTCCGTATCCGGAAAAACCGTGTCAAGATGCGCCGTAAACAAAACGAACCCTTCATCCGCCAAAGAAACCTTACGCTCGACAACCACATTGCCCGCTTCATCTGTAACAGGTGAATATCCATAGCTTTCAAGCTGCTTCTTTACAAAGGCAGCTCTTTTTTCTTCTCTGCCAGTCGGTGCCGGAATTTCGGTCAGCAAGGTTAAAAGTTCTCTCGTTTCCATACCTGTCCCCTTCTTTCATATACTTTTTAAAGTATAGGCGCTTTCCCCTTCTCTTTCAACCGCGCGAGAGCAAGCCTGATTTGCATTCGAACTTTCCTCTTTGTATAATAGCAAAAGCAATTCAGAAGCAAGGAGATTTCTATGATTTTAGCAGTAAATGATTTATCTAAATCCTTCGGCATTACTCCCATCGTGGAGCATGCCTCTTTTCATATAGAAGAGCACGAAAAATGCGCGATTGTCGGCATGAACGGCGCCGGGAAGTCCACCCTTTTAAAGATGATTATCGGTGAGGTGAGCGCAGACTCCGGCATTGTAACAACAGCCAAGGATGCCAGAATTGGCTATCTTGCGCAGGCACAGAACCTCACTTCAGGCGCCACCATCTATGAAGAAATTCTTTCTGTTAAGCAGTATGTTCTCGACATGGAGGAACGCTTAAAAGAAATGGAAGCCGGAATGGCAAGCGTTTCAAAAGACGAACTGAACGCATATATGGACACCTACCATCGTTTAAGCGAAAACTTTGCCAGGGAAAATGGATATGCAGTCCGCTCCGAAGTAACGGGCGTCTTAAAGGGCCTTGGCTTTAAGGATGAGGACTTTTCTCTTCAGGTCGACACTTTATCCGGTGGTCAGAAAACCCGCGTTTCTCTGGCTAAACTTCTCTTAGAGCAGCCGGATATTCTGCTTCTTGATGAGCCGACGAACCACCTGGATATGGCGGCAATTGAATGGCTCGAGACCTATCTTTTAAATTACAAAGGTGCTGTATTAATCGTAGCGCATGACCGTTACTTTCTCGACCGCATCGTTACTAAAATTGTTGAAATTGAGAATGCAAAGGTTACGGTTTTTTCCGGCAACTACTCCGATTATGCCTCTAAAAAGGCTATTTTACGCAATATGCAGATGAAGGAGTACTTAAATCAGCAAAGAGAAATCAAGCACCAGGAAGCGGTCATTACAAAGTTAAAGCAGTTCAACCGCGAGAAATCCATCAAACGTGCGGAATCCCGTGAAAAGATGCTTGAGAAAACGCAGCTTATCGATAAGCCAATCGAACTTGACGATAGAATGGATATCCACTTAGAGCCTGGCATTGAGAGCGGCAATGATGTTCTGATGGTTGAAAATCTCTCGAAGTCATTTGACGAGCAATTGTTTTCTGATATCACCTTCACCATCCGCAAAGGCGAACGCGTGGCTCTGATTGGTGACAATGGTACCGGTAAGACAACCATGTTAAAGATTATCAACGGACTGACTCCTGCCGATAATGGCATGGTAAGACTCGGAACCAATGTAACAATCGGTTACTACGATCAGGAGCACCACGTACTCGATCCTGACAAGAGCATTTTCCAGGAAATCCAGGACACCTATCCTGACATGAACAATACGAAGATTCGTAAGACTCTGGCTGCCTTTCTTTTCACCGGGGATGACGTTTTCAAACTGATTCGTAATCTTTCCGGCGGCGAAAAGGGTCGTGTTTCTCTAGCCAAGCTGATGCTTTCAAATGCTAATCTTCTGCTTTTAGATGAGCCGACGAACCATCTTGACATGACCAGCAAGGAAATCCTCGGGAATGCCTTAAACAGCTACACCGGCACAGTCTTTTATGTGTCTCATGACCGATATTTCATTAATACGACAGCGACAAGAATCCTGCATTTAAGCCACAGACAGATCACAAATTACATCGGTAATTATGACTACTATCTTGAAAAGCGCGATATTCTTGAACATACTGAAGAAACAGAAATTGTTTCTGAATCATCTGCAATTTCTTCTCCCGCTGTTTCTAATGGCAGGGAAACGTACCATTTATCAAGAGAAGAGCAGAAAGAAGAACGAAAGCGCAGAAAAGAGCTGGAAAAATGCGAAACAAAGATTGCAGAACTTGAAGACGAACAGACAAAAATCCAGGAAGAACAGGCATCTCCGGAAGTGTGTTCAAACCAGAGTAAACTTATGCGACTGCATGAGCGATACGAAGAAATCTCTGCTGAATTGGAAGGATTGTACGAGATTTGGGAAGAATTATCGGAAACTTGACTAAAAATCGCGTAAAATCGGACTATTTTTTGATTATTTATTGACAAACAGCCATTCTGGGAGTATAAATAAATTAAATTTATAAAAGGAGGGCGTAATTCAATGAATAAGAGTGAATTAGTTGCCGCAATCGCAAAGGAAACAGAACTTTCCAAGAAGGCTTCTGCTGATGCTTTAAAGGCATTCACAGATGTTGTAACAGAAGAATTAAAGAAGGGCGAGAAGGTTCAGCTCGTTGGCTTTGGTACATTCGAAGTTACAGAAAGAAAGGCTCGTAAGGGCAAGAATCCACAGACAGGTAAGGAAATCAAGATTCCTGCAAGCAAGGCTCCAAAGTTTAAGGCTGGTAAGGCTTTAAAGGAAGCTGTTAACACAAAGAAGAAGAAAAAGTAATTTTTCTTAAATACCCAAGCGGTCATCCGGTTCGGATGGCCGTTTTTTTATTTGAAAACAAGGCTTTGCACTGATAAAATAATACACGTTAAAGTTCAAAAATAAGCTTTTATGGAAAGGACCGGCTGAAATGGAAATCGAAAGAAAATTCTTAATCTCTTCTGTTCCGGAACATCTCGAACAGTACAAAAAGAGAGTAATTGAGCAGGGCTACATGTGCACAGGCCCCGTTGTTCGCGTTCGTCGTGACAATGATGAATATTATTTAACCTATAAAAACAAGGGGACCGCACTGGCACATGAGGAATATAATCTCCCACTCACAAAGGAAGCATATGAGCACCTGATTAAGAAATGTGACGGCAATATTATCACAAAGGATCGCTACAATATTCCTGACGGAATGGGACATATTATTGAGCTGGACCTCTTCCATGGTGTATTTGAAGGTACGACACTTGCCGAGGTAGAATTTGACACGGTTGAGGAAGCTGAGAGTTATACCCCTCCTTCCTGGTTTATCAAAGATGTCACAGAAGACCCAAATTACCATAACTCCCAGATGAGCAGAAAGAAGTTTGACCATGAAGACTAAAGAAAATACGCAAAAAAACTTTGTTCAGCCATTCTCAGAGTATCTGATGGAACACAGGGATCATATCAAACTCTATCTCATCACTCTTATCAAATGGCTCTTCTCCTCTGCCATTATCGGTTTTGGAGTTGGTATCATCGGATCTGCCTTCGTACTTGCCATTACAAAGGTAACCAGCCTGCGTCAGGATAATCCATGGCTTTTATTCTTCCTTCCTCTGGCAGGATTTCTTACAGTTTTGTTCTACCGGATTACCAGGCAGCGCGACAACACCGGAACAAATCTGGTCATTGCCTCGATTCAGTACGAAGACAGCCATATCCCGGCTGTCATCATGCCGCTGATGTTTATCTGTACCATTATGACACATCTGACCGGTGGTTCTGCAGGTCGAGAAGGCGCTGCCCTTCAGATTGGCGGATCGTTTGGTAATACCTTCGGACGCCTGATGCGTTTTGAAGAAAAGGACAGAAAAATCATGATTATCTGCGGAATGAGTGCCTGTTTCTCTGCATTATTTGGAACTCCGGCCGCCGCTGCCATCTTCTCCATTGAAGTTGTCACAGTCGGAATCATGCAGTACTCAGCACTCGTACCAGCCGTTCTGTCAGCAGTTATTGCAAGATACACAGCCAGAGCAATGTTTCACATACCAAAAGGCGTCTATGAACTTGGAGAAATCCCTGAATTCAATCTGGTTCTCTTTTCAAAGACACTGTTACTTGCCGCATGCTTTGCATTTGCCTCGATTCTGCTGATTCTTGCACTGCATAAATTCGATGAACTTTTTGATATTACTCTGAAGAACGATTACATTCGCGCGATTGTCATCGGTCTCATCGTGATTGCAATGAGATACATTTTTGGCACAACGGACTATCTTGGTGCCGGCGGAGATTATATCGCCGGAAGCTTCACCGTGAGCCGACCATGGTTCTCATTCCTGCTTAAGATTCTTTTTACTGCCATCACCTTAGGCGGTGGCCTTAAGGGTGGCGAAATCGTACCAAGCATGTTTGTCGGCGCAACCCTTGGCAGCTTCTTAGCACCTGTTTTAGGACTTCCAATCGGACTGTGTGCCGCCTGTGGCATGGTCTCCGTTTTCTGCGGTGCAACCAACTGTCCGCTTACATCTCTGATTCTTGGAATTGAGATGTTTGGAGACAACGGAATCTACTATATTTTAATCTGTGTTGCCCTAACTTACATGTTAAGTGACTACTTCTCACTGTATAAGGCACAGCGCATCGCCTATTCTAAATTCACACCGGTAGCTCGTAAATAAAGCAAAAGACCTGTACAGATTCCTTTTAAGGAACCTGCACAGATCTTTTTATTTTCTCCCATTATTCGTACACCTAAGTGACGGAAGTCAGCTCTGTGTTCTGAACTCTTTCACTATGAATTCGACGCTTGAATTGCCCATATATTCATTAATGTTCGGATAGTACAGCATGCTGATTTTGCTTCCCGACACCGGAACTTCTTTTGTATCGGCACCAAACATCACAGCAGTCTTTAAGAAGCCGGCACTTGTTTCAAGTCGAAGTCTGCATACATTTCTGTTCTTTCCGACTATTCTGCTCTCACGAACTAACAGATTTCTGTCGGCAAAGGTCGGCTTTTCATTTTCCGCGCCAAATGGCTCTAAGGCATTGATTTCTTCCACAAGGCTTATGGTCGCATAATCAAGTGGCATTGGAACATCAATCCAGCGTACCGGAGTCATATCCTTTTCTGTCAGACCGTCTCGTTTGTTTAATGCTTCTCTCAGAGCATCCACATTCTCTTTTTTCAGAGAGAATCCGGCTGCCATTTTATGTCCGCCAAATGCGGTAAAAAGCTCCTTGCACTCCGAGAGCTTTTCAAACATATCGTAGGCCTCAATAGAACGGCCTGAACCCTTCGCAATGTCGCCATTCAATGTCAGAACAAGCGTTGGCCGGTAATACTCCTCTTTTAATCTTCCTGCAACAATTCCTGCAAGAGACTGATGGCACTCAGGCAGCAGAACAACGAGCACATGATCATCTTTAATACTTGAATTTTCCACCATCTCAAGTGCCTTGTTCTTCTCATCTTCCGTCATCTGCTTACGCTCTTCATTAATCGCACGGATTTCAAGTGCCTTAGCCTGTGCCTTTTTATAATCCGTCTCAAGAAGTAGCGAGATGCCCTCCATGGCGGAATCCAGGCGTCCTGTGGCA
This sequence comes from uncultured Lachnospiraceae bacterium, assembly GCA_902781505.1. Lineage (GTDB taxonomy): Bacteria > Bacillota > Clostridia > Lachnospirales > Lachnospiraceae > UBA4285. The sequence continues at coordinate 7,233 of CACZJL010000004.1, read as the reverse complement.
TTAAGAGACGGACCGATTACAAAGCCAAAATCAAATGCCGTAAGCCCCTTCTCCTTTTCAGATAGGCCAGTCGCCTCCTGCAGAGCCTGAAGCCCTGTATTCACCGTCGTCGGAAGAGACTTGAGCGCATACTTTACGAGAATGCGATTCTCACCCTTTAAGGCAACAACATCGCAAACGCTGGCAATTCCAACAAGTTCTGCGTACTCCTTCACCTCATCCTCAGAAATCCCAAGTGCCGTGGCAAGCTTTAAAGCCACGCCTGCTCCACAAAGATCCTTAAAAGGGTATGAATCCTTCTCCTGATGAACATTCACAATAACATCAGCATCCGGATAAATGTAAGTCTTCTTTCCATTCGCTTCCTGAAACGGAATTTCATGGTGATCCGTTACAATCACCGTCATACCGTGTTCTTTGGCAAATGCAACCGGCTTCACAGCAGCGATACCATTATCACAGGTCAGGATTGTATCAACCCCGTCATTTAATGCATCCTGCACCAGGCGTTCATTGATTCCATAGCCATCTATAATTCTGTCCGGCACGATGTAAGAAACATCTGCCCCTTTGCGACTCAGACATTTGTAAAGAATCGTTGTGGAGCAGATTCCATCCACATCATAGTCTCCCACGATGCGAATTTTCTTTCCCTGTGCAATTTTGTTACGGATAATTTCGACTGCCTCATTCATTCCATAGATTAACTCCGGAGAATGAAGGCTGTTTAAATCACCGTTCAGATACTCTTCGATTGCTTCTTTTGTTGTAATCCCTCGATTCACCAGGATTCTTGCTGTCACCTGGTCAATATGAAAGGCTTCACCGATTGCTTTAAAATCGGCTCGTTTTGCGTAGACACGCCACTCACTCTGCATAGTATTTTCCTCTAAACAAAAACAACCCTGTCAGGAAGACCTGACAGGGATGAATCATATTTAAATTAAACGACTGCGCCGTTTGAATCAGCTTTCGCCTTCTTTGTTACTTTCTTTTCTTTCTTTACCGTTGTCAGCTTACGGCCACCAAAGACGTACCAGAGAGAAGCTGTAATAAAGATGGATGAGTAAGTACCACAGATAACACCTACGATCAGAGGCATTGCAAATTCTCTTACAGAGGCTACGCCTAAGATGCAAAGAGAAGCAAGCATAATGAATGTTGTGATATTTGTGTTAATAGAACGCTGTAATGTGTATGTTACACACTCATTCAGCATCTTATGAACATCCAGATGATTTCCCGTTGATTCCTTCATTACTTCACGAACACGATCAAAGATAATGATTGTCGCATTGATTGAGTAACCAAGAATTGTAAGAATGCAGGCAATGAATGTTGTACCTACTGTAGTTCTCGAAATTGCATAGAATGCGATAACACAGAGAATATCGTGAACAAGAGCTGCTACAGCTGCTGTAGCAAACTTAACGTCACGGAAACGGAGCCAGATGTACAGAAGCATGCAGATAACCGCTACGATTGTTGCAATAGCTGCATCCTTTCTCATTGTCTGGCTGACAGAACCGGAAATGTTGTTTGTTTCAACAACTGTTCCGTCCTGAATCGGGAACTTGGCCTTTACAGCTTCTTCAATCTTTTCACGCTGCTCTAAGGAAAGATCTACTGTCTTAAATGTTACCTGAGTAGAATTCTGAACCTTCTGCTGCTGAACTTCATTGATTCCACCTGCAGTTTTGATTACAGGAATGATATCATTTTCAATCTGCTCCTGAGAGTAATTCTCAGCAAATGTAAAGGTTGTGGAAGAACCACCGGCAAATTCAAGGCTTAAGTTGAACGCGCCCTTACCGGCACCTGCGAACACACCCATTCCAACGAAACCGGAAAGAATTGCGACTGCAGCAATAATAAATGCCTTCTTTCTGAAACCAATCACATCATAAATCTTGCTGTGTACAGTTTTGCCGTAGAACTTTGGATCCTTAACACCGAAGTTGAACAGAAGCTTCATAACAGTCTTTGTGATAACGAAGGATGTAAACATGGACACTACGTTACCTAAGATTAAGGTCTGTGCAAATCCCTTAATGGAACCCGTACCAAAAATATTTAATACAACACCGGCAATAATGGTTGTTACGTTACCATCAATGATGGAAGACATTGCCTTATGATAACCGGCCTGAATTGCATTCTCAACACTTCTTCCTGAGCCGATTTCTTCCTTGATACGTGAGTAGATGATGACATTCGCATCAACTGCCATACCAATGCCAAGGATGATACCTGCAATACCCGGAAGAGTTAAGGTCAGTTCGTAAGCACTTAAAAGTACAACAACGATCATAGTGTAAAGCCAGAGTGCAATTACAGAAACAGCACCTGGAACACGGTATATCGCAATCATGAAGATAGAAAGAAGGATGAAACCAATTAGAGCTGCCATTAAGGAAGTTCTGATTGCATTCTGTCCAAGCTGTGCACCAACGATGTTGGAGCTTACTTCATGAAGTGTAAGCGGAATAGAACCGATACGGATGTATGTAGCAAGGTTGTTAGCCTCATCCCAGCTCTCAAGGCCTGTGATGGAGCAGGAACCGCCGTCAATCTTCTGCTGTACTGTTGGAGCAGATACAATCTTTCCATCATAGATGATGTAGATCTGACTACCTACGCTTGCTGCAGTAGCATCGGCAAATTTCTGTGCACCTTCTTCATTGAACTCAAGCTGTACTCCATAAGCACTCTTTGAGTTTGTGCTCTGAGTATCTGTATAGGCCTGAGCAGACTTAACTTCTGTACCTGTAAGGATTGGAGTGTAGTCAGAACCGGCTGCAAGAGCCTGATAGCCCTGTGTATCAACAAACTCAAGAGAACCCGGAGTACCAAGCTCTTCAAGGATTGCATTCGCATCAGTAACACCAGGAATTTCTACAGTAATACGGTTGATACCGGACTGATAAACCTGAGATTCTGTTGACTTACCTTCAATACGTTTCTCTAACTTATACTTTGTATCCTCTAAATCCTGAGCGGATGGGTTTGACTCATCTGCTTCATATGTGATACTTACACCACCGGCAAGGTCAAGACCTAACTTAATAGCTTCGGCTGAACCTGCCTTTTTTGCCCCTACTCCCAGAAGCGCCGTAAAAGTTGCTCCTGCGATCAGCGCCAATACAAGAACGGAATAAATAATCCGCTTTGGCATGCTGTACTTCATTTTTTAGTCTCCCTTCGAGTTAGTCAGATGCAAGAGCGGCCTTAATCATCAATGCACACTCTACTCTCTTACGCTGCATCTTACAGCCAATTTCATATGGATCATTGATGTTTCCATTGAAATTGTAAGCATTGGCGGCACAGCCACCGCTGCAATAGTACTTGGCAAAGCAGTTCTGACACTTTTCCTTTGTGTAGACATTGCTCTTCGCAAACTCAGCAGAAATTTCCTTCTTTACAATTCCCTCATTTACGTTACCCATTAAGAACTTCTCATTACCAACAAACTGGTGGCAAGGATAGATATCTCCCCATGGGGTAATTGCCAGGTACTCACATCCTGAACCACAGCCCTGGAGTCTCTTGTAAACACAAGGGCCGCCATCTAAGTCGATCATGAAATGGAAGAAATTGAATCCATTTCCTGCCTTCTTACGCTTTAACAGTTCAGCTGCAAGTTCATCATACTGTTCATAAATCTTTGGAAGGTCTGACTCCTGAATTGCATATGGCTCCTCAGCCGGTGCAACTACTGGCTCAACAGAAATCTGTTCAAAGCCCTCGTCAGCAAAATGAAGAACATCTTTGCAGAAGTCTGTATTGTAGTGAGTGAATGTACCGCGAACGTAATAGTTGTTCTGGTTACGGCTCTCTGCAATCTTCTTGTACTTCGGCATAATGATGTCATATGTACTGCCTAAATTGTTTCTTGTCGGACGCATGAAATCATTTACTTCCTTACGACCATCAATACTTAATACAATGTTGGACATTTCCTTGTTACAGAACTCAAGGATTTCATCATTCATTAAAATTCCGTTTGTTGTTAATGTGAAACGGAAATTCTTATTGTGTTCCTTTTCAATACTTCTTCCGTATTCTACAAGTTGCTTGACAACTTCCCAGTTCATGGTAGGTTCGCCGCCGAAGAAATCAACTTCAAGATTTCTCTTAGATCCGGAATTAGCCACTAAGTAATCTAATGCCTTCTTACCGACTTCAAAGCTCATCAGAGCTCTTCTGCCATGATATTCACCTTCCTCTGCGAAGCAATACTTGCACTTAAGATTGCAATCGTGAGCAATATGAAGACAGAGCGCCTTAACATATGTCTTACGCTGCTTAAATGCATCGATATATGGTTCGTAGATATCCTCTGTGAACAGTTTTCCCTGATTCTTTAACTCCGTAACCTCTCCATAAACTTCACGGATTTCATCCTCAGGATATTTCTCCTCAAATTCCTCGACGATTTCATCGAGGCTCTTCTTCTCATAAACGCCGATAACATCATATCCTAAATCATCTACAAGATGTACAGAACTGGAGTTAACATCCAGTACGATGTTATAGCCGTTGTTTTTAAACAAATGTACCATTAATAACCTCTTTTATTCAGCATTCAGATTTTAATTCCCCAAATTGATCCTTTAACAAAACGATAAGAGAGTGTATCAATAGCGACCACTCTCTTACCGTAACTTTGTTATAAGGTAATTTCGACACAGGGCAAAAGTCTGAATGTCCAGACTGAATGCCATATGCAAAACCGCTTAATTAGCGATTCTTATTCTCGCAATGCTGGTTACCTACTGTACAAGATGTCTTGCAAGCAGACTGACATGATGTCTGGCATTCGCCGCAACCGCCATGTGCAAGAGAATCCTTTAATACTGTCTCGTTGATTGTCTTGATATGCTTCATGACAAATCCTCCTTTTTTGCATTAAACTGTAGAGATTATAGCATACAAACAAGCAGGTTTCAACATTTTTATATCAGTGCCATCGCTCTTAAAATGAAGATTAAGAGCGTTAACGACACGCTCGAAAGAAGCGTCGTAAGTACTATGATAGACGACGATAAAACACTGTCATTTCCCATGTTTTTAGCCATAATATATCCACTCGCTGTGGAAGGCGACGCAAGCATGATAAGAATCGCTACCAGATTCTGATTTCGAAAGCCCATAGCAACTGCAAGCGGCAGGAAAAGTCCCGCCTGTAAAAATAGCTTATAAAATGTGGCCCAAAGTGTTGGTGCAATCTTCTTAATTGCCTTTCTTCCTTCAAATCCGGCACCGATACAAAGAAGGGCTATCGGCGTTGACGTCCTCCCGAAATAATCAAGTGTTCGGTCAACAATCACTGGAAAATCCACTCTTAACAGCGAGAATGGGATTCCAAGGAAAATACCGATGATAATCGGATTTTTTGCGATATTAATCAGTGCCTTCTTCATCTGCTCCTTAAATTTCAGGCCGGAAATATCATCTCCGCCATACTCTTTGGAAGCCTTAAAGGTCAGAACAATTACACTGAAAATATTATAAAGAGGTACGGCAGATGCAATCATCAGTGGAGCCATTCCTGTTGTGGAATACATATTCTGAATAAAAGCGAGGCCAAGTACCGCCGCACTTCCTCTGAAGCACCCCTGCACAAGAGCTCCAATCTGCTTCTTATCCTTACAGAACAGTTCTGCAATCAACCAGCTGACAGCAAACAAAATGCACGTAACAATCATGCAGTATAAAACAAACTTAATATTAAAATCGCTGATAAGATCTGCTGAAGAAATATCAATAAAAAGCATAACCGGCAGAGCTACCTTAAATACGTATTTATTAGCTCCTTTGATGAATTCATCACTTAAGAATCCAATCTGCTTTAAGACATAACCAATAATCATGGTCAAAAAAATCGGTACCGTTGAATTCAAACTGAAAATAAAACTCTCTGCCATTTCCTCTCCCTTTCTTCACCAGCCAGTTCTGATAAACAATGTCTGTTTTTCAGATATACAAAAACCCCCGAAGCTCTTTCGAACTTCGGGGGTCAGATCAGTGCAGTCGGAGGGACTTGAACCCTCACGAGCGCAATGCTCACTAGATCCTTAGTCTAGCGCGTATGCCAATTCCGCCACGACTGCATATTCTGTTCTCTCGCTTGCAAGTTACTTGCTCCCGAGCACTCGTATATAATAGCAATCACTTTCCAATCTGTCAACAGCAATTTTTAAAATTTTCTCACTTTTTTTCAAATTGTTTTAAGTATAAAAACAAATAAGCGGGTTCTTAAAAAGAGAACCCGCTTTGTTATGCAGTCGGAGGGACTTGAACCCTCACGAGCGCAATGCTCACTAGATCCTTAGTCTAGCGCGTATGCCAATTCCGCCACGACTGCGTATTATGTTCACCCGTTCGCATGAAGCTTGCTTCCGAGCACTCGTATATAATAGCAATCGTTTCTGTACGTGTCAACAACTTTTTCGAATTTCTTTTATTTTTCGCGTTTTCCTTATGCAAGCTTACTTTTTCACAATATTTGAAACTTTGCAGAATCTGGTATTGACAAAGCCGCATGTAATGCGTATAATTTCACATGTTGCAGGTAACTTAAGAAATAACCAAACGCGGAAGTGTCGGAATGGCAGACGAGCAAGATTCAGGTTCTTGTGTGAGTTTTTCACGTGTGAGTTCAAGTCTCATCTTCCGCATACTAAAAAACTCCCGGTAAGGAATTGAATTCCTTGCCGGGAGTTTTTCCTTTTTTGTTCGAACCTGACACATAAAATTTATTCGCTAAAGTGCCTTTTTCAGGCCAGCACATCACTGTATGTATCGTTTGTTGTCATTACCTTCTCAGCATAAGAACAGCTTGGAATAATCTTTACATTCCGCTCTCTTGCTGCAGTTACAACGCAATCCACAAGCTTTCTTGCAAGTCCTCTGCCACCATATTCTTCCCTGACTCCGGTATGAACAATTGACCAGGTTCCGTTTGTTTCCTGTACATCACACTCACCAATCTGCCTGTCTCCATCATAAGCTGCTGCACTTAAGTTTTCTTCTTCAAATACAATGCGAATCTCTTCCATGACTAACCTCCCTTTCATCGCTTTATCTTACAATACTGTAACCGACCCTCAGTGTCAATTTGTAATCTGACCAATCGAGTAGGAGGGAAAATTAAATAAGTTTTCCCGACCTCTCACACCACCGTACGTACGGTTCCGTATACGGCGGTTCAATCAACTTAACAAGTAA